>JADYYK010000079.1 GCA_020853705.1 Deltaproteobacteria bacterium
GCGAGCGATTCGATGAGGCTTGGGCGCTGATTGCCGCGACGTTTCACGCCGATGTGATCGTTCTCGGCAACGTCATCGCCTTCAAACCCGAACGGCTCAAGCCCGCGTCACGATGAGAGTCGCACCCGTCTGGACTGCCTTGGTCACCGGGTTGACGTGCACCACGCGGCGCGCGCGCAGCCGGGCGTAGGCGACCACGTCGGCGGTGCCGCCGGTGGCCCGCGCGGGCTGGCCGTCCCACACCGCGATGACGGCGTCGGCGCGATCGACCAGCTCGCGGTTGGCGGCGTCGTAGGCCAGCGGGCCGGGCTCGTCGAAGGGCATCGTCACCCGCTCGGAGGCGGCGCGCAGCAGGCGGTGGTACTCGACCAGATCGGGCGCGCTGGTGAAGGTGCCCACGTAGGCCTTGCACGGGATGATGACGGTCAGCGGCAGCTCGCGCTGCACCACCAGCGCCGCGAACAGCTGATCGGCGCCGGCGGCCAGGCACGACACCCCGTGCGAGGTCGCCAGCTGGTTGGAGGCCTCGCGCACGGCGGTCTTGATCCAGTCGAGGTCGGCGGCGGCGCCGAGGTCCTGGTGCCCGGTGATCGCGACCTTCATCAGTTGCACTGCAAGGTCGGCGGATCGGTCGACAGCGGGGTCGTCGACACGACGCGGTTGCCGTTCACGGTCAGGTTCCAGCCGCCACACATGGTGGCATTGTAGTACCTGACTTCGATCAGGATGTCGAAGGTGTCGGTGGCCGCGCTGTCGGCGCGGTAGAGGTTGACCTGATCGGTGACGCCGGCCAGCTTGGTCGACGACGCCGAGCGGGCGTCGCCGCAGGCCGCGCAGGTGACATAGAGATCGAAGTCGATGCCGGCGTCCATCGCCAGCACCACCCAGGCGCTGAGGTACAGCGACGAGCTGTTGCTCTCCGGGATGGTGACCCGGTAGAACGCCGAGCTCGTGCCCGAGGTGGTCAGGGTGTCGGCCCCGAGATCGCCGCTGGCGCTGCCCAGGAAGCCGGCGCCCTGGCAGATCTGCCCCGAGGCGCGCTGCAGCTCGCAGCCGTTGCTGTTGTTGGTGTCGCAGTTCTGAAAGCCGCTGCTGCACACCGGCGCGCAGGCGCTGCTCACGCACGGGTTGCTGCCGCCCGCGGCCACGCACACGTTGCTGCAGCTGCCGCAGAAGCTGGCGTCGCTGGTGATGTCGCGACAGATCGAGCCGCAGCAGGCGCCGCTGATGCAGTCGCTGCCGATGCTGCAGCCGCCGCCGACGGGGCGCTTGCAGCGCCGGGTCGCGATGTCACAGACGTAGCCGCTGGCACAGTCGCCATTGGCGCCGCAGTCGGTGCGGCACGGCCCCGCGGTCGGCGAGCACACATAGATCCCGCAGCTGGCGGTGCCGGTGTCTGGGCAGTTGCCGGCGCCGTCGCAGACGTCCTGGCTGGCGTACGACGTGGTGGTCGGGCAGCTCGAGGGTGAGCACACGGTGCTGGCCGGATACAGCGCGCAGGCGCGGGCGCCGTTGCAGAAGCCGTTCCTGTCGCAGCTCGAGGGCGCGTCGGTGGCGCACTCGTCGCCGGGGTCAGTGTTGTTCGGGACCGGGTCGCAGAAGCCGAGCCGCCCGGTCTGGGCGCAGCTCTCGCAGGTGCCGCCGCAGCGCGCGTTGCAGCACACCCCGTCGGTGCAGAAGCCCAGCGCGCACTCGGCGTCGCCAGCGGCCCCCGCGCTGCACGGCTGGCCCGGCGACTTCTTGCATACGCCGCCGGTGGCGCACTGGTAGCCGGTGGCGCAGTCGGCGCCGGTCACGCAGGCGGTGCGACAGGCGCCGGTGGCGGCGTTGCAGGTGTAGACGCCGCAGCTCCGCATGCCGGCGTCGGCGCACATGCCGGCGCCGCTGCAGCTGCGCGGGTTCTGCGACGCCGTGGTGCCCAGGCAGGTCGCGGGTGCGCACGAGGTGGTGGCGGGGAACAGCGCGCAGCCGGCCACGCCGGAGCACATCCCGGTGCGGCCGCAGCTTGCGGCGGTCTCGGTGGGGCACTCGTTGTCGGGATCGGTGTTGGCGGCCTCGGGCAGACACAGGCCCTCCTGGCCAGCCACGTTGCAGCGCACGCAGGCGCCGTCGCAGCGCTCGGAGCAGCACTTGCCGTCGGTGCAGAAGCCAGAGGCACACTCGGAGTCGAGCGTGCAGGTGCCGGTCTGCGCCAGCTTGCACTGGCCGCCGACACAGGTGAAGCCGGCCACGCAGTCGGTGGGGGCGCTGCACGAGGTCCGGCACTGCCCGGTCGCGCTGTCGCAGGTGAAGGCGCGTGCGCAGGTGTCGTTGCCGGCGTCGGCGCAGGTGCCGTTGCCGTCGCAGGTGTCGGGGCGGGCGCTCATGTTGGTGCCGGCGCAGGTGCGGCTGCCGCACACGGTGCCGCTGGGCTGCTTCTGACAGGCGCCCGCGCCGTCGCACGAGCCGGTGCGGCCGCACGAGGTCGCGGCCTCGGGGGCGCACTCGCTGTCGGGATCGAGGCCGGCGGCGAGCGGGGTGCAGCTGCCGGGCGCCTGGGGCTGGTTGCAGGTCTCGCACACGCCGGTGCAGGCGGTGGCGCAGCACACCCCGTCGCTGCAGAAGCCGCTGGCGCAGTCCTGGGGTCCACTGCAGCTGGTGCCGGGCAGGGCGCTGTTGGTGTCGAGGCCGAGGGCGTCGGGAGCGCCTGCGTCGGAGCTGACGCTGGAGTCACCGCCGCCGTCGCTGGAGTCGGCGCAGCCGGCTGACGCCGCCAGCAGGGTCGCCAGGGCGGCGGTCAGGATCAGTGAAGTAGTCGAACGAAGCGCGCGGAGGCGCATGGGTGAAGCTCCTGCCAGGTGATGAGATCGGATAATCAGGTCATTATCCGTGAATTGTGGGTGGGCCACAACCCGCCGTCGCGACGGAGTAAATCTGCTAGAGCCCTGATTTGACGTGCCGGGCCCCGGGAGGTACGTTGGGCATCCCCGGAGCATGCTCGTGCGCTCCGGCCTGACCCTGGCCCAGCTGTCGTGGGGCTTCATCCGATCCAGCAGGACGGATCAAGAGGACGACGAACGCATGGCGCGCTGCTCGAACTGCGGGAAGACCAACCGGGACGGCTCGGCTTTCTGCCAGGACTGTGGGTTCCGCCTCGATCCGGGCCCGCCCGCTGGGGCGGCTCCGGCGGGTGGTGACACCGTCTGCCCGGCCTGCCACACGCCGAATCCCCCCGGCATGAGTTTCTGCAAGATGTGCGGGACGCCGCTCAAGGCGGCTGCTCCGGCGCCCGCGCCGTCGGCGCCGTCGGGCCCGGTGGGACCGATGGGAGGTGGCTTTCCGCCGCCGCCGTCAGGGCCGATGGGGGGGGGCTTCCCGCCGCCGCCGTCAGGCCCCGGTGGTGGGTTCCCGCCGCCGCCTTCGGCAGGTGGTTTCCCGCCGCCACCTTCGGCGGGTGGCTTCCCGCCGCCGCCTTCGGCGGGTGGGTTCCCGCCGCCGCCTTCGGCGGGTGGCTTCCCGCCGCCGCCTTCGGCAGGTGGGTTCCCGCCGCCGCCTTCGGCAGGTGGCTTCCCGCCGCCGCCTTCGGCGGGTGGCTTCCCGCCGCCACCTTCGGCGGGTGGCTTCCCACCGCCGCCGTCAGGCCCCGGAGGCGGCTTCCCACCGCCGCCGTCAGGCCCCGGAGGCGGCTTCCCGCCGCCGCCGTCGTCGGGCTTCGGCTCCAAGCCGAACCCGCTGCCGGCGCCGGGAGGCGGCTTCCCGCCACCTCTGGGGGCGCCGGCGCCCGCCGCGGGTGGTGACACGTTGCACTGCTCGGCCTGCGGTGGCACCAGCCCGATGGGCTCCAAGTTCTGTCAGCACTGCGGCAACCCCAACCTGACGCCGTCGCGCTCCGCGGTCGGTCGCGCCGCGACGCCGCCGCTGGGGCAGCCGCCAATGCCGGCGCCGCCCTCGGCGCCGTCGGCGCAGGCCGCCGCGATGGCCAAGACCATGGCTGCCGACATGGGCCCTGGTGGCTTCGACGGTCGACTGCCCACGCCCGCCGCCGGCATGCCACAGCCGGCGAGCGGCATCCCCATGGTGCCGCCGGGCAGCGGGCCGGTGTTCCAGCCCGCGCCGTTCGTGCCGCCCCCGGGACCTGCCGCGGCGCCGCGCAGCCCGACGCCGGCCGCGACGCCGCGCGCCGAGCCCGCCTATGGTCGCCTGGTCGCGGTCAACCGTGACGGCAGCGACGGGCAGAGCTTCCCGCTCACCGGCGACCAGATCGATCTCGGTCGCAGCGAGGCCGCGCTGACCTTCCCCGAGGATCTCTACCTGGCCCCGCGCCACGCGCGCTTCGAGAAGCGCTCCGGCAAGGTCGTGGTCAAGTCGCTCGACGACGTCAACGGCGTGTTCGCGCGCGTCAAGGAGCCGGTGCCGCTGCACAGCGGTGATCGCGTGCTGCTCGGCAAGGAGGTCTTCCGCTTCGAGGAGGTCACCCAGGACGAGCGCGACGTCAAGCCGGCGCGGCAGAACGGCACCCTGGTCTTCGGCACGCCGCCACGCGCGCCGTGGGGCCGGCTGTCGCAGATCATCACCTCGGGGGTGACCCGCGACGTCTACCACCTCAGCAAGATGGAGGTCGTGCTCGGGCGCGAGGAGGGCGACATCACCTTCCCGGACGACGAGTTCATGTCGCGTCGTCACGCGGTGGTGGCCAACGCCAGCGGCAAGTTCGAGCTGCGTGACAACGGCAGCTCCAACGGCACCTACATCCGGGTGCGCGGTGATCGCGAGCTCAAGTCGGGCGATCTGCTGCGCATGGGGGACCAGCTCTTCCGGTTCGAGCTGACCTAGTCCACCAGGTGGCGCGCGGCGGCGACATCACGGTCGAGGTCTGCGGACGTACCGACGTCGGCCTCGAACGAGAGCACAACGAGGACTCGTTCCTGGTCGCGGACCTGGAGCACGACTGGCGCGCCGGCGAGACCGATCCGACGCGCACACTGACGGTCAGCGGCAAGGGCGTGGTGCTCGCGGTGTGCGACGGCATGGGCGGCGCCGCCGCCGGCGAGGTCGCCTCCGGCATGGCGGTCGAGGCGCTGTTCGAGGAGCTCGGCGGCGCGGCGCGCGACAAGGTGGCCCGGCCGGCCGAGGGCAAGCCCAACGACGAGGCCGCTGTGCTGGCCCGGCGCGAGGGGCTGGCCGAGCTCCTGTACCAGGCCATCATGGCCGCCAACACGCGGATCTGGGACGCCTCGGTGGCGGAGCGGGCGCGCAGCGGCATGGGCACCACGGCCTCGGCGACCACGCTGATCGACGAGCACCTGGTCATCGCGCAGGTCGGCGACTCGCGCGCCTACCTGTTCCGCAACGGCGCGCTGACGCAGGTCACGCGCGATCAGTCGCTGGCCGGCGCGCTGATCGAGTCGGGCACGCTGGATCAGGCCCAGGCCAAGGACTTCATCCACTCCAACGTCATCCTGCAGGCGCTCGGCGTGGAGCCCGACGTGGCGCCCACGCTGTCGTCGATCGCGCTGTGCCGCGGCGACGTGGTGCTGATCTGCTCGGACGGTCTGTCGGGGCCGGTCTATGACGATCAGATGCAGAGCATCCTCGGCGCCGAGAGCGACCTCGCCAAGGCGTGCGACCAGCTCATCGAGGCGGCCAAGGAGGAGGGCGCGCCCGACAACGTCACCGTGGTGCTGGCGCGCTTCGGCGGCGATGGGCTGCCCGAGGCGGCGGCCGACGCCGGCGCGCTGGTGGTGCACAGCTTCGACACCACGCCGTGGGAACCGCCGCGGCCCGAGGGGATCGGCGTCGGAGGCGACGACGACGACGGCGAGCCGTCGACCATGAACATCCGCGGTCCGACGGAGGACGAGTTCGACGAGTACGATCGCAGCGGCCGGGTGCCGGCGCGGCTGGCGGGTGACGTCGGCACCCGCGGGCGCAAGGGCGCGGCCGCGGTGGCCGCCGTCCCCGACGCCAGCGAAGCGGCCGATTTTCGCACCGCGGTGGTGCTGGGTGTCCTGGGTGGGGCGGCCATCGTCGCGGGCCTCCTGATATCTCGCTGGTGAGCAGGTGCTGAAGTGAGCATAATGACAACCACCATGGCCATGGCCGAGGGACTCGCATGATTCCCTGCCCCCGTTGTCGGACGGGCCTCGATGACGCCGCGAAGTTCTGCGGCGCCTGCGGCCATCGACTGGATGGGCGGCCAACCGCCGCGGCGACCAACCAGCAGCCCACGGTGGCGGGCAAGGGGCGGCCGCCGGGGGGCATCGATCCGCTGGCGCAGACCATGATGTCGTCGGGGCCCAGCGGCTTCGCGCCGGCGCAGCCGCATCCGCCGCAGGCGCCGGCGGTGCCGCGGCCGATGCCGCAGGCGCCCGGCGCGCCCATGATGGGGATCGGCAACGTGGCGCCCGCGGGCCCGCGCATGTCGCCCGATCAGCAGACCTTCGTGCCGCCCAAGCCGGCGCCCGCGCCGATGCCAGGCGCCGACGTCGACCCGCTGGTCGGCAGCGTGCTCAACGGGCGCTACCGCATCGACGGCAAGCTCGGCGAGGGCGGCTTCGGCGCGGTCTACAAGGGCGTGCAGCTCAACATGAACCGCGAGGTCGCGCTCAAGGTCCTGCACCCGGATCTGAAGAGCGACGCCAACGTGGTGGCCCGCTTCATGCGCGAGGCGCAGGCCTCATGCGGCCTGCGCGACGCCCACACCATCACCACCTTCGACTTCGACAAGACCCCCGACGGCACGCTGTACATCGCGATGGAGCTGCTCAAGGGCCACTCGATCCACGCCGCCACCCGCAGCGGGCCGCTGGAGTGGCAGCGCGTGGTGCGCATCCTCGAGCAGATGTGCAGCTCGCTGGGCGAGGCGCACGGCCAGGGCATCGTGCACCGCGACATCAAGCCCGAGAACATCTACCTCGAGCGCCGCGGCGCCGACAACGACTTCGTCAAGGTGCTCGACTTCGGCATCGCCAAGATCATGAAGGGCGACTCGTCGACTGGCGGCAACGCGCAGCTGACCGCGATGGGGCAGACCCTGGGCACGCTCGAGTACATGTCGCCCGAGCAGCTGATGGGCAAGCCGCTCGACGGCCGCAGCGACATCTACGCCATGGGCGTGCTCGGCCACGAGATGCTGACCGGGCAGCTGCCGTTCCCGCACGCCCGCGCGCCAGGCCTGCTCATCACGGCGCAGCTGCGCGAGACGCCGCCGCCGCCCAGCCAGGTGCGACCGCAGGCCGGCATCCCGCCCGGGGTCGACGCGCTGATCAAGAAGATGCTGGGCAAGCAGAAGGAAGAGCGCCACCTCGACGTGCACGCGCTGCGCGCCGACTGCCAGGCCATCCTGAACAGCGGTGGGGCGTCGCAGCCGGTGCAGGCGCAGGCCGACCCCGGGCTGGCGGCGGGGCCGATCTCGCCGGCCGAGCAGACCATCCCGGCCAACCGCGGCGGGGTGCCCGCGCCGATGGTGCCGCGCGCGCCCGGGCCGCCCTCGGCGCCCGCGCCGGCGACCGCGGCGACCGCCTCGGCGGGCGCCGGCAATCGCAACCTGTACCTCATCATCGCGGCCGTGATCGTCGTCGGCGCGGTGATCGGCGCGATTTTCGCCTTCAAGTAGTACTTGAAGATCTGGGGCGCTACGGTGTTCCCAGCCAGGCCCGGACCTCCTCGACCTCGTCGAGGTAGGGTGGGCTGAGCTCCAGGAAGCGCTGGTACTCGGCGCGCGCGCCGGCGCTGTCACGCTGGGCGCGCAGCACGTCGGCCAGGAGCTTGTGCGCCCCCGGCAGGCTGGGCGCGAAGGCGACCGCGCGGCGCAGCGCCTCGACCGCCAGGCGGCGCTTGCCGGCGGCCAGCATGCGCACGGCGTCGGCCAGGGCGGCCTCGGCCACCACCAGATCACGATAGCCCGCGGAGTCGAGCGCGGCGTCGGCGGGCAGATCGGCCGGCGGCGCGGCGCCGGCGGTGGCCTGGCCCGGGCCGGCCAGCTCGTGGCGCACGTCGAACGCGCGCAGCGCGCCCAGCGCGCCGGGGCCCTCGCCGACCCACATGATGAGGGCGCTGGCGTCGAACACGATGGGGCGCGCGCTGGTCGACAGCAGGGCGGCGGGGTGGCCCAGCGGCAGCTCGGCGCCGCCGGCGGCGCGCCGGTCGCGCAGCACCTCGAGCGCGCGCTGGGCGTCGAGCACGCCGCGGCGCTCGGCGACCAGCTCGCCGAGGCGCTGGTGCCGCGCGCCGGAGACACCGTAGCGGCGCATGCGATCGTTGTCGCCGTCGGACTCGAACTCGGGCGAGGTGAAGTGGCCGGCGCTCCACACCCCGCCGCCGGCGTCGGCGCGGCGCACCGCCAGGCGACGCGGGGTGCGCTCGACCACGATGGCCTCGCCCTCGCGGCCCGAGGCCAGCAGGAACGACGCCGCGGCCAGCCCCTTGCGCGTGCGCAGCAGCTGCTGCGCCTCGCCCAGCGTGCTGGCGCGCGCCAGCAGGGCACGGCCGAGGGCGGCGATGGGCTCGCCCCCGGGAGCGCCGAAGCGGGCGCGGGCGGGCACCACCACCACGACCAGTCCGGCCTGGTTCATGCCGGCCAGCGCGCCGACCTGGCCGGGCCAGGTCACCACCGCGTGGGGCATGCTGCTCTCGGACTCGGGGCGGATGAACTCGACCACCGGCTCCAGCACCTCGGTTGGGCTGCCCAGGCGCAGGCTGGCGCCGACCCAGAGGTGGCCCTCGGGCGCCGCGCCGCGCCCGGCGAAGGCCAGCGCGCTGCGGCTGAGGCGGCGCGCCGCGCGCGGATCAGCCTCACGCGGGCCCAGCGGCTGGGCGCCCCGATCGAAGGCGACCTGCTCGTAGACCAGCTCGCGGAAGCTGGGTGCGCCGCCCTCGCCGCTGGCGGCGCCGGCGCCACCCTCGGCGAGGCCGCGGCTGAGGCCGGCCAGCTCGCGCGCGAAGGCGGGGTCGAGCCCGCTGGGCAGCCCGCGGGTCGACCAGCGCCGCGACATGCGGCGCAGCTTGCTGCGCAGCCAGCCGGCGGGGGCCGGGGTGATGGCCTGGCGCACGCGACGCTCGGCGCTGCTGCCCAGGCGGGCGAACAGGCGGCCGCGGGCCCAGCCCAGGCCATAGTCGTCACCCGTCAGGTGCAGCACCCAGAGGCCGAAACGGCGCGCGGCGCGGCTCTGGCCCAGGGTCAGGCCGCGGTCGCTCTCGCTGCTGCCGAGCTCCAGCGCGGGGCGCTTGCCCGAGGGCACGTCGTAGGCGGTGGCGCGCTGGAACAGGAAGTTGCCGACCATGAGGACGCCGATGGCGATGGCCAGGGTGACCGCGGTGAGCACCGCGGCGCGCCGCACCCGCGGCCCGCGCCGCCCGCCGATGACGATCGCTCCAGCGCCAGCCACGGCGCGATCTCTACTCCTTGCGCGCGGCGGCGGCAAGAAGCCCGATCGGCGACGGACGCCGGTTCTCGCAGTAGGCCGGCCCGGGTGCTACGATCCAGGCCATGAAGCTTGGATCACGTTTCGGGGGGAACGTCCTGGGTCTGGCCATCGCGGCCGTGCTGCTGAGCGCCGGTGCCGCACGGCGCGCCGACGCGCGCCTGCTGCAGCTGACCGTGCAGGCCGACGTCGGCGGCTCGGTCGGGCGCGGCACCGCCAACGACGACACCGACACCGACTTCTTCAATGTGCAGAGCGGCGGCGCCTTCGGCGGCAAGCTCGGCATCGAGTTCCTGTTCATCGACGCCTGGGTCGAGCACCAGCAGTTCTTCAAGGGCGGCCTCAAGGGCAGCTGGACCCAGCTCATGCTGGGCACCGACTTCGACTTCCCGCTCAGCGAGGACGACAAGCTGATCGGCACCGTGGGCACCGGCCTCGGCTTCGGCATCGGCACCCTGCAGTCGGTCGATCCGCCGCTCGACAAGGCGCAGGTCGAGAACAAGGGCTTCGTGGCGCAGCTGTCGATCGATCTCGACTACAAGCTGTCACAGCTGGTGTCGCTCGGCGTCTCGCTGCCCATCGGCTACCACTACCTGTTCGAGGGCGACCAGCCTGCCAACGATCCCAACAGCCAGTCCAACGGGGTGCACGCCATGGGCCTCGTCACCATGAAGTTCCAGAAGACGTTCTGATGCGCGTCGCCGCGTGGGGGGTGCTGGGGCTGGTCGGAGTGGTGGGGCTAGGGCTGGGGCCGGGCTGCAGCAAGAAGAAGCCGGCGCCGCCGCCGCCGCCGGAGGTCATCGACGCCGCGGCGCCGCTGCCGCCGCAGATCCGCCAGGGTGCGCAGTGCGGGCCGGGCCTGTTCGGCCATGACAACCCGAACTTCTGCATCCGGCTGCCGCGCGGCTTCGCGGCCAACGTGATATCGCCCGAGGGCAACGCCTACGTCGAGATCGAGTACAAGGACGCCGACCAGGGGCTGACCCTGGGCTGGTCGCTCGACGATCGTGACCTCGAGCGCCGCATGGCCGAGCTCGAGGGCCACATCGACGCCGGCCTCATGGTCACCGCCGAGGGCGAGCAGGCCGGCGGCAAGTGGCTGATCTGGCGCGCCAAGACCGAGGGCGGCTGGCTGCACACCTTCAAGTCGGTCAGCAAGGTCTCTGGGCGCACGTTCACGTGCGAGGTCGACTGGCTGCGGCCCGACAGCGAGCCGATCATGAAGGACACCGAGGGCCGCGACGTCGAGCCGTCGGTGGAGGCCTGCAAGAGCCTGCATTGACCCGCTGATGCGGAGACCGGTTGCGTCGAGGTCGAGCCGGCCAGGGCCGAGCCGGCCCCGAGGTCAATTGGCGGTGATCTTGCGGTCGGGCTGGATGATGACGTCCCAGTTGTGGCGGGCGCCGGTGGCCACGAAGTCGCGCACGGCGCGCAGCTCGTCGATGGTGGCCTCGCGCCACTCGGGGTGCAGGATGACCTCGCGCGGGCGCGACTCGAGGATGCGCACGATGGCGGCCAGCTCGGCCTCCAGCGTGGTCGCGGGCAGGCGCAGCGGCTCGTCGCCGGCGGCGATGCTGACCGAGTCGACGCCGCGCTCCTCGAAGACGTCGATGAACTCGAAGATGTCGAACAGGTACGAGTAGGCCCGCGTGGTCAGGTGGCCGGCCGCGGCCGCCGCGCCGCTGGGGTCGTCGAACGAGAAGCGGGTCACCGGCAGCTCGGCGAAGCGGTCGGGATCGCCGGCGCCAGGCTGGGCCTGACCGCCGTCGCCGGAGCCGGGACCGGAGCCTGAGCCGCCGCCGGGCGGATCGGGCGGGCTGCTCACGGCGCCACCGCGGGCGCGCTGGACGAGGCGACCTCGCTGCCCGGGCGCGGGCAGTCGGTGGCGCGGCGCAGCTTGCGCATGAACTCACCGGCGTCGACCCAGGTGCGCGCACGATCGACCTCGCGCCCGCTGGAGTCGAGCACCACCACGGTGGGCAGCGTCTCGGCGCCGTACTTCTTCTTGAGCGCCTTGACCTCGTCGGTCGAGTGGGTGGCGTCGACCTTGATGGCCACGAAGCGCTGCTGCATGGTCTTCCACACGTCGAGGTCGGCGAAGGTGTCGGTCTCGAACTTGCGACAGGGCCCGCACCACGACGCCGCGAAGTCGATCACGATCGGCTTCTTCTCGGCCAGCGCCTGGGCCAGCCCCTCCTTCTCGCTGACCCACTGGATGTGGCGCTTGGGGATGCCGGCCCACAGGATGAGCGCGATCACGCCGGCCGAGGCCAGGGCGACGCCGACGCCCTTGCGTGCGCGCACCAGCCAGCCCGAGTGGAAGCTGAGGTGCACCGCGCCCAGCGCCACGCCGACCGCGGCGACCGCCCCCGCCACCAGCGCGAAGGTGTTGCCGGGGCGGGCCAGCCTGCGCAGCTCGGGCGCGATGGGCAAGAGGAAGTACACCGCCATCACGATGAGGGCGATCCCCCCGACGCTCTTGACCGCGTCCATCCAGCGGCCGCTCTTGGGCAAGGACACCGCGAAGCTGCCGACCACGAAGAACAAGAGGCCCATGCCCAGCGCGAAGGTCGCCAGCACGATCGAGCCCAGCACTGGATCGCCGGTGCGCGCCACGAAGGCCAGCAGCGACAGCAGCGACGGCCCGGTGCACGGCGCCGCGGTCAGGCCGCCGACCAGGCCCATCGCGAAGGCGCCGCCGAAGCCCTTGCCACCGACGGTGGCCAGGCGCTGCCGGATCGAGGCCGGCAGGTCGAGGTCGAAGGCGCCGAACATCGATGCCGCCAGCGCCAGGTAGAACAGCACCAGCGGCACCACCACCCAGGGATTGCCGAGGAATGCGCCGAAATCGGCGGTGCGCCCGGTCAGCGCGAAGATGACGCCGAGCGAGGTGTACATCACCACCATGCCGGCCACGTAGGTCGCCGACAGCATCATGCCGCGCCGCTTGGGCACGTCCTTGCCGCGGGCGCCGAAGATCGACAGCACGATCGGGATCATGGGGTACACGCACGGCGTCAGCGAGGTCAGCACGCCCCATCCGAACACCAGCGCCAGCGCCACCAGCCAGCCCGACTTGAGGGCGCTCTGGAAGCGATCGGGCGCCGCGGCGCCGCTGGCGCAGGCGTCACTGATGGTGTTGGCGTCGGCCGCCATCGCGTGGGCGCCCAGCCCGATGACCAGGGCGGCCGCCGCGAGCGGCAGGGCGACGCGGAGCCAGCGAGACCGAGCCCTTACCCTTGCCATGATGGGCTGGAGTATACACGAGGGCGCCTCACTGACCACCCCGACGAGGCCTTTGCGCATGGGGTTTCGTTGGGCTAAGCTCGCGCGTCCATGTCGGAATCAGGCGAAGGTCAGGGCGGCGCCAGCGGTCTCGACGCACTGCGCAGTCAGATCGACTCTCTCGATGACCAGCTGCTCGATCTGCTGGATGGCCGGGCGCGGCTGGTGCAGAAGGTCGCCGAGGTCAAGCAGGCCCAGCGCCGCGAGAGCTTCTACGAGCCGACCCGCGAGCGCCAGATCCTCGACCGCATGACCCAGCGCAGCCGCGAGCGTGGTGGCCCGTTCCCGACCGGGGCGGTGCGCACCGTGTTCCAGGAGGTCATCTCGGCCTGCCTGTCGCTGGAGCAGCCGCTGCAGATCGCCTACCTCGGCCCCGAGGCGACCTTCACGCACATGGCCTGCAAGCGCCAGTTCGGGCTGTCGGCGCGGCTGACCCCGGTGGGGTCGATCGGGGCCGTGTTCGAGGAGGTCGACCGCGGCCTGGCGGCGCTCGGCGTGGTCCCCATCGAGAACTCCACCGAGGGCGTGGTCAACCACACGCTGGACACCTTCCTGACCTCGGACCTGCGCATCTGCGCCGAGATCGTGCTCGAGGTGTCGCACTGTCTGCTGGCGCGCAGCGACGACACCAGCGTGATCGAGAAGGTGTACTCGCACCCGCAGGCGGTCGGGCAGTGTCGCAAGTGGCTGCAGCAGAACCTGCCGCGCGCGACCATCGTGGAGGTGGCGTCGACCTCGCTGGCGGCGCAGCTGGCGCAGGGCGATGCCCGCAGCGCGGCCATCGCCAGCGAGATGGCGGCCAGCCTGTACGGCCTGACCATCGTGCGCCGCAAGCTGGAGGACGTGGCCGAGAACGTGACCCGCTTCCTGGTGGTCGGCAAGTCGGGGCGCAAGCCGACGGGGCACGACAAGACGTCGATCATGTTCTCGATCAAGGACCAGCCCGGCGTGCTGTTCCGCGTGCTGGCGGCGTTCGCGGACGAGGGCGTCAACCTGACCCGGATCGAGTCGCGCCCGTCGCGGCGGCGGCCCTGGGACTACATCTTCTTCGTCGACCTCGACGGCCACGCCGAGAGCGCCGGGGTGGCGCGCGCGCTGGCCAAGCTGGGCGAGTCGTGTGACTTCGTGAAGGTGCTGGGGAGTTACCCGAAGGCCGATGGCGCGCCGCCGCGCGCCGGCCGTGCAGAGGAGCCGCGTTGACGATGACCGCCGTAGTGAGACCGCTGGTGCCGGCCAACATCGCGGGGCTGGCGCCCTACGAACCCGGCAAGCCCATCGAGGAGGTCGAGCGCGAGCTCGGCATCACCGGGGTGGTCAAGCTGGCCTCCAACGAGAACCCGCTGGGGCCATCGGCGCTGGCGGTGGCGGCGGCGGCGGCGGTGATCGGCAAGGTGTCGCTGTATCCCGACGGGGGCTCGCACTACCTGAAGGCGGGGCTGGCCGGGCGCCTCGGCCTGGGAGTGACCCCGCGCGAGCTGGTGGTGGGCTCTGGGTCGAGCGAGATCATCGAGGGGCTGGTGCGGACCTTCTGCACCCCGGCCGACGAGGTGCTGACCTTCGCCTGCTCGTTCGTGATGTACCCCATCGTGTGCCAGGCCCAGGGCGTGCCCATGGTCGAGGCGCCGCTGGGCGAGCACTTCAGCTATGACGTCGATGCGCTGCTCGCGCGGGTCACGCCGCGGACCAAGCTGGTGTTCCTGGCCAACCCCAACAACCCGACCGGGACCTACCTGGGGCGGGTGGGCCTCACGCGGCTGGTGCGCGAGCTGCCGCCGGGGATCATCCTGGCGCTCGACGAGGCCTATCGCGAGTACGTGACCGCGCCGGACTTCGTCGATGGGCTGGCGCTGCGCGGGCTGCGCGATCGTCTGGTCGTGATGCGCACGTTCTCGAAGATCTATGGACTGGCCGGGCTGCGCTGTGGCTATGGCGTGATGACCCCGGAGCTGGCGGGGTTCCTGGATCGGATGCGCATGCCGTTCAACGTCACCACGGTGGCGCAGGCCGGCGCGCTGGCGGCGCTGGGCGACGAGGAGCACGTGGCGCGCTCGCGCGAGGTCAACCGCGCCGGCATGGTGCAGCTGGGTGAGGGGCTGGGCAAGCTGGGCCTCGGCGTGCTGCCGTCGCAGGGCAACTTCGTGCTGGTCGACCTGGGCGCCGGGCGCGAGGCCAACGTGGTGTTCCAGCGCATGCTGAAGAAGGGCGTCATCGTGCGCTCGATGGCGGCGTACAAGCTGCCGAGCCACATCCGCATCACGGTGGGCGCCCGGGCCGAGAACGAGCGGCTGCTGGGCGCGCTGGCGGAGTGTCTCGGGTGACCAGGCGGTCGCCGCCGGCGGCGCTGGCGCTGCTGGGGTGCGGGCAGATCGGGGGCTCGCTGGCGCTGGCGCTGGGCGAGGCGTGGCCGGAGACGCGGCGCATCGGCGTCGAGCTGGATGCCGCGGCGGGCGCGCTGGCGCTGCAGCGCGGGCTGGTGCATGCGCTGGCGGGCAGCGTGCGCGAGGCGGTGACGGCTGACGGGGTGGAGCTGGTGCTGGTGGCGGTGCCGAGCGGGGCGGCGGCGGCGGTGCTGGGCGAGGTGGCGGCCGCGGCGCGCCCGGGGCTGGTGGTCACGGACGTGGGGTCGACCAAGCGGACGGTGGTGGCAGCGGGGGAGGCGGCGCTGGGCGGGCGCTTCGTGGGTGGGCACCCGATGGCGGGCAGCGAGCGCAGCGGGCCGGAGGCGGCCACGGCGGGGCTGTTTCGTGGCCGGCGCGCGCTGGTGACGCCGACGGGACGCAGTGACGCCGACGCGGTGGCGCTGGTGCGGGCGATGTGGACGGCGGCGGGGGCCGAGGTGGTGGAGGTGACGCCGGAGCTGCATGACGAGCTGTGCGCGGCGGTCAGCCACCTGCCGCACCTGGCCAGCTATGCGCTGACGCTGGCGCTGGCGGAGCTGGGTGGTGAGGTCGCGGCGCGCATGCCGGGGCTGTATGCGGGCGGGTTCCTGGACACGACGCGGATCGCGTCGTCGGATCCGCACATGTGGCGCGAGGTGTTCCTGGATAACCGGGATCGGGTGCTCGAGATGGCGTCGGCGCTGGAGCGGGCGCTGGCGCGGCTGCGTGGGATGATCGAGAAGGGGGATGGGGCGGGGCTGGAGGGTGCGCTGGAGACCGCGCGGGCGGGGCGCGAGAGGATCCTGGCGGAGCGGGGGGATCCCGGCCGGCGAACCGGCACCAGCACGAGCACGAGTCCGAGCACGACTCCGAGCACGAGCACGAGCACGAGCACGAGCACGGGCACGGGCACGGGCACGGGCACGGGCACGGGCACGGCCACGGGCAGGAGTGGGAGCGGGAGCGGGCGGGGATGATGGCGCGGTGCGCGCGGCTGCTGGGCTGTGTGTTGCTGCTGTGCGGCTGCACGGGGACGCGTGGGGCGGGACCGGGGGTGGCGGCGCCGACCCCGCGCGGGCCGGACGAGTTCGAGCGCATGGCGGCGGCGGTGCCGCCCGGGGCGGACGTGGTGCTGGCGCTGGATCTGGTCCGGCTGTCGGCGCGGCTGGGGGACGGCATCGAGCTGGCGCGCGGGCTGGCGGGCGCTGGCGGCGAGGCCGCGCTGCCCAGCCTGCGCTGGGTCACGGTCGCGGTGTGGGGCGCCGGGGCGCTGGATGCGCGGGTGCTGACCATCGGACTGGCGCGGCCCGACGAGCGCGCTGGCCTGACGGTGCTCGACGCCGCCAGCGGGCTGGTGGCGTCGGGGCCGCCCGAGCTGGTGGCGGCGGCGCAGGCGCGGGTGGCCGAAGCCACGTCGATCCGCGAGCGCGCGGCGGCGCGCTGGGGCGAGGCGCGCTTCGACCCGGCTGGCCTCAGCCCGCGCGAGACGCCTGCGCTCAGGCTGGTGCTGGCGGCGACGCCGCTGGTGATCGCGCGGCTGACCCCGCTGCTGGGGCCCGAGGCCAGCGAGCTCAGGGCGCTGCGCGCCGAGCTCCACCTCGGCGACGGCGAGGGGTTGTCGCTGCGCACCTCGCTGCGCGCCGGGGATGAGGGCGGCGCCGAGGCGCTGGCCGAGCGGGTGCGGGGCGCGCGGGCCGCGCTGCTGGCGCGTGGCTCGGTGGCGCGCCTGGGCCTCGATCGCTTCGTGGCCGCGCTGGCGGTCGATGCCGACGGGCCGCGGGCGCGGGTCGCGTATGGCCTGAGCAGCGGCGAGCTCGACGCCCTGCGTGAGCGGCTGCGCATCCTCGGCGAGGTGCTGCGCCAGCTGCGCGCCCGCGCCGCCGAGGCCGGGTCTTGAGGCGCCCGGCGGAGCGACGTCGCCGGGGGCGCGCCGGTGCCCTGGCAGCGCTGGCGCTGCCGACCCTTGCGGCGCTGGCGCTTGGGACCCTGGCCGGCTGCTGGCCGCGGCGGACCACGACGCCGGGCGGCCTGCCGGGCACGCCGCTGGCGCTGCTGGTGCACGTGCCGCTGCTGCATCCCTCGGGCGCCGGCATCGAGCGGCTGTGTGCGGTCGACATCACCCGGGTCATCGCGTCGCCCGCGGTGACCCAGGCGCTCGACCACGACCGCAAGTGGCTGCGCCGCGAGATCAACGCGCTGAGCGCCGATTTCGGCCTCGATCTGCTGGGTGACATCGATCAGGTGGTGGTGGCCTGGTATCCCGAGCAGCGCGGCAAGGTCCCCTTCGTGCTGGCCGCGCGCGGGCGCTTCGATCCCAGCAAGCTGAGCGCGCGGGTGCTGCGCAGCGGCGGTCGCCGGGTGCGCTTCGGGGTCCAGCTCGACACCGGGCAGGTCATGCTGATGCCCGACACCGGGCTGGTGCTGGCGGCGTCCAGCGACCTCATGATGCAGCTCTACGCGCGCATCGATCGCCGGGTGCCCTCGGCCGAGGGCATGCCCGAGCTGCGCAGCCTGCTCGGCGAGCTGGGCAGCGCGCATGGCGCGCTGTTCTTCCAGCGCTTCCCGGCCCAGGGCTGGGACCCGCCCCGGGAGCTCGCCGCGCTGGTGGGGGCGCGCCGCACCGGCTTCGTGTTCGACTTCGAGGAGGGGCTGCGCGTGGACGGGCTGGTCGACCTGTTGCCCCGCAAGGGCGTCGGCTCGCCCGCCGGCGCGGCCGCGACCGAGCTGCGCAACGAGCTGGTCCGCCTGGCCCAGCACCCGCTGGCCGCCATCGCCGGTGCGGGGCGCTACCTGGAGGCGGCCGCCTTCGAGGGCACCCGCGAGCAGCTGCGCGTGGCCTACCGCCTGCCCATGGTCGACATCAGCGTGCTGGTCTCGCAGCTGATGGCGGGGGCGCGGCTGTTTCGCCGCGTGGCACCGACGGCCGACGATGTCGCGCGCGTCGGCGAAGGTCCCGTCGACGAGGGCATCATCGTGGACGACGACGACGATGACGGACGTGGTACCCACGAGACACCATGAGGGAGACGCCTTGAGCAGCAGCGGTGTATTGCGCGTGACCGGGGCCCGAGGGCCGCTGCGGGGCAGCGTCACGGTGGCCGGCGACAAGAGCATCGGCCACCGCGCCATCATGGCCGGCGCGCTGGCGGCGGGCACCGTGACCGTGCGCGGCCCCGGCGGTGGTGAGGACAACCGGCGCACGCTGGAGGCGCTGCGCGCCCTCGGCGTCGTCATCGAGGAGCGCGGCCCGGGCGAGCTCACCATCCACGGCGTCGGCCTCGACGGGCTGCGCGCACCCGCCGCGCTGCTCGACTGCGGCAACTCGGGCACGTCGATCCGCCTGCTGTCAGGCCTGCTGGCGTCGCGGCCGTTCACCAGCGCGCTCAGCGGCGACACGTCGCTGAACGGGCGCCCGATGCGACGGGTGGCCGATCCGCTGACCCGGATGGGCGCGCGCATCGAGGGCGCTTCCGGCGCCAAGGCCGGCGAGCTGTATCCGCCGCTGCGCGTGACCGGCCCCGCCAGCGGTCGCCTGACCGGGATCGATCACACCTCCAAGGTCGCCAGCGCGCAGGTCAAGAGCGCCATCCTGCTGGCGGGGCTCGGCGCCGAGGGGCCGACCCGGGTGCGCGAGCCCGGGCCGTCGCGCGATCACACCGAGCGCATGCTGGCCTACCTGGGCGCGCCCATCCGGGTCGAGGGTGGCCTCAGCGAGCTCGATCCGACCGGCTGGGATCGGCGCCTGGAGCCGCGCCCGCTCGAGGTCCCGGGCGACATCTCGGCGGCGGCCTTCCCGCTGGTGGCGGCGCTGGTGGTGGAGGGCTCGGAGCTGACCGTGCGCGAGGTCGGCGTCAACCCGACGCGCACCGGGCTGCTCGATGCGCTGGCGGCGATGGGCGCCGACGTGGTGTGCGGCGCCGAGCGCGTGGCCTGCGGCGAGCCGGTCGCCGACCTGCGCGCCCGCGCCGGCCGGCTGCGCGCGGTGACCCTGGGCGGCGAGCTGGTGGTGCGCGCCATCGACGAGCTGCCCATCCTGGCGGTGGCGGCGGCGTTCGCCGATGGCGTCACCACCATCCGCGACGCCGAGGAGCTGCGCGTCAAGGAGAGCGACCGCATCGCCACCACCACGCGCGAGCTGCGCCGCTTCGGCGTCGAGATCGAGGAGCGCGAGGGCGGCATGGTCATCCACGGCGGCAGCGCGCGCGTGCGCGGCCCGCTGCGCTGCGAGAGCGAGGGTGATCACCGCATCGCCATGGCGTGCGCGGTGGCCGCGCTGGCCGCGGCCGGCGAGCACAGCGTCGACATCGCCGACGCTGGCAACATCGCGACCAGCTTCCCGCAGTTCGTCGCGGTCATGCGCGCGCTGGGGGCCGAGGTCGACTGGCGATGACGGAGGCGGGGGCCGGGACCGGCGCGAGCGCGGGCACGAGCACGGGGGCGGGGGCGGGGGCCGAGGCCGAGGCCGAGGCCGAGGCCGAGGCCGGTCCCGGGGTTGCGACGCCGCGCTGGCGCTGGCGCCGCGACGGCTGGCTGGCGGAGTACGGGTATGCGCTGTTCGTGCTCGGCGGGGCGCTGCTGGCCTATGGCATGATGGCGCTGTTGCCGCCGCGGCTGGCGGTGTGGCCGCGCGGGGGCGGGGCGCTGCGCATCCAGTGGCAGATCGTGTGTCCCGCGCTGGCGGCCTGCTTCGGCGTGCCCGCGCTGCTGGGGCGGGTGCTGACGCGGCCGCGCTGGTGGTTCGCGCTGGGGCTCGAGCTGGGCGCCGCGCTGGCGCTGTCGGGCCTGCTGCGGGTGCGTCCGCGCGGGCTGGGCGGCGGCGCCACCCTGGGCATGATCGGCTTCGTGTGCTGCGCGCTGGCGGGCCTGCTGGCCTGGGCGCTGGCCGACGAGGTGCTGGAGATCGCGCGACCCCCGGGGTGAGCCCGCGCGCTACTGGGCGCGCGGCAGGCAGCTCCCGTGCTGGTCGCGTGTGCTGCCGGTGAAGCGCGGGCGGCCCTGGCAGGTCGCGCCGCGGCCGTCGGCGCAGCGCATGATCATGCGCTGCGACGGGTAGTCGACGTCGAGCACCACGTCGCGCAGCGCCTCGGCGCCGAGGAGGCCGTCGATCTCGCGGCTGAACGGGCGCAGCTCGGTGCGCAGCTGCTGCAGCACGGCGGTCTCGTCGGCGGCGCGGGCCACCGGCAGCGCGCGCTCCAGCTCGACATAGGCGGTCGCGGTGCAGGTGCGGCCGGGCGGGCAGGTGCCGGTGGCCTCGAGCCGGCGCGCCTGGGCCAGCTCCTCGCAGGGGCCCAGGCCGCGGTCCTCGTCGCGCACCAGGGTCAGCCGCCCGATGGTGCCCAGGCCGACCTGGATGGTGCCCGAGGGCAGGTGCAGCGCGCCGTCGCTCAGCGCCAGCGGGGTGCGACCGGGCACCGCGTCAAGGCGCGCCACCGTCGAGCCCCCGAGCAGCAGCGGCCCGGTGCCGGTCGACAGCAGCAGCGCCAGATCGACGCCCGTGGTGACGACCTGTCCGTTGCCGTCGAGCGGCGGCGCCGGGTCGAACGGGTCGGGCTCCAGGCAGGCCGCCAGCACGATGCGCGAGGCCTTGAGGGACTGCTCCTGGCCCGCGATGATGACGCCGCCGCCGCCCAGCAGCTGGAACGGCAGCACGCTGTCACAGGCCAGCGCGTGCTCGCTCTCGGAGCCGACGGTGGCCGGGAACAGCTGCAGGGTGGCGCCCCCCGGCTGCGCCGGGTCGAGCGAGAAGCGCACCGCGAACGCGCTCAGCAGGTCGGCGCCCACCAGCCCCGAGACCCGGGTGCGGTCCGAGCCGCTGACGTCGTCGTAGCCGACCAGCACCCCGGCCTGGCTGAGCACCGCCAGATCGAGGAAGCGCGCCCGGGTGATGGCCGGGTCGAGCGCGCTGACGACCTCGAGATCGAAGCGCGTGCGCGCCACCTCGGGGCAGAACTCGAACAGGGTCAGCGGCGACCCTGGGTCGATCAGCATCTTGGCCAGCGCGCTGGCGCCGGCGTCGGCCACCCCGCCGTCCGCGCCGCTGCCCGCGCAGGTCGGCAGCCCCTCGGGGGTGCGCACATACCAGGTCGGGACCTGACCGGCGCGCTCGATCGAGATGGGGAAGCTGTCGTAGCTGGGCTTGCTGCGTTCACACGCGGATGCGCTGCTGGCGACCACGATGGCCAGCCCGACGAGCGCCTTCCCGAAGCCCGGCATCACACCGATCTAACACAATGGCGACGCGGGGATCCGCCTCGTCCTGTCGGAGCCCTTACCGGTCCTACATGTCGCCGGGGGAGGCCGCCCCGCCCGGCGACTCGCGTCCCCAGCGCCGGACGGACACGAGTGGCCGACCTCATGTGGCCATGCGGGGTTCGGTGATTTCAGGCCGCTGGCAAGGGCCTTGCTACCTGTGGGTGTGGAACGCAGCAGGAGAGTCGCCGTGGCCCACCCCCAGCTCGCCATCCCCGAGAGCATCGAGTCGCAGCAGATCTGCTTCCGCTGCCGCTATGTCGGCCTGAGCTCCGTGGGTAGCCTCGGGGCCAAGGGCGCGCGCTGTCCGGTGTGCGGCTTCGTCCTCATCGTCAACTCGGCGCCGGTGGCGCTGGGACGCACCGAGATCGACGAGCTGTTCGAGCGCCCCAGCCTGACCCCTTTGCAGTCGCCGGTGGCGTCGCGGCTGCCCGGGCTGTCGCCGACCGCGCCGCGGCCGCGCGCGCGGGTGGCCCTGCCGGGGTCGCCCGCGGTGGTCGAGGCCAAGGTCATCCGGCTCGCGCCGACGGTCGCCAGCGCCAGCGCCGAGGCCGACGCCGCCGACGACGACGGCAGCATGGACGTCGACCTCGACCTCGAGGCCGAGCCGACGCTGAAGAAGCGCGGCAAGGGCATGCGCCTCTTCCACGAGATCGCGGCCGGTGGCCTGCTGGTGGCCGGCATCCTGGCGGTGCTCGGCGTCGCCGGCGTGCTGTAGCTGGTTGCATCGCGGCCCGGCCCGGGCGACCGTCGGGCATGGCCGAGGCAGATCGAGCGCGCTGGGACGAGCGCTATCGCGGGTTCCCCGACCCAGGTCAGCCGTCGGCGCTGGTGACCTCGTGTGCGCGCTGGCTGCCCACGCGCGGGCGCGCGCTCGACGTCGCGGGCGGCGCGGGCCGTCACGCGCTGTGGCTGGCGACGCGCGGCCTGGCGGTGACGCTGACCGACATCTCGCCGGTCGGGCTGGAGGTCGCGCGGCGCAGCGCAGCGGCGCGCGGCCTGGCGCTGACGACGCTGGAGCTGGATCTGGAGCAGGCGCCGCCGCCGGCGGGGCCGTGGGACGTCGTGCTGGCGTTCCACTATCTGCAGCGCGAGCTGTGGCCAGCGCTGGTGGCGGCGCTGGCGCCGGGCGGCGTCCTCATGCTGGTGCAGCCCACGCTGAAGAACCTGGAGCGCCATGACCGGCCGCGTGCGTCGCACCTGCTCGGTGAAGGTGAGCTCGGCGCCTGGGCGGCCGGGCAGCCGCTCGAGGTGCTGGCGCTGGACGAGGGCTGGCTCGAGGAGGGGCGACACGAGGCACGTCTGGTCGCCCGGGTCGTGCTATCTCCATCCCCGTGACCAGCGCCAGCGAGAGAGATCCAGGGGCGGCCGCGCAGGCGGCCCGGTTCGGTGTCGGCTTCGGCCAGCTGGCGCGCGGCGTGCTGCGCGTCAGCGGCGCGGATCGTGTGCGCTTCCTGCAGGGGCTGACCACCCACGACGTGGCCGCGCTGCAGCCCGGCCAGGGCCAGCCGTCGGCGATGCTGTCGGTCAAGGGCCGGGTGCTGGCCGAGCTCGGGCTGCTGGCCAGCGCGCAGGGTGACGCCCTGCTGCTGGCGCTGCCCGCGGACATCACCGCCAAGGTGCACGCGCTGCTCGACAAGCACGCCATCGCCGACGATGTGGAGATCAGCGCCTTCGCCGAGGGCTGGGTCGCCTGGGTGGTGGTCGGCGCCGGCGCGGCCCGGCTGGTCGAGCAGATCCTGGGCGCGGCGCCGCCGGTCGGCGAGTGGTCGGCGCGGGCCTCCGCCAGCGGGGTGTGGGCGCTGGCCACGCGCACGCACGGGGTCGGCTTCGAGCTGTGGGCGCCGCCTGCGGCCGCCGAGGCCACGCGCGCGGCGCTGGCGGCGGGCGCGCTGGAGCTCGACGAGGCCGCGCTCGAGGTGCTGCGCGTCGAGGCCGGCCAGCCGCGCTACGGCGTCGATGTCAGCGAGGATGATCTGCCGCTGGAGGCGCGCCTGGACGGGCGGCTGTCGTTCAGCAAGGGCTGCTATGTCGGGCAGGAGGTGGTGGTGCGGGTGACCTCGCGCGGGGGCATCAACCACAAGCTGTGCGGGCTCAAGCTGGCCGGTGACGTGGTGCCGCCGGCAGGCACGCGGCTGGCGGCCGCGGGGCGCGACGACGCCGGTCGCATCACCAGCGCGGTGCGCTCGCGCCAGGGCGTCATCGCGCTGGGCTACGTGCACAAGACGGCGTGGGACGACGGCCACGAGCTGACCGCCCACCTGCCCGATGGCAGCACCGTGGTCGCCAGGGTGGCGCCGCTGCCGTTCATCCCGACAGCACCAGCAGGCGGGCATTGACAGGGGGACCTTCCCGTCCCCCCTCGCCCGGCAGAGCCGGGCGAGCCTCCCCCCTGCCGCGCGCTGCCCGCGCGAACATCAACCCGACAGCACCAGCAGGCGCTCCTCGGTGAACTCGGCGATGGCGTAGCGCACGCCCTCGCGGCCCCAGCCGGAGGCCTTGCTGCCGCCGTAGGGCATGGAGTCGACACGGAACAGGGGCCAGTCGTCGTGGATCACGGCGCCGACCTCGAGGCTCTCGTGGGCGCGCATCAGGGTGCGCACGTCGCGGGTGAAGAAGCTGGCCTGCAGGCCGTAGGCGGAGGCGTTGATGCGGGCCAGCGCGGCGCCGAGGTCGTCATAGACGTCCAGGGTGGCGACCGGGCCGAAGACCTCCTCGCGGGCCAGGCGGGCGCTGGCGGGGACGCCCTCCAGCCAGGTCGGGCTGATGACGTCGCCGCTGCGCGCGTTGCCGGTCAGCACGCGGGCGCCGCCGGAGGTGGCCTCGGCGATCCAGTCGGCGACCCGGCTGGCGTCGCGGCTGCGGATCAGCGGGCCGACCAGGGTGCCCGGGCTGCGCGGATCGCCGACCGGGACGCTGGCGGCGGCGGCGATCAGGCGCTGGCGCAGCTCGTCGGCGATGGCGCGGTGGCACAGCACGTGCTGCACCGAGATGCAGATCTGGCCGGCGTAGGCGAAGGCGCCGGTGGTGATCTTGCGCGTGGCCAGCTCGAGGTCGGCGTCGGCCTCGACCACCACGAAGGCGTCACCGCCGAGCTCGAGCAGCGCCTGCTTGCGGGCGCAGCGCGCGCGCAGGGCCCAGCCCACCGCGGCGCTGCCGGTGAACGACAGCACGCGCAGGCGGGCGTCGTCGATCAGCGGCGCCGCCGTGGCCACGCTGCACGGCACCAGGTTGAGCAGGCCGGCGGGCAGCCCGGCGGCGAGCGCGATCTCGCACAGCAGCGCGGCGGTGCCGGGGGCCTCGGGCGCCGGCTTCCAGACCACCGGGGCGCCGCACGCCAGCGCGGGCGCCAGCTTGTGCGCCGCCAGGTTGAGCGGGAAGTTGAAGGGCGTGATGGCGGCGACCGGGCCGCGCGGGAAGCGGCGCAGCACGCCGAGCTTGCCGGCCCCGATGGCGGCGCTGTCGAGCGGCACCACCTCGCCGCCGATGCGCGTGGCCTCCTCGGCGGCCAGCGCGAAGGTGGTGCGGGCGCGGGCGACCTCGCCGCGCGCCAGATCGACCGGCTTGCCGACCTCGGCCACGATGGCGCCGGTCAGCTCGGCCTCGCGGGCGCCGATGCCGGCGGCGATGGCGCCGAGCCAGCGCGCGCGCTCGTGCGCGGGGGCGCGGCCGGCGGGCAGCGCGGCCACCGCGGCGGCGATGGCGGCCTCGACCTCGGCGGGACCAGCCTCGCGCACCTCGGTGACCAGGGGGCCGCCGCCGGGGGAGTGCACCGGCGCGGCGGCGATGCCGTCGTGCCATTGCCCTGCGATGAAGGGACGTGACTGCATCATGACCTCGCTCGCTCCTTGACTATCGCTGCCCGGCCATGAAACATCCGGCCTTCGCCAGGTTGCAACACGAGAATTCGAAGAAACCGCGCATCCGCGGACCGAGGAGAGACACGACATGGGTCGAGGCGACAGCAGGAACAGCCCCAAGATGACGCGCAAGAAGGCGCAGCGGAAGCTCAAGGCCCGCCTGGCGCGCAAGCGCACCGCTGGCAAGGCCGCTCCGGCCAAGAAGGCGGCGGCCAAGGAAGTGGCCCCCAAGAAGCGCCGCGAGAAGGCCGAGAAGCCGGCGGCTTCGTAAGAACCGGAACGGAGACGGAACAGGTCTCCTCGAAGCTGCGCTTCGAGGGGCCTGGACAATTTCGGTTTCGTGTTCTTTCAGAACACGAAGCCGAAATTGAAGTGCAGGCGCCCGGTGGGGTCGTCGCCGAGCTCGGGATCCAGCGGGATCGCGTACTCGACCGAGATGAACCCCACCGGGAGCTGCCAGCGCAGCAGGCCCAGCCCGAGGCTGTGGCGCAGCTGGCTGACCTTGAAGCCGCGCAGTGAGTTGGTCACGATCCCGGTGTCGAGGAACACCGCCACCGAGATCGGGAAGCCGAAGAAGCGCGCCACCTGCACCTGCAGGTCGATGTTGTGCAGGAGGCGCACGTTGCCGCCCTGGGGCAGCACCCGGAACTGCTCGAACCTGGGCAGCGGCGCCACCCCGGTGCGCACCACCTCGCGCAAGAGCAGGTCCTCCTCGAGGCCGCGCACGGTGGTGTCGCCGCCGCCGAAGAAGCGCTCGACGGCGGGCAGCACCGCGCTGGAGATGGGCAGGCCGAAGTCGGTGCGCACGCCCTGGGCCAGGAGGATGCGCGGCCCGAGCTTGAGGTAGTGCGAGCCGGTCGCGCTCAGCTTGACGAAGTCGTCGGAGCCGCCGAGCTCGGTGGCGGCCAGCAGCGCCGACCCGGTCAGCCGGTAGCCCGCCGTCGGCAGCAGGGCGTCGTTGCGGCGATCCAGCGCGATCTGGGCCTGCACGCTGCCGGTGCGCGTGGCCAGCCGCACGGCGTCGAGGTCCTCGTCATGGCCGGCGCCGCGCACCAGCGCGATCGAGCGGTTGACCTGGCGGATGTCATAGCGCGCGCTGGCGACCAGGCCAGGGGCCAGCTCGCGGGACAGCGCCAGGCTGGCGCCGAACGACAGCAGGGTGCCCAGCCGCTCGGTGTCCTCGTTGCGCACGAAGGTCGCGGCGCGGATGGCGATCGGCGTCGGCCCGAGGTACAGGCGCGGCACCGTGTAGGCGGCGTCGGCGGCCTGGATCTCGAAGCCGAGCTCGCCGCCGATGCGCGCCTCGTGGCCGAGGCCCCACAGGTTGCGCGCGATCAGCGCCAGCGACACGAAGGCGACGTTGTCGCTGGAGGCGCCGAACGCCAGCTCGACGTCGGCGCGGTAGTCGTAGCGCTCCTCGACCTCGACCAGCAGGTGGACCACGGGCAGGCCGGCGTCGGCGGCCGCGCCCAGGGTGCGCAGCTTGACCGAGTTGAACAGCCCCAGCGCGCGCAGGCGGCTCTCGGCGCGGTCGGCGGCGCGCGGGTCGTAGCGGTCGCCGCTGTCGATGCGGACCTCGCGCAGGATGACCTCGCGCACGGTCTTGAAGTTACCGCGCACGAAGACGTGGCCCCAGCGCACCACCTTGCCGAGGCGCACCGCGACGTCGATGCGGACCCGGCCCGAGCTGGCGTCGGTCTGGTGCCGGGCGTCGATGCTGGCGCCGGGGAAGCCGCGACGCTCGAGGTGCTGGCGCAGGCGGGACACCGCGTCGCGCAGGGCCTCGGCGGTGAAGGGCTGGCCCTCGTACAGGCGCAGCGCCGCCTCGATGCCGGCGCGCTCGGACGCCGCGCGGGCGTCGGAGTCGGCGTCGAGGTTGACGGCGCCGATGATGAGGCGCGGCCCCTCGTCGATGTGGAAGCGCAGGATGAGGCCGCCGGGCTGCGCCGCCGGGCCCTCGACCACGGCGCTCAGCGCGCCGACGTGATCGAGGAGGTCAGCCGCGGGCGCGACCTCGTAGCGCACCGCGGCCTGCGGGAAGCCCTGCGAGCGGTAGAACTCCAGCAGCCGCTCGAGATCGAAGCGCAGCTGCGTGCTGGTCAGCAGCCCCTGGCTGCGCACCACGAAGGTGCGCCGGGTCGGCTTGCTGCCGATCAGGCTGGCCAGCTTCTCGGGCGTGAAGCTGGCGCTGCCGCCGAAGGTGAACAGGATCTGGCGCAGCGGGCGGCGTCGGCCCTCCTCCACGGTGAACACCACGGTGTCGTAGTCGTCCTCGGGGAAACGCTCGCGGCGCACGCCGACCTTGGCCTCGAACCAGCCGCGGCGCTGGTACTCCTGGCTGAGCTGGCGCGCCGAGCGCTCGGCCTCGTAGTCGTCGTAGGCGCCCTCGGTGTTGAACGAGATGGCGCTCTCGAGCTCGTCGTACCGGAGCGACTTGTTGCCCTTGATGGTGACGCCGACGCGACGGCGCTCGCGCACGGTGACGTGCAGCTTGACGGTGTGCGTCTTGTGGTCGACGTCGACCGCGGGGTCGTAGGTCACACGCACGCGTGCGCCCGGGAAGCCGGCCTCGCGGTACTTGAGCTCGGCGGCGACGGCGTCGCGCTTCATGCGGTCGCGCGAGAAGGTCGGCTTGTACAGCCACGAGTACCAGGCCTTCTGCCGGAAGCTGGCCGCCAGTTCGGTGGGGCGGATGGCGACCGCGCCGTCGACCACCACGTCACCCACGGTGTAGCGCGCGCCCAGATCGAGGCCGACGTCGAGCGCGGCCTCGTCGCGCTCCAGCTCCTCGAAGCGCATGCGCACGCGGGCGTCGAAGTAGCCCCGGCCGTTCAAGTACTCGCGTACGGCGTCCTCCTCGGCGCGCAGCAGCGGGGCGCGGGCGCACAGCATCTCGGGCACCGGCGAGCCAGGGCGCAGCGTGATGCGGCGCTCGATGTCCTCCGACAGCACCGGCCAGCTGGTGTCGGTGCGCACGTGGCGCACCCGCATGCCGGGCGCCACGCTGAGGCGCACCGTCCAGCCCAGTCGCCCGCTCTTGTCGCGGCTGGCGCGCGAGGCGATGGCGACGCGGTAGCCGAGGTCGTTCTCGAGCACGTTGCGCAGGCGAGCCTCGATCTCGCCCGACCACTGCCGGGGACAGGGCGCGGCCTGGCCCGGGGCGCACAGGCGGGGCAGCTCGGCGTCGATCAGCGCCTCCAGCGCGGCGCGACCCTCGATGAGGCCGCCGTCCAGGGTCAGCGCCGCCAGGGCGCGCTGCGGCGTGGCCAGGGTGGGCGGCGCGTCGGGGGCGCTGGGCTCGCTGGCGCGGCAGCGCGGGTCGCGCCGGGCCCGGGCGCGGGCCGCCAGGCGACGCGCGGCGGCGCCCAGCAGGCGTGCCGGCGTCACCGCCCCGGACTTGGGGTTGCTGGTGATGCCGCCAGGCCGCAGCGCACCGCCCTTCGACGGCGTCAGCACCACGCCGCCCGCGCCCGGCGCGCCCGACGGCGACGGCGACGGCGAGGGGGATGCCGATGGCGACGGCGAGGGGGATGGCGACGGCGACGGCGACGGCGCGCCGGTGGCCGGCGCGTGCAGGTCCGGACGGGTCAACGTCTGGGCCTGGGCCGAAGCAGCTGCGAGCACGATGAGCCCTGCGAGGCCAGCGCGGATCACGGGATCTTCCAGCGGAACCGGACCTGGCCCAGCGTGCGCCAGCCCTGCTGCTCCTCGAGCAGCAGCTCGGGGTTGCGCAGGAAGCGCTTGGCGCGCGCCTCCAGCGTGGCGTGCTCGTGCACCCGCGCGGTGCCGTACAGCTCGGTGCGCTCCTGCCCGACGGTGCAGTCGTAGATCCCGCCCACGCGCACATAGCGGCCCAGCCGCTCGGCGGCCTCGATCTCGATGCAGTTGGTCGACACCTTGACCTTGACCTCATCGAGCGAGGTGATGCGCGTCAGCGGGTCGTTGACCAGCATGGCCAGCACGTCGGAGGTCAGCTCCTTGACCAGCTGATCACCCGCCGCCAGCGCGTTGCTGTCGCGGCCCGAGTACGAGCTGACGGCCTGGTCGCCGCGCAGCTGCTGGCGCAGCGCGTTGGGCGTGCGCCCGATGGTCAGCAGCGACACCACCTCGGTGCGCTCCAGGCCGGTGTCCGAGGTCAGGTCGAACTGCACGTCCGACAGCGGCCCCAGCAGGGTCAGCGTGATGGTGTGCTCCTGCTCCGACTGGCCCGACTCGACGAACACCGTCTCGGCCACGATCTCGATGCGCGGCGTGTCGTAGGGCGGCTTCTCGTCCTTGTCGAAGTAGATGGTCCCGCTGGTGACGTTGAAGGTGCCGCGCAGGAACGGGATGCGGAACGAGCCCTCCTCGACGCGCACGATGCCGTCCAGGCGGGGGTCGTCGAGCTCGCCGGTCAGCGTCAGGCGCCCCGACAGCCCGAGGTCGGCCAGGTTGTTCTTGACCTGCATCTCACCCGCGGTGGCGATGCTGACGTCGAGGCGGGTGCGCTCCAGGTAGGGGATGCCCTTCCAGAACGGCGGCGAGTCCTCGCGGTCGACCTTGGGCAGGAAGATGGCCTTGGCGACCGAGAGCGGCTGCACGTAGCGACCGTCGACGATCGAGATGTCGCCCTTGATGGTGAGGCTGTCCTGATCGCCGGTGACCGCCAGCGCCATGTCGGCCTCGACCTCGAACACGCCGGGCTGGCGGTACGACAGCGCGCGCGCGCGCACGTCGGTCAGCTTGACGTCGATGGGCTTGAAGGCGGCGTAGGTGACCTGGCCGCGCAGGTTGAAGTGCGCGTAGTCGACCCGCCCCGCCAGGTTCAGCTGCACCGCCGCCGGGCGCGCCAGCGTGCGCGGCACCAGGGTGATGCGGCCGCCATCGAGGATGATCTCGCGCTGCAGCCGGCGCGGCACCAGCTCGAGCGCGCCGCGATCGAAGGTCAGGCTGCCCGACAGGTCGGGATCCGCCAGCGCCCCGGTGGCACGCACGCGTACGGTGGCGCCGCCCTGGGCGTCCGCGAAGGCCTGCGGCAGCAGGCTGGGCAGGAGGCGCGCGCCCGCGATGCCCTCCAGCGTGACGTCCAGCGTCTCGGGCTGCAGCTTGCGCAGCCCGACGCGACCGTCGATGAACAGGCAGCGCCGGGAGCCCTGCAGCCGCTGGCACGGCGCCTCGCGCGGGGCGTTCTGCGACACCACCTCGAGCACCAGCCCATCCAGGCTCACGGTGTCCCCGGCCAGCCTGATCTGGCCGCGCTCCAGCCGCACCCGGGTGTTCTCGACCCCGCGCGGCACCAGCGAGGCGTCGTCGAACTGCACCGTGCCCGCCAGCTGCGGCCGATCCGGCGCGCCGGTCACGGTGACGTCGACGTTGGCCGAGCCCGAAGCGCCCGCGGTCAGGCCGCGCGTGTAGAGCTCCAGCAGCGGGATCTCCAGGGTGCCGCGCGCCACCACCGCCAGCGCGCGCGACGACAGCTCGCCGGCCAGCTGGAAGCGGCTCTTGGGGCCCACGATCACGATGGGACGATCCTTGGGCGTGGCCAGGGTGCCGTCCTGGTAGACCACGCGGGCGCCCTCGGCGGTGAAGGTCAGCGGCGCCGGCCGGGCGGCCTGGACCTGGGCGCCGATGACCGCCTGGGCCAGGCGCAGCTCGAGGCGACACAGGGTGGCGTCGAGGCGCAGGCCGGGGCGCAGGCCGCCGAGGTTGGCCAGCGCGGGCACCGTGCAGTCGGGCTTGGCGCTGGCGGCGGAGGCCGGGGTCGCCTTGCGCGCGGACGGCGCCGAGGCCGGGCCCGGCGCGGCGCGGCCCAGCTCCAGGGTCACGCGCGCGGTGGCGCGGCCGGTGCCGTCGAGCTCGCGCAGCGGCGTCCACAGCTGCTCCAGCGCCAGCTCGCTGAGGCCGAGGACGACGCGGGCCTCCAGCGGGTGCAGCGCGAAGGCGCCGCTCAGCTGGGCGCGGCCGCGCAGCAGATCGCCGCTGATGGTCTGCACCCCGTCGGGGCGACCGTCGCCGTCGGAGTCGCCCGCGCTCAGCGTCAGCAGGCTGGGGCCGAGCTCCTCGCCCTGCACGCGCATGCCATCGACCGCGATGCTGCCCACGGCGACCGGCGCGTCGAGGGCACCGACCACCGACAGGTTGACGTCGATGAGGCCGCGCTCGGCCAGGTTGGCGCGCAGGAGCTGCGGCACCACCGCCAGCGGCAGCTTGACCGGCGAGCGCAGCGACAGCGCCAGCTCGCCGCGCTCGAGATCGGCGCCGCCGATCAGCGTCAGCATGCCGCCGGCGCGGGGGGTCAGCGTGGTGTCGACCTTGGCGTGGTCGGCCTGGAGCTCGAGGCGGGTGCGCGCGGTCTTGAAGGCGACCCCGCCGGCGACCAGCCCGGTGGCCTGCGCGGTCAGGTCGGCGCTGGGGGCGCTGAAGCTGCCCGAGGCGCCGAGGTCGAGGTCGAGCCGACCGCCCAGGCCCGGGGCCACGCGCCCGAGCTCGACGCCGTCGAGGCTGAGGTTGGCGCGCTCGATCTTGCCGCGCACGTTGCGCCCGGGCAGCACCAGGCGGGTGTTGCCCTCGAGGTGGCCGCCCAGCATGGCGGTGCGGCGCAGATCGATGGCGAGGCGGCCGGCGCCGAAGTTGATCGAGAGGCCGAGGCGCGGCCAGGTCACCGGGCCGGTGCGCACGCTGCGGGTGCTCAGGCTGGCGCGCACCCGGGGCTCCTCGATGGTGCCGGTCAGGTCACCGCTGGTCTTGAGGCCGCGCAGGAGCTCGCGCACCAGCGGGCTCTTGCTCAGCAGCGGGCCGGGGTTCTTGTGCTCCAGCGTGAAGGCCAGGCCGAGGCCCCGGGTCGCCAGGTTCACGCGGCCGCGCAGGTCGACGCTGAGGCCGCTGCCGCTGAGGCCCAGGCGGCCGAGCTCGATGGCGCCCGGCGTGATGTCGAGGCTGCCGCCCAGCGCGAGGCGCGAGGGCAGGGGGGCGCTGCGGCCGCTGCGCGCCAGGGCCAGGTCAATCGCCGAGACCTCGAGCTTGGCGCCCGGGCCCTTGCCGGTGTTGCCGCCGAGGTGAAACGAGCCGCTCAGCTTGCCGGCGAGGTAGGGCGAAAGGCCCGGTGGCAGAGCGGCGTCGGTGCGCACCCCGTCGAGCGACAGCGTGGCGTCGACCGAGTCGTCGTTCAGCCCCAGGCGAGCCTGGCCGCGCAGCTGACCGCCGAGGAGCTCGACCTGGATGCCGTCGACGGTCATCACGCCGCGGGCGATGCGGGCGTGGCCGCGCCGCAGGATGGGGCGCAGCTGGGTCAGGTCGAGGCCGCGCGGCGTGGCAGCCGCGGCGCCGGCGGGGGGGCGGGAGCGCTTCGGGCTGCGTGCGGGCGCCGGGGTCGGATCGGGCGCGGGCGCGGGCGCCCGGGTCGGCGCCGGTCTGGGCGCTGCTGGATCGGCCGGATCAGCTGGCGCAGCCGGGTCGGCCTGGTCGGCGGGGCCGAGCTGCAGATCCTCGGGCGAGATGTCGAGCGTGAGGTCATCCCAGGGCCCCTCGACATGGACCGCCAGGCGGCCCCCGGACTGCACCGCCAAAAGCGCGCGCATGTTCGGCGGCATCAGGTCGTTGACCAGGTGGGCCAGCATCTCGCCGGAGCGCTCGACCTCGAGATCGAGGCGCAGGCCGCCGCGGGTGGTCGGATCGTCGAGGAAGGCGCCCCACACGTGCAGCGGCGACCCCGCCGCCGACATGGTCAGATCGAACTGGGTCTCGTGCGGGCGATCGCGCACGCGCTCGAAGCGCTTGCCGCCGAGATCGCTCAGCGCCAGGGTGCGCCCGGCGGGCAGCTCGACCACGCCGGTGGGTGCGCTGGGCGTCACGCTGAAGGTCAGCACCGGGCGCAGGCGATCGCGCTGCGAGGTCCACAGCGTCGCCGCGCCCGACAGCTCGGGCAGGTGCGCGCGCCAGGTCGGCCAGCGCAGATCGAGATCGATGTGCTCGAGCTTGACCCGATCCAGCGCGATGACCGCCCCCGGCTTGCCGACCTGGCCGGGCGGCGTCGGCACCTTGGGCGCGAACGCCGCCAGCAGGTTCACCGTGAGGAGTGCGCCCGGCGTGCCGGGCTCGACGCCAGGCGGCAGCTCGCCGCGCACGATCACCGTGGCACGATCGACGGTGACCTCGGAGGCCAGGATGTCCTGGTGCGGCGACCAGGGCATGAACGGGCGCGGTCGGATGCGCCCGCTGGCGCGCGGGATCTCCAGCGCCAGGCGGCCCTGGGGATCGAAGATGCGCACGCCGCGGACGACCACCGGGGTGGTGCGATCACGCAGCACCGCCAGGATCGCGGAGGGCTCCCAGTCGACCGAGTCGATCTCGACCCGCCCGACGATCCCCTTGTTGATCCCGGCCGCGATCTTCCTGGCCAGCGCGGGCCCGTTGTAGGCCACCCGCAGCACGATGTAGCCGATCAGCGCGCCCAGCAGCAGCGTGCCGAGCAGACCCAGCCCGACCCAGCGCAGCCAGCGCGGTCGAGGCTTCTTCGGCCTGCGCCCCTCGCGAAACACGCGCACGGCCACCGGCGGCACCACCGCGGCGGCCGGGGCCCCCGCGGGGGTCTGCGCCGGCGCGCCCTCGCGCTCGGGTGCCCCCACGCCCTCGCCGCTGGCACCCGCGCCACCCACACCCGCAGCCACGCTGGAGGTCCGGGCGGACACCCCTGCCACCGCCGCCTGGGCGGTCGCCTCGGAGGCGTCGGGCGGGGGCGGGTTCGACTCGGGCACGGTGGCTAGACGGCCGAAGTTGGCGAGGTTTCACCCCCGCAGGCCTGCCGGGAAGCTAGCACGTGGATCACGGCCCCCGCAAAGCCCGCGCCCAGGTCAATCGACCTCGGGTCGCGCCACCCCAGCCCCCGCCAGGCCACAGCGGGACCAGCGCACGATCCCCACCATTTCCATACCTTGATGCGCACTCGTCGCTGGCGTACCGTTTGCTCTCGTACCGTTACCAGGAGTATCCATGTCTCGCGCCTGGTCCCTCTCGCTTGCACTCGCGGTCGCCTTGCTGCTCCCCGCCTGCGGCCCCGGCGCGGGTGACGACACTTCAGGTGGCGACGCCGGACCGGTCGGACCACAGCGGCCCGACGCCGACAAGGACGGCATCTCGGACGCCGACGAGGCGCGCGGCTCGAGCCGCGACAGCGATCGCGACGGCATGCCCGACTACCTCGACACCGACTCCGACAACGACACCCTGCCCGACGCCTTCGAGGCCGGCGACAGCGATACCCGCACCCCGCCTCGTGACAGCGACGGTGACGGCAAGCCCGACTTCCTCGACGACGACTCCGACGGCAACGGCCGCCCCGATCGCCTCGAGGGCATGGCCGACACCGACAACGACAGCCAGCCCGACTTCGCCGATCGCGACGACGACAACGACAACCTGATGGACACCCTGGAGATCGGCCCCGACACCACGCTGCCCAATGACAGCGACGGCGACGCCACGCCCGACTACAAGGACACCGACTCCGACAACGACAGCATCCTCGACCAGAACGACGGCATCACCGACCTCGACGCCGACTCGCTGCCCGCCTTCATCGACGTCGACTCCGACGGCGACTGCCGGCCCGACAGCTTCGAGGCCGGTGACAGCGATCCGGCCACCCGTCCCATCGACACCGATCGCGACACCGTGCCCGACTTCCTCGACGTCGACGCCGACAACGACGGCCTGCTCGATCGCCTCGAGGATCGCGACTGCAACGGCATCGTCGGCGTCGGCGAGTCCGACCCCAAGCTGACCGACACCGACATGGACGGCGTCACCGACCTGGTCGAGATCGCCGCCGGCACCAACCCGGGCGACGCCAGCTCCAACCCGCGCACGCGCGGCGACTTCGTCTTCCTGGAGCCCTACAACAAGCCCGCCGATCCGGCGCGCGACACCCTCGACTTCTCGACCACGGTGACCAAGGCCGACGTCTTCATCAACATGGACGTCACCGGCTCGATGCAGGGCGCCATCAACAACGTGCGCAACAGCATCCGCGACCAGATCGTGCCCGCCATCCGCAGCCAGATCCCCAACACTGGGTTCGGCTTCGGCTTGTATCGCGACTTCAACACCTCGCCCTACGGCCAGGCCGGCGATCAGCCGTTCCGCCTGGTGCACCGCATCATGACCGCCAACACCGCAGCGGGGCTGAACTCGATCGTGGGCGCCACCAACGACGCCGAGGTGGTCGCGCGCGGCGGCAACGACACCCCCGAGTCGGGCTGGGAGGCGCTGTACCAGATCGTCGAGGGCACCGGCATCAGCGTCGGCAACGCCAGCGTGCCCGCCTTCAACCCGGCCACCGCACCGCCCAGCAGCGCGCCCGCGGGCGAGGAGATCAACACCGCGGCGACCGGGCGCGGCGTGGGCTGGCGCCAGGGCGCGCTGCCCATCGTCCTGATGGTGACCGACGCGCCCAGCCACGAGGACTACGGCTTCACCGGCTTCCACAACCGCGCCACCACGGTCGGGCGGCTGCAGATGCGCCAGATCCGGGTCATCGGCGTCTATGTCGACACCTTCTCGGACGCCACCGCCAAGGCGCAGCTGGTCGCGCTGTCGAGCGACACCGGCGCGCGGGTGCCGGCGACCGCCTGGGACGGCGCGCGGCCCACGGGCTGCGGCGCGGGGCAGTGCTGCACCGGCATCAACGGCGCCGGGGTGGCGGCCAGCGGCGGCATGTGCAACCTGACCTTCGACGTGGCCGGCAACGGCACCGGGCTGTCGACCAGCATCGCCAAGGGGATCGAGGTGCTGACCAAGTCGGGCACCCTGGACGTCGAGGCCATCGCCGAGGACGATCCCTCCGACGCGGTCAACGCCGTGACGTCGTTCATCATGGAGCTGGTGCCGGCGCCCAACGCCCCGGCGCCGTGCACCACCGGCGGGCCGACCGCGCGCGTGATGGGGAACAAGTATCTCGACGTCTCGCCGGGCTACAAGGTGTGCTTCGACGTGGTGCCCAAGATGAACACCACGGTGATGGCGACCACCGAGCCGCAGCTGTTCAAGGCCTCGATCAAGGTCGTGGGTGACGGCGTCACCGTGCTGTCGACGCGCAGCGTGTTCTTCCTGGTGCCGCCGGAGATCCCGATCCCCGAGATCGACTGACGGTCCGGGCCCGGCGCGAGGCACGGTGAGGTGAGAGCCACGGCTGCGGATCCCCTGCTGGGGCTCGAGGTCGGCAGCTATCGCATCGCCGACCTGCTCGGCGCCGGCGGCATGGGGCGGGTGTATCGCGCGGTGCAGCCGCACATCGGGGCCGAGGTCGCCATCAAGGTGCTGTCGGCCGAGGCGGCGGGCAGCGCCGAGCAGGTGGCGCGCTTCCTGGCCGAGGCGCGCGCGCTCAGCGTGATCAGGCACGACGGCATCGTGGGCGCCCTGGACCATGGCCACCTGGCCGACGGCCGGCCCTACCTGGTGATGGAGTACGTGGCCGGGCACGCGCTGGCCGACGTCATGGAGCGCCGCGGGGCGCTGCCGCTGGGGTCGCTGGGGCGGCTGGTGATCGAGGTGCTGCAGGCGGTGGGTGCGGCGCACGACAAGGGGGTGGTGCACCGCGATCTGAAGCCGGAGAACGTGATCGTGACGCCGGCCGGCCACGCCAAGGTGCTCGATTTCGGCATCGCCAAGCTGGCGCCGGCGCTGCCCAGCCGGGCGCCGACCACGCGCTCGGGCTCGCTGGTGGGGACGCCCGCGTACATGTCTCCCGAGCAGGCCTCGGGCCACAAGGTCGATGGCCGGTCGGATCTGTACTCGATCGGCGTGATGCTGTTCGAGGGCGCCGCGGGGCGGCCGCCGTTCGTGGCCAACTCGCTGTTCGAGCTCTTGCGCAAGCACGTCGAGGAGCGGCCGCCGACGCTGAGATCGCTGCGTCGGGGTGTGCCGGCGGCGCTGGAGGCGGTGGTGCAGCGCGCGCTGGAGAAGCAGCCGGAGCGGCGCTTCCAGAGCGCGCGCGAGATGGCGACCGCGCTCAAGGCGGCGCTGGTCGGGCTGGCTGAAGCAGAGGCCGAGCCGCTGGACGGACCGGGGCCGGCGCGCGCGGTGCGGCAGGTCGGGGCGCCGCCGTGGCGCTGGATGGCGACCGGAGCCGGGCTGCTGGTGGTGGTGGCGTTGGCGGTGGGGGTGGTGAGGTGGACGAGGAGGCCGACGTCGAGCCCGAGTCCGAGTCCGAGCACGAGCACGAGCACGAGTCCGAGCACGAGCACGAGTCCGAGCACGAGCACGAGCCCGGGCCCGAGCGCGAGTCCGGGCCCGAGCACGAATCCGGCCCCGAGTCCGACATCGAACCCCAGCCTCGACGCAGGTATTGCCGCCGGGCGCAGCCTGCCGCCGCCCGCGGGCCGCGGGCGCTTCGACCTGGTGCGCTTCCTGCCCACCGCGCTGCGCCACGCGCGCAGGGAGCGCGCCGACGCCGAGCTGCACAGCCTGCTCGCGGTCGGCGTCACCGTCGATGGGCTCATCGATCTGACCGCGCCGGGGTCTCAGGTCGCCTACCTGTTCTGCTCGCGCGCCCGGCCGGGGGCGCCCGTCACGGTGCAGGCCCTGGGCGACGGCGTGCACATCATCCCGGGCAGCGGCGTCAGCTGTGACGACACGCCGCGCCCACAGCGCCCGGCCTGCTCACCTCGCGCACTGTGGCGCCGCGCCCTCGCCGCCAGCCACCCGCGCCAGCCCGCCGCCACCCTGCAGCTGTCGCGGCGCTGGCGCTTCGAGCTGCCCGGGCAGCCCGCCCTGCGCTTCGACGACGACTGCCCCTGAGAGCTGCGTCGCCGCGGGCTCGTCAGTCGTCGGAGTCGCGATTCTGGAACCGGCGCCACTGGCCGCCGGCGACCAGGCTGATGCCGCTGCCCAGCGCGACCAGCGCGCGGGTCGGGAAGCCCAGCGTGGGCTGCCCGTGCACGACCTTGACCGCGGCCAGGTACAGCACCAGGATGACGCCGCCCAGCACGATCAGCGCGGCGCCGCAGATCATCATCACGACGCCGAACCGGCGCTGCGCACGCCGCGGATCGGTCGGCTCGCGCCAGGTCCCGGCGCGCTGGGCCGCCTCCCGCGCGGCGGCCTCGCGGCGCACCGCCGCCAGGTAGCTCGACGCCGCATCCTCGGGGGTGGGGTCGCTCATGGGCAGAATTCTAGCAGCGTCGCGCAGGTCGTGGCGGCAATCTGCCGGCCCTTGCGACGCCACCGCTTCGGGGTTGCCCGCCCCGGGCCGGCCCCCTACAGTGCGCCGCGATGGCGATCTCCGGCGCAGGCACCGTCTTCCTGGTCGACGGCTCGGGCTTCATCTTCCGCGCGTTCCACGCGCTGCCATATCTGTCCAACCAGCGTGGCCTGCCCACCAACGCGCTGTACGGCTATCTGCAGATGCTGCTCAAGCTGACCAAGGACTACCGCCCCGACTACCTGGCGGTCGCCTTCGACGACAGAGAGCGCACCTTCCGCGACGAGGTCTTCCCCGAGTACAAGGCCAACCGCAAGGCGCCGCCCGACGATCTCATCCCGCAGTTCCCCTATTTTCGCCAGCTGGTCGAGGCCTTCAACATCCCGGCCCTCGGCGTGCCCGGCTTCGAGGCCGACGACGTCATCGCGACCCTGACCCGGCGCGCCCGCGCCCAGGGGCTGCGCGTCGTCATCGTGTCGTCCGACAAGGACCTCATGCAGCTCATCGAGGATGACGGCAGCGTGGTCATGCTCGACACCCTGAAGGACAAGGTCTTCGGCAGCGCCGAGGTGTTCGAGAAGTTCGGTGTGCCCCCGCCCAAGGTGCTCGAGGTGCTGGCGCTGATGGGCGACAGCTCCGACAACGTGCCGGGCGTCACCGGGATCGGGCCCAAGACCGCCGCCGAGCTCATCACCCGCTTCGGCGACGTCGAAGGTGTCCTCAGCCACGCCGCCGAGCTGACCGGCAAGAAGCGCGAGACCCTGCTGGCCGAGGCCGACGCCGCGCGGCTGTCACGCAAGCTGGTCGCGCTGGCCGAGGACGCGCCGGTGCCCGAGATCGACACCCTGCGCCGCGCCAGCCCCGACCTCGCCAAGCTGGAGCCGCTGCTGCGCGAGCTCGACTTCACCAAGCACCTCAAGGAGCTGGCCCCGCGCGTCGAGCTCGACCGCAAGCGCTACCGCCTGGTGGCCACCGCCGCCGCGCTGGAGGCGCTGGTCGCCGAGCTCGGCGCCGCGCCCAGCCTCGCGGTCGACGTGCTGTCCGACGGCCCCGGCCCGCTGCTGTCGATCGGCCCTGGCGGCCCTGGCCACCCTGGCGTGGTCGGCCTCGCGCTGGCCGCCCCCGGTGTGGCCGCCGCCTATGTGCCGCTGGGCCACCAGCGCGGCGCGCCCGCCGATCTGTTCAGCCCCGCCGCCGCGCCGAGCCAGCCCAGCGCGGCCGACGTCGCGCGCCTCGTCGGCCCGCTGCTGGCCGACGCCAGGCGCCCCAAGATCGCGCACGACGTCAAGCGGCTGTCCCAGGCCGCGGCGGCCCTCGGCGTCACCCTGGCCGGGCCGCGCCACGATCCCATGATCGCGTCGTACCTGTGCGACGCCTCGCGCACCAGCCACGAGCTGCCCGAACTCGCGCTGGGCCTGCTGCAGCACGCCATGCTCCCGCGCGAGCAGGTCACCGGCAAGGGCAAGGCCGAGCAGCCGCTCAGCGCGGCGACCCCCGAGGCGGCCATGCCGCACGCCGCCGAGCGCGCCGACGCCGCCCTGGCGCTGGGCCTGCGCCTGGCCGAGGAGATCGCGCGCGACCCCGACCTGGCGCGCCTGGAGCGCGACGTCGAGCTGCCGCTGGCCGAGGTGCTGGCGCGCGTCGAGCTGCACGGCATTCGCCTCGACATCGGCGTGCTCGAGGGGCTCGGCGCCGCGATGGACAAGGAGATCGTCGAGCTGCAGGCGGTGCTCGACGCCGCCGCCGGCCACCCCCTCAACGTCGGCTCGCCCAAGCAGCTGCAGGACTTCCTCTTCAACACCCTGGGGCTCGAGCCCGACAAGAAGCGCAAGATCAAGACCGGCTTCTCGACCGACGCCAACACCTTGAAGGAGCTGGCGCCCGACAACCCTGTGGTGGGCAAGATCCTCGAGCACCGCGCGCTGAGCAAGCTCAAGAGCACCTACATCGAGATCCTGCCGCGCCTGGTCGATCGCGCCAGCGGCCGCGTGCACACCGTGTTCAACCAGGCCGTGGCCGCCACCGGCCGGCTGTCGTCGGAGTCGCCCAACCTCCAGAACATCCCCATCCGCACCGAGCTGGGCCGGTCGATCCGGCGCGCCTTCGTGGCCGACCCGGGAAATCTGCTGGTGTCGGCCGACTACTCGCAGATCGAGCTGCGCGTGGTCGCGCACCTGGCGTCCGACGCCGCCCTGATCGCCGCCTTCAACGACGCCCGCGGGATCGACGTGCACACGCGCACCGCCGCCGAGGTCTTCCAGGTCGCCGAGGCTGCGGTGACCGGCCAGCAAAGGCGGATCGCCAAGGCGGTCAACTATGCCGTCATGTACGGCCAGAGCGACTTCGGCCTGGCCCAGGTCATCGGCGTCGAGCGCGCCGAGGCGCGGCGCTACATCGAGCGCTACTTCGAGACCTTCTCCGGCGTGCGCGACTACATGCAGCGCGTCATCGCCGAGGCGCGCGACTCTGGCGTGTCGACCACGCTGCTGGGGCGCCGCCGCCCGCTGCCCGATCTGCGCTCGCCCAACTTCCAGGCCCGCTCGGCCGCCGAGCGCATGGCGCGCAACACGCCGATCCAGGGCAGCGCCGCCGACATCCTCAAGCTGGCCATGATCGCGATGCAGCGCCGCCTCGACGCCGAGACCGGCGCGAGCGGGGCGCTGGCCGGGGCGCGCATGCTGCTGACGGTGCACGACGAGCTGGTGTTCGAGGTCCCGGCCGCGCGCGCCGACGCCCTGGTGGCGGCCGCCCGCGAGGAGATGTCCGGGGTCGTGAAGCTGGCGGTGCCGCTGGCGGTCGACGCCGCCAAGGGCCCGACCTGGGCCGACGTGCACTGACCCCCTCGAAGCGAAGCTTCGAGGAGGTCATCCGTCTCCGTTCCGTTCCGCCTCCGCTTGCCGCGCGGCCCCATTCGTGATGACGTGTGGACGGGGTGTCCTCGAATCCGCAAACCCGCACGCTGGAGGGGCTGCAGAGCGCGCTGCAGGCCCTGACCACGCGTCTGCGCACCGAGGAGAAGAAGTTCCACCTGGTGCAGGAGATCGCGCGCGCGCTGTCATCGACGCTGGATCTGGATCGGCTGCTGTCGCTGATCATGGACAAGATCACGGTGCTGATGGACGCCGAGCGCTCGACGCTGTACCTGTTCACGCCCGACGGGCGCGAGCTGTGGTCCAAGATCACGGGCAGCCTGTCGATGGAGATCCGGCTCGGCCTCGGTGAGGGGATCGCGGGCTGGGTGGCGGCCTCGGGCGAGGTGGTCAACATCCCGGACGCCTACCAGGACGCCCGCTTCAACGCCGACTTCGATCGCCAGTCGGGCTATCGCACGCGGTCGATCCTGTGCATGCCGATGGTCAACAACCTGGGCTCGACCATCGGGGTCATCCAGGTGCTCAACAAGCGCGGCGGGCCCTTCACGCGCGAGGACGAGACCCTGCTGGCCGCGATGGCGTCGCAGGCCGCGGTCTCCATCGACAACTCCAAGCTGTACCACTCGGTGGTCGAGAAGAACCTCGAGCTGGAGGAGACCCACCGCCAGCTGGCGCAGAAGACCGAGGACCTCAACCTGCTGTTCGAGATCGAGGCGGAGATGAACGCCGCGCTGGATCTCGACGGGCTGCTCGACCGCCTGCTCAAGCGCGCCATGGAGCTGGTGGCGGCGCACGCGGGGTCGATCTTGCTGCGCGAGCGCTCGACGTCGGATCTGTACTTCCGCTCGGTCGCCGGCGCGGCGGGCGAGTTTCTCAAGCGCATGCGGCTGCCGGTGGGCGAGGGCATCGCGGGCTGGGTGGCCAAGGAGCGCCGCCCGCTGATCGTCAATGATCCACCCAGCGATCCGCGCCACAAGGCGGCCCTGGCGCTGCGCATCGGCTACCAGCCGCGCAGCATCATCTGTGTGCCGCTGAACGCCGACGAGGGCGAGGTCCTGGGCGTGATCGAGCTGCTCGACGCCGCCAACCCGGACGGCTTCACCGAGGGGGACCTCAAGCTGCTCGGCCTCATCGCGGGGCAGGCCTCGAAGGCCATCCAGCTGGCGCGCGCCAAGGAAGAGCGCCAGCGCGAGGAGCGCCTGGCGTCGATCGGCCAGATGCTGTCGGGCGTGCTGCACGATCTGAAGACGCCGATGACCATCGTGTCGGGCTATGCGCAGATCATGGCGCAGACCGACGATGGCGAGGAGCGCGCCGGCTACGTCGAGCAGATCCTGCGCCAGTTCGAGCACATGAGCGCGATGACGCGCGAGGTGCTGGCGTTCGCGCGCGGCGAGTCCAACGTCCTCATCCGCAAGGTCTACCTGCACCAGTTCCTGGAGGACGTGCGCTCGTACCTGACCTACGCCTTCGCCGACAAGAAGATCGAGCTCGTCATCGACGCGCGCGAGACCGGGGTGGCCTACTTCGACGAGCTGAAGTTCCTGCGCGTGGTGCACAACCTGGCGCGCAACGCCGCGCAGGCCATGCAGCCCGGCGGCAAGTTCACCATGGGCATCGCCAAGGTCGGCAGCGAGCTGGAGTTCCAGTTCAGCGACACCGGCCCCGGCATCCCGCCCGAGATGGAGGGCCGCCTGTTCGAGCTGTTCGCGACCAGCGGCAAGAAGGAAGGCACCGGCCTGGGCCTCGCCATCGTGAAGAAGATCGTGGACGAGCACCACGGGACGATCACGTACAAGTCGGTGCCGGGCGAGGGCACCACCTTCACCATCCGCATGCCGGCGGAGCGGCAGCCCGGCGTGCGCGACACCGGCCAGGTGCCGGCGTTCCGCGAGGCACGCAAGACCGGCTGATGGACGCGGGCGCCGGCGGGGACCCGGCCGTGCTGACGGCGCGGGGGCTGTGCAAGCGGTTTGCGGGGCGGACGGCGGTCGATGGCCTCAGCCTGTCGGTGGCGCCCGGCGAGGTGGTCGGCCTGCTGGGGCCCAACGGGGCCGGCAAGTCGACCACGCTGCGCATGCTGGCGGGCTGGCTGCGCCCGGACGCTGGCGTGGTCGAGCTCGGGGGGCGTCCGGTGGAGCACGTGGCGACGCGGGCCGCGCTGGGCGTGCTGGTGGAGAGCTCGGCGTTGCCCGCGGAGCTGCGCGTGGCCGAGTATCTGGGGCTGCGCGCGCGGCTCAAGGGGGTGGCGGCGGCCGGGGTGGCGGAGGCGGCGCGGGCGGCGGGCGTGGAGGGCGTGCTGCGCCGGCTGTGCGGCGAGCTGTCGCGCGGCATGCGGCAGCGGGTGGGGATCGCGGAGGCGCTGCTGGGGCAGCCGGCGCTGCTGCTGCTGGACGAGCCGACGGCGGGGCTCGACCCGACCCAGGTGGCCGAGATGCGCAAGCTGCTGGGCGAGCTTTCGCAGGGCAGGGCAGTGGTGCTGTCGACGCACGCGCTGGCGGAGGCCGAGGCGCTGTGCACCCGCCTGCTGGTGATGAGCGGGGGCCGGCTGGTCGCGAACGCGACGGCGGCGGAGCTGGTGCAGCGCTTCGGCAGTGTGGCGCAGGCTTTCGAGGCGCTGACTGGCGCGGCGAGCACGAGCACGAGCACGGCCGCGAGCACGAGCACGAGCACGAGACCGCGGGCGGTGCGGCAGCTGGGGGCGCTGTATCGGCGCGAGCTCTTGTCGACCTTCGTGTCGCCGCTGGCGTATGGCGTCGGCGCGCTGTTCCTTGTCGCACAGGGCATCGCGTTCTTCACGCTGGTGCGCGCGCTGGCCGACCCGGCGGCGCCGGCGGCGTATGGCGCGGTGCTGCGCCGCTTCTTTGGTGGCGGGGCGCTGTACTGGGCCTTCGCGCTCAACCTGCCCGCGCTGCTGACCATGCGCCTGGTCGCCGAGGAGCGTCGTGAGGGCACCCTGGAGGTCGCGCTGACCGCGCCGTGTGCGCCCGGCCTGGTCATCCTCGGCAAGTTCCTGGCCGCTTTCACCTTCTACCTGCTGCTCTGGCTGCCGACGCTGGTGTATCCGATCGTGCTGGCGCGCTACGCGCCGCCCGGGACCAGCCTCGACCTCGGCCCGGTGGCGACGGCCTACCTCGGCGTCGCCGTCTCGGGCGCCGCCTTCCTGGCCATCGGCGTGCTGGCCTCGTCGCTGACCCGTCACCAGCTGCTGGCCGCCGCGCTGACCTATGTCGGCCTGGCCGCGCTGCTGGTGCTGGGCAGCCTGCCCGAGCTCGATCGCCTGACCGGGGCAGCTGGCTTCGCGGCCACGCGCCCGGCCCTGACCCGGGTGCTGGCCTACCTCGATCTGCGCCGCCACCTCGACGACTTCGCGCGCGGCATCCTGGACTCGCGCTGGCTGGTCCTGTACGCGACCACCTGCGTCGGCGCGCTGTGGGGCGCCACCCAGGCCGTCATCCGCAAGGAGCGCGGCCGAGGCGCCGTGCGCCGGGGCGCGCTACCCGCGGCGGTCGCGCTCGCGCTGCTGGCGCTGGTGCTCGCGAATACGCTGGCGGCTCGCCACCCGCGGCGCGGCGACGCCACCAGCGCGCGGATCTACACGCTGTCACCGCGCAGCGTCGCGGTCGCGCGCGAGCTGCCCGCGCCGGTCTCGATCGTCGTGCTCGAGGGGCTGCCCGCTCTGTCCGAGCTCTACGACGACATCGACGAGCTGCTGGAGCGGCTGGCGCACGCCTCGCGCGGCCGCATCACCGTGGTCCACATAGACCCCATCGACGATCCGCGCCGCCTGGCCGAGCTGGCCGCGCGCCACGGCTTCCTGCCCGCCGATCTCGAGCGCGGCGGCGCCATCCTGGTCGAGTCGAGCGGCCGCACCCGCGCCCTCGGCCTGTCCGAGCTGGTCGAGCTCGGGCAGGACTCGACTGGCGCCGGCGTGGTGACCGCCTTCCGCGCCGAGGCCGCGCTGCTCGGCGCCATCCTCGACGTCACCAGCAAGTCGCGCCCGCGCATCTGTGCCAGCACTGGCCACGGCGAGCGCCCCCTCGTCGCGGACCCAGGGACCCCGAACCCGAGCCCGAGCACGAACCCAGGCCCCAGCGACGCCGTCATTGCCCCGGTGGGCGACTCCGATCCCAGCGCCGCGCCCGCTGGCGAGGACTGGCTCGTCCTCGCGGACCGGCTGCGTGAGCACGGCTTCGACCTGGCGCCCACCGCGCTGCTCCCGAGCATCCCGAGTTCATGCAGCGCCCTGGTCATCGCCGGCCCCACGACCGCGCTGTCCACCGAGGAGGCCAACCAGCTCGGGGCCTGGCTCGACCACGGTGGCCGCGCCCTCATCGCGGTGGGCAGCGACTCACCGGCGACCGGGCCCGGGGCAGGCGCCGGGTTCGCCGCGACCGGTCTCGAGGGGTTGACCGAGCGCCGGGGCATCGCGCTCGGCGAGCGGATCGCCCTCGACCCTGGGGATCCGCTGGGCAGCCCGCGTCGCTTCCGTCTGCTCGGCGGTCGCGGCGCGCACCCCGCCAGCCGCGCCTTTCGCGGCCGGCGGCCCACGGTCTGGGACCGCCCTCGCGAGCTGCGCCTGGTCGACCTCGACGGCGTCACCAGCGCCGTGCTGATGGCCACCTCCAGCGCGGGCTGGGCCGAGTCCGATCGCGAGTCTGTGCTCGGCCTGGCGACGCCTGGCTTCGACCCCGAGGCCGGTGACGGCGCCGGCCCGGTCCCGTTCGCCGCCGCCGCCGAGCTGTCGGGGGGGGGCCGCCTCATCGTCCTCGGCGACCCCAGCGCCTTCGACACCCGCGTGCTGGCGGTCCCGGGCCGCTTCAACGACGACCTCGGCGTGGCCTGGCTGGCCTGGCTGACCGACCGCGGCACGCTGGTCGCCGCCGGCCCGCGCGCGCCCGAGCAGCTCCGCCTGGTGATGGCGCCGTCAGAGGTCCGCGGCGTGCTGTGGGCCACCGTGCTCGCGCTGCCGCTGGCGCTCCTCGCCATCGGCGCGCTGGTGATCCGGCGCCGGCGCAGATGAGCCGCGCGGCTCCCCACGCTGCCTCTGTCGCGCCTGCGCAGGCGCTGCGCGGCGCCGGCCACGGGCTGCGTCGCCTGGTCCTCCTCGGGATGCTCGACGTCCTCCTGCTGGTCGCGCTGTTGCTCTGGCCGGCGGCGCGCGCGCCCGGGTCGGGCCTGATCTTCCCGCGGTCCGCCGCCGATCCCGGGGCCGTCGTCGAGCTGCGCCGCCCCGGCGAGGCCGCCCTGGTCCTGACCGGGCTGGCGCAGCGCCCGACCATCACGCTGGTCGGCGCAGGCCAGCAGGCCACGCCCGCGCCGCTGGCCGCCGACGCCGAGCGCGCGCTGCGCGCCGCCCTCAGCGCGCTCGAGCCGCGCCGCCGCCTGCGCGCCGCCCGCCCCGAGTATGGCCTCACGCCGCCCGCCGCCGAGCTGGTCGTGCGCAGCAGCGCTCGCGCGCCAGCGGTCAGCCTCGCGCTCGGCAACCTGACGCCGCTAGGCGACGGTCGCTACGCGCGCGATCGCCTCGGCGTCCTGGTGGTCGACCGCGAGCTGTCCGACGCCTTCCTGATCCCGCTCGCGCGCCTGCGCGACGCCCGCATCTTCGCCCTCGATCCCGCGCAGCCCCTGGCCGTCACGGTGTCGGCGCCGTCGCAACAGCTGGTCCTCGAGCGCGCCCCCGACGGTCGCACCTGGGTGACCGCGCCGCCGCTGGGTCGTCAGCGCGCCGCCCCGGACGCCGCCACCCGCCTGCTCGCGGTGCTGTCGCTGCTGGAGACCGCGCCCGACGCCACTCCACCCGTGGACGTCACCGGCGCCGCGACCCTCCTCAGCATCCAGACCGGCCCCCGCACCCTCGAGCTGCTCGACCTGCCATGCACCACGATCGATGGATTACATGCACACAGCACAATCAATCTAATCAACACAATGCCGCCCGCCCGGAGCACCGCCTGTCTGCTCGGCGAGACCGCCCGTGCCCTGCGCGACCTCGCCGCCGCCGACTACAGCGACCCCGTCCTGCTCCCCGTCGCCGCAACCGAGGTCACCCGGGTCGAGCTCAGCGCGGGCCCCGACACCCTGGCCCTGCAGCGCAAAGGGGGTGGATTTTCCTGGCTGATCCCCGCACCCCCGTTCAGCCCCGACACGCCCGCCCTGGAGGCCTGGCTGACCGCCCTGGGCTCCGTCCAAGGCGCCTCCGTGGTCGCGGTGCCCAGCTCGACACCTCGCGCCCAGCTCGCGCTGACTCTGCGCTCCGGCGCCGTCCTCACGCTGCGGCTCCACACGCGTGCACCGAGCCTCGGTGCACGCGCGCGCGTGGGGGCGCGCGAGCGTCTGCTGGTGCAGCGCGACGATGAGGCCTTCGCACTCGACGTCGAGGGTGACGAGGCCTGGTTCGCGCCCGAGCCGCTGCGCTTCCGGGAGCGGCAGCTGCTGGCGGTCAACCCGACCGACGTGCGCGGCGTGATACGGCGGCTGCGGGGCCGCAGCGAGACGCTGTCGCGGGCGCCCGGCGATGGCGGGCTCCGGCTCGACGGGGGACCGGCCGGGCAGGGCGCCGCCGCGCTGGTCGACGCGCTCGCCGGGCTGCGCGCGACCGGCTGGCTGCGCTGGCCGCGCGCTGGCGCTGGCGCCGCGCCGACACGACCGCACACGACCCTGGCCGAGCTCGAGGTCACCGTCGAGGAGCTGTCGCGGCACCAGCAGCTGACGCTGGCGCTGGGGCCGAGCAGCGCGGACGGCAGCTGCGTGGGCTGGTGGACCGGGCAGCGCGCGGACGACGCCGGCTTCACGCTGGCGCCCGAGGTGTGTGCCGTGTTGCTGGGGAAGCTGAGTGGGGAGTAGCGGGTGCGAGGGAAGGGCGAGGGCAGCGCGACCGGAAACCACGACCCGCGGTGACCGCGGGGCGAGCTCTACTTGCCCTTGCCCTTGGCGGGCGGGGCCGGCGGCGCGCCGAACAGGTTCTGGCCGCACCACACCAGCAGGCCGCGGCTGTTGCGGAAGCCGGTGATGGTGTCGTAGCCGAACTGGCCGCTGACCACGACCTCTTCCCCGATGTTGGGCTGCACCGGCGGGGGCAGGGCGGTCAGGTTGCACTCCGGATTGGGCGGCGGCGGCTCCTCCCAGTCACGCAGCTTGCGCGAGTAGTCGACGATCCAGATCGCCTTCTCGGGCGGATCGTCCGCCTTCTCGGCCAGGTAGTAGTGCGGCCGCTCGCAGGGATCGCACAGCTTCTCCTTGGTCGACCGGCACTCCCAGATCTCCTTGGGGCAGGTGTAGACCCAGCTGACGACCCCGCGCACGGTCAGGTTCTTCTTCTCGTACTTCTTGCCGTGACGGCGCAGCTCCGTCACGCTGAGCGAGCCGTCCTCGAAGGTCGCGCGCGCCTCCTCGAAGGCGGGCGGCTCGGGGAGGTCGAGCTTGACGCTTGGCAATTCCTGGACTTTCTGCTTCTTCTCACAGGCAGAAAGCCCCAGACTGAGGCCCAGGCCAGCGAGCCCACCGAGCAAGAGACGAGCAGAGCGCTTCATGGCCCGCGTTCATATCACGCCGAAAGAATCCCGTAAAGTTCAGTCGTCGGGCGCACTTCGGCGCGCGCTGTGCGCGACCCCGCAATTCGCGGCCAGGATGGGCGTTTGCGTCGGCCTGCTGACGCTTGCGCTGGCCCTGTCAGGCTGCCCACAAGGCTGCCGTCCACGCCCGCGCACCGACCGCTGGGACGCCAAGCACGAGGCCTACCTGGCCGAGCTGGCCGCACGCCGCGAGGCCCAGCGCCACGCCGGCGGCGGCGGCGACGCTGGCCCGGTCGATCCCGACCTCCTGCTGGGCGACGACACCACACCGCGCCCCGAGACCGAGCGCGTCGAGACCCTGGTCATCGCGCTACCCGACGAGCCCACCGGTCTCAACCCCGCCCTCGATCCCGACCTGATGGCCAACGCCATCACCTTCGGCACCATCTATGAGCCCATCCTGCGCTACCGCAGCGACGCCCCCGCGCAGACCATCAACAGCAGTCCGGCCACCCCGGCCAGCCCGCGCTCCGCGTCCGGCGCCGCGCCCACCGGCGCCGCCCCACCAGGCGCCCAGCCACCCGCCGCCGATCCCACCACCACGCCCATCGCCACCGCCGGCGTCCTCCCCGGGGTCTGCGACAACTGGTCCATCGACGTCAGCGGCCGCCGCATCGAGCTGCAGATCCGCGAGGGCGCGCGCTGGCACGACGGCCGCGCGGTCACCTCCAGCGATCTGCAGTTCACGCTCGACACCCTGCGCGCGGGCGACTCCAGGGCGACCCAGCTACGCACGCTGCTGGCCGACATCGATCGCGTCGAGCTGGCCGGCCCGCGCCGCATCCGCCTGCTGTACCGCCGCGCGACCTGGTATGCGCTGCGCAACCTGGCCGAGATCCCGGTGCTGCCGCAGCACCTGCTGACCGCCGCCGACGTCATGCAGCAGCGCACCTTCCGGCGTCCGATCGGCTCGGGGCCCTGGCGCCTGGTGCGCTGGAAGCGCGGCGAGCAGCTGCTGCTGGCGCGCGCCGACAGCTACGATCTGCCCGGCCCCGGCTACCGCTGGCTGGAGTTCGTGTTCGATGGCGACGGCGCCCGCGTGCTGACCCGCGCCAAGCAGGGCGACATCGACATCATCGCGCGCGTGCCGCCGTCCTACATCCCGGAACAGATCGCCTCGCCCGCCATCAGCGCCGCCTTCGAGCGTCGCGATCTGGCCCCGCCGCGCTTCCTCTACCTGGTGATGAACGTCCGCAAGGGCCGGCTGCTCGAGGACATCCGCATGCGCCGCGCCATCGGCGCCCTCATCGACCGCAAGGCCACCGTCGAGGGCGGCTACCAGGGCCGCGCCGTCGCGCTGGCCACCCCGGTGTGGCCCGGCGGTCCCATCTCGGGCCCGCCGGTGGCGCCGCCGCCCGGCCCTGACCTCGGCCTGGCGCGCCGGCTGCTGGAGTACTCCGACTGGTGGGATCGCGACCGCGACAACTTCCGCGAGCGCCAGGGCACCCGCCTGGCGCTGCGCATGCTGACCGCCAGCGGTCCGCTGACCCGCGCGGTGACCGAGCAGCTGGTGCCCGCGGCGCGTGAGGTCGGCATGGTGCTGACCGCGGCGCGCGCCGATCCCGCCTTCATCATGGCCAAGCTGCGCGAGGGCGACTTCGATCTCGCGCTGCTCGAGCTGGGCGGCATCCCCGATCAAGATCTCGGCGCCATCCTGGGCAGCGAGGGCACCCAGAACTATGGCGGCGTGGCCGACGCCGAGCTCGACTCCGCGCTGGAGGCGCTGCGCCGCGCCGAGGGCAGCGCCCGCGTCGAGCAGGCCCAGCGCCTGTCGCGCGTGCTGCTCGAGCGGTTGCCCATCCTGACCCTGGCGCGGCCGACCCCGGTCGCGCTGGTGCGCAAGGGGATCCAGGGCCTCGAGGTGGAGGGCGGGTGGTTCACGCTGCAGGGCGTGCGACCGGCCCCTGGCCCGTGACGCGCGCGCGGCGGCCCAGGCCCCTGTGGCTGCTGGGGCTGCTGGTGCTGTCGGCCCCGGCCTGCTTCCAGCGCGGCAAGAAGCGCGCGCCGCCACCCGACGCCGGCGCCGTCAGCGCGAGCCCGAACACGCTGGACGCCGGCAGCAGCGCCAGCGCCGCGCTGCCCCCGCTGCCGCCCGCGCCCGAGCAGGGCCCACCGCGTCCCGGCGGCGAGGCCACGCTGTACCTCGAGGTCGAGCCGGCGCACCTCAACCCCTTGCTGGCCGACGGCATCGTGGCGCGCCGGACCGGGCACAACCTCGACGAGGCGCTGCTGCGCCAGGATCCGGTCACCGGCGCCATCGAGCCCTGCCTGGCCGACAGCTTCACGCTGTCGCCCGACGGCCGCACCCTGGAGCTGACGCTGCGCGACGGCGTGCGCTGGCACGACGGCCGTCCGCTGACGCTGCGCGACGTGGTCTTCACGCTGAAGCTGGCGGCGCGCAAGGACGGGCCCGCCGCCGCCTGGGCCGCCGATCTCGAGGGCCTCACGCTGACCGAGCTCGGCCCGCGCCGCCTGCGCCTGGGCTTCGCGCGGGCCCAGTTCTCGCGTCTGGCCAGCCTGGCGCACCTCATGATCCTGCCCGCGCACGTGTTCGCGCGCGGCGACTTCACGGCCCACCCCGCGGCGCGCGCGCCGGTCGGCACTGGTCCCTTCGAGCTGGCGTCGTGGAGCGCGGGTCGCATCCGCCTCGAGCGCAACTCGCGCTACTGGGGCCGCGCGCCCTGGCTGGACGCGGTGACCTACCGCGTGGTCGCCGATCGCGCCCAGGCCGTCGAGCTGGCGCGCGCCGGTGAGCTCGATCTCATCTGGCACCTGCCCGCCGACGACGCCGCCGCGCTGGTCGACGACAGCGCGGTGCAGAGCGGCGCGCTGCGCCTGCAGCGCTACGCCCCCCCGCAGCTGCTCGCCGTGGTGTGGAACTGTCGCCGGCCGGCGCTGGCCAGCGCGGCGGTGCGCCAGGCGCTGGATCGCGCCATCGATCGCCGCGGTGTGGTCGCGGCGCTGGCGGGGCGCGCGTGGCCGATCGCGGGGCCGTTCTTGCCTGGCACCCCGGCATGGACGCCACCGCCCGCGGTGGACGCCGCCGCCGCGCGCGCGCTGCTGGCCGACGCCGGCGTGCCCGGCACCATCACGTTGCTGACCCCGGCCGGCTCGCGCACCGCGCCGCCGGTGGCCGCGCTGCTGCGCGACGATCTGGCCCAGGTCGGGGTCACCCTGGCGCTGCGCGAGGTGCCCTGGGGCGATCTGCTGGCCGCCCTGGCCGCGCGCGACTTCGACGCCGCCCTCCTGGTCGAGCAGAGCGGCCTCGAGCCCGACCTCTACCCCATGCTGCATGGCAGCCAGTCTGCCGCCGGTGACAACCGCGGCGGCTGCTCCAGCCCCGCGGTCGACGCCACCCTGGAGGCCATCCGCGCCGAGGCCGACCCGGACCGTCGCCTGGCGCTCGAGCGCACCCTGGTCGGCCAGCTCGCCACCCTGGTCCCGCTGAGCTACCTGGCGGTCGACGCGCGCACCGCGCTGATCGCTCGGCGCCTCGCCGGAGCGCGCCCGACCCTGGAGTGGTTCTGGCCCCGCGACATGTGGATCGCGCCATGAACCCGCGCAGGCTGCCTCGCTGGCTGCTGCCCGCGCTGCGCCTCGTCGTCCGCGCCAGCCTCGGCCTGGTCGCCACCATCGTCCTCGCCGGCGCCGTCACCCTGCTCATCGCGCGCCACGGCGCCAGCCTGTCCAGCGACGCCGACGAGGTCCCGTCGGCCCGGTCAGCGCAGCCGACCAGCGCCGCGCTGTGGAGCGGCCCCGAGGACACCCGCGCCGCCCGCGCCCGCGCGCTGCTGGCGCGCTTCCTGCGCCGCAGCGGCGAACCCCGTGAGGCCGCCCGCGCGCGCCTGCTCGCCGTCGCCGAGCAAGTCTGGCCCGAGGTCTTCGCCGCCCTCGCGAGCGCGAGCACGAGCACGAGCACGAGCACGAGCACGAGCACGAGCACGAGCACGAGCACGAGCACGAGCACGAGCACGAGCACGAGCACGAGCACGAGCACCGCTCCAGAGCCCCTCCTCGAGCTCGCCCTCGCCATCACCACCCGCCTCCACCTCGACAGCGACCCCGACTTCCCGCCCCCTCCGCACACCCGCGCCGTCCTCGCGGCCTGGTTCATCCGCGTGCGCGCGCACTACACCCCGACCGCGCTCGCCGCCGCCGCGCATGACCACGTCGCCAACGCCGCCGCTCTCGACCCCCGCCTCGCCATCGCCACCCTCACCGCGCGCCGCCTGTTCGCGCGCGCCATCATCAGCGCGACCTCGGCCGGCGCCCGGGCCCGCGCGATTCGCGCGCTGGCCGACGTCGGCGGCCCCGACTTCAGCACCGACACCGACGCCAGCGGCGTCATCCCCGACGACCGCACCGCCGTGGTCGCCGCGCGCGACTACCTGGCGCGCCAGCCCAGCGGCGACCGTCGCCCCGGTCGCGCCAGCCTCGACGCCCTGAGCGGCTCGCGCCTGGGGCGCTGGCTGGGCCAGCTGGTGCGCTTCGATCTCGGCCGCTCGCAGCGCGACCACCGCCCGGTCAGCCAGCACCTGGCCGCCGCGCTGCCGACCACGCTGCTCCTCATCCTGCTGGCCCTCACCCTGGCCTACGCCGCCGCGCTGCCCGCCGGCGCCCTGGTCGCGGCACGTCCAGCCAGCCTGCGCGCCCGCGCGCTCGCCAGCAGCGCCTTCCTGCTCGCGGCGCTGCCCCTGTTCGTGCTCGCCAGCCTGGCCCTGCGCACGCTGGCCTCGTCCCGCGGCCTGGCGCTGTTCCCCCCTGGCGGCCTGGCCCCCGCCAGCAGCCACGGCCTGGCGCGCCTGGTCACCACCGCTCATCACCTGCTGCTGCCCGCGCTGTGCCTGGCCGCCGGCGCCTATGCCGTGGCCAGCACCGCCCAGCGCAGCGCCATCGCCGCCGTGCTGGCGGCCGATCACACTCGCACCGCGCGCGCCCAGGGGCTGCCCGAGCGCCGCATCCTCTGGCGCGCCCTGCGCGAGGCCGCGCCCACCATGTGCGCCCTCGCCGCGGTGCAGCTGCCGCAGCTCGCCGCCGGCGCCGTCATCGTCGAGCGCGTCTTCGATCTTCCCGGCCTGGGCAGCCTGATGCTCGCCGCCATCGATCACCACGACGAGCCCGTCCTGCTCGGCGCCGTGCTGACCACCGCGCTGCTGGCCGCGCTCGCCCTCGGCCTGGCCGACCTGGCGCGGCGCCGGCTCGACCCCCGCCAGCGAGCCGCGCCATGACCGTCGCCCCCGTCCCCAGCCACGCTCGGGGCGCCGCCCGCCGCGCACGGCTGAGCCTGGTCATCCTGGGCGCCTTCGCCGCGCTGGCCCTGGCCGCCGACCTCATCGCCAGCGACCTGCCGCTGCTGCTGCACCACCGCGGCCACACCTATGTGCTGCCCTGCCTGACCCATCCGGCCGCGCTGCGCGGCCTCGACAACCGCGCCCTGGCCGCCACCATGGGCCCCGACGACTGGGCCCTGTTCCCTCCCATCCGCCAGGGCCCCACCTCCATCGACCGCAGCGCTGACCTGGCCCGCCTGCGCCCGCCTTCGCTGCGCCATCCGCTGGGCACCGACGACGCCGGCCGCGACGTCGCCGCGCGCTTGCTCCACGGCGCGCGGCGCTCCATCACGCTGGGCCTGCTGGCCGCCGCCATTGCCGCCGGCCTCGGGCTGCTGCTCGGGCTGCTCGCCACCAGCAGCCGCTGGCTCGACGCCGCGCTGACCCGCACCACCAGCGTCCTCATCGCGCTGCCCGCGCTGCTGCTGCTGCTCAGCGCGCGCGGCCTGGGCGGCGGCGCCAGCGATCTGCTCGGCCTGGCCCTGGTCATCGGCCTGCTGCGCGCGGCCCAGATCGCCCGCCCGGTGCGCGCCGAGGCGCTGCGCCTGGCCAGCTCCGACCACCTCACCGCCACCCGCGCCCTGGGCGCCAGCCGGACCCGGCTGGCGCTGCGCCACACCCTGCCGGCCCTGCTGCCCACCGCGCTGACCCAGGCCGCGCTGGCCTTCGGCCACGCCGTCGCCCTGGAGGCCACGCTGTCCTTCCTGGGCGCCGGCACGCCACCCCCGAACCCCAGCTGGGGCGAGCTTCTGCGCCAGGCCCACCTCTACATGTCGCCCTGGCTGATCCTGGCCCCCGGCGTGGCCCTGGCGGTCCTCATCGCCGCGGCCCACAGCCTGGCCCACGCGCTGGCCCCACCCGTGGTGACCCAGGCCACATCCCGGCGAGATTCCTTAGAACAAACTCCATCCTGATGCGTCTTGCCGCTTAACCGCGGGAGCACCGCAAGTGTCCGGGCCCCGAAGCGTTCATTCACCGAGGTCCTCAATGCGTGCAGGTCTGGCTCTGTCGCTCGCCACCGTCGCGACCCTCTCCCTGGCCCCCGCCCTGGCTCACGCTGACGGCGTGGTCGTCATCGGCGGCGGCTTCCGCGCCGGTTTCGGCGTCGGCTACCGCGGCTATCGCAACCCGGCGCGCATCCCGATGCCCTACCGCGCGCAGCGCTTCTCACGGCCGCCCGCGGGCTGGTACGGCGGCGGCTACGTCTCGGGCTCCATCGGCATCGGCGTCCAGGTCGACTCGGGCCCCAGCTGTGACTACCCGGTGCCGGCCCCGCCGCCGCCCCCGGTCGCCTGCTGCACCGTGGCGCCCCCGGTCTATTACCCCACCGTGGTCGCCGAGCGTCCCGCCCGGCGCAACACCATCAGCGGCGGCGCCCGCGTGATCGCCGGCCACACCGGCGACTCGGACGGCCGCGGCGGCGACTTCGGCGGCCTCGGCGGCTATCTGCGCCTCGACGCCGGCATGAATCTCGGCGTCGAGCTGGCGGTCGATGCCACCGGCACCGAGGACAAGGACCGTGACCTTCAGCGCCGCGATCTGACCCCGCAGGTCGGCCTGCTGCTGTTCCTCACCGGCGAGCGCGCGCAGCTGCGCCCGTACCTGTCGGCCGGCGCCGGCTACACCATGAGCAAGGTCAGCATCGGCAGCTCGGTCGACACCTCCGAGGACTATGTCGGCGGTTACGCTGGCATCGGCCTGTCGGCCCGCCTCAGCCGCAGCCTGCGCCTCGACGTCGAGGGCCGCTACAATCGCCGCGAGAAGCTGAACCGCCAAGGGAGCGACGACACCCAGATCCTGGCCAGCGGCAGCGCCACCGACAAGGCTGGCACCAGCCTCCCGCTGCTGCCCGACAGCGAGGAGTCGTCGGAGCTGCGCGTCGGTCTCGCCCTCATCTTCTAGAACCAGAACCAGAGCATCTCGGCTCGGCGTACCGGCGAGCCGAGATGTGCGACAATGACGCTGGCATGATCCCCGACCTCGAGCGGCGACGCTTCGTCACCTCCGACGGTACCAGCCTGGCCTACCAGGTGCGCGGCCCGGCCTCGGCGCCCGCGGTGGTGCTGTCCAACGGCCTCGGCGGCACCTGCGAGGCCTACCGCCACATCTACAAGGCGCTGGGCACTGGCTACCGCATCCTGTCGTGGGACTACCGCGGCCTGTACGACTCGGCGCGCCCCCGTGATCTGGCCACGCTCGAGATCTCCCAGCAGGCGCGCGATCTCGACGCCCTGCTCGAGCACGAGAAGATCGATCGCGCGCTGTTCGTGGGCTGGTCGATGGGGGTGCAGGTCAACTTCGAGTACTTCGGCCTGCGTCCGCAGCGCTTCGCCGGGCTGGCCGCCATCAACGGCACCTATGGCAGCCCGTTCAACAGCGCGCTGGCCTCGCGCCTGACCCGCTACATCATCCCCGCGGTGTTGCGCCTGATGCAGCGCCAGCACAAGCTGATCGCGCGCGTGACCACGCGCTCGGTGGCCTGGTCGGGCCTGCTGCCGACGCTGCAGCGCCTGGGCATGGTGTCACCCACCGTCGACACCGAGGTCTTCCTCGAGCTGTCGCAGGGCTTCTCGGGCATGGACTTCGACGTCTACGCCCGCACCATGCAGGCCCTGGGACGCCACGACGCGCGCCAGGTGCTGGGCAATATCCGCGTCCCCACCGCCATCATCACGGGCGACAAGGATCTGCTGACCCCGGTGTTCACGGCCGAGAAGATGGTGCGCCAGATCGCCGGCGCCACCCTCACCGTGATCCCGGGCGGCACCCACTACACGCCAGTCGAGTATCCCGCCGTGGTCAACGCCGCGCTCGAGGCGCTGCTGGCGCGCATCCCCAGCCACGCCCGCACCACGGGCCTCCTGGGCGCCGCCGTCGCCCCGTGAAGCCGAGCAGCGGAAGCGGCAGCAGCACGGCACGCTGCGCCAAGTGTGGCGAGCCCCTGGAGGCCGCCCACGCGCTGTGCATCCACTGCGGCGAGCCGGTGCCCGGCAACGACGCCGAGCAGCTGCTGGGGCAGAAGCTGCTCGGCACCTACGAGGTGACCTCGCTGCTGGGCCAGGGCGGCATGTCGCTGGTCTATCGCGGTCGCCACGTCATGACCGAGCAGGCGGTCGCCATCAAGGTGCTGCCGCCCGAGCTGGCGGTCCACGTCGCGCTCAAGCAGCGCTTCCTCGAGGAGGCCCGCGCGCTGGCCAAGCTCGAGCACCCCAACATCGTGCGCCTGTACAACTTCGGCGAGGATCACGGCCGCCTGTGCCTGGTCATGCAGCTGGTCGAGGGTGACACCTTCGAACGCCAGATCATCAAGCACGGCCAGGTCGAGCCCGCCGAGGCCATCCGCGTCACCATCGAGGTCCTGAAGGCGCTGGAGTACGCCCACGCCGCCGGCATCGTCCACCGCGACATCAAGCCGTCCAACGTCCTCATCCGCCCCGGCGCCCAGGGTGAGGTCTATGTCATGGACTTCGGCATCGCCCGCGTGGTGCAGACCTCGCAGCGCCTGACCGAGACCGGCCAGACCATGGGCACGGTGCGCTACATGTCGCCCGAGCAGGTGCGCGGCCAGGTCGTCGACCAGCGCTCAGATCTCTATTCGCTCGGCATCACGCTGTACGAAGGGCTGGTCGGCGAGACGCCGTTCGAGGGCGAGACCCACTTCGAGGTCATGTCCAAGCACCTGCAGGAGGCGCCCCGGCCGCCCAGCGAGCACGGCGTCAAGCTGGCGCCCGCGGTCGAGGCGGTCCTCCTGCGCAGCCTCAAGAAGGATCCCGCCGCGCGCTACCAGGACGCGCGCGACATGCGCCTGGCCTTCGAGGCCGCGCTGCGCGGCGCCGGCCGCGCCGCCGAGGAGAACCCGACCCAGCCCAGCCCGGCGCTGGAGCGCCCCATCGCCGCCGATCCCATCCCGGCCGCGCCCACCATGGCGCCGACCGCGCCAGGTCGCCGCCGCCCCGTGGCGCCGCCGACCACCGTCGACTCGCCCAGCGAACCCGGCCTGGCCGCGGCGCTGGAGCCCGAGGGCCTGTCCTCGCCGACGCTGCGGCGCGGCAAGCGGCGCGGCCCCGCGCTGGCCATCGGCGTCGCGCTGGCCGTGGTCGCCGGCGGGGTCGGTGGCCTGCTGGCGATGCGCGGCCAGAGCAGCGAGAAGGCCAAGGGCAGGACCCCCGACGCCGCCCTGGTCAATGGCCCCGGCCCGACCGCCTCGCCCGGCAAGCGTCCCGGTCGCCCCACCGGCCGGGTCGAGCCACACCCGGTCGCGCTCAGCCGCAAGGTGGCCACCGACGTCACGCTGGAGACCCCGGCGCCCCTGCGCGTCATCGCGGGGATCAAGGTGGATCCCGCCAGGCTGGCCGCTGACCTCGCGCACACCCAGCAGCAGCTCGGCAAGTATCTCGCCGAGCTGTCGCGCCCTGAGGCAAAGACGCTGCGCGCGGTGCCGCTGACCCTGGCGCTGGTGCCCACGCGCACGCTGTCCCAGCCGGCGCTGTTCCCTGACTTCGACATCGACCCCGCGCGCACCTACGAGAGCCGCTACATCCCCGAGTCGGCCACCCTGTTCGTGGCCGAGGACGCCGACCTCGACGACGAGCTGGCCTACGGCTTCGCCCTGCACCTGTGCTACCAGTCCTGGCCCACCGAGCTGCGCGCCATCAAGGAGTGCGCCGGCCTGGCCCAGGGCTACAGCGAGCAGGCCACGAAACCCTGAGTTGCCTGAATCAGGCCCAGAAACCGGCCCAATCTCGTCCGAAAAACGTTATCCACAGTTTTATCACCGGTTCGCACACCGGCCCTCGCTGGCACATGCGGTGACACCACCCTGATTCACCCCCCCGTCAGCGAATGTCACTCAGCGCCCCGCGAACGCGCTGAAATGCAACTGGATTGCCTTTGACGCAGTGGCGTCAACCCACACACAACCTGCATGTAAGCGAACTTCGCGGCTGGAATTCGGTGCCTGTGGATAACCTGTGGGTGAGCGCCAAGAACAGGCAGTCTCCGACACCGAAACCAGCGTTGCTCAAAGACCGTGCAGCAGGCCCCTGTGAGGCGCGTCCCCGGCATTCCTTGACTTGCCCGAAACCCTGGCGCCTATAATCCGGCCGAACCAGTCCCGCTCACAGGAGCGCACGGCATGACCCGTCTGCACATCGGGGTAGGGGTCGCGGCCCTGATCCTGGCTCTCACCGGCGCAGTGTATTTCACGGTCCCCTCCAGTCTCGAGGCCAAGGCGCGAGCCCAGGTCAAGGACCGGACCGCGCGCGTCGCTGCCCTGGTCCAGCGCAACGCCACGCTGGACGCCATCTTCACCACCAAGCAGGCAGAACGTATGGCGACCACCCACGAGGACGAGCTCGTGGTCGCCCTGCTGGTCCCGAAGAACAGCGTCGACGAGCGCTACACCCTGTCGGAGGCGGTGTTCGCCAAGATCAAGGGCGAGCGCGAGCCCGGGGTGCCCGAGCCCGACGTGCTGGCGGTGTTCGACGCCAGCGGCGAGATCGCGCTGCGCCAGGGCGAGCGTCAGCCCATCACCGACGAGTGGGCCAAGGGCCACAAGCTGGTGGCCGAGGTGCTGGGGTCGTCGAAGGTCGCCGGCTCCAAGGACATCTGGCGCTATCGCAACCAGGACTACATGAAGGTCGGCGTGGCGCCGCTGTTCCAGGGTGACAAGCCGGTGGGCGCGCTGCTGGTCGGCTATGTCATCGACAACAAGGGCGCCATCGCCGAGGCCTCCGAGATGGACGCCCAGGTGGCCTACTTCATCGAGGACCGCGTCCGGGTGTCGTCGCTGCAGAACGTCGACAAGGCGACCCATGACAAGCTGACCGAGAAGCTGAAGAGCGCGGGGCTGATGGCCAAGGCGCTGGCCTCGGGGCGCGCCGATCAGGTGGTGTCGATCTCGCTGGGCGGCCAGAACTACTTTGCGACCACGGTGGCCATCCGCAACTTCGAGGAGAAGACCAGCGGCGCCGTCGTGCTGGTGTCGCAGGACGCCGCCATCAAGCCCTACGGCAAGGTGCGCCTGGCCATCGCGCTGCTCGGCCTCGGCGCCCTCGTGATCGCGCTGTTGGCCATCTTCCTGACCGCGCGCTCGGTGCTCGGCCAGTCGGAGGAGATCGAGCTCGGCGTCACCGAGATCATCAATGGCAACATCGACTATGTGTTCAAGCCGGTGGGCGCCGACTTCGACGGCCTGGCCAACGCGCTGAACGTGATGATGTCGCGCCTGACCGGGCGACCCGAGCCAGGCGAGGAGGACGAGGAGGGCGGGGGCGAGATGCGCCCCTCGGTGCTGCTCGGCGAGATGGAGGCCACCACGCAGCAGGCCACCACCGATCCAGAGACGCTGGCGCTGGCGCAGGAGTCGGAGCCGACCTACTACGCGCGCCTGTTCGACGAGTTCAGCAAGGCCAAGAAGGCCAGCGGCGACGCTGGCGGCGTCAGCTTCGAGGCCTTCGTGGCCAAGCTGCGCGTCAACGAGCTGTCGCTGATCAAGAAGTACAACTGTCGCCAGGTGCGCTTCCGCGTGGTCGCCGCCGGTGGACAGGTCACGCTCAAGCCCGTCCCGATTTTCTGATACACCACCAGCATGGTCGAGATTGGCCTCACGCGTGCGCTGACTGACGAGCGCGCGCGCCTCGCGGGACGTCGCCTCGGCCTCATCGTCAACCCGACCTCCGTCGACTCGAGCTTCGCGCACACCGCGGATCTGCTGGTCGCGGCCGGCCTCGACGTACGCGCGCTGCTGGGGCCCGAGCACGGCGTGCGCGGTGACGTGCAGTACATGGCCGGGGTCGCCGACGCGCGCGACGCCCGCACCGGGCTGCCGGTGTACAGCCTGTACGGCGACACCGAGGCCTCGCTGACGCCGACCCCGGCCATGCTGGCCGACCTCGACGCGCTGGTGTTCGACATCCAGGACGTCGGGGCGCGCTACTACACCTATGTGTGGACGCTGCTGCTGGCCATGAAGGCGGCGGCGCGCGCCGGGCTCGAGGTCATCGTGCTGGATCGGCCAAACCCCATCGGGGGCCTCGCGGCCGACGTCGAGGGCGCCGGCATCGAGCCCGGCTTCGAGTCGTTCGTGGGCCTGCACTCGGTGGCGACCCGGCACGGGCTGAGCGCGGGCGAGCTCGCGCGCCTCAGCAACGCCGAGCTCGGCCTCGGCTGCCGGCTGACCGTGCTGGCGATGCGCGGCTGGCGGCGCGGCGACCACTGGGCCGCCACCGGGCTGCCCTGGGTCATCCCGTCGCCCAACATGCCGTCGCCGACCACCGCGCTGGTGTACCCGGGCATGTGTCTGCTCGAGGGCACCACGCTGTCGGAGGGGCGCGGCACCACGCTGCCGTTCGAGCTCTTCGGCGCGCCCTGGCTGGAGCCCGAGCTGCTGGCCGCGCGCCTCGGCGCGCTCGGCCTGCCCGGGGTGCGCTTCCGGCCCTGCTCGTTCCGGCCGACCTGGAACAAGCACGCCGGCGAGCTGTGCGGCGGCGTCCAGCTGCACGTGCACGACGCGGTGAGCTTCCGCCCGGTGCGCACCGGGATCGCCGCGCTGTGGGCCGCCGCCAGCCTGAGCCGCGAGCGCGGCCGTGGCGAGTTTGCCTGGCACACCGAGGCCTACGAGTTCGTGCGCGATCGCAAGGCCATCGACCTGCTCGCCGGCAGCAGCGCGCTGCGCGAGGGGCTCGACGCCGGGGCCTCGTTCGCCGCGCTGTGCGCCCCGCTGCCCGCGGCCGAGGCGGCCTTCCGGGCCGCCCGCGCGCCGCATCTGCTGTATCCCGAGGCGTCGCCGTGACCACCGCGCTGTTCGGCGGCAGCTTCAACCCGCCGCACGCGGCGCACCAGATGGCGTGCCTGTACGTGCTGGAGACCCACGCCATCGACCGCATCCTGATGGTGCCGGTGTACCGCCACGCCTTCGACAAGCAGCTGTGCGACTTCGAGCACCGCTTCGAGATGTGCCGCCTGGCCGCGGCGGCGTTCGCCCCCGGCCGCGTCGAGGTCTCGCGCGTGGAGCAGGAGCTGGGCGGCGAGTCGCGCACGCTGCTGACGCTGGAGCGCCTGGAGCAGACCATGCCGGGCGAGGCCTTCCGCCTGGTGGTCGGCGCCGACATCCTGGGCGAGGCGCACAAGTGGTACCGCTGGGACGAGGTCACGCGGCGCGCGCCGCCCATCGTGCTCGGGCGCCGCGGCCACCCCGCGCTGCCCGGGGCCGAGCTCGAGCTGCCCGAGATCAGCTCGACCGAGATCCGCGCCCGGCTGGGGCGCGGTGACGACGTGGCGCAGCTCGTCCCGCGCTCGGTCGCCGACTACATCCGTGTCCACCAGCTGTACACATCCGGTGCGGCGCCGCTGGCGCCGCTGCCCGAAGGAGCCCCGTGACCACGCCCACCCCCAACGTCTTCCTGTTCGGCGCCGGCACCGTCGCCAGCGCCCTGGCCAGCGCGCTGCGCCACGCCGGCGTCCCCGTGCTGGGGCTGTGGGCGCGCCGCCCCGACGCGGTGCGCACCGCGGCCGCGCTGTCGGGGGTGGCCGGCTACTCGGGGCCGCTGCCCGATCTGATGAGCGAGGCCGATGCGCTGATCATCGCGGTGCGCGACGAGGCCATCGCGGAGGTGGCGAGCTCGCTCGCCAGTTCGGCGTTTCTGTCTCCCCGCGCCGTCGCGCTGCACTGCTCGGGCGGCACCCCGTCGGCGCAGGCGCTGGCGCCGCTGGCCGGACGGGTGCGCGGCCTGGGCACGCTGCACCCGCTGCGCGCCTTCACCGACGCACGCCGGGCCGCCATCAAGCTGCCCGAGACCACCTTCGCGGTGGAGGGCGACCCCGCCGCCGTCGACGTCGCCACCCAGCTGGCCTTCGCCATCGGGTCGCGCCCGCTGCGCCTGACCGCCGACGACCTGCCGGCCTACCACGCCGCCGCGGTGCTGGCCTCCAACGCGCTGGTGGCGCTGCTGGCCGATGCCAGCGCGGTGCTCGGCGGCCTGGGCCTGCCGCGCGAGAGCGCCCTGGCCGCGCTGCTGCCGCTGGCCATGGGCACGCTCGACAACCTGGGCGCGGTCGGCCTGCCCAAGGCGCTGACCGGCCCCATCATGCGCGGCGACGCCGCCGTGGTCGCGCGCAACCTGGCCGCGCTGACCGACCCCGACATCGCCAACACCTACCGGGTGCTGGCCCATCGCACCATCGTCCTGGCCCGCGAGCGCGGCACCCCCGAGGCCGATCTGGCCCGGGTGGCGGAGGCGCTGGGCAAGCGATGAATCCCTTGCTAGGCTAGGGCGTCCATCGCGCTTCGTCACTACCCAGGGGAGCTGCTCATGTCCAAGACCACCCGTTCGATCGCCCTGTCGCTGTCCGTGGCCCTGGCCGCCGTCGCCCTGGTCGAGACCGCCGCGCATGCCAAGAAGAGCAGCGGCAGGGGCGCCCTGTTCGTCAGCGGCAAGTCGTTCCCCACCAAGGCCTCCAGCGAGAACGCGCTGCGCGCCGCCGCCAAGAAGACCTCGCAGAAGAACATCGCGCCGACCGACCCCGAGGCCACCAAGGAGTGGGCCTACAACTTCAACATCATGGCCTTCTTCGGGCGCGCCCTCGACGACTCGCAGATCACCATCAAGGTCTACGACATCACCGACGGCACGCTGCGCCTGATCTCGACCTTCGAGCAGTACCTGCGCGGCCGCGGCCAGCAGAGCTACATCTCGACCGTCAGCCTCAAGCACCCCGACCAGGACATCCGCCCCAACCGCAAGTACCTCCTGAAGATGTCGTCGAAGTCGGGCCCCATCGCCGAGGCCACCTTCACGGCGGGCGGCAAGGTCCCGAAGGTGACGGGGAACGTCGTGTTCGAAGAGGGCGAAGGCAACTAGCAGCCTGCGGGGCTGGCCTCGCTGCGACCTTGACCACGGGCCGGGTTCGCGCTACGTGTCGGCGCGGAGGAACGGCCAGATCATGAAGAAATCAGGGAGTGTGCTGGTGCTCGGGCTGGCGCTCGCGCTGCCGCTCGCGCAGGCGATCGCGCAGCCGGCTGGCAAGGTGGCGGGTGGTGCCAAGGGCAAGGGCAAGGCGCCCGCGGCAGCGGCCGCGCCGGCCAAGCCCAAGCTGGGCGTCGCGCTGACGGCCGCGCAGCTGGAGGCGTTCCGCGCCGACCTGGCCTCGCGTGAGCTCGACAAGGCGACCGCCGCGGCGGACGCGCTGGGCAAGGCCTCGGGCACCGCCTCGTCGGCGGCCGTGGTCGGCATCCTGCTCGATCAGCTGGCGCTGGGGACCTCGCCCAAGCTGTCGATGGCCATCCTCGACGCGCTGTCGTTCCACAAGAGCGCCGCCGCCCTGGAGGCGCTGGCGCACTACGCGCGCAACCGCAACGACGAGCTGCGCGTCAAGGCGCTGTACGCCATCGCGGCGACGCCCGACAAGGCCGCGGTACCGCTGCTGATGCGGGCGCTGCACGACGGCGCCGGCAGCGTGCGCGCGGTGGCCGCCAACGCGCTGGCCCAGCGCAAGGAGCTGGGCGCCGCCGAGACCCTGATGGCGCTGCTCAAGCGCGGCGACGACTCCGCCGCCAGCGCGCTGGGCAAGCTGGCCACGCCGGATCTGGCCGCCAAGCTGGGCGACCTCATCGGCGACGTGCGCGACGATCTGCTGTCGACCGCGCTGGGCGGGCTGCTGATGCGCGACGACCTCAAGGACGAGGTCAAGCTCGAGGTCGTGCGTGCGCTGGGCAAGATCCCCGGCGAGATGTCGCTGGCCGCGCTGGCGGAGTACATCGCCGAGCCGGCTGGCAAGGTGAAGCCCCCGTCGCGGGCCGAGGCCGAGAAGATCCTGGGAGAGCGCCAGTGAAGACCACCCCGATGATGAAGACCCTGGCCGCCATGGGCGGCGTGGCGCTGCTGGCCAGCTGCGGCGGCTCGGGCGCGTTCTCCGGTGATCGCAGCGACAACGACGTCGCCATGGTGCGCGCCTGCGTGCACAAGCAGGGCCCGGCGCGGCCGCTGGCGGTGGCCAACAGCACCGGCAAGCCGATGGGCTTCCTGGTGTCGACGCCGCAGCCCAAGCGCCGCATGATCGCGTTCGATCTGGCCAGCAAGCAGAAGGTCTGGGACGTCGAGGCCGACGTCAGCTCGCGCGTCGTGGTCGGCAAGGGCCAGGTCTTCGCGCGCGAGGGCAACGCCCTGGTCGCGCGTGACGTCGCCAGCGGCAAGAAGCTGTGGAGCGTCGGCCTCAAGGGCAAGCTGCTCGGCATCGCCGCCGATCGTGACGGCGTGTTCTACGCGGCCGAGACCTCGGGCGGTAACTCCGTGCTGGTCGGGCTGTCGGCGTCGTCGGGCAGCGAGTGGTGGTCGAACGCCGCCAAGGGCAAGGTCGGGGCGCCGGCGGCGCGCTCGGGCGAGGTCTTCGTGCCCTACCTGTCGCAGTACCTGACCGTGCTCGACGCGCGCAGCGGCAAGGAGGAGGCCCGCATCCGGCAGAAGGACGAGGCCATCACCTTCGTGCGCGCCACCGAGCAGGGCGTCTTCTACGGCTCGAGCCGCGTCTTCATGTTCAACGAGAAGTCGTGCACCGGCACCGCCAAGGGCGCCACCAACACCCAGGTCGCGCTGCCCAAGGACTTCAAGGACACCAGCTACCAGCCCAACGCCTACTCCACGGTCAGCGCCGACTACACCGCGCTGGATCGCAACCGCCTGATCTGGCAGGGCGCGGTCAGCGACGACGGCGTCAGCTTCGCGGGCGGGATCGCGGTGGTGCAGTTCTACCGCTTCTTCTTCGCGCTCGACGCCGCCACCGGCAAGCTGAGCTGGGCGCACACCCACCCGCGCGTCGACGTCGTCGGCGCCGAGTCGACCGGCACCGCGCTGGCCTACGTCTCGTCCGAGGGCGAGCTGCGCGGCCTCGACGGCAAGACCGGCGGCGTCAGCGTGCTCGGCAAGGTCGACGCCCGCATCAGCGGCGGCACCTTCGACATCGGCGCCTGGAGCGCCCCCGAGGGCGATCCCGTCAAGGGACTGGCCTCCGAGCTGGCCAAGATCGTGTGGGATCCGGATCGTCGCTACGACGACATCAAGCTGTTCGCGGTCGAGGCGCTGGCCACGCTGGACGGGCCCGAGGTCGCCGAGGAGCTTCTGCACATCGTGGTGCGCGAGGGCATCAAGCCGGAGGTCTACAAGAAGGCCGGCGACGCCCTGGTGGCGCGCAAGGACGCCGCCGCGGCCCCCGCACTGCTCGAGCAGCTCGAGGTCCACACCGACTATGTGACCGGGGCCAAGGCCTTCGGCGTCGATGTCATCGCTCGCGCGCTGGGCGAGCTGGGCGCGGGTGGCGCCAGCGCTGGCGCGGTGCCCGCGCTGGTGGCGCACCTGGAGGATCCGGCGACGCCGCTGGAGACGCTGGCCGAGATCGCTGGTGCGCTCGGCAAGCTGGGCGCCCCCGAGGCCGCGGCGCCGCTGGCCCAGTTCATCCTGACCTACCGCTCCGACCCCATGTTCGCGGTCGATCCGGGGGCGCTGGCGCGGGCGATCGAGTCGCTGGCGCTGCTGGGTGGCCCGCGCGACATCGAGCTCTTGCGCTTCGTCGCCGATGACGAGCGCACCCAGGACAAGGTGCGCGAGTATGTGCGCCGGGTGCTCGAGCAGCGCGATGCTGGCAAGGCGGAGGCTCCCAAGGCTGCGGATTCTGCAGCCGGTGGCAAGGGCTAGGGCATCTTCGCAGTAGCTTTCCCGCGCTTCCCGGGGAAAATGAAGAGTCCGTGTCCGGGGGCCGCAAGATCCGAGTGCTCGTCTGTCGCGGTCCCACCTGCGGGGACCTGCGCGACTCGGCGCGGATCCACGCCGAGCTCGGGCGCCATGTCGACCGGCGCGGCCTCGGCGACGACGTGATCCTCGACTGGCAGAGCTGTTTCGGCCAGTGCCAGAAGGGCCCCAACGTGCTGTATCGCGAGGCCAAGGGGCGCGAGGACAAGCTGCACCTGGCGATGGCCGCGCTGGTCGGCAGCGTCAAGTCGGCGATGCACCACGCGATGACCCCAGAGCGGGCCACCGCGCTGCTGGACCGGCACCTGGTAAGCTGGGGCATCCGCGCCGCGGCGACCCCGCCAGCGCCCGCGACGGTACCGGTGCCGGCGCCAGGTCACCCAAGCAGCGCGCCACTCGTACAGTCGAATGAGAACCATGATAAGAAAAGAGGCCCCAGCGAGGGCTGACCACCGTCACGAGAGAGGCGATCGAGCGATGACAGGTATGCAGCGAACGGGTCGTGCGGTGGCGTTGCTGGTGACGATTGCGCTGGGCGTGGGCTGCGGGAAGAAGGGCGGCGACGACGGCAAGCGGATCCAGGAGCTGGCGTCCAAGCTGGACGAGTGCACCATCGACCTCAGCAAGCAGAAGACGCTGGTCGATAGCTGCCAGAAGACCCTGGCCGATCAGCAGGGTGCGGTCGACACCTCGACCGTGACCGTCAAGGTCGTCGGTGACGTGCTGACCCTGGAGGCGCGCAAGACCGGCAGCGGCGGCCACGTCACGCCGGCCGACATCACCAGCGCCGAGGCGCAGCAGGTCTATGCCGCCGCCATCAAGGTCATCCGCGACAACCGCGGCGCCATCCAGTCCTGCTACGACCGCGCCCTCAAGCAGGACAACTCGCTGGTCAACCAGACCCTGAAGGCGAACCTGGACTTCACGGTGTCGCCCAAGGGCGAGATCTCGAACGCCACGGTGTCGCCCAAGATCGGCAAGTCGTTCAACGACTGCGTCACCGGCAACATGAAGGGCTGGCGCTTCGTGGGGCTGCCCTCGAAGTCGATGCGGGTCTCGGCCCCCATCACGCTGACCTCGCAGGACAAGTGAGCCAGGCCCTTTCCCGAGCGACCGTAACAACTCCCCAATATCTAAAGCTTTCGATGAGCACCGATCCAGTCTAGGATCGCAGAGCGATGTCCGAGGACAACCCTCGCAAGCTCAAGAAGCTCGTCAAAGAGCTGGAGCGTGCGGCGAAGGACGATCCGGGGAACCTCGTCAGCAAGGTCAAGCTGGCGGGGGCGTACCGCGATCTCGGACAGAAGTCCGACGCCATCAAGCTGTATCGCGAGGTCGCGCACGCCTACGAGGCGCAGGGTCGACGCGCCCAGGCGGTGGCGGTGTGCCGCGGCATCCTGGAGATCGATCCGGGCGAGGGCGAGACCCGTGTGCTGCTGTCACGCCTCGAGAGCGAGGCCGCCGCCGAGCCCGCGGGCAGCGGCCTGCCGCTGCCGCTGCTGCCGGGGACCATGCAGGGCGCGGTGCCGGCGATGCCGCCGCGCCCGGCGTGGCTGCCCAAGACCTCGCGCGGCTTCGCCAGTCCGACGGTGCCGCCGCCGCTGCTGACGCCGACGCCGGGGCCGACGCCGCTGCCAGCGCCGTTCCCGCTGGGTGAGGATGATCCGTCGACCTCGGCGGGCAGCCTGTGGCGGATGCCGTCGGAGCCGCTGATCCTGCGCGGGCCGCCCCCGCCGGTGCAGTCGGGCGAGCCGACCTTCTCGGGGTCGCAGCTGCCGGCGCCGCCCTCGCAGCGCCTGGAGAGCGTGCTCGAGCAGCCCACCGAGCTGCGCGCGGCCAGCGGTCCGCAGCGCGTGCAGGCGCCGCCGCAGAGCGTGGTCGAGCGCATGCCGCCCGGGCAGGAGGAGGAGGACGCGCCGACCTTCATGCAGGAGGTCACGCCGCTGCGGCCGGTGGGCGGCGCGCTGGAGTCGCGGCGCTCGCCGCTGAGCGGGCCGTCGTCGCTGCCGCCGTCGTCGCTGCCGCTGAGCGCGCCGTCGTCGCTGCCGCCGTCATCGCTACCCCCGTCGTCGCTGCCGCTGAGCGCGCCGCCGCTGAACGTGGCGCCGGCGCAGCTGCACAGCCCGCCGCCGTCGGGGACGCAGCCGATGGCGGTGCCCACGCCGCTGCCGCCGCCGCCGCTGCGGCTCGGCGCGCAGCAGGCGAGCAGCCCGCCGCCGTCGGTGACGCAGCCGATGGCGGTGCCCACGCCGCTGCCACCGCCGCCGCTGCCCGCGCTGTCTTCGCCGGCGCTGCCGCTGCCGTCGCCGCCGATGTTGCCGTCGCTGCCGATCCCGTCGCTGTCGTCGCCAGCGCTGCCGCTGCCGTCGCCACCCTCGCTGGGTGGGCGCGACGATCTGGATCTGATGGAGACCCACAAGGTCGACCGGCTGGAGGCGGCGGAGCTGTTCCCGCCACGGCAGGGCTGGAGCGAGGACACCAATCCGCGCAGCCTGCAGACCATGACCGCCGAGGTGGTCAGCGTGGCCGACGCCGACGGCGAGCACACCTCGCCCGGCGCAGAGGCGCCTGCGCACGAGCCCGAGCCCGAGCACGAATACACGCCGGCGCGCCGCGAGCGGCGCACCCGGCGCATGGGCTCGGTGGCGCCACCGCTGGATCCCGAGATGCCCGCGCTGGCGCCGACGCCGCGCCCGCCGCTGGGCGAGCGGTTGCCTCCGGCGCGCCCCGAGCCCGCGCTGCCGGCAGCGCCATCGCGCACCCCGGCCACCGGTGCGCGCGCGCTGGCCCCCGAGCCGCGCCCGCAAGACCCGCGCAGCACCGGCGTGCGTCCCGCCGAGCCGCGCCCGCAAGACCCGCGCAGCACCGGCGTGCGTCCCGCGGAGCCGCGCCCGCAAGACCCGCGCAGCACCGGCGCGCGTCCCGCGGAGCCGCGCCCGCAAGACCCGCGCAGCACCGGCGTGCGTCCCGCCGAGCCGCGCGCCGCCGCGCCGGCCAGCCCGCGCACGCCCGAGCCGCGCGCCGCCGCGCCGGCCAGCCCGCGCACGCCCGAGCCGCGCGCCGCCGCGCCGGCCAGCCCGCGCACGCCCGAGCCGCGCCCATCCGCGCGCGCGCCGGGCTCGCCGCCGCGCACCAACCTGGAGGCCGCCATCGAGCGCCTCACCGGCCGTCCGCTGCCGCTGCGTCCGCCCGACGCCGCCGCGCCACCGCCCGCACGGCCCGCGCCGCCACGGCTCTCGACACCGGCCGAGCTCCCCGGCGAGGCCACCACCCCGGGCTCCGACACCCAGCCCGGCGACACCGGCCCGGGCTCGCTGCCCACGCCGCCCCCCAGCCGGGGCAACCTCGAGGACGCCACCCGCCCGCGCGCGCCGGTGCCCAAGCGCCCCGACGACCAGCACGGACCGGAGAACACCCGCGCGGCCTCGCCGATGGCGCGCGACGGCCGGCGTCGCGACGTCGACCTGCTGCCCATGCCGACGCCCTCGGTCGACGACGAGCTGACCCAGGCCTTCGACGGTCCCTTCGCGCGCCTGGGCGCCGCCGAGGAGGCCCGTGGTCTGGCCATCGTGCTGCCGCTGTTCGAGGAGCTGCCCGCCGAGGCGCACGCCGAGATCCTGCGCCGCATGGTGATCCGCCGCGTCGGCCCCGGCACCCTGATCGTGCGCGAGGGTGATCCCGGCGACGCCTGCTATGTCATCGCCTCGGGTCAGGTCCGCGTCCTCAAGCGCACCCCCGATGGCCGCCGCCTGGTCGAGGTCGCGCGCCTCGCAGACGGCGCGCTGTTCGGCGAGTTCGCGCTGCTGGCCGATCGCAAGCGCCACGCCTCGGTCGAGGCGCTGACCGACGTCGAGCTGTTCGAGATCCCGCGCCGGCTGCTCGACGAGATCGCGGTCGATCACCCCGGCGTCGGCGGCGCCCTGGAGCGCTTCTTCCGCGAGCGGCTGCTGTCCTCGCTGGTGGCCACCGCGCCGTTCTTCCGCGCGCTGCCCGCCGAGCAGCGCCCCGCGCTGGCACAGCTGTTCCACACCCGCCATGTCGAGTCGGGCGAGGTCATCATCCAGGAGGGCGAGAGCGGCGGCGGTCTGTTCCTGGTGGTGCTCGGCGGCGTCCAGATCATGAAGCACGGCCCGACCGGCCCGGTGCCGCTGGCGCAGCTGGGCGAGGGCGCCTACTTCGGGGAGATGTCGCTGCTGCGCGGCGGCGTCGCCTCCGCCACGGTGGTGGCGTCGGACTCGAGCGAGCTGGCCGAGTTGCCGCCGCGCGACTTCTACCAGGTCGTCGCCGCGCACCCGACGCTGTGGGAGGAGATCCGCCGCGAGGCCGCGCGCCGCGAGCTGGCGACACACCAGATCCTGGCCGGCGAATCCAACGTGGTGTAGCGGGCCGCCTGAGGCTTCGCGCTGTGCGCCGCGCGCGCGGAGCTCAGCTCCCGGGTACCAGGCCGAGCAGCACGACCGGGCCCTGGGGCACCGGTCCACCACCCGCGGGCTCCAGCGTGATGGCCAGGGCGTCGGCGCCGTCGCCGAGCAGCGCGGGATCGACGCGCGCGATGGCCTGGCCGCGCTCGCCACCATGCAGCAGGCCGGCGGCCAGCTTGTCCTGGCCGCGGATGACCCACAGCTCGTAGTCCTTGCCGGCCTCCACCGTCAGCCCGGTGGCCACGATGACGACGCGCCTCTGCGCGAGGTTGACGATGGCGCTGCCGCCATGCGCGCGGCCCCCCTGCGCGCTCAGCGCCACCACGCGGGTCGACGCGTGCTCCAGCAGCGCCACCGCCTCGTTCTTGAGCGCCACGTCGTCCCGCATGGCGTCGAGGTCCCGCCGGCACTCCGCGGTCACGCCGCGCTCGGCGGTCAGCTCGCGATCACGCGTCGCCACCTCGGCGGCGCGGAACGCCGCCAGCTGCGCGGTCTCGCGCGCCCGCCGCGCGCCCTCCTCGCTGCGCCGCCAGAACAGCAGCGCCAGCGCCGCCGCCAGCGCCGCCACCGCCCACGGTAGCGCCCGGCCGATCCGTCCGGCCCGCCCGGCCGGCTCGCGCCGCGCGGGACCCGCCGCCGCGCCCACCGCACCGGAGTCCGCCACCGCGCCTGCCGTCGTGCCCGCCGCACCGGTGCTCGCCACCGCACCTGCCACCACGCCCGCCGCACCTGCCGCCGCGCCCGCCGCACCGGCGCCCGGCGCCGCGCCCAGCTGGGCCTCGATCCCGGTCCACACCTCGGGGCGCGGCTCGACCGGCGCCAGCGCCGCCCCCAGCGCCGCCGCACCCACGCGGGCACGCGTCAGCGCCGCCACCGCCTCGGGCTGCGCCTCCAGCGCGGCCTCGAAGCGGGCCCGGTCCTCCGCGGTCAGCGCGTCCAGCGCGTGGCCGGCGGCCAGCTCCTCGAGCTCGTCCTGGCCCAGCGGGGCGCCGCTCATCGGTCACCCCCGGTGGCGCCGAACACGCTGGCCAGGCGGCCCAGCGCGATGCGGACGCGCGACTTCACGGTGCCCAGCGGAGCGCCGGTGCGCGCCGCGATCTCGCGCTGGCTCAGCCCCTCGAAGTAGGCCAGCTCGATGGCGGTGCGCTGCTCGGCGGGCAGCTCGCCCAGGGCGGCGGCGATGCGCTCGCGCAGGCTGCGCTGCTCGACCTCCTCCAGGACGCCTGGCGGCTCGCTGTGTGGCTCGGCGGCGGCGGCGCTGGCGGTGCGCTCGGCGGTGCCCCGGGCGCGCACGCGATCGATGGCGCGGCTGCGCGCGATGGTCGCGATCCAGACCCCGGCGCTGCCGCGGCTCTGATCATACTGGGCGGCGCGACGCCAGACCTCGAGGAAGGTGTCCTGCACGACCTCCTCGGCCTCGGCGCGGCTGTGCCTGTCCCCGCTCATGATGCGCAGCGCGATGGCCAGCGCGCGCCCGGCGTGGCGCTGGTACAGCGTGCGCAACCCGGCGCGCTCCCCGCGCGCCACCGCCGCCAGCACGCGGGCATCCTCGCCGGCCTCCGCGGACGCTCCGGAAGCGGCCTGACCCACCCGCAGCGCGAGGAACGTCAGCACCGCCGCTTCATAGCCTGCCCCCAGCATCCACGCAATCTACGGCTGCCAGGGCAGATCCGATCACTCCGCCCGCGCTGGCGGCCTCAGACCACCATGGCGCGCAGGCGACGGACCCGCTCCTCGACCGGGGGGTGCGTCGAGAACCACTCCAGGGCCCGGGTCCGCCCCGACAGCGGGGCCATGATGTACATGTGGGCGGTGGCCGGATCCGCCGTGCGCATGGGCACCCGGCGCGACACCCGGTGCAGCTTGTCCAGCGCGCTGGCCAGCCCCAGCGGGCTGCCCGCCAGCCGGGCGCCGGTGGCGTCGGCGCCGAACTCGCGGCTGCGTGACACCGCCAGCTGCACGATCACCGCGATCAGCGGCGCAACGATCATCAGGGCCAGCGCCGCCAGGGGGCTGGGCCCATCATCGTCGCGGCGGTGACCGCCCAGCAGCGCGCTCCAGCCCGCGATCCGCGCCAGCAGCGACACCGCGCCGGCCAGGGTGGCCGCCACCGTCGAGATCAGGATGTCGCGGTTCAGGACATGGCTGAGCTCGTGCGCCAGCACGCCCTCGAGCTCGTCGCGCTCGAGCAGGTTCAGCAGCCCTTCGGTCACGGCGATGACGGCGTGGCGCGGCCCGCGCCCGGTGGCGAAGGCGTTGGGCGCGTGGTCGGGCACCCAGTAGATCCGCGGCTTGGGGATCCCGGCCCGGCGCGCCAGCCGGGCCACTGCGGCGTGCACCTCGGGCGCCTCCTCCACCGGCAGCGGTTGCGCGCGGTGCATCGCGATCACGATGCGATCGCTGAACCACCAGCCGGCCAGGTTCATGGCCGCCATCACCACCAGGGCGCCCACCGCCCAGCCGGTGCCGCCCAGGGCGCCCGAGACCAGCACCACCAGGGCGGTCAGTCCACCCAGCAGCAGCGCGGTGCGGGCGTGATTTGCGCCCACGCCGCTGCCGCGAAGCCACCGGTTGCCCGGTCGTCCAGCATCGATCGTCGACAGGTTGCGCATGGCGTCAAAGTAAGCAGCCCGACGCGCTCGTCAATCCGCGTAGTCGGCGACGCAGCCCCCGAAAATGACGAAGGGCGCCACCTGGGCGCCCTCCGTGGTGCTGCAATGCGTGATCTCAGCCCTTGGGCATGACCGGCGGGGGCACCGGCGCGGCCGGCACCTTCATGCCCTTGATCACCGACTCGGTGGTCAGCGTCCAGGCACCCTTGGCGCCCATCTTGACCTCCTGGAGCATCTTCGGCGCCTTGGCGTCGGTCCAGTCCCAGGTGATGCGGAAGGCCATCGGCTGCCCCATCATGGCGTAGTCACCCTTCGACTCCAGCACGAACTTGGTGCCCTCGAGCTTGCCGGCCATGAACATGGCGCCGCCCATCGAGTCGGCCCAGGTGCCGCGGTAGCCCTTGGCCATGAAGTCCCAGCCGGTCAGCATGGTGCCGGTCATGGTCATCTTGGACTTGCCCGCAGTCCAGGTGTCCGAGACGTCGCACTGGACCCACAGCTTGGCGTGGACCCACTTGCACTTGGCGCTGCCCTTGGTCGCCATCTCGGGGGTACCCGGGCCCATCGCGTTGGCCATCACCTTGCCGGTCCAGCTCATGTTGCCGGCCATGAACGCCAGCGCCATGGTCTCGGGGCCCGGCTTGGGCATCATGGCCGCCATGTCCGGCGCAGCCGGCGGAGCCGCGGGCGGGGTGGGGGTGGCCGCCTTGGCCTCCGCCTTGGGGGCCGGCGCCCCGGCGGGGGCAGGGGTCTTGGCCGCGGCCGGCGCAGGCGCAGGCGCAGCCTTGGCCGCCGGAGCCGGGGCCGTCTTGGCGGCGGGCGCGGGCGGCGCACCTGCCGAGGCCAGGCCGGCCAGGGCGGTCAGCGAGATCACACAGCTCAGAAGCTTCATCTTCATCACAACTCCTCCTCCACAGTTTCGCCCCCGACCGCAGGGCCCATCACGCACGCGACCAGCGCGACCCGGCTTGGCGAGTCGCGCTGGCGGCGCACATTAGCCGCTGACCGTGACCCTCGCAACCCCTGTGCGCTTGGCCGCAGGTTGGGCTTGCACCGCCGAGGCCGATGAACGAAAGTCGCGCGGGGCGCTCATCAGGTGAGGCGCAGGGTCCGGGAGAGATGCTGGCGGCGTACCTGTTCTCGCTCATCGTGGGCGGTGGTCTTGTCACCTTCTCGCTGATCGCGGGAGGCAAGGACAAGTCCATCGACGCCGACGCCGATGGCGATGTCGCCGCCGGTCACGGCACCGATGGCCACACCGGCGGGCACGATCACGACCACGACAAGGCGCACGTCAGCGCTGGCGATGCCGCGCTCGCGGTCACTGGCCCCAGGGCGCTGGAGAAGCTCCGTCCGCGCAAGAAGCGCCCATCCATCCTCAAGAACAGCCGCTTCTGGACCTACTTCACCGCGTTCGGCGGCCTGACCGGCGCCGCCGTCACCGGCCTGCACATGGCCGGCGAGCCAGTCACCGGGCTGCTCGCGCTCGGCCTCGGCCTGGCCGCGGGCACCGGCGCCACCGTCGCGCAGCGGGTCATCGGCAAGGAGGGCGTCGGCGGCCTGCCCAGCGCGGCCGACTACCGCGGCCAGGAGGGCGTCGTCCTCATCCCGGTGTCGAAGGGCGACGACGGCAAGATCCGCCTCAAGGTCGGCGGCACCGCCATCGACCTGCGCGCCATCACCGAGGAGGACCGGCCCTTCCCGGTGCGCGCCCCCGCCTTCGTCCTCGACGTCACCGCTGACGGCACGGCTCGCATCATCCACCCACCCGACCGGGAAACCCCGGCCTAGGAGGCGACACACACCATGGACCTGTTTGCATTCACCTGGCCACCCTGGGTCACGCCCGAGATCAAGCTGGGCATCATCGCGGGCAGCGCCACGCTGGGCGTGCTGCTGTTCCTGCTCATGGTCATCAGCTCGCTGCGCCACATCTGCCGGCCCAACGAGGTGCTGATCTTCTCGGGCCGCTCGCGCACGCTGGCCGACGGCACCAAGGTCGGCTTCCGCGTCGTGTTCGACGGCGGCGCCACGCGCTGGCCCATCGTGGAGCGCATCGATCGCATGGACATGCGCCTGATGCCCATCGAGCTGCACGTCACCAACGCCTACTCGCGCGGCGGGATCGCGCTGTCGGTGCACGCCATCGCCAACGTCAAGGTGTCGTCGGATCGCGACCACATCCACAACGCCATCGAGCGCTTCCTGGGCACCCCGCAGGAGCAGATCCGGCGCGTCGCCAAGGAGACCCTGGAGGGGATCTTGCGCCAGGTGCTGGCGACGCTGACGCCCGAGGAGATCAACGAGAACCGCCTCAAGTTCGCCGACGCCCTGCTGGCCGACGCCGAGGAGGATCTGCAAAAGCTCGGCCTCCACCTCGACACCTTGAAGATCCAGCACGTCGCCGACGAGTCGAACTACCTGTCGTCGATCGGCCGCGTGCGCATCGCACAGATCCTGCGTGACGCCTCGATCGCCGAGTCGAACGCGCAGAACGAGGCCAACAAGGAGGTCGCCGCGGCCACCGCGCGCGGCGAGATCGCGCGCGCCAACGGCAAGCGCGCCATCGTGCAGAGCGAGAACGAGCTGCGCCGCCTGCGCGCCGAGCTCGAGGCCCAGGCCAAGTCCGAGGAGGAGCGCTCGCTGGCCGCCGCGCTGACCGCGCGCGCCCAGGCCGAGCAGGAGCTGCAGGGCGTGCGCGCCCAGGTCGAGCAGGCGCGCCTGCTGGCCGAGGTCGAGATCCCGGCCGAGGCGCAGCGCGTCGCCGCGGCGTCGATCGCCCGCGGTCAGGCCGCGCCCATCGCCGAGAACGGGGCCGCTGTCGGCCAGGTCCTCGATCTGATGGCCGAGACCTGGAGCAAGGCCGGCCCGCAGGCGCGCGACATCTTCCTCATCCAGCAGATCGAGCAGCTGGTCGCCGCGGTGGTCGACAGCGTGCGCACCGCGGTCCGCGTGCGGGACGTCAGCCTGATCGACGGCGGCGACGGCAAGGCGCTGGCCAACTATGTCGCCAGCTATCCCGAGACGGTGCGCGCGGTGCTGGCCTCGCTCAAGGACAGCATCGGCATCGACATCCCGGCCATCCTGTCGACGGCGGGGCAGAAGCAGCTGGGCCAGGGCCAGGGCCAGGGCCAGGGCCAGGGCCAGGGGGTGTCGCGATGAAGACCGAACTCATCATGCTCTTGACCGGCATCGGCGCGGTCGGCCTGCTGGTCATCATCACCACCATCAAGCGCCTGCTGTACATCTGCCAGCCCAACGAGGTCCTCATCCTGTCGGGCGTGTCGCGCAACATCGAGGTCGGCGGTCGGCCCAAGAAGATCGGCTACCGCATCGTCAAGGGCGGCCGGGCCCTGCGCAAGCCGCTGTTCGAGCGCATCGATCGCATGGATCTCACCAACATGATCATCGATCTGCGCATCACCGACGCCTACTCCAAGGGCGGCATCCCGCTGACGGTGTCGGGCGTCGCCAACATCAAGGTCCCCGGCGAGGAGCCGCTGATCAACAACACCATCGAGCGCTTCCTGGGCTTCGACCGTGGCCAGATCATGAAGATCGCCAAGGACACCCTGGAGGGCAACCTGCGCGGCGTGCTGGCGACGCTGACGCCGGAGCAGGTCAACGAGGACAAGATCTCGTTCGCCAAGTCGCTGCTCGACGAGGCCGAGCAGGATCTCGGGCGGCTCGGGCTGGTGCTCGACTCGCTGCGCATCCAGAACGTGTCCGACGAGGCCGGCTACCTCAACAGCCTGGGTCGCAAGCAGTCGGCCGAGGTGCAGAAGAACTCGGTCATCGCCGAGGCCAGCGCCCAGGCCGACGCCGCCGAGCGCGCCGCCACCAACGAGATGGAGACCGCGCTGGTCCGCATCCAGAACGACATCGCCATCACCAAGGCCGAGAACGAGCGGCGCATCGCGGCCGCGCTGTCGCAGCGCGCCGCCCTGGTCGCCGAGGAGCAGTCGCGCGTCGTCACCCTGATCGCCAAGGCCAACGCCGAGGTCGGGGTGCAGGGCGCCCGCCAGGAGCAGGTCCGGCGCCAGCTCGAGGCCGACGTGGTCCTGCCCGCCAAGGCGCGCCAGGCCGCCGAGGAGGCCGCCGCCAAGGCCGGCGCCTCGACCATCATCGAGAACGGCATCGCGACCGCGCGCGCGCTGTCGTCGGTCGCCACCGCGTGGGCCAAGGCCGGGCCCAACGCGAAGGAGATCTTCCTGATGCAGAAGCTCGACGTGCTGCTGCGCAGCGTGGTGTCCACGGTGCAGGCGGTGCAGGTCAACAAGCTGACCATGCTGCCGGCGGGTTCGGTCGACGCCGCCGGCGAGCTGCCCACCAAGGTGATGGCCGCGGCCGAGCAGCTCAAGGCCACGCTGGGCATCGACATCGCCGAGGTGCTGCGCGGTCGTGGGACCCTGCCGTCGGCCGCCGCGGCGCCCACGGCAGCGCCTCCCGCCAAGTAGCTCCGACCGCCTTTTCGGCGTGTGACTCGGCGAGATTTCGTTGTATAGCTGAGCATGCTGCCGGAAGAGCTCCGCGAAGGTCTCACGTTCGACGACGTGCTCCTGGTGCCGGGCGAGAGCGACGTGCTCCCGACCCAGGTCGACGTCCGCACCCGCCTGACACGCTCGATCCTGCTCAACATCCCGCTGGTGTCGTCGGCGATGGACACCGTCACCGAGGCGGCCACCGCGATCACGATGGCGCGTGAGGGCGGCATCGGCATCCTGCACAAGAACATGTCACCCGAGCTGCAGGCGCTCGAGGTCACCAAGGTCAAGCGCGCGCAGTCGGGCCTGGTGGTGGATCCCATCACCATCCACCCCGAGCAGAAGCTGGGCACCGCGGTCGAGCTGATGCGGCGCCACCGCATCAGCGGCCTGCCGGTGGTCGACGCCGACAAGCGCTGCGTGGGGATCCTGACCAACCGCGACATCCGCTTCGAGAAGAACCTCGAGCAGCGCGTGTCCGACATGATGACCACCAAGCTGGTCACCGCGCCCGAGGGCATCACGCTGGAGGACTCCAAGGGCCTGCTGCACAAGCACCGCATCGAGAAGCTGATCGTGGTCGGCCCCGGCGGCAAGCTGCGCGGCCTCATCACCATCAAGGACATCGAGCAGGCGCAGACCCACCCGCTCAGTGTGATGGACGAGCTGGGCCGCCTGCGCTGCGGCGCCGCGGTGGGCGTGGGCGCCGATCGCGAGGCCCGCGTCGAGGCGCTGCTGGCGGCCGGGGTCGACGTCATCGTCATCGACACCGCGCACGGCCACGCCCGCGGCGTCATCGACGCGGTGGCGGCGACGCGCAAGGCCTTCCCCAAGGCGCAGCTGGTGGCCGGCAACGTGGCCACCGCCGAGGCCACCGCGGCGCTGATCAAGGCCGGGGTCGACGCCGTCAAGGTCGGCGTCGGGCCGGGGTCGATCTGCACCACCCGCGGGGTCGCCGGCGTCGGGGTGCCGCAGATCACCGCCATCAACGACTGCGCGCGCGAGGCCGGGCGGCACGACATCCCGATCATCGCCGACGGCGGCATCAAGTACTCGGGCGACGTCTCCAAGGCCATCGCGGCGGGGGCCACCACCGTGATGATCGGCTCGCTGTTCGCGGGCACCGAGGAGGCCCCCGGCGAGGTCATCCTGCACCAGGGCCGCAGCTACAAGACCTACCGCGGCATGGGCTCGCTGGGCGCCATGAAGGAGGGCTCCAAGGATCGCTACTTCCAGGCCGACGTGGCCAGCGAGTCCAAGCTGGTGCCCGAGGGGATCGAGGGCCGGGTGCCCTACAAGGGGCCGCTGTCGGCGTCGATCTACCAGCTGGTGGGCGGCCTGCGCAGCTCGATGGGCTACGTCGGCGCGCGCACCATCGAGGAGCATCGCCAGCGCACGCGCTTCATCCGCATGTCCTCGGCCGGCCTGCGCGAGAGCCACGTGCACGACGTCATCATCACCAAGGAAGCCCCCAACTACCGGGTGGAGTAGCCCGCAATGTCGACGACGCGCGAGACGGTCCTCATCCTCGATTTCGGCTCGCAGTACACCCAGCTCATCGCGCGCCGCGTGCGCGAGCAGCGCGTGTACTCGGAGATCCACCCCTACACGCTGGCGCTCGACAAGATCCGCGCGATTGCGCCCAAGGCCATCATCCTGTCGGGCGGCCCTTCATCCTGCTACGAGCCGGGCGCGCCCACGGTGTCGCCCGAGGTGTTCGCCCTGGGCGTGCCGGTGCTGGGGATCTGCTACGGCCTGCAGCTGGCCATGAAGCTGCTCGGCGGCGTGGTGGTCCCGGCCCAGGATCGCGAGTACGGGCGCGCCACCGTGCGCGTGACCCGCGCCAGCGGGCTGCTCGACGGCTTCAAGGTCGGCGAGGACATCGGGGTCTGGATGTCGCACGGCGACCGGGTCGAGGCGCTGGCGCCGGGCTTCGAGGTGGTGGCCGACACCCCGTCGTCGCCGTTCACCGCGGTGGTCGACCGCGCGCGCAACATCCACGGCGTGCAGTTCCACCCCGAGGTCGCGCACACGCCGCGCGGCAACGAGATCATCTCCAACTTCCTGTTCAAGATCGCGGGCTGCAAGCCGGACTGGACCATGGTGTCGTTCGTGGACGAGGCGGTGGCCGCCATCCGCGCCAAGGTCGGCGACACCGGCAAGGTGCTGTGCGGACTGTCGGGCGGGGTCGACTCCTCGGTGGTCGCGGCGCTGGTGCACAAGGCCATCGGCGACCGGCTGACCTGCGTCTTCGTCGACAACGGCCTGCTGCGCGGGGGCGAGCGCGCCGAGGTCGATCAGATCTTCAAGCAACACTTCAAGATCGACCTGCGCGTGGTCGACGCCGAGGCGCGCTTCCTGGCCCAGCTCAGCGGCGTCACCGAGCCGGAGACCAAGCGCAAGCGGATCGGGCGCGAGTTCATCGCGGTGTTCGACGAGGCCGCGCACGGCCTGGGCGGCGGCTTCGACTTCCTGGCCCAGGGCACGCTGTACCCCGACGTCATCGAGAGCGTCTCGCACAAGGGGCCCTCGGCGACCATCAAGACGCACCACAACGTCGGTGGCCTGCCCGAGACCATGAAGCTCAGCCTGATCGAGCCGCTGCGCGAGCTGTTCAAGGACGAGGTGCGCGAGCTGGGTGCCGAGCTCGGCCTGCCCAGGCACCTCCTGTGGCGGCAGCCCTTCCCGGGGCCGGGCCTGGCGGTGCGCATCCTCGGCGAGGTCACCAAGGCGCGCTGCGACGTGCTGCGCGCGGCCGACGCCATCATCGACGAGGAGATCCGCGCCGCCGGCCTGTACGAGCAGATCTGGCAGTCGTTCGGCGTGCTGCTGCCGGTCAAGTCGGTCGGCGTCATGGGCGACGAGCGCACCTACGCCGACGTCATCGCCATCCGCGCGGTGCACTCGCGCGACGGCATGACCGCCGACTGGGTGCCGCTGCCGCACGAGCTCCTGGCCGGGATGTCGAGCCGCATCATCAACGAGGTGCGTGGCGTCAACCGCGTGGTCTATGACATCACCTCCAAGCCGCCCGGGACCATCGAGTGGGAGTGAGCGCGGGGCGGGGGACGCGCGCCGCGCTGCTGGTCGTGGCCTGGCTGGGCGCGGGCGCCGGGTTCGCCGGGGCCCTGGTCGGCGCGGCGGCGCCGGCGGCGGCGCGACCGGGCAGCGCGGCGACGCCAGGGGCCGACTTCTTGGCCGGTAGCCTGGTCGCGGCCGGCGCGGGGGCGCCCGACATGGCGGCGCCGTCGCCCTCGGTGGCGCGCGTCGCGGCCCAGCGGCTGGCGCAGAAGAACGCGCGACGCAAGCTGCTGGCGCTGGCGCTGGGGCTGCGTGCCAGCGGCAAGGACAGTGTGGCCGAGCGGCTGGGCTGCAGCGCGGGGTCGCCGCCGTGCAAGGACGGCGCGGCGCTGACGCGGCTGGAGGCGGCGCTGGCGGCGGAGGCGGTGTTCGAGGCCAGCGAGTACTTCTCGGACGGCGCGGTGCGGCTGCGTGCGCGGGTGGCGCTGGAGGTCGTGCGCGGCGCGCTCGACCCCCGCGAGGCCGCCGACGCGCCCGCGCTGGACGACGCGGCGCCGACCGCGCTGGTGGTGGACGCCACCGGCCTCGGGGGCGAGTTTGGCGTGGCCCCGACGCTGCGCGCGGGCGGCACCAGCTGGAGCGGGCCGGTGCTGTATGTGGCGTCGGCCAAGGCCGCTGCCGCCGATGTGCGCGCCGGCGCCCGCACCGTGAAGCTGAAGGCCAGAGCGGCGACGGGCGCCGATCTGACGCTGGCGGACGCGGCCGCGGAGGCCCTGAAGCTGGCGCGCAAGACGGGAGCGCTGGTGATCATCGTGGGCGTCAAGGGGGCAGGGAAGTGAGAGCGCTGGTCGTGGTGGCGATGGTCATGGGTCTGGGTGGGGTGGCGCCTGCCGCCGAGGTGCCCAGGCTGGTGGTGCAGACCGACGCCGACAGCAAGGCGGCGGTGCACAGCGCGGCGACCGCAGCCGGCTTCACCCCGGTGGCGGGCGACCTCGGCAGCGGTGAGGTCGGGCCGGTGGCGACCGCCAACCTGACCGCGGGCAGCAGCCACGCCCTGGCGCTGAGCTGCAAGGTCACGGCCGGCGGTCGCGTGCGCTCGACCAGGCTGCACGGCGCCGAGGCCAGCTGCACCGGGGTGGTCTACGGGCAGAGCGGCAGCCGCCTCGAGGACGACAAGCTGACCCGCGCCGCGGTGGCCGCCAGCCCCGAGGCCGCGCTGGCCCGCGCGCGCAGCGAGACCGCGACCGCGCTGGCGACCCGCCTGCTCGCCGCCGCTCGCCCGGCGGCCCGACCCAGCGCCCCGCGCGCCCCCGATCCCGGCGGCCTCACGGTGATCGTCGCGCGCATGTCGAGCTTCCGTGATCTCAGCGCGTTCGCGACCGCGCTGGCCGAGGCCTCGGGCGACAAGGGCAAGCCGATCGCGCCCGAGCTGCGCCGCATCAGCGCCGCCGACGTGCGCTACCTGGCGCGCACCAGCAAGACCCCGCGCGCGGTCGGCAGCGCGCTCGAGGCCAGCGCCCTCGCCGGCCTCGAGGTCACCGTCACCGCCGCCAGCGAGCGCGAGCTGACCGTCGTGCTCAGCACGGAGGCGCCATGAAGAGTCCGGGCCGGTTCGCCCGCGGCGTCGCCCTGGCCGGCGCGCTGGCCGGCATGCTGGCCATCACGGCCCTGGCCGCCGCGGGCTGCAAGCCGCAGTACTCCTACGTCGACATCCCGGCGCGCGATCCCGAGGGCCTCATCCGCGTCGAGGCCAACCTCCCCGGGGCCCGGATCTATGTCGACGACTTCCTGGCCGGCACCGTGGCCCAGGTGCGGCGGCGCGGCGTGCCGGTGCAGCCCGGGGTGCGTCGCATCGAGCTCAGGCAGGACGGCTATCACTCGCACTACCAGCTCGTCACCGTGGTCAAGGGCAGCCCGGTGACGGTGCGCGCCCAGCTGCTGCCGGTGCTGGAGTGAAGGGGATCCTGCGCCGCGAGCGCCGCACCCACCTCCTGTTCCACGCCCTGTTCTGGGCCCTGGCGGTGGTCGCCTTCTACTTCGTGCTCGATCGCCTGTCAGCGGTGCTGTTCCCGCTCGGCATGGCGCTCCTCTTGGCGTACCTGCTGAACCCCATCGTCACCAAGCTGCACAAGCGTGGCATCCCGCGCGCGCTGTCGATCCTGCTCTTGCTCAGCTTCCTGGTCCTGCTGGTCTGGCTGGCGGTGCTGCTCATCATCCCGCTGGTGGCCAACGACCTGGCGCACTTCTCCGAGACGGTGCCGCGGGCGCTGACCAAGCTGGCCAACGACGTGGTGCCCTGGCTCGACAAGAAGTTCGGCATCAAGGTGCCGCACACCTTCGCCGAGATGCTCAAGCAGACCGGCATGGACGCCGGGCAGCTGGCCACCAAGCTGTCGGGCGCGCTCTTGCCGGTGCTGGGCGCCACCGTGGGCAGCGTGCCGGCGATCCTGCACCTCTTGATGAACTTCATCATGATCCCGGTCTTCACCTTCTACTTCCTGGTCGACTTCCCGCACCTGTCGGGCGGCGCCATCCGCCTGGTGCCGCCGCGCCACCGCGCCGCCGCGACCGAGACCATGCGCGAGATCGGCACCGTGGTCAGCTCGTGGGTGCGCGGCCAGCTGGTGGTCGTCAGCATCCTGGCCGTGCTGTACGCGGTCGCGATGTCGATCTGCGGCATCCCGCTGGCCATCCCGGTCGGCATCATCGCGGGCCTGCTGACCTTCATCCCCTACGTGGGCACCGCCATCGGCGCGGGCCTGGCGCTGCTGATGGTGCTGCTCGACTTCTCGACCGGCGCGCTGCTCGGGGTCACCCTGTCGTTCGTCGGGCTGCACCTTCTGGAGTCGCTGGTGCTGACCCCGGTGATCGTCGGCAAGAAGGTCGGCCTGGGCGAGGCCGGCGCCCTCATCGCCATCCTGGTCGGCGGCGAGCTGCTCGGCTTCGTGGGCATCCTCATCGCGGTGCCCGGCGCGGCCGCGGTGATGGTGGTGGTGCGCCGCCTGACCGCGGTGTACCAGCGCTCCGACTTCTACACCCGCGGCGGCGATCCCGATCTGGCCCAGGCCGGCGCGCTGGCAGCGGCGCTGGCGGTGGCCTCGGGGCCGTCCCCCAGCCTGGAAGAGACCCCCGAGGCGCTGCTCGGCGTGGCCGAGCGTCCCCCCGAGGAGCTGGCGGCCGAGATCGCCGCCGCCGACGCTGCCGCCGCAGCATCCGACCCGGAGTCGAAGCCATGAGCAGCGCCGCCGTCAGCCCGCCCGTCGCCGATGTGACCACCCGTGATGATGGCCGGGTCCGCGTCGTGACCATGTACCGCCCGAGCTCCAGGAACGGCCTGACCCTGGACATGACCACCGAGATCGCCGACGCCATCGACGCCGCCGCCAAGGACGACGCGGTGCGCGCGCTGGTGCTGTGGGGCGAGGGCGGCGCCTTCTGCTCCGGCCTGGATCTCAAGGCCGCCGTCGCGGTGGGCGCCGGCCAGAGCGCGCCCGAGCAGATCCGCGAGCGCATGAAGCGGCACTTCCACCGCATGATCCGCAGCGTGCGCGCGTGCGAAAAGCCGGTCATCGCCCTGGTCGACGGGCCCGCGGCTGGCTTCGGCTGCGACCTGGCCCTGGCCTGCGACCTGCGCGTGGTGTCGCAGCGCGCGCGGTTCGGCGAGATCTTCGTCAAGCGTGGCCTCATCCCTGACGGCGGCGGCAGCTTCACGCTGCCGCGCCTGATCGGCCTGGGTCGCGCCCTCGAGCTCATGATGACCGGCGACATCATCGACTCCGCCGAGGCGCACCGCCTGGGCATCGCCAACAAGGTGGTACCCGACGCCGACATCCTCGCGGCCGGCCTGGCCTTCGCGCACAAGATCGCCGCCGGCCCACCCCTGGTCCTGCGTCTGGTCAAGCAGCTGTGCTACGGCGCCCAGGACGCCAGCTTCGATCAGGCGCTGGACGCCGAGGTGGAGGGCCAGATCAAGTGCCTGAACTCGGCCGACTTCATCGAAGGCATGACCGCCTTCTTCGCCAAGCGCCCGCCCGAGTTCAGCGGCAAGTGAGGTCAGGGCCCGCGCGGCCCGCGCGTCAGGCGGAGACGCACCAATCCTGCGCGGTCATCAGATGACCTCGCAGAACTCGATTCGGCGCGGGACCTTGTAGGGCGCCAGGTTGCGCGCGCAGTGGTCGATGATCTCCTCGGCCTCGACCGAGCCGCGCGCCACCACCCGCGCCACCACCATGGGCCCGGTCAGCGGGTCGGTGATGACCATGGCCTGCGCCGCCTTGACCTTGGGGAAGCTCTCCAGGCAGCCCTCGACCTCGCCCAGGGCGACGCGCTTGCCGTCGACCTTGACCAGATCGTCCTCGCGCCCGAGCAGCTGCAGCCGCCCCGACTTGTCGAGGCGCCCGATGTCACCGGTGCGCAGGAAGCCGTCGGCGTCTCGACCACCGATCGGCACCTGCGCCGCCCTGGCGCTGGGCTTCACGCTGGGCGCCGCGAACGGGCTGATGGCCGCCTGCGACACCGACTTGCCGCGCACCCAGATGACACCCTCGTCACTCGAGGCGGCGGCCTCGGCCTTGGCCGCCTTCTTCTTGCCCGCGGGTGCCTCGGGCTTGGCGGTCTCCGGCGCGGCGTGGCTGACCACCGCGGTCAGGCGCACCTCGATGGCGTCCGACAGCTTGCCCACGGTGTCGGGCGCCTGACCCTTGCGGTCGAGCGCCACGAACCCGGTCTCGCTGGTGTGGTAACAGCTCATCAGGCGCACGCCGTACTTGTCGTGGAAGGCCTGCGCGGTGGCCTCGCCCAGCTTGGCGCCGGCGGCCAGGAAGCGTGCGTTCTTGGTCTTGAGCGGGCGCGCGGTCGGGATCTTGGCCAGGTCGGCGTACAGCTGCGGCGTGCCCGGCACGACGTCGACGCCGTGGTCGCGCAGGATCTTGGCGATGCGCTTGGGCGCGATCTCGTCCTCCAGGAAGAGGACGGCGCCGGTGTTCATGGCCGACAGCAGGCCGAGGTCGAAGCCGTAGGCGTGGAACAGCGGCACCGCGGCCAGGATCTTGGCCTCGCCGTCGAGCTCCAGCGCGGCGGCGACCTTGTCGGCCTCCGCCTTCAGGTTGTCGCTGGTGCGGATGACGCCCTTGGGATCGCCGGCGCTGTCCGAGGTGAACAGCACGATCTCGGTGCCCTCGACGATCTTGGGCGTGTCGCGCTTGTACACGCTGCAGGTCAGCAGGGTGCCCTGCAGGCGGCGGCGACTCTCCGCGATGTCACGCTTGGCCAGCGGGGCAGGGGACGCGGCGCGGGCGTCGGGCGCCTGCGCCTCGGGGCCGCCGCGCGGGCGCGTGATCAGCGCGCGCAGCGGCGCCGCCTCCAGCATGAGGTCGAGTTCGCGCGTGGCGGTGGTCGGATCGATGGGCACGATGACCGCGCCGACGCGCGACAGGGCCAGCGCCAGGATGACGAAGTCCGGCACGTTGCCCAGCATCAGGCCGACCCAGGCGCCATCGCCGAGGCCCATGGCGCGGAACTCCTGGGCGCGGCGCTCGACCCGGTGCAGGAGGCCCCGCCAGCTCAGGTAGGTGTCGCGATAGACCAGGGCCTTGGCGTTGCCTCGCTTGTCCGCGGCTTCGTTGAGCCAACGGGAGAGCAGGAAGCTCGAGGCCTTGTTTTTGGTCGAGGTAGCCACTGGCGCGCGGCGATAGTAGCGCGTGGCCGCCGAAAAAGGGAAGCCTGTTCACACCCTTGGGAAAGCGTGCTATGAGCCCGCCTGATGGGCGAGCGGACACCACGCAGGTCTCGGAAGATGGCGGCGCAGACCGCGCTGCCGGGCACGGGGCCCGGGCCGGGACCGGGACTGCCAGGCGGCGAGGTCGTGACCGGAGCCGCCGAGGGCGATGCGACCGCGCCGGTGCTGCTGGCCGCCGA
>JADYYK010000080.1 GCA_020853705.1 Deltaproteobacteria bacterium
CTGCGCCTGCACCGCGCCGTCGCGCACAACGTGCAGCTGGTGCTGACGCCGGGACCGGGGGTGGTCATCACGCGGGTGGCCGGGCTGCCGCAGCCGCCGTCGGGGCCGGCCTACTACACGCTGGGCGATCTGGCCGAGGGCGAGCAGCGCGACGTCATCGTGCGCATGACGACGCCGGCCAGGACGCGCGGATCGATCGAGCTGGTCGATGCGGTGCTGGCGTTCGACGACGCCGCGCGCGGGGCCGGGCGCTTCGAGCGCCGCGCCTACCTGTCGGTCAAGCCGACCGCGGATCAGGCCGCGCTGAAGGCGAGCCAGCGCGTCGACGTCCTGCGCGCGGCGGCGCATGCGCAGGCGGCCGACGACGTGCTGCGCGCGCTCCAGCTGGCGCGCGCCGGCGACGAGCTCGGCGCGCGCGTGCTGCTGGATGGCTCGGAGGCGGCGGCGCGCTCGGCCAGCACGGCGCTGAACGATCAGACGCTGTTCATGCGGGCCGAGAACACGCGGGCGCTGAACCTCGCGCTGCCACAGGCGCGGCTGGCCAAGGGCAACGGCCCGGTCGGCGGGCTGGCAGGAGGCGGCGCCGGCGGGATCCAGGCCACGAGCAGCGGTGAGTACCGGCCGCGCGGGCCGATGATCGCGGGGCGCGTGCCGGCGGCGGAGCCGGAGGTGACGACCCAGGGCGCCACGGCGGCGGCGCCGGCGGTGGCGCCCGCCATGGCGCCGGTGGCGCCAGATCCGCAGGCGGCTGACCTGGTGCGCAAGGCGCATGACGAGGCCAACGGGGTGCTACAGACCCACAAGTAGCCGACTGAGCCGGCTACGAGATGGTCAGGCCGAGGGCGCGGGCGCGGGCGCCCAGGCGGGCGACCAGCTCGATGGCGCTGGAGACCAGGCCGCGGGCGTGCTCGACGTCGCGCAGGGCGAGCTCGAGGGTGACGGCGCTGAGGCGGATCTGGCGCTTCTTCTGACCGAGCAGGGCGATGATGCGGTGCTGTAGCTCGGGGTCGTCGAGCAGTTCGCGCGCGATATCCTTGTGCTCGCAGGTGACAGTGAAGGCGCGGTCGAGATCGTCGAGGTCGAGGCGGTGTCTGGCGTCGGCCTTGCGGCCGGTGTGGACGATGGCGAGATCCATGCGCAGCGGCTGGAAGTAGGTCGCCACCAGGCGCAGCGCGGCCGCCTCCAGGGTGTCGCCGTCGGGCAGCGCGACAGCCTCATGGCCGCCCGCGAGCATGACCTCGACGTCGCCCACGCGACCGCTCCAGCGCCGCCAGGACCCTTCGTCATACCCAGGCCCCGGGCCAGGCCCTGGCCCCGGCCCCGCTTCCAGCCCGAGCGCGCCGGCCAGTTCGGCCGCCAGCGCGCGCGCCCGCTCAGACGTCAGTCGGAACCAGGTCGAGCCCGATGAAGCGCAGCGCGGCCTGCTCCTGGCCGTGCAGCCCGTGACGGCAGCGCTCGTAGCTGTCGTCGAGGATCTGGCTGGAGTAGTTCTGGCCGTTCCAGGCCAGATCCAGCGGCCCGTCCCCGACCGAGTCGCGCGCCGCGCGCAGCACGTGCAGCGCCACGAAGATGTCGTCGAGCCAGCCCTGCGGGCCCTCGCTCTCGGGCACGGCGTCGAACGGCGACACGAAGTAGCCCATCGCGGCCGCCACCTGCATGCGCAGCGACGAATCCAGCGTCGGCTCGTCGAGCAGGTTGGCCAGCGTCTTGAAGAGATTCGGCGCCAGCTTGATCAGGTCCGCGTCCGGTCCTGCGTAGCCCGCGACCTCGGCCTTGAGTTGCTCGAAGAAGCCAGTCATTTGTCCCGACGGTAGCACAACGAACGCAGGGCAACAGCACCCTTGACCGCACCCTGATCCGGCTTGACCCGATCCGAGATTCGCCCCTAGATCGCCGGATGCTGCATGGCCACGTCCGTCCCCCCGCGGTCACCAACGAGCCCAACCTGGGCTACGCGCCCGGCTCGCCCGAGCGCGCCGAGCTCGAGCGCACCTACGCCGCGCTGGGCGAGCGCGCCATCGACCTGCCCATGTTCATCGGTGGCCGCGAGGTGCGCACCAGCGACACCGTGCCGCTGCGCTCGCCGCACAAGCACAGCCATGTCCTCGGCCAGGTCCACCGCGGCGGCCCCGGCGAGGCGCTGGCGGCCATCGACGCCGCGCGCGCCGCCCGCGACGACTGGGCCCGCGCACCGTGGACCACCCGCGCCGCGGTGCTGCTGCGCGCCGCGGAGCTGCTGGCCACGCGCCACCGCGCCACCCTGAACGCCGCCACCATGCTGGGCCAGTCCAAGACCGCGCACCAGGCCGAGATCGACTCCGCCTGCGAGCTGATCGACTTCTGGCGCTTCAACGTGCACTTCATGTGGCAGCTCCTCGGCGAGCAGCCGCAGTCGTCGCCCGGGACCTGGAACATGCTGGAGGCGCGCGGCCTGGAGGGCTTCGTCTACGCCGTCACGCCGTTCAACTTCACCGCCATCGCCGGCAACCTGCCGGTGGCGCCCGCGCTGATGGGCTGCACCGTGGTGTGGAAGCCAGCTGCCAGCGCGGCGTTCTCGGCCCACTTCATCATGCAGATCCTGCGTGAGGCCGGCCTGCCGCCCGGCGTCATCAACCTCATCCATGGCGCGCCGCAGCCCATCAGCGCCGCAGCCCTCGGCCATCGCGACCTCGGCGGCGTCCACTTCACCGGGTCGACCGGCGTCTTCAACTCGATGTGGGGCAGCATCGGCGCCGGCGTCGCCGAGTCGCGCTATCGCAGCTATCCGCGGCTGGTCGGCGAGACCGGCGGCAAGGACTTCATCCTGGCCCACCCGTCGGCCGACGTCGACGCGCTGGCAGTGGCCATCGTGCGCGGCGGCTTCGAGTACCAGGGCCAGAAGTGCTCGGCGGCGTCGCGGGTCTACATCCCCGACAACCTGTGGCTGCGGGTGCGTGACCGCGTGCTGGCCATGATGGCCGAGCTGACCCAGGGCGACGTCGGGGACCTGTCGAACTTCGTCGGCGCGGTCATCGATCAGCCCGCCTTCGAGCGCATCAGCGGCTACATCGCGCACGCCAAGGGCTCGGCCAGCGCCAAGATCCTGGCCGGCGGCGGCGCCGACAGCAGCGTCGGCTGGTTCATCCAGCCCACCCTGGTCGAGACCACCGACCCCGGCTTCAAGCTGATGGTCGAGGAGATCTTCGGCCCGGTGGTGACCGCCTACGTCTACCCCGAGGAGCACTTCGAGGACACCCTGCGCCTGGTCGACGCCTCGAGCCCGTATGCGCTGACCGGCGCGGTGTTCGCCACCGACCGCCACGCCATCGAGCGCGCCCTGGTCGCGCTGCGCCACGCTGCCGGCAACTTCTACATCAACGACAAGCCGACCGGCGCGGTGGTCGGCCAGCAACCCTTCGGCGGGGCGCGCGCGTCGGGCACCAACGACAAGGCCGGCGGGGTCTACAACCTGCTGCGCTGGATGTCGCCGCGCACCATCAAGGAGACGCTGGTGCCCCCGATCGACTGGCGCTATCCCTTTCTGGGTCCGCGCAAGTAGCAATTCCAGCGAGTTAGCTCGGGGCAGATCCACCTCTGCGCTGGCGCGTCGGTACCCATCGTGCCCAAGATCTCTCAGGCCCGCCGGGTCGAACGCCACATGCCTCAGCCTGCCTCGGCAAAACTCGCCATCGCCCCCGTCGCCGACGCGCCCGCGCCCGCGGCCACTGCCCACCCGCCCATGCGCAAGGACGACCAGACCGGACGCCTGGTCAAGGCAGCGCAGGACGGCGACCGGCTGGCCTTCGACGAGCTGATCCGGCGCTACCGCGACCGCATCTTCGCGCTGGCGCTGCACCTGACCGGGTCGCGCTCCGACGCCGACGACATCGCTCAGGAGGTCTTCCTGCGCGCCTACAAGCAGCTGCACACCTTCGAGGGCCGCAGCGAGTTCTTCACCTGGGTCTATCGCATCGCGGTCAACCGGTCGCTCAACTGCCGGCGTGATCGCAAGGTGCGCCGCGCCAGCGACCTCGATGATCCGCGCGTGGCGGCCGCCATCGCGGTCGACGCCTATGGCGACCCGCGCCGCGCTGCCGAGCTGAAGGAGACCTACACCCGCCTGATGAGCGCGCTCGACATGCTGTCGCCCACGCTGCGCAGCACGGTGGTCCTGGTCTCGCTGCAGGGCATGTCGCACGAGGAGGCCGCCGTCATCCTGAGCTGCCCGGTCGGCACCGTCGCCTGGCGCATGCACGAGGCGCGCAACCAGCTCAGCGAGTCGATGGCCGAGGTCCCCGCGCGCGCCGCCGCGCCATCGAAGGAGGAGCGCCGCACGCGCAAGCGGTCGCGCACCCCGGCGACCGGCCTGCTGGTCAAGGCGGAGCGCGCGTGTGAGGCGTTCTTGCCACAACTGGCCTGGTCGGGCGCGTAGCTTCCCGTCAGGGTCGCTGCTAGCGTGGACCCATGCACTGGCGTGGGCGGTTCGCCTTGGTGGTGGTCGCCGAGCTGCTCGCCGTGGGCTGCAAGGCGAGCTCGAGGAGCTCGAGTGGAAATGCGGCCTGGCTGGAGCTGACGGTGGCAAGCGATCGTGCCAGCTACGCCTACCAGCGGGGCGACTTCGTCGTCCTGCACAGCGCGGCCGGCGACCGCAAGGTGCGCGTGGGCACCGGGTGCCTGCTCGGGGACTCGACGTTGCACATCATCGGGCCAGACCGGGTGCTGGCCCTGAAGCAGCTCGTGAAGGGTGACCCGCTGGATCAGCATCCCGAGCGTGCCGACGCGGCCCCGTGCGTGATCGACTTCGAGACACGCGAGGCTCGACCGGCGACCGAGCTGTTGCCAGGGCTGCGCCTGGGGTCGGACGCCGAGGTCGTGGCGGGCCGGTCCGGCAACCTGTATGTGCACACGCGTGGCGAGCCCCACGCCCAGGTCTGGAGGGACGGGCAGGTCAGGCCGCTCGAGTTCGAGATGTCAGAGCACTGCGATCTGGTGGAGAGCGGCGACGCGGTGACGTCGGCTTGCTTCGACGATGTGGGCGGGCGCACCGTGCTGGCGCTGCGGCAGCTGGGCGCGGCTGGCTTTCCGCCTCAGCCGATCGCCACCCTGCACTTTGCGCTGCCGGAGAGGCGGCACGATGTCGAGGCCCGCCTGTCGCGCGATGGCCGCTTCGTCGCGGTGTTCGGCCACATCCGCGCGACCGGCACCACACCGGCGGACGAGAGCTTCCTGCAGGTGCGCGACACCGCGACCGGGGAGCTCCGCTTCGAGCAGCACGAGCAGGGCCGCACACCGAGCTTCATCGACGTCGACTTCGCCCCCGATGGCGAGGCGCTGGTGGCGCTGATGCAGGTCAGCTACTCGGAGGGCGGGGTCTATCGCGGCGAGAGATGGCTGCAGCGGTACGACCTGACGGGCAAGGGGACGCGGCTTGCGACCGCAACGTCGGTGCAGTCCTACGCTGTGCGCTGGCTCGCCGACGGTCAGCTGATGTGCGAGCGCGGGCCCTGCCCGAAGTAGCCGGCGGCGCGGCTGGCGTGGGCTGGGCGCTGGCGTTATAGTCGGCTCGTGAAGTTCGAGAACGAGGCGCAGGTGGTGGAGTACGTGGAGCGCGAGCTGGCGGCGGCCTGCCCCGAGGGTTGGCGCGCCGAGCGGCTGAGCGCGCTGACCTGGAAGCTGTCCAAGGGTCGCCCCGAGTACGGCTATGTCTTCGTCGCCGCGCCCGATGGCCGCATGTTCGTGATCACGCACGGCAACTTCGACGCCCCGCTGACTGCGGATCGCGCCGCCCAGAAGGCGCGCTACATCCCGGGCGCCGCGCTGGCGGCATACCCGCTGTCGCAGCTGGTGGCGCGCGTGATGGCGAGCGAAGGGCCCAACGTGTGGGGCCTGACGTAGCTGCTGATCGGGTCGGGGTGGGCGCTTCAGCGGGAGCGTGATGCGGCCC
>JADYYK010000081.1 GCA_020853705.1 Deltaproteobacteria bacterium
CCGCTGGAGCCCCGAGGCCCGGCGGAAGCTCGAGAGGGCGGTGCAGCGCAGGTCCAGCGCGGCGCGCGCCACCCTGCGCGTGCCCGGCCCCCCGGACGCGGCGGTGGTGGTCGACGGCACCTTCGCGGGGCTTGCGCCGCTGGAGCTCGCGGTGGCCGAGGGCGCCCACGCGGTGGCGATCTGGCCCGACGGCAGCCCGCCGTGGATGGGCGTCGCCTCGGTGCCCAAGGCCGGCCTGGGGCTCACGCCGCCGGGCGCTCCCCTCGATCCAGCGGAGGCGCCGGGCGCGCTGCGGCTGCGGCTCGAGGCGGGCCTGCCGCTGGCCGAGCGCGAGGCGGCGGCGGCCGCGCAGGCGCTGGGGGTCGAGGCCCTGGTGGTGCTCGAGCAGCGGCCCAGCGGGCTCGAGATCGCCCTGCTGGGCCCGAGCGTGGCCGCCTTCCGCCAGCAGGCGACGGGAAACCGGCTCGAGGCGGTGCGCGAGCTCGCCCGCGCGGCGGCGGCCCACCTGTCGACCGCGTGCGCCCTGCGGCACGCTCCCCCCGACAAGCTGCGCGCCGGCCAGCCCGCGGCGCTGAGCGCCCAGGTGGGGCCCTGCGTGGCGAAGGTCCGGGCCGCCTACCGGCGCGCGGGCAGCGCCCCGTGGGAGGGCGCCGAGCGCGAGCCCCAAGGACCCACCGTCGAGCTCTCGCTGCCCCACCTGCCCTCGAGCGATCGCCCCTACCTGCTCGAGTACCATCTGTGGGCCGAGAGCCGGACCGGCCGATCGACGGGTGCCTTCGGCTCGCCGCAGGCCCCGCTGCGGCTGCAGGTCGAGCCCGACCGCACGCCGCTGCTGCGAAACCCTTGGCTCTGGACGGCGGTGGGGGCGGTCGTGGTGGGCGGCGGCGCGGCGGTGCTGCTGACCCTTCCGCCGAAGACCTCGCTGCGGCTCTGACTCGTAGGCTGGTCAGTGCTCGGGGGTCAGCCTCCCCTGGGACATCTTGCGGGTGAGCCAGCAGCCGGCGGCGATCAGCGCGAGGCACGCCAAGGTGGCCCCGGCGACGAGCGGCACGTCCAGGCATCGCCCGACCCGATGGACCAGCCCGGGGACGAAGGGCACTCCCCAGAGCATGAGCATGTGCGCGAGGTAGAAGGTGAGCGAGCGCCTGGCGCAGAGCTCCACGAGCCAGGGAAGGCGACGAGCCCGGGCCGAGAGCCCGGCGAGCACCGCGATGATTCCCAGCGCCGCGGCGGTGCGGGTGAGCACCAGGGAGGGGCTGGCCTGCCCAAACCGCTGCGCGCCGAGCCAGGCCAGCAAGGGAGGGTGCAGCCCGGATCCCACGGCGAACAGCGCGCCGGCCAAGCCGCCGGTGACGAGCGCGACCCGCGCCGGAGGCCAGCCTCGCGCCCAACAGCACGTCCCGAGGGCGCTTCCCAGCCAGAAGTACGCGGCCACGGGCGCGACCGGGAACCCGCCAGGGACGCTGTCGGCGTTCCACGGGCCCCGAGCGTGCGCGGGCCAGCTGGCCGCCCACCCCTGAATGAACGGAGCGGCCGCGACCGAGCCCAGGGCGAACGCCAGCGCCCACCGGGCGAAGGCGCTCGGGCGACCCGCCACCAGGGCGAGCAGGTGGGAAACGAGCAGGGCGGTCGCCACGCACTGGAGCACGCCAAACGCCCAGAAGGGCGTCCACACCTCGCTGGGCACGCGAAACGGAAAGCCGCTGGCCCACCACGGCAGAGTCAGCAGATACCCGCAGAGGTACAGCGCCCCGATCCTCCGCAGCCGCCTCGAGAGGGGCGGCCCCCAACGGCGAAAGCGCTGCAGCCGCGGAATGGTGGCGTACGCGAACGCCCATCCGGCGACGACGAAGAACAGCGGGGCGGTGATGCCGCGCGTCTTGGCGTACCAGTGGAAGAGGATCGAAGTCTTGGCCTCAGGCGCCAGGAGCTGATCGCCCAGGTGGGCGAAGACCATGAGCACGATGGCGACACAGCGCGCGAGGTCGAGATACGCGAGCCGGTCAGCGGCGCCTGCGCCTGGAGCTCGTTCGAGCAGGTCGGCTCGGGCAGCCTCATGCGCCGTCGACACGCGTCGTCCTTGCCAGGCGCGCCCTGAGCTTCACCTTCCCAGTCTGGGTGCCATGCCACGTCAGGAACGCGAGCCGCGCTTCGCACTGCCGATTGAGGCGATACAGACCGAGGACGACGAAGAGGCAAGCGGCTCCGATCATGGGCCACCGCACGGAGAGGCCGGACAGGCCCGGTCGGAGCAGCCAGGCCAGGAGCCCGAGGCTCCCAACGGTCAGGAGGGCGGCCGCGGCTCGGACACGGCGGGGAATCAGGACGAGGACTCCGTCGGGAAGGCTCGTTCCCCCACCGCGATGGGCTGTGCACATGGTTGCGCCGGTCAGCAACGCAAGTGCCAACGGGCGGAGGGCTGTCTGTCCGAGGCGAAGGGGAGGCGAGGGAGGAAGGGCCCATGCAAAACGCACGAGCGGGCCCGCCGTCAGGGGCTCTGGCCCTGCCGTGAAGAGCTTCGCTCGCGGCGGTAGATGGTCGAGGCGTCGATGCCCAGGAGCTCGGAGGCGCGCGTCTTGTTGCCGCCGCACCGCGCGAGGACCCAGCTGATGTAGTCGTCCTCCAGCTGGCGAAGCGACAGGAGCTTCTCCTTCGCCTGGGCCAGCGGAGAGGACTCCTCGAAGACGTTGGGCGCGCTCGTCTCGAGGTCGGCCACGTCCGCCACCTCGGAGGCGGACATGATGACGAGCCGCTCGATCACGTTCTCGAGCTCTCGCACGTTCCCCGGCCAGGCAGCTGCGGTCAACCTCGCGAGGAGCCCAGGGGAGAGCCGGACGACGGGCGAGCGGGGGGTGCGCTCCCGGGCGCGCGCCAGGAACCGCTCGGCGAGGAGGGGGATGTCCTCGGGGCGCGAGCGCAAGTTGGGCACGGCGAGCGAGACGACGTTCAACCGGTAGAACAGGTCCGCGCGGAACTGGCCCTGTCGAACGCGCTCCTCGAGGCTCTGGTGCGTGGCGGCGACGAAGCGGACGTCGACCTTGCGCACCGAGTCCGATCCCACGGCGCGCACCTCGCCGTCTTCGATGGTCCGCAGGAGCTTGGCCTGCAGCGCGGGCGCCATGTCGCCGATCTCGTCGAGGAACAGCGTCC
>JADYYK010000082.1 GCA_020853705.1 Deltaproteobacteria bacterium
TCAGGTCGCCGCGAGCATGGCCTCGAGCGGGGCGACCCAGGCATCATTGACCCAGCCGTAGCTGCGGCGCGCGCTGATCCAGGCGCGAAGCTCGTCGGGCGTGGCCAGGTGCGCCTGGATGACGCGGGCGCCTGCGAGCACGATGAGGTGCCCCTGGGCGGGCTTGCCGTGCCAGTCGCTGAGCAGGGTCATCACCTGACGCCAGCGGCCGGGAGCCGCCTGGTCGATCTCGACGATGTGATCCGCGATGAACCGGCGCCGCTCCGCGCCGGCGAACATCGAGGCCGAGCGCCCGAGCGCGTGACCGACCACGTCGGCGCGCTCGCTGGCCCGCAGGCGCGCGAAGTCGTTCAGGACGTACTCCAGGGTATCGGGGTCCCAGCCGAGCCGCTCGCGGCGCTGACGTTCGAAGTCGCCGGTTCCCAGGGGGCCCAGATCGTCGTGAGGCAGCGACGACCGCGGCACGAAGAGGAGGCGCTCGACCATCGACTCGACGCGCGCGTCGAGCGCGTCGCGGGGGTCGGGCGCGTTGCCGAGACGCGTGGACAGCACCGCCCACAGCGTGGGCGCGGGAGGTGTCTCGGGGATCGGATACCCCAGGGCGACGCGGTGGAGGTCCGCCTCCGCGTGCGCGATGACCTTGTCGACGCCACGGGCGCGCGAGAAGTGGATGAAGAAGTACAGCACACGTCCGACGACCTGCGGATCGGCGTCCAGCAGCCGGTCGGCGACCGCCGCCGAGAGCTCGTCCGCGACGGCGAGCCCCCGCAGATAGACGTAGAGCCACGCCAGCCAGAGGCCGGGTTCGGGGCCCAGCGCCTCCCGTCGCTCCAGCTCGCGCGGGCAGCTTCCGCGCAGGATCGCGTCGACCAGCTGTGGCCAGCTGGCCTGGGCATCGATCACGAGCTGGGTCAGCCTGACCGGCAGCTCGGGAGCCGGATGACCGGCGCAGCCCCACGGCAGGTTCGGCTCGGACTCCAGCTCATGGTCGTTCTCGATCGGCGCGACGCTCTCGGCCGTCCAGTGCAGGCACGTGCACGCGTAGAGCCGCCTGCGGTTGAACAGCACGTAGCCCTGCTCGAGGAACGGAAGCGCCGCCCAGTCCGGCGCGGCGTGCAAGGCGCGCAGATCGAAGCGCGTGTTCTCCATGAGCCCGAGCCCCGGCGGGCCGGCGCGCACCCAGGCCTTGCAGCTCGTGCACCGGAGGCGCCCGCAACCCACCTGGACACCCACGGCGGGATGGAAGTACTCGCAGGGATCCGCCGCGACCCGGGTGTCGCCATCGACGAGGAGCCCTGACTGTGCGCAGACACGCTCGACGCTCATTCCTCGCCGAGGATAGCCTCTCTTCGCCCCGAGGTCGTGCCGGCGCGCGCCTACTTGACGGTGCTGTACCTGCGCCGGACCAGGTTGCCGATGGCCTCGCGCGCGCACCTGTCGCAGTAGCCGAAGCGAGTGCGCAGGCTCTCGAGGGTGCTCTCGACGCGGGCGCGTGACTCCTCGTCGATCTCCGTCCGTGGCGCGGTGCGCGGCGCGGACGCCCCCGGCGGCACGCCGACCTCGCGCGGGTCGGCGCCGGGGCCGTCGGTCAGGTACACCAGCAGATCCTCGGCGACCTTGCGCAGCACCTTCTTGTTGGCCTCGAAGTAGGCCTCGCGCAGCTGGGTGAACTGCTTGGGGAAGACCTCGGCGTACTGCGGGCGCTGGTTGGGGTGGTCGATCGACCAGGCGCCGATGCGCGTGATGAGGTCGTGGCGGAACTCGGTCTTGCGCCCGGACACGCCCAGGTTGCGCTCGATCTCGGCCATCAGCTCCTCGTCGGGATCCTCGAGGCGGCCGGTCATCGGGTTGCGCACCTTCTCCTTCTTCATCCAGTACGACACCTCGGTGACGTAGCGGTCGAAGATGCGGACGTGCTCCTTCTCCTCGACCAGGCCGACCGATGAGCGCAGGTCGTCGTCGGTCAGCTCGAGGAACTCCTCGCGCACCAGGTGGATGAACTTCTTGTTCTCGTGGAAGCCGCCGGGCAGCGGCTCCTGCTTCAAGAACTCGTGGACGGTGACGTTCTTGCAGAGCTCGTCCATCTCGTCGAACAGCGCCTGCGGTGACACGCAGGCGAAGCGGGCGTTGCCGGCGGCGTTCATGAGGAGCGCCTTGATCTCGCGCGGCGACGCCCCGGTGCGGCCCTCGTAGTTGGGGTAGGCGTCCGACTCCGACCACACCCGATCCACGGCGCCCGCCAGATCGCGCCCCTGCTCCGGGGTCAGCCCGTCGGGCGTGTTGCCCTTGGCGTACAGCTCGGCCTTCTCCAGCGGGCCCAGCTTGGCGACCAGATCACTCAGCCCCTTGGGGTACTTCTCGGGCAGCGGCTTGCGCATGCGCGTCAGCACCGCCCACAGCGCGGCCAGGTGGGTCAGGTGCGGCGCGACGTGCTTGCCGATGGTGGTCGGGCGCAGCCACTCGTCATAGATCTGGCGCTCGACCGGGTACTCCAGCAGGTAGGGCACCCGCACCAGCTCGAGGCGGCCCTTGAAGGACTGGAACTCGGGCACCTCCTTGAAGGCCGACAGGTGGACCTCGTTGGACGACCCGATGAAGAGGGTGTCGAGGAACAGGATGGCGTTGTCGACCCCGACCTGGCCGTACTCGACGGTGCCGAGCAGGTACTTGTAGGCCTCCAGCGGGCGCTTGAGCAGGTCGGAGTACTCGATCATGCCGCGGTTGCCCGAGACCAGCTCGCCGGCGTACTCGTGCAGGGTCAGGCTCTGCAGCGAGGCCGGCAGCGCGCTCAGCGAGCGATCCATCGTGATCTGGCGCGAGCGCGCGTCGACCGCCAGCTGCGGCTCCACCGTGCACAGCGCCTCGCGGTAGCGCCGCGACAGGTAGACGCGCTCGATCTGCACGTGGCGCATCACGCGCAGGAAGTCGCCGCGGTACGACGCCAGCAGCGCCTCGTAGATCTGCTTGTTGCGCGGGTTGAGCTCGCCGCGCAGCAGGTACTCCGAGGGCACGAAGCCGGCCGCGCGCGCGCCGGCCGCGGCCAGCCACTGGGTCAGGAGCTCGCGGCGCCGCCTGGACGGGATGAGCAGCAGCGGGTGGTCGCGCAGCTCGTCGACGATCTTGGCGTCGATCTGCTCCTCGTCGAGGTAGGCGTAGCTCTGCCCGGGGGCCGCCGCGATGCCCTCGCCGCTGCCCGCGAAGCCGATCCCCGTGCGCGACAGCTTCTGGGTCGGGAAGATCCAGTTGAGGCGATAGACCGCGCCCTCCTCCAGCGTCGAGTAGTGCTCCAGCGCGCGCGCCAGGCAAGCGATCAGCGTCGACTTGGCCGAGCCGTTGGGGCCGTGCAGCAGGATGAGGCGGCTGACCCGGCCATCGCGCACGAAGCCGGCGATGGCGCGATAGACCCGGGCCTGGACCTCCTCCTGCCCGATCAGCCGGTCCTTGCCGCCATCCCACGGGGTGTCGAACAGCTTCCAGCGCGTCACCGTGCCGCGCGGGCGCTTGATGTCCTCGGTGCCGTAGTGATCGAGCGCGCCCTTGATGACCTGCGCGGCCGACCGGGCCGCGACCTCGGGGGTCTCGCCGGCGAGCTTGAAGTACTCGTCGAACGACATCACGCGGCGCGCGCGTGAGAAGGCGCCCTGGATCTCCGTGCCGAGCTCCCTGAGCCCCTGCTCGCCCGACGCCATGGTGTGCCGCCTCCCTACTGGGTCACGACGGGGATGGACAGGGTCGCGGTCTTGGGATCGCAGGAGGCGTCGGTGCACACCGCGAACAGGAAGTTGGCCTCGATGCTGCGCAGGCCCTCGGCCTTGGCCTGGGCGGTGTAGGCGATCTCGAACACGCCGACCTCGTCGTGCCAGGTCTTGGCGTCACGCTTGTCGGGGTTGTTCTCGTAGGTCTCCTTGGACAGCTTGACGCCCTCGGGAGCCTTCAGCGAAAGCTCGGTCGGGTACTCGTGGTTGAGGTGGTAGGGCTTCTTGGGCTTGACCTCGACCACGGCCATGACCTCGGTGCCGATGGGGGCGTCGGGCGCCGCGAAGGTGATGATGAAGCCATCGCCGTCGATGCTCTGCTGGGGGGCGTTCTTGGGCCACTCGGTGACCGGGGCGGGGCCACCCTTGGCGCCAATCACGGGGGCCTCGGAGCCGGGGCCCTGGCCGGTTCCGGGGCCGCTGGCCTTGGAGCTCTTGGAGCACGCGCCGCAGGCGGCGCACAGGAAAGCGAGCGAGAGAAGCCAGCACAGGCGCATGGAAAAAAACTTAGCATGCTATGCTGCCCGTGGCGTGCAAAGAGCGCAACAGCTCGGGCGCTACCACTTGCTCGACCGGATCGCATTCGGCGGGATGGCGGAGATCTATCGCGCCAAGACCTTCGACTCGGACGGTCGCATGGTGCTGGTCGCCGTCAAGCGGGTGCTCGCGCACCTGGCCGAGGACGAGGACTTCCTCAAGATGCTGGTCGACGAGGCCAAGATCGTCTCGCTGATCCAGCACCCGGGGATCGCGCGGGTCTACGAGTTCTCGCGCGCGTCGAACGAGTACTTCATGGCGATGGAGTTCGTCGATGGCAAGGACGTGCGCGCCATCCTCGAGCGCTGTCGCAACCTGGGCAAGGCCATGCCGCCGCAGCACGCCGCCTACATCGTGGCCGAGATCGGCGCCGCCCTGCACGCGGCGCACGCGGCGCGCGACATGTCGGGGCGCGCCCTGCGCCTGGTGCACCGCGACATCTCGCCGGCCAACATGATCTGCTCGTACGCCGGCGAGGTGAAGCTGTGCGACTTCGGCATCGCCAAGGCGACGCTGTCCCGGGTCAAGACCAAGACCGGCATCATCAAGGGCAAGATCAAGTACATGAGCCCCGAGCAGGCCATGGGGCGCAAGCTCGACCACCGCAGCGACATCTTCAGCCTGGGCAGCGTGCTGTACGAGATGGTGACCAAGACGCCGCCGTTCCTGGCCCAAAACGAGATGGAGCTGCTCATCAAGGTGCGCGACGCGCGCTACAAGGCGCCCGACGAGCTCGAGCCGCAGCTGCCCTTCGAGCTCATCGGCATCATCAACAAGGCGCTGACCCGCAACCGCGGCGAGCGCTACCAGAGCGCGGCCGAGTTCGCCCACGCGCTGCGCGAGTACCTGGCCTATCAACACCCCGGCTATGGCCGCAGCCACCTGGCGACCTACATGCGACGGCTGTTCGAGGCGGAGATCGAGAAGGAGCTCCGCCTGATGGAGAGCTATGTCATCGACCAGGTCGAGGTCGCGCCCGCCCAGATGGGCGAGAACCTGATCGCGGACGCCCTGGGGCCCGACGCGCAGTACTCGAAGTTCACGCCCATCGCGCGCGGCGGCACCGGGGTCGGGTCGCAGCCGCATGAGCGCGGCACCGGGACCGGGGTCGGCAGCGAGACCGGGACGGGGACCGGGACCGGGACGGATCCGAGCGCGGAGGGCGGCACCGGGACCGGGTCGGGCACGCTGGAGCGCGGCACCGGGACCGGGACCGGGACCAGCGACTGGGATCAGGAGTCCCAGGTCGGCACCATGACCCGGCTGCCGCCGACCGATCCGCGGCGCAAGTATGGCGCCTGGCTGCATGATCTGCAGACGGTCATCCTGGACCGCAACCGGCAGCCGGATGGCCGGCCGGTGCCCACGGTGCATGACGAGCAGACCCGGATCCTGGACCCGGGGCGGGCGCCGATGCCGCCGGCGGGGGCGTCGACGCGCCGGCAGGGCAGCGTGGCGCCGCGGGTGCCGGGGGGGCCAGGCGGGCCGCCGCCCTCGATTCATGACGAGCAGACCATGATCCTGGATGTGTCGCAGCCGCCGAAGAAGAAGTAGCGGCGGGCCCGCGCGGAAGTTCGAGTGTTACTCGAGGTTCACTTGATGAAGACGGTGACGTCGGCGGACAGGCCGGCGACCAGGGGGCCCTTGGGGGGCCTGGTCCAGGTGATCTTGACCGGGACGCGCTGCACCACCTTGATGAAGTTGCCCGAGGCGTTGTCGGGGGGCATCAGGGAGAAGCGGGCGCCGGTGGCGGCGGCGACGCTGTCGACGCGGCCCTCGTAGGTGCCGCCGAAGGCGTCGATCTCGATCTCGGCGCGCTGGCCGGGGTGGATGTGGGCGATCTGGGTCTCCTTGAAGTTGGCGATGACGTAGGTCTGGGCCGGCACCAGGTCGACCACCAGCTGGCCGGCCTGCACCAGCTGGCCCTCCTGCACCGCCAGCTTCGAGATCACGCCGTCGCCGGGGCTGCGCAGGGTGGCGTGGCCGAGGTCGAGGCGGGCGCGCTCGAGGTTGGCCTCGGCGGCCTTGACGCGGGCGTGGGCCAGCGCGGCGCTGGCGCGGGCCTGCTCGAGCTGGGCGTCGACCGGGGCGGTCTGATCGAGGCGCCCCCTGGCCTCGGCGACGCGGCTCTCGGCGACGTGGCGCTGCTCCTGGCTGGCGATGAGCTGCGCGGCGGCCTGGGTGGCGGCGGCCTCGAAGCGCTCCAGGCTGGCCTGGGCGTCGTCGACCTGGCCCTGGGTGGCGGCGCCCGAGGCGGCCAGGGAGCGCAGGCGGGTCAGATCGGCGCGCGCCTTGGCGACGTCGGTCTGGGCGCGCTCGACCTGGGCGCGCGCGACGTCGACCTGGGCGCCCGCGCTGCGCACCGAGACCGCGCTGCCCGACAGCTGGGCGCGCGCGGTGCTCAGGCTGCCGTGCGAGGTGGCGTCGACGATGCGGACCTGGGCGTCGGCGGCGGCGGCCTGCGCCACCGCGGCCTCGAGGTCGGCCTCGGCGGCCTTGACGCGCACCGCGAAGTCGGCCGGATCCAGCTCCAGGATGATGTCGTCCTTGTGGATCTGCTGGTTGTCGTGCACGGCGATGTGCAGCACGGTGCCGCCGGCGCGCGCGGCCACCGGGACCACGTCGGCCTCGATGGCGGCGTTGTCGGTGCTCTCCTTGCCGGCGGTCAGCCAGCGGTAGGTGCCATAGCCGGCCGCGGCCAGGCTGGCGACCACGCCGAGGATGATGAAGGGGCGCTTGCCGCGACCGGGCTTGCCGGGGCCGGCTGCGGCCGCGGGCGCGCCGTTGCTGGCGGGCGACGGCGCAGGGGACGACGGCTGGGGGCTGACGGGTTCGCTGGCCATGATCACTCCAGGTGCACGGCGACCTTGGTCGCGGCGCTCTTCTTGCGGTCGAGCTTGAGAAAGAACAGCAGCGGCAAGACCGCCAGGAAGGCGATGCCCTGGACCAGGAACGCCTTCTCGAAGCTGATCACGCCGGCCTGGCGCGCGACCCGGCCGGCCAGCACGCGCAGGGCCTGGCGCTCGGCGCTGAAGGCGTCGAGGCCGCGCGCCATCAGGGCCCGCTTCAAAGCCGCGACCTGGGTCATGACCTCGGGCCGCAGCGCCGTGAGGTGCGCCCCGATGGAGGCGCGCGCCTCGGCGGCGTAGCGCGTCAGCAGGACCGCGAAGATGGCGATGCCGATGGAGCCGCCGGTCTGGCGCACCAGCGAGTTGAGGCCGGTGGCGTCAGACATGCTGTGGCGCGGGATGTGGGTCAGCGCCGCGGTGGTCAGCGGCACGAACAGGCAGGCGAAGCCGACCCCGGTGACCAGCATGGGGATGAGGATGTCGTGCGACGACGCCGCCAGCGTCAGGTGGCTGAGCAGGTAGGCGCCGATGGCGAAGCAGATGACGCCGAAGCTGATGAACCAGGCCGGGTGGACCCGGTTGTACAGGCGCCCCACGATGGGCACCGTCAGCATCATGACCAGCGTGCGCGGCATCAGCATCAGGCCCGACTGCGTCGCGGTGTAGCCCATCAGCTCCTGCATGAAGAGCGGCAGCAGGAACATGCTGCCGATCAGCATGGCGAACATGACGGCGCCGATCAGGGTGCCCGACAGGAAGGTGCGATCGCGGAACAGCGCCAGGTTGACCACCGGCACCGGCGCGGTGAGCTCGCGGATGACGAAGGCGATCAGGGCCACCGCGGCCACGAAGGCGCACATGATCATGAGGTCGGAGTCGAACCAGTCGTGGCGCCCGCCCTCCTCGAGGAAGTACTGCATCGCGGCCAGGCCGATGCACAAGAGGACGATGCCGGCCCAGTCCATGTGCTTGCGCTGCTCGGCGGCGCGCTTGCGGTTCTCCTCGCGGATGTCGTCGGGCTCGTGCACGAAGCGGAAGACCATGAACAGGCCGACGACGCCGATGGGCAGGTTGATGTAGAAGATCCAGGGCCAGCTGTAGTTGTCGGTGATCCAGCCGCCCAGCGACGGGCCCACCGCGGGGCCGACCATGACCGCCATGGCGAACAGCGCCATCGCCATGCCCTGCTCCTGGGGCGGGAAGGTCTGGCGCAGGATGGCCTGCTCGGTGGGCTGCAGCGCGCCGGCGCCGAGGCCCTGGATGACGCGGAAGACCACCAGCGCGGGCAGCGTGCGCGCGGTGCCGCACAGCGCCGAGCCGACCAGGAAGATGACCAGGCAGGCCATGTACATGCGCTTCTGCCCGAACTGCCGGCCCAAAAAGCCGGTCAGCGGCATGACCAGGACGTTGGCGATGATGTACGCGGTCGAGACCCAGGTGATCTGCTCGATCGAGGCGCCCACCGAGCCGCGCATGTGCGGCAGCGCCACGTTGACGATGGACGAGTCGATGGCGCCCATCAGGGTGCCGAAGGTGATCGACAGGGTGACCAGCCACTTGTTGTCGACGCGGCGGGCCGGCGCGGCGGTCAGGGCGATGGCGCTCACCGGGTGCGCCCCTTGCGCGCGGCGCCGTGCAGGAACAGCGCGATGGTGGCGTCGACCGCGGCCGGCAGCGCCAGGTCGCCCGCCAGCATGCGCAGCATGGCGGCCTTGAGCAGCCCCTGCAGCGCGCCGGGCAGCAGGCCGTGCGGATCGGGCGCCAGCGCGCGCTGGCTGATGCCGCGCTGGACCACCTTGCCGGTGCGCAGGGCCAGCTGCTGCATCACGTGCAGGCGGCCGGCCGCGGGTGGCGGCGCCTCGCTGTCCAGGGCCAGCTTGACGAAGGCGCGCCGGGCCACGAAGAAGCCCAGCTGGCCGGCCACCAGCGCGCGCAGCTGGGCCGCGAAGGGGGCGCGCGCGACCGCGGCCAGGGCGTCGTCGACGCCGCTCAGCAGGGCGGCGCGGCGACTCTCGAACAGCGCGGCGACCAGCTCGTCGCGGTGGCGGAAGTGGTTGTACAGGGTGCCCACCGAGACCCCGGCGCGCGCCGCGATGGCGTTCATGCCGGCGCGGTGCAGCCCCTCGGCCGCCAGCACGGCCTCGGCGGCGTCCAGGATGGCGCCCTGGGTCGCGGCCCGCAGCTGCTTGCGCAGCCGGCCGCGCAGCGGATGAACCGTCTCTTTAGATTCTGAATCTGGATTCACCGCAGTGAACCAGAACTACAACTCGAGGCCCCCGGCTGTCAAGCGGCCGGGGCGCCGCGCCCGGCCTGGCGCCCGTGGCCGTGGCCGCTCAGCGGTGGCACACGTTGTGGCAGAGGCCGCCGGGGTGGCAGTGGTGCGCGCACGCCAGCGGACGCACCGGCCGGGCGCGCACGACGCAGCCGGCGGCGGCAACCGACAGGGACAGCAGGACTCCGAGGAGGACGGTCTTGAAGATGCGCATGGCTGCCGTGATTGCAGCGCATGTGCCGCGGGCAAGGCCGCGATTGCTCAGGCGGGAGGCTGGGCCCGGGCCGACAGCTGTGGGGTCGCCCCTGCAGGCTGGGCCCGGGTGGGTGCGGCTACCACTCGACCGGCGTCGGCTCCGCGGTGCGGAACAGCGACGACGGGGTGCCGCTGCCGAGCTCGCCATACTCGTTGGTCCCCGCGCAGTAGGTCACGCTGCTCGACGGCACGTAGACGCAGGAGTGGGTGCCGCCGGCCGCGAACAGGGTGATGCCGGTCGGGGTCGCGGTGATCGGCATCAGGTAGACCGGGCCGCTGGGGGTGAAGGTCGCGCTGTCCATGCACTGACCGTTGGCGTCGCGGCCCCAGCACAGCAGGCCGCCGGCGGTGGTGCGCGCCAGGGTGTGGTCGTTGCCGGCGGCGATGGCGTTCACGTTGCTGGCCGTGGTCATGACCGAGACCGGCACCAGATCCTGCACGTTGTTGCCGTCACCGGTGTACGAGCCGAAGCCCCAGCACGACAGGCCGCTGGTGCGCCGCGCGCAGGCGTGGCCGCCGCCGGCGGTGATCTCGAGGGCGTCGGTGACGCCCATGACATCGACCGGGACGCGCGACGGGTTCTGGTTGTTCTGGGCCAGCTGGCCGACGTCGTTGGCGCCCCAGCAGAACGCGGTGCCGTTCATGCGCACACCGCAGGCGTGCATGTTGGAGCTGCGCCCGGAGTTGAAGGCCACCGAGAGCTGGAGGACGTTGCTCAGCGTGGTGACCTGCTTGGGCACCTGCGAGTCGGTCAGCGTGGTGTCGCCGAGGTTGCCGCCGCGGCCCCAGCAGAACACGTTGCCGCCGTTGGTCAGCGCGCAGGTCGTCCACATGCCGGCGTGGATCGACTTCACGTCGGTCAGGCCCATGACCGGCACCGGCGTCAGGCGCTCGGTGGCGCTGTTGTCGCCCAGGCTGCCATTGGTGTTCTTGCCCCAGCAGCGCGCGGTGCCGTCGACCATGGCGGCGCAGGCGTGATCGTAGCCCAGCGAGAGCTGCTTGATGCCGGTCAGGCCGCTGATGGCCTGCGGGACCTTGTTCGAGGTCTTGTTGCCGTTGCCGAAGCGGCCCTCGCGGTTGTCGCCCCAGCACTTGCCGGTGCCGTCCGACAGCACCGCGCAGCTCAGCTTCTCGCCGACCGCCAGCTGGGTCAGCACCGGGCCGCGCGGGATGCCGGCGTCGACGCTGGTGCCACCGTCGGTGGTGACCACGCTGCCGTCGCCGCCCATGTTGCCGCTGTCGATGGGATCGCCGCCACCGTCGCTGTCGCCGTTGCCGCCGCCTCCCCCGCCGCAGCCAGCCGCACCGATGGAGACACCGAGGACACACACCCAGAGGGTTCTCATATGCATGGGAGCACCATATTGCAGCAGGCGTGCCGGCGCCATCCATGCGTGATCACACCTTGCCACCCTGTACCAGCGCGGGGCCGGTCCAGGTCCAGGGCTGGTCCAGCGTCAGGCCCGGCCCGGCGTCACCGCGGGGTCTCCAGGGCGCGCCGCATCTCGGCCGGCGAGGCCAGCTTCCACAGGCGCTCGTGCTGGGCCACCGTGGTCAGGGTGCGCGGATCCATGCGGTCGCAGCACAGCACGCCGTGCAGGTGGTCGACCTCGTGCTGCAGGATGCGCGCGTACCAGCCGCTGGCCTCGAGCACGACCTCGGCGCCGTGCTGATCGAGCGCCTCGACGCGGACCTGCAGCGACCGGGTCACCCCCATGACCAGGCCCTGCAGGCTGAGGCAGCCCTCGAAGGCCTCGAAGACGTCGTCCGCGCCGGCGCCGCCCAGCAGGGTCAGGGTCGGGTTGACGAGGACGTGGAGGTCGATGGGGCGACGCTGGCGCTCGGCCAGCTGGGCCGGGGTCAGCCTGGCCTGCAGCGACGGCGGATCCTCGATCACCACCAGCTGGAGGCTGTGGCCGACCTGCGGCGCCGCCAGCCCGACCCCGGGCGCCGCGCGCATGGTGGCCTGCATGTCGTCGATGAGGCGTACGAGGTCCGCGCGGTGCAGATCGGCCGGCGCCAGCGGGCGGGCGCGCTGGCGCAGCACCGGGTCACCGACCTGGACGATGTCGAGGAGCGAGCTCACCGACCCAGTCTAGCCAAGTACCAGCCATCCCTGGCCCCGCTGCGGCTTTTCTGGCACAAGATCGGGACGATGACTGCCACCTACCAGGTCGAGAAGCGCGCGCTGACGGTGGAGATCAAGCTGTGCACCGGGGACATGCACCCGTGCCAGCTGTTCGTCGCCATGCGCAACGGGGCCTGGTCGCCCGAGGAGGTCGCCGCCGAGCTGGAGTCGCGGGCCTTCCTGCCAGTCCACGATCTGGCCACCGGCGAGTGGGCCGCGGTGCGCCGTGACGCCATCCACAGCATCGTGTTGCCGGCGCAGGACGGCGCCCCGCACGACGCCGACCAGCTGTACGAGGCCCGTCACGAGGTCCGCGTCGAGCTGCGCGGTGGCGGCGCGCTGACCGGGGCGCTGCTGTACTCGGCGCCGCCGTCGTCGGCGCGGGTGCTCGATCACGTCAACGACGACACCCGGCTGCTCAAGCTGTGGCGGGGCGACAGCCTGACCCTGGTCAACAAGCTGGAGATCGTGCGCGTGGTGGATCTCGACGGCACCGCCTCGGTGTAGCCATGGCCGAGCCACCCGAGGCGCCCGAGGACGCCGACGCTGACATCGCCCTCGCCCCCGAGTACCGCGCCTATGTGCTCGAGGTCTTCCCCATCCTGGCCAACCTGGACTTCTACCAGCTGCTCGGGCTCGCGCGCGGCGACGACAAGCAGGCGGTCAAGCGGGCCTACTTCAAGCTGGCCCGGGTCATCCACCCCGACCGCTACTATGGCAAGCAGCTGGGCAGCTACAAGGCGAAGCTCGACGCCATCTTCACGCGCATCTCGCGCGCCTACGAGGTGCTGTCGTCGGACAGCATGCGCGCCGACTATGACGCCCAGCTGGCGGTCATCGACCGCGACCCGCGCCGCGCCCAGGTGCGCGCCGCGGCGCCCGCGCCGGCGCTGCCGGTCGCGCCGCAGGCCGCCCCCAGCAAGCCCGACCCCCGGCAGGCCGGCACCACGCCGGCCTCAAGCGCCGCCGAGGCCGCCGCGGCGGCCCGCAAGCAGGCCGTGTTCGAGGCGCTGCGCCAGCGCGTGCAGCAGGCCCCCGTCAACGCCGCCAAGCACGCCGAGGCCGCCGCGCGCGCGCGCGCCGCGGGCGACGTCACCGCCGCCCTGGAGAGTTACCAGCGTGCGCTGGCGCTGACCCCCGACGACGCCAGGCTGCGCGCCGCGCATGACGAGATGGTCGCCCTGGTCGCCGAGCGCAAGTGCGACGCGCATCGCCGCCAGGCCGCGCTGGCCGAGCAGCAACAGCGCTGGGATCAGGCCGTCGCGTCCTGGCGCATCGTCACCGAGGCGCGGCCCGGGGACGCCGAGGCGCACGCCCGGCTGGCCGCCGCGCTGGCGCGCGCCGCGGGCCGCCGGTCATGAGCGAGGCGAACGCCCCGGCCGCCACGCTCGAGCTGCACCAGCAGCTGCTGGTCGAGATGGCGCAGTGGCTGGCGCGGGCCAACCAGTACTCGCCCGATCATCCCACCTGCATCGAGCTGTGCGACAAGCTGCACCGCACCCTGACCCGCGCCCTCGAGGCGACGCCGCTGGTGGGCTTCGGCGTCCTCAAGGACACCGTGATGCTCGGCGACGTCGCCAGCAAGCACCCGGTGCTGCGGCAGCGCATCGCGCCACACCTGCATGATCGCGGCGTCCTGGTGCTGCGCTTCATGCAAGGGCTCAAGGTGAGCGACCTGCGCGGCTTCCTCGATCTGGTGCGGCTGCCGCAGAGCGCCATCTTCGATCAGGGCGGCCTGGCGCGCCTGGTGCTGGAGCGCGGGATCGTGGGCGTGCAGGTCGAGGAGATCGCGCACGACATCACGGCCGAGCAGCTGGAGAGTTCGCGCCGACGGCAGCGCCTCGGCACCCTGCTGGCCGAGGTGCTGCGCAGCCTGCGGGCGCGGCGCGACTTCGACGCCGCCATCGGCGCGCACCTCCTCGAGCTGCTGGAGTACCCCGAGATCGCGGTCGCGGTGCTGGAGGACCAGGGCGCGGGCATCGCCGACGCCGCGGCCGGCGTGGCGCTGCTGGTCAGGCAGGAGGAGCTGGCCACCGGGCGCGAGCTCTCGCCCAAGCTGCGCGGCATCTTCATCGCGCTGTCGCCGCCGTCGCGGGATCGCCTGCTGCTGGGCTTCCCGCACCTGGTCGAGGAGTTCCGCGACGCGCTGGCGTGGGCCATGCGCGGCTATCAGGAGGCCGAGCTGGCGCGCTTCACGCTGCCCTCGTTCCGCAGCCACGCGGCCCAGCTGGACGTGGTGCTGTATGCCCTCGGTGCGCTGCTGCCGCACGACGGCACCCGGCTGTCGATGCTGCGCCTGACCGGCCTGCGCCTGCACGATCTGACGGTGGAGGATCCAGTGGCGCCCGAGGTGCTGACCGCGCTGGCGCGTCCAGTCGAGGACTTCGAGACCTACCGGCGCGAGCGCCAGTGTCTGGTCGTTCCCGCCGCCCACGCGCTGGAGGCGCGCACGCTGCTGCCCGCGCGTGACGGCGCCGGCGCCGGCTCCGAGCCCGAGCGGGCGCTGGCCCCCTTCGACGAGCGCGCCGCCATCGCCGAGGTGGTGGCGATGGCGTCCAACACGCGGCAGTTCGAGAAGCTGTGCCGGCGCCTGCCCGCGGTGGCGGCGCGGCTGGCCAGCGACGGCCGGCGCCAGGCCCTGATGGGCGCCGTCAGCGCGCTGTCGGAGGTGCAGCGCCCGGAGGCGCGTGGGCTGGCCAACAGCGCGGCCACCACGCTGGCGCGGGCCTCGGCGCCCGAGCTCCTGGCCGAGCTGGAGCGGACGCTGGGCGTGCCCGACGGGGTCAGCCGCGACCTGGCCGCGGATCTGGTGCGCCTGCTGGTGGGCTGCACGCCGCACGCGGTGCTCGATCACCTGGAGCACGCGCAGAACGCGGCGCTGCGTGACATGCTGCTCGACGCGCTGCCGGTGGCCGGACCGGGCCTGCTGCCGGTGCTGCGCAGCAAGCTCGGTGCGCATGTGGGCGCCTCGGCGCTGGCGCTGGTGGCGCTGGTGCCCATGCTGGGCGGCACCGCGGCCGACCTGGCCCAGGTCTCGCGCAGCCGCGCCCCCCAGGTGCGCCACGAGGTCGCGCGCCTGCTGCGCACCATGCCGCAGGACGAGCAGGCCATGGCCATCGTGGTGCGCTACCTGTCCGATCCCGTGGTCGAGCTGCGCCAGGGCGTCAAGATGCTGCTGCGCGGCGATCAGTTCACCCCGGCGGTCATCGAGGCGGTGGCCGCGCTGCTGGCCGACCCGCACCAGCTCGGCGACGATCTGCACCGGCGTCTTTTGCGCGCGCTGGGCGCGTCACGCCATGACGGCGCGGCGCACCTGCTGGTCGCGCAGCTGCAGCCCCACGGACTCATCGAGTCGAAGGCCACCGGCGAGCTGCGCGAGCTGGCGGCGCTGGCGCTGCGGCGTTGCCCGGCGCCGGCGGCGCAGCGGCTGTTCCGCGAGGCCCTGGTGTCCCCGGTGGGGCGCGTGCGCAAGGCCTGCGAGCGCGCCGCGAGCGAGCCGGCATGAGCGAGCTGCGCACACCCAGGGGCAGCGAGTGGGATGACGTCGGGCTGGCGCTGCGCTACCTCACCAACGAGCTGGCGGCGCGGGTGCAGTACCCCGAGGGGCACCCCGCCATCACGCGCGCCGACACGGTGGCGACCGA
>JADYYK010000083.1 GCA_020853705.1 Deltaproteobacteria bacterium
ACCGTGCGCGAGAGCGACATCCCGGGGCGCGACGAGTTCTACCTGCCCAGCCTGTCGTGCCGCACCCTGGTCTACAAGGGCCTCTTGCTGGCGCACCAGCTCCCGAAGTTCTATCGCGACCTCACGGACCCGCGCACGGTCAGCGCGCTGTCGATGGTCCACCAGCGCTTCAGCACCAACACCTTCCCCACCTGGCAGCTGGCCCAGCCCTTCCGCCTGCTCTCGCACAACGGCGAGATCAACACCGTGCGGGGCAACGCCCAGTGGATGCGCGCGCGCGAGCAGCTGTTCGACGGGCGCGTGTTCGGCGAGGACGTGCGTCACATCTTGCCGACCATCACCCCCGGCGGCAGCGACTCGGCCCAGCTGGACAACGTCGCCGAGCTCTTGCTCCACGCGGGCCGCAGCCTGCCCCACGTGATGATGATGCTCGTGCCGGAAGCCTGGCAGAACGACCCGAACATGCCGGGGTATCTGCGGGACTTCTACGCGTACCACGCCTGCCTGGTCGAGCCCTGGGACGGGCCGGCAGCCCTGACCTTCACCGACGGGCGACAGATCGGCGCGCTGCTCGATCGCAACGGCCTCCGGCCCGCGCGCTGGCTCGAGACGCGAGACGGCCTGGTGGTGCTCGCCTCGGAGACCGGGGTGATGGACGTTCCCCCCGAGCAGATCGCGCGCAAGGGTCGCCTCGAGCCCGGGCGCATGTTCCTGGTCGACCTCGCGGGTGGGCGCATCGTCGAGGACCACGAGCTGAAGCGCCAGCTCGCCCAGCAGAAGCCCTATGGCAAGTGGATCCGCGACAACGCCATCCACCTCGACGAGATCGACGACGTCACGGAGGTGCCCGCCACGCCGACGCCCCACGACCTCTGCGAGCGGCAGCGGGTCTTCGGCTACACCACCGAAGACCTGCGCCTGATTCTCTCGCCCATGGCCGAGAAGGGCGAAGAACCCACGGGCAGCATGGGCACCGACACGCCGCTCGCGGCGCTGTCCGAACGTCCGCAGCTGCTCTTCTCTTACTTCAAGCAGCACTTCGCCCAGGTCACCAACCCGCCGATCGATCCGATCCGCGAGGCGTTGGTGATGAGCCTCCGCAACTTCGTCGGCGGCGAGGACAACCTCTTGTTCGAGCTGCCGGACCACGCGCAGATGCTCGAGCTGGGCAGCCCGGTGCTGACCAACGAAGAGCTCGCCACGCTGCGCGGCACCCATCAGATCCACTTCCGCCGGCCGAGCACGCTACCCATCGTCTATCCGGTGGCCGAGGGCGGTCGCGGGCTGAAGGCGGCCCTCGACGAGCTGTGCCGCCAGGCGTCCCTGGCCGTGCTCAACAACCACAGCGTGATCGTGCTCTCGGATCGCAGCGCCACCGCCCACATGGTGCCGATCCCCAGCCTCTTGGCCCTGGGCGCGGTCCACAACCACCTGATGCGCAACGGCACGCGGATGCGCGTGGGCCTGTTGATCGAGACCGGCGAGGCGCGCGAGGTCCACCACTTCTGCCTGCTGCTCGGCTTCGGCGCAGGCGCGGTGAACCCCTACGTGGCCCTCGACAGCGTCTCGGAGCTGGCGCGCTCGGGGGTGCTCGAGGGCGTCCGGGACCCCGCCGTTGCCCGGAAGCACTTCGTCAAGGCCGTGAACAAGGGCGTGCTCAAGGTGATGAGCAAGATGGGGATCAGCACCCTGCAGAGCTACCAGGGCTCGCAGATCTTCGAGGCGCTGGGGCTGGGCGCCGACGTGACCGAGCGCTACTTCACCGGGACCACCTCGCGGCTCGGCGGCCTCGACCTGGACGACATCGCCGAAGAGTGCAGGCTGCGAAGCGAAGCCGCCTTCCCCAGGCGCAAGAGCCCGAGCGCCGGCCTCGACACGGGTGGGCAGTACCAGTACCGCGCCCAGGGCGAGCGCCACCTCTGGAACCCGAAGGTCGTGACCTCGCTCCAGCGCGCCGTGCGCGACGCCGACGACAAGAGCTACCGCGAGTACTCCGACCTGGTGAACCAGCAGTCGCGCGGGCCCATCACCCTGCGCGGCCTCTGGAACCTGATCCCCGCCGACGCGCCGATCTCGCTCTCGGAGGTCGAGCCCGCCAGCGAGATCGTGCGGCGATTCGCCACCGGCGCCATGAGCTTCGGCAGCATCAGCGCCGAGGCCCACGAGAACCTGGCGGTCGCGATGAACCGGATCGGGGGCCGCAGCAACACCGGCGAGGGTGGCGAGCGAGCAGAGCGCTACGCTCGACTCCCCTCTGGCGACAGCAAGCGCAGCAGCATCAAGCAGGTCGCGAGCGGCCGCTTCGGCGTCACCACGCACTACCTGGTCAACGCCGACGAGCTGCAGATCAAGATCGCGCAAGGGGCGAAGCCGGGCGAGGGCGGCCAGCTGCCGGGGCACAAGGTCGACGTGGTGATCGCCGAGACGCGACACTCCACGCCGGGCGTCACCCTGATCTCTCCCCCGCCCCACCACGACATCTACAGCATCGAAGATCTGGCGCAGCTGATCTTCGACCTGAAGATGGTGAACCCGAAGGCCCGGATCAGCGTCAAGCTGGTGGCCGAGGCCGGCGTGGGAACCATCGCCGCCGGCGTGGCCAAGGCCCGCGCCGACGTGATCTTGATTTCGGGCTTCGACGGCGGCACCGGCGCCTCGCCGCTGACCAGCATCAAGCACGCCGGCGTGCCCTGGGAGCTCGGGCTCTCCGAGACCCACCAGGTGCTGGTCAAGAACGACCTCCGGAGCCGGGTCGTGCTCCAGGCCGACGGCCAGATGCGCACCGGGCGCGACGTGGTGATCGCCGCCCTGCTCGGCGCCGAAGAGTTCGGCTTCGCGACCGCGCCGCTGGTGGCCAGCGGCTGCATCATGATGCGCAAGTGCCACCTCAACACCTGCCCGGTGGGCGTGGCCACCCAAGACTCCGAGCTTCGCAAGAAGTTCGCGGGCAAGCCCGAGCACGTGATCCGCTTCATGTTCTACGTCGCGGAAGAGGCCCGCGAGCTGATGAGTCAGCTCGGGTTTCGCACCGTCGAAGAGATGGTGGGCCGAGTCGATCGGATTCGGCCTCGAGACGTCAACGAGCACTTCAAGGCGAAGAAGCTCGACACCAGCGCGCTCTTGGTCAGCGCCGACCGCGGCGTGGGCGTCGGCGTGTGCAAGAGCCTGGATCAAGATCACGGCGTCGAGCGCTCGCTCGATCACGAGCTCATGCCCGAGGTGCGCGCCGCGATCGAGCAGCGCGAGCCGGTCCGCCTGGCGGTGCCCATCAAGAACGTGCACCGCACCGTGGGCGCCATGCTCGCCGGCGAGATCGCGCGCCGCCACGGTCCGGCCGGGCTCCCCGAAGGCACGCTGCACCTCGACTTCGAGGGAAGCGCGGGGCAGAGCTTCGGCGCCTTCGCCGTGGCCGGCATGCACCTGCACCTGGAGGGGGACGCGAACGACTACGTGGGCAAGGGCCTCTCGGGGGGCGTGCTCAGCGTGCGGCCCCCGCGCGCGGCCACCTTCCGCTCCGACGAGAGCGTGCTCGTGGGGAACGTCGCGCTGTACGGCGCGACCAGCGGCAAGGCCTTCATCAGCGGCGTCGCGGGCGAGCGCTTCGCCGTCCGCAACAGCGGCGCCGTCGCCGTGGTCGAGGGCGTGGGCGATCACGGCTGCGAGTACATGACCGGCGGCCGGGTGGTGGTGATCGGCAGGACAGGGAAGAACTTCGCCGCAGGCATGAGCGGCGGCTACGCCTACGTGCTCGATCAGGACGGCAGCTTCGAGGCGCGCTGCAACCCCGAGCTCGTCACCCGCGAGGGCCTGGGCTCGGAGGACGCCGCCTTCGTCGCGGCCCTGCTCGACGAGCACCGCCGCGCGACGGGCAGCGCCAAGGCCGCCGAGCTGCTCGCGCGCTGGGAAGAGACCCTGCCGCGCCTGGTGAAGGTGGTTCCCATCGAGTACCGGCGCGTGGTCGAAGCGCTCGAAGAGCAACGTCGCGCCCGCGAGAGCGCTTCGCCGGGTGTGGACGATCCGTTGCCGGTGCCCCGGGGCAACCGCCACTCGACCGAGGCAGAGTGAGCATGGGCAAGGTCACTGGCTTCATGCAGTACCCGCGGGTGGGCGCCGCCAAAAGGCCGGTCGCCGAGCGCCTGAAGGACCATCGCGAGATCGAGCTGCCGGTGGTCGCCGAGCGCCTGGCCGAGCAGGGCGCGCGCTGCATGGACTGTGGCATCCCGTTTTGCAACACCGGGTGCCCGCTCGGCAACCTGATCCCCGAGTGGAACGACCACGTGTACCGCGGGCGAATGACCCAGGCCGTCGAGGCCCTGCACGCCACCAACAACTTCCCCGAGGTCACCGGGCGGGTCTGCCCGGCGCCCTGCGAGGCGGCGTGCGTTTTGGGAATCGACGCCGAGCCGGTGAGCATCAAGCTGCTCGAGCGGTCCATCGCCGACCACGCCTTCGCCCGAGGTCACGTCCGGCCCGAGCCGCCCCTCAGCCGTACCGGCAAGAAGGTCGCCGTGGTCGGCTCGGGTCCGGCGGGGCTCGCGGCCGCGCAGCAGCTGAACCGTGCCGGCCACAACGTGGTGGTGCACGAGCGCGCGGACCGCATCGGCGGGCTGCTCACCTACGGCATCCCCGACTTCAAGCTCGACAAGCGGCTGGTGCAGGCGCGGGTCGAGCAGATGCGCGCCGAGGGGGTCGAGTTTCGCACCGGCGTCGAGGCCAACGCCGCCGAGCTCCGGGCGCGCTTCGACGCCGTATGTCTGGCCATCGGCTCGCGCGTACCGCGAGACCTGACGCTCCCGGGCCGCGACCTCGGCGGTATCCACTTCGCGATGGACTACCTGCAGCAGCAGAACCGGCTCGTCAGCGGCGACCGGGTCCCGGCCGAGCAATCCATCTCGGCCGCCGGCAAGCGGGTGGTGGTGATCGGCGGCGGCGACACCGGCAGCGACTGCGTCGGCACGGCCCTGCGCCAGGGTGCGACCAGCGTGACCAGCCTCGAGATCATGCCGCGGCCCCCCGAGTCACGCGATCCGAGCACGCCCTGGCCCCTCTGGCCACTGATGCTGCGCACCTCGACTAGCCACGAAGAGGGCGGCGAGCGGGCCTTCGGCGTCTCGACCGAGCGCTTCACCGGCGCGGCCGGCACGGTCGAGCAACTGCATCTGGTCGAGGTCGCCGACCGGGCGGGGCGCTTCGAGCGCATCCCCGGGACCGAGCGCGTGCTCGGCGCCGACCTGGTGCTCCTTTCCCTGGGCTTCCTGCATCCCGAGAAGACCGGACTCGTCGAGGCCCTGGGGCTCGCGCTCGACCGGCGCGGCAACGTCGCGGTCGACGTCAATCTCATGACGAACGTCAGCGGCGTGTTCGCGGCCGGTGACTGCCAGCGCGGGCAGAGCCTCGTGGTCTGGGCCATCGCCGACGGCCGGCGCGCGGCTCGCGCCATCGACCTGTTCCTGATGGGCAAGACCGAGCTCCCGTAGCGTCCGAGCTTTCCCCGGCGCCGAGCCCGTGGGATACTGTTCTCTGGTTTGACTCAAACCCCGAAGAAGCGCCCTCCGAAACGCCCGCCGCGTCCGCTGCCTCGTGGTGCGCCGACCAAGAGCGAAGAGTCGTCGCCCGAGATCCAGGTCGGGTTCGCGCCGGTGGGGCGCGAGACGTTGGCGGCGATCACGACCAACGTCGCGCCGAAGGCGGAGGGGCCGGAGCTCGAGTTTCACCTGGTGCCAGCGGGTCGCGAGACGTTGGCGGCGATCACCGCCGAGCTGGTGCCGCCGTCGGGCCGCATCAGCCACGGCGACGGCACCGACGAGCCCACCACCGGCGTGCGCCAGCGCCAGCGGACCCACGGCTATTCCGAGCCGCCGCCGCAGGCCCTGTCCGAGTCGCCACGGATGACGATGCCCGGAGTGGCGCCGCCGGCGAACGCGCCGCCCAAGGCCAAGGCCGAGCGGGTCAGCAAGGACACGATCGATGCGCTGGCCTCCGCGATGCTCGAGGTCGCTCCGTCGCCGCCCAGCGCTCGCTCCCGCGCCCAGGCGCTCGAGGTCTTCGAGCTCGTGACCTTCGTCATCAAGGGGGACGACCTGGGTCAGCTCTCGACCGAGGCGACGCGCCGCGAGTTCGTGGTCGAGCGGTTGATGCACCGCCTGCCCATCGCCACCGTCGACCAGATCGACCGGGTGGACCTCACGCCCTGGACCGTGCGGGGCACCGTGATCTTGCGCGTCTGGTGCAAGGTGCGATCCCCGCTGCGCTGATCATCGCCCCATTCGCTCGAGCCGCTCGCACGAGACGTGGTCCCCCATGTTGCAGGCGCGCTCGAACATCGCCTTGGCGCGTGCCGGGTCGGGCTGCCCCGCCTTCTCGTCGGACAAGAGCAGACCGAGCGCCCGGCACCCGGTGACGGCGCCGCCCTCGCACGAGCGCTCGAACAGCTTCATGGCCCGCGCTTCGTCCTTCGGCACGCCGCGGCCGCCCAGCACCATTCGCCCGAAGCCGTGGCAGCCCTCGGCGTCGCCGCCGTTGCACGCCTTCTCGAACAGGGCCACCGCCTGCTCGACGTTGGGCTCGGTGCCCATCCCGATGTACTTCGCCAGCGCCAGACCCCCGCAGGCCTCCGCGCTGCCGAAGTCGCAGCCCCGCTGGTAGTACTCGAGGGCCTTCTCCGGGCTCTTGGCGACGCCCCGGCCCTTCTCGTGGCGCTTGCCCAGCGCCGCGCACGCCTCGGCCTGCGAACCCTGACACGCCCGCTCGTAGAGCGCGATCACCCGAGCGGGGTCGGCGTTGCCGCCGCGGTCGGCCTCGGCGGCCTTCGCGAAGTGCAGACACGCCGCCACGTCGTTGGCGTTGCAAGCCCGTTCGAACAGCTCGAACGCGCGCTTTTCGTCCCGCGGCCCATCCAGACCGATTTGATGCGACAGCGCGAGCTGTCGACACGCCGTGATCTCGCGGCGCTCGCAGCGGTCGTCGAGCTCGGCGTTCAACCCCTTGGCGCGGCTCGGCCCGAGCCAGCTGGCCGCGAAGGCGGCGACCACGCCGACCGCGAGCCCCGCTGCAAAGGGCAGCACCGGGGTGCGAGCCGCGGCGGGCGCCCGGGATAGCCGCGAGGGCGGTGCCCGCCGGGGCCGCGCCGACCCCGGCGCGTCGTCACCTTCCGAATTTTTCACCCGAGCGCCATACCGCGACGCGCACGAATTCGCGAGAAAAACCGCCATCCCAGGACTGTCCCCGCCGCGGGCCGGGTCGTTGTAGGCTCGGGCTCCCATGCGACCCGAGCACCGCGAACGCGCCCGAATCGAGGCAGCCACGCGCGTCGTCGACCGCCACGTCGCCGCGCTGCGCCCACCGGAAGAAGTGGGCCTCGAGGCCCTGGTGAACGACACGCTGTACCACGAACGCCGCCGGCTCGAGCGCGACCGCGGCGGCGACCCGCGCAACGCCGATGACAGCGCGTTCTATCACCGCATCCAGAAGCGGCTTCGGCACGCCTCGGCGCGCGACCTGCGCGAGATGCTGGATCAGATCGCGCTCCGCTTCGCCTCGGAGATCGTCGGCAACTTCGACGACCGCGTGTACAAGCTCTCGACCACGGTCGTGCCGACGGGGCTCAGTGTGCTGCTCACGGCCATGTCCCCGGGCAAGCTCGGTTCACTCGGCTCGCTCCGGCACGGGCTCTCGGACCACGTTCAGATCCAAGGCACGGTCGACCACGTGCGCAAGCTGCTCGACAAGGGCACGCTGGTGGTGGTCCCCACCCACTCGTCGCACCTCGACAGCATCGTGCTCGGCTACGCCGTGCACCTCTTGGGCCTGCCCCCGCTGCTCTACGGCGCGGGACTGAACCTCTTCAAGAACCCCGTGACGTCGTTCTTCATGAACAACCTCGGGGCCTATCGCGTCGATCGCAAGAAGACCGCGGCGCTCTACAAGGAAGTGCTCAAAGAGTACGCCACCGTCGCGCTCGAGCTCGATTACAACAATTTGTTCTTCCCCGGCGGCACCCGCTCGCGCAGCGGCGCGGTGGAGCAGAAGCTCAAGCGCGGCCTGCTCGGCACGGCGGTGCGCGCCTACGTGGGCAACCTGCAGAGCCGGCGCGACAAGCCCAACCTGTACGTGGTGCCTTGCACCATCTCTTACAAGCTGGGGCTCGAGGCCGAGACGCTGATCGATGACTACCTGAAGGAGGTGGGCAAGAACCGCTACATCATCGAGGACGACGAGTTCAGCCGGCCCCGGCAGGTGCTCAACTTCATGTCGAACCTGGTCAGCCTGGACAGCCGGGTGGTGATCACCTTCAGCCGCCCGCTGGACGTGGTGGGCAACTTCGTCGACGAGGAGGGGCGAAGCCTGGACCCGCGCGGCCGAGTCGTCGACGCCGCGTCCTACGTCTCGGACGGCGGCGTCGCGGTGCACGACGCGCAGCGCGACGAGGAGTACACGAACGAGCTCAGCGCCGCGATTGCCCGGGAGTTTCTCCGGGACAACCTGGCGATGAGCACCCACGTGGTCGGCTACGCCCTGCTCGACATGATCCAGCGCGAGAACCCCGACATGGATCTCTACCGCTTGCTCCGCACCGGCGGCCGCTCGCCCAGCGTGACGGCCACGGACCTGGCGCGCGAGACCGAGCGGGTGATCGGTGCGTTGAGCCGTTCGACCCGGGGCCCGCGCCTGTCCGACGAGCTCTCGAGTGACCCGGCGGCGGTGGTCGACGACGCGCTCCGAGCCTTCGGCAGCTATCACACGCACGCCGCGGCGGTGCGGCGCGGTGACCGCGTCTTCCACGAGAACCGGAACTTGCTGCTCTATTACGGCAATCGACTCAAGGGCTACGATCTGGGCCGCAACCTGGCGCGCCCGAGCGGCGAAGCGGCGGAGCCGGCGGGAGCACGGGCATGACCACCGACGAGTGCATCGGCGTAATCGGCGCAGGCAACTGGGGCACGACCCTGGCCAAGGTGCTGGGCGACAACGACAAGCGCACGCTGCTCTGGGCGCGGCGCGACGAGCTGTGCCGCGAGATCAACGAGACCCGACAGAACTCCCAGTATTTGCCCGGCTTCAGCCTGGGCCCGAGCGTGGAGGCGACCTCGGACCTCGAGCGGATCTGCAAGAGCGCGTCGTTGATCATCGCGGTCGTGCCCTCGCACACCATGCGCGAGACGGCGCGGGAGCTCGGCAACTATCTGAACGGCGAGCACGTGATCGTGCACGCGACCAAGGGCATCGAGCAGGGGACCTTCAAGCGCATGAGCGAGGTGCTCCGGGAAGAGACGTGCCTCCGGAAGATCGGTGTGATCAGCGGCCCCAACCTGGCCAAAGAGCTGGCGGCGCGCCAGCCCGCCGGCACGCTGGTGGCCAGCCGCTACGACGAGGTCTTCGTCCGCACCCACGCGGCGCTGCACAACGACTACTTCCGCGTCTACCAGGGGCGCGACGTGATCGGTGCCGAGATCGGCGGCGGGTTCAAGAACATCATCGCGCTCGCCGCGGGCGTCGCCGCGGGCCTCGGGCTCGGGGACAACACCAAGGCGCTCTTGCTCACGCGCGGCCTTTCCGAGATGGCGCGCTTCGGCGTGGCGATGGGCGCGGAGGTCATGACCTTCGGCGGCATGGCGGGCATGGGCGATCTGATCGCCACCTGCTCGTCGCCGCTCTCGCGCAACCACCAGGTCGGCGCGCGGCTGGCGCGGGGCGAGAAGCTCGAGGACATCCAGCGGGACATGCGGATGGTGGCCGAGGGCGTGAAGATGGCCAAGGCCGCCAACGACTTCGCCGTGAGGAAGCGCCTGGACCTGCCGATCGTCCGCGCGGTGCACAACCTGCTCTACGAGCACCATCAGGTGCCGCTGTTGCTCAAAGAGCTGATGAGCATCCCGGCGGGGCCAGAGTTCGCGGCGCTGACGGTCTGAGCGCCGCGCCGAGGGAGTGGGGCGCGCGACCGGCCACGCGCGTTCCGTCTCGAGGTGGCCGCTGACCGGCGAGCGGGGGAGTGCGCCGACCGCGAACGCGAACGCGAACGCGACCGCGACCGCGACCACGACCGCGACCGCGACCGCGACCACGACCACGACCACGACCGCGACCCCGACCGCGAACGCGACCACGACCACGAACGCGACCGCGAACGCGACCACGAACGCGAACGCGAACGCGCGCGGCGAGTGGCGGATGCCACGCCGCACTGACCCACGCGGTTTGTCCTCCCCGTGGTCATCGAGCGGGGTTCAGGCGCCCGGCGCGCGGCGCAAAAAGGGTGCGGCGCTCGCTCATGCACTGGCGGCGAGCGACCGCGACCACGACCGCGACCGCGACTGCGACCACGACCGCGACCACGACCGCGACTGCGACCACGACCGCGACCGCGACCGCGACCACGACCACGACCGCGACCGCGACCCCGACCGCGACCACGACCACGAACGCGAACGCGAACGCGCGCGGCGAGTGGGCCGTTCATGGCTCCCTCCGGCGCTCGCGCCAGCCTTCCACCCGTTGGCGCACCTCGCGCGCCAACGGCCCTGCGATTGACCTCGAGATTCACCGTCGCCACAGCCGCGCAGGGCCCTTGTCACGCGAGCTGCGCCCCGAGGGGCGAAAGCCCGGCGCGAACGCCGGAGGGAGAACCGCCATGACTGACCATCGCCTGCCGTTTCAACGCCTCGACGCCTACGCAGTCGCCAAAGAGCTCGCGGAGCGCGTGCACGCCGCGAAGATCGCCGACCGCGAGCTCCGCGATCAGGCCACGAGTGCCGCCAAGAGCACCTTCCTTCGCCTCAGCGAAGGCCTGCCGCTCGATGGCGCCGCCATGCGTCGCAAGTACTTCAACGAATCCAACGGCAGCCTGCACGAAACCCTCGCCGCCATGGACCTCGCTGCCGCCCTCGGCGCCGCCCGCGCCGCGGACGCCGCGGCCGTGCAAGTGCTCGGTGCGCGGCTCAAGAAAATGCTGCGGGCGCTCATGCACTCGCGGTGATGCCGCGCATCGCGACCGCGACCGCGACCGCCGCCAGCAAGCACACGGCATCGCTTTGCCCTGCGTGTTCCGGCCGCCACGCGGCCGTTCCTTGCAGGGCATCGCTTTGCCCTGCGCGCTTCGACCGCCACGCGGTCGTTCCTTGCAGGGCATCGCGGGCCCGCCCGCGCCGTCGGGTGTGAACGCGAACGCGAACGCGAACGCGACTACGACCACGACCACGACCACGACCGCGACCACGACCGCGACCGCGACCACGACCGCGACCGCGACCGCGACCGCGACCACGACTGCGACCGCGACTGCGACCGCAACGTTTCACCGCGCCAGGCGAGTGAGCAAGCCCACCAGTCGGTGACCGATCGCGACGCAGCGGGTCGCGGCTTCGACCGGCGCATCGCCCATGTGCGCAGCGATCTCGACTGCGGCCACCGCCTCGACGGCCTCACCCCGCGCAATCGCGAAGGCCCGAGCTTTGTCCGCTCGCGTGATTCTGCCCGCGCCTTCGGCGCAGTTCATGCACACGCTCTTCGCCGCTCGTACGGCTTCGTCGCGCAGCTTCGCATCGCGAACGTGCGCGGCGCGAACGGCGTGCAAGAGCTCGACCGCGACCTGGTACGCGATCAGCTTGTGGTGGGGCAACAGAAACTGGGGCGGAGCTTTGGGGTCGGTCATGCCCCTCCACCGCGCAGGAAGCGTGACGCCGCGTCTTCGCGGCGGCGCGATTCCTGCGCGCACGGGCGGGACCGACCCCAAGGCGGAGCCCTGGCGTTGCCACACCGCGAGAACCCCGACCGCGACTGCGACCACGACCGCGACCGCGACCACGACCACGACCGCGACCGCGACCCCGACCGCGACCACGACCACGACCACGACCACGACCGCGACCGCGACCACGACCGCGACCACGACCGCGACCACGACCGCGACCGCGACCGCGACCACGACCGCGACCGCGACCACGACCGCGACCACGACCGCGACCGCGACCGCGACCGCGACCGCGACCACGACCGCGACCACGACCACGACCGCGACCGCGAGCGCGAACGCGAACGTGCCGTCCACGGCTCCCTCCGGCGTCCGCACCAGGCTCCCGCCCGCTGGCGCACCTCGCGCGCCAACGGCCCTGCGATCGAGCGGTTTGCCGGGTGAAGCGTGGTGGGCGCAGGGCCGTTGTCACGCGAGCCGCGCCGGGTGGGGGCGAAAGCCCGGCGCGAACGCCGGAGGGAGAACCGCCATGACTGACCATCGCCTGCCGTTCCAACGTCTCGATGCCTACGGGGTCGCCAAGGAGCTCGCCGAACGTGTGCACTCCGCCAAGATCGCCGACCGCGAGCTTCGCGATCAGGCCACCCGCGCCGCAAAGAGCACCTTCTTGCGCCTGAGCGAAGGCTTGCCCCTCGATGGCGCCGCCATGCGCCGCAAGTACTTCAACGAATCCAACGGCAGCCTGCACGAAACCCTCGCCGCCATGGATCTCGCCGTCGCCATCGGGGCCGCGCGGTCCGCAGACGCGGCCGCGGTGCAGCTGCTCGGCTTGCGGCTCAAGAAGATGCTGCGAGCGCTCATGCACTCGCGGTGAACGACCGCGCCGGCGCCGGCGCCGGCCCGCGACCGCGACCACGACCGCGACCGCGAGGCTCACCGCGCCAGACGGGTCAGCAGGCCCACCAGGCGATGCCCGAGCTCGACGCAGCGCTCTGCGGCTTCAACCGGCGCATCGCCCATGTGCGCGGCGATCTCGATGGCAGCCAC
>JADYYK010000084.1 GCA_020853705.1 Deltaproteobacteria bacterium
CGCGTGGAAGCACGACGTCCAGGTCATGATCGAGGGCCCCGGCCACGTGCCGATGCCCAAGATCAAGGAGAACATGGACAAGCAGCTGGCGGTCTGCCACGAGGCGCCCTTCTACACGCTGGGGCCGCTGGTGACCGACATCGCGCCCGGTTACGACCACATCACGTCGGGCATCGGCGCCGCCATGATCGGCTGGTTCGGCACCGCCATGCTGTGCTACGTGACGCCCAAGGAGCACCTGGGCCTGCCCAACCGTGACGACGTCAAGACCGGCGTCATCACCTACAAGATCGCCGCCCACGCCGCCGACCTGGCCAAGGGCCACCCCGGCGCGCAGGAGCGCGACGACGCCCTGTCCAAGGCGCGCTTCGAGTTCCGCTGGGCCGACCAGTTCAACCTGTCGCTCGACCCGACCACGTCGCGCGACTTCCACGACGAGACCCTGCCCGCCGACGCCGCCAAGCAGTCGCACTTCTGCAGCATGTGCGGCCCGGCCTTCTGCAGCATGAAGATCACCCAGGACGTGCGCGACTATGCCGCCGCGCAGGGCCTGCAGGAGGACGAGGCGCTGGCCGCTGGCATGCGCGCCAAGGCGGCCGAGTTCCGCGCCGCCGGCGCCGCGATCTACCACCCGGTGCCCGACCTGACCCCGACCCCGGCCAGCCCCGGGGTGACCAGCCCGAAGGAGGCGACCTGATGAGCGATGCGCCGCGCTACCAGTCGTTCGAGGACTTCTGGCCGTTCTACGTCACCGAGCACCGTCACCCGCTGAACCGCGCGCTGCACTTCGTGGGCAGCACCACGGCGGCGGCGTGCGCGTTGACCGGCGTGGTGACGCTGAACCCGCTGCTGGTCGCGGCGGCCCCGGTGGTCGGCTATGGCGCGGCCTGGATCGGCCACTTCTTCGTCGAGAAGAACAAGCCGGCCAGCTTCAAGTACCCGCTGTGGTCCTTCCGCGCCGACTGGGTCATGTGGTCGAAGATCATCCGGCGCCAGATGGCCGCCGAGCTGGAGCGCGCCGAGGAGATCATGGCGGCTCGCGAGGAGCGCGCCGCGCACCCCGGGCTGCACGCGGTGGCCTGATGATGGCCGAGGTCATCAAGGCCAAGCTCCAGGCCGCGGTGGCGCCGCTGTACATGGAGCTCGTCAACGAGAGCTCGATGCACAACGTGCCGGCCGGGTCGGAGCTGCACTGGAACCTGATCGTGGTCTCGGCGGCGTTCGAGGGCCAGGGTCGCATCGACCGCCAGCGCCTGATCAACGCCGCGCTGGCCGAGGAGCTGCGCACCGGCAAGGTGCACGCCCTGACCATGAAGACGATGACGCCCGCCGAGTGGCGCGCTGCCGGCGGCGACGTCGACAACACGGCGCCGCCGTGCAAGGGCGGCTCGAAGGCCTGACATGACGGAGTCGGCCCAGGCCACCACTGAGGGGGGACTGGGTCCGTTGATAGGAGTGGCGCGCAAGCGCACCGGGCCGCTGCTGATCGGGGGCGCGGTGGTCGCGGTCGCGCTGGCCTGTGTGCTGTGGTGGGCCGGCGGGCGTCGTGGCGCGCACCCGGGGTCGCGCGCGGCCTCGGTGATGCTGCTGGCGATGACGGGAATCCTGCTCGGCCTGCACATCATCGGAAGGTGCCGGGTGCACGAGCACGGACTGGTCGGAGCCGGCGGCACCAGCGCCGGGGGCAGCGGCGGGGTGCTGCTGTTCGCCGACCTGCGCGCGATCCGCGAGGAGACCCGGGGCAAGACCCGGCTGTGGATCTTCGTCGATCGCCATGGTGCGATGCGCGCGCTGGACCAGGGCTGGCTGATGGACGACGCCGTGCGCACGCGCATCGAGGCCGAGCGCGCGCGGCTCGTCGCGGGAGGACAGACATGAAGTACCGGACGCTGGGCGCCAGTGGAGCGCGGGTCTCGGAGCTGTGCCTGGGGGCGATGACCTTCGGCGAGGCCGACGAGAAGTCGATGATGCACAAGGTGTCGACCCCGGAGGCGGAGTCGCTGGCGCTGATGTCGCGCGCGCTGGAGGCGGGCGTCAACTTCTGGGACACCGCCAACGTGTACGGCCAGGACGGCCTCAGCGAGCGCGTCATCGGCAAGTGGTTCGCCGAGACCGGCAAGCGTCACGACGTCGTGCTGGCGACCAAGTGTCGCTTCGGCATGGGCCCCGGGCCCAACGATCGCGGCGCCAGCCGGCTGCACATCAAGCGCGCGCTGGAGGACTCGCTGCGCCGCCTGGGCACCGACCACGTGGACCTGTACCAGATCCACATGCAGGACGCCCAGACGCCCGAGGACGAGGTCGTCGCTGCGATGGACGAGCTCACGCGCGAGGGCAAGATCCACTACTTCGGGGTCTCGAACTACGCGGCCTACCGGCTGGTCGAGAGCCTGTGGGCGTCCGATCGGCGCGGGCTGTCGCGCCTCGTGACGCTGCAGGCGCAGTACAACCTGATCGAGCGCAGCCTGGAGTTCGAGCACATCCCGGCGCTGCGTCGCTTCGGGCTGGGCCTGCTGCCCTGGTCACCGCTGGCCGGCGGCTTCCTGTCGGGCAAGTACCGGCGCGGCGCGGCGGCGCCCGCGGACTCGCGCCTGGGCATCAAGTCGCAACGCTTCGAGGGCGTCGACAAGGAGGCCAACTGGAAGATCCTCGACGTGCTGCTCGAGGTCGCCAAGGAGGTCGAGGCCAGCCCTGCCGCGGTCGCCCTGGCCTGGCTCTTGAAGCAACCGACGGTCTCGAGCGTCATCATCGGCGTGCGAACGGCGGCCCAGCTGGACGACAACCTGCGCGCAGCGGAGCTCTCGCTGCCCGAAGGGGCCATCGCCAAGCTGACCGCAGCCTCGGCGCCAACCCTGCATTATCCCTACGCATTCCTGAAGAACATCGACGGAAGGTGGTGACCATGCGTGCCCTGCTGATGACCGGGATGACCCTGACCGTCCTGACTGGCGTGGCCCAGGCGGGCAAGACCCAGGCAGGCCCACCGCTGGCCCCACCCGCAATCCAGCAGGGCTGCGGCGCCGACGGCAAGCTGACCCCCGAGCTGGCCCGCCTCAAGCTCCCCGGCGCCAACAACCTGCAGCCCTGCCAGCCCGGCTCGATCATCTTCGTCGACACCCTGGTCAAGAAGAAGAAGGTCGTCGGCTTCGTCGCCATCGGCCCCGGCTACAAGGTCGGTCGCGTCTATGTCGCCGGCACCCCCGCCGACGACACCGCCGCCCTGACCAAGCTCATCCCCAAGAAGCCCACCGACGCCGACCTCATCAACCTCCTCACCGCCGCCCTCCTGCTCTCCAAGAACCTGTCCTACGAGAACATCACCTGGGCCCCCGCCCCCGCCCCCCAGATCACCGCCCGCGCCCACACCGGCGCCGCCAACTGCGGCGCCACCCAGACCCTCACCATCGCCTTCACCAAGAACACCCTCACCCTCACCAGCACCCCCGCCCCCGGCTCCACCCCCTGCCGCTGACCCACGATCTTGATCTAGCCCATCGTACCCCGACCACCCCGAAGAACCCCACGAAGTCGGCACTGGCGACGGCCACTCGCCCCGACCCAATCCATAGGCGATTGCACAAACCCGGTCGGCGGAGCGGCCAGTGGTAGCGGCCACTCTCCCCGATTGCACAAACCCGGTCGGCGGAGAGGTGGGCGGAGCGGTTGGTGGGCGGAGCGAATGCGTGTGTATGGGTCCGCGCGCAGTTCCGCAGGGCGACGGGAGCGCCGCCCGAGCACAGGTCCCCTCTCGCCTCTCCCCGACGCACGCCACCGACTCAGTTCGCCCGAGGACTGTCTGAGCACGGACCCATACACATGCAGTCGCGGAGCCCACCAACCGCGGAGCCCACCGGGCCCTGACCAGTGAACCGAGTGAACCGAATGGACCGAACGGACCGAGGCTACTGCTCGCTACTGCTCGTAAGCCCCCCGGTCGACCCCCGCGCCGCTCGGCCGCGCCTTCTGATCCAGGTCGTGCATCGGCGCGCCATCGGCGCTGCCGCTGTCGATCGCCGGGCTGCCCGCCATCAGGTGGTAGTCGCTGCTGTTGCCGCTGTCCGGCTTCACGAACTTCGGATCCACCGCCAGCGCCATGGTGTCAGGCGTGAGCCCCGCGGCGACGTCAGCGCGCGTGATCTCGGTGTTGCCGCCCTTGATCTGGCGGTCCTCCTTGGCGAAGTACAGGTTGCCGGCGCCGGTCACGACCACGTCGTCGTCATAGGTGTTGCCGTCAGTGTTGCCGGCGAAGATGTTGTTGCGTAGCAGCAGCGTGGTGCGCTGGTTGCCGTTGTCCTGGTACACCGCGAGGCCGGCCAGGTGGTTGTCGGCCGAGGTGCAGTTGACCATCTGGTACATGGCGCTCACGGCCTCCTGCAGCTCGAAGCCGTTGTTGTTGTGGAACGCCAGCGAGTTCTCCAGGCGGGTCATGCCGCCGCCCCAGATCTTGAAGCCGCCGCCCGAGTTGCCGTAGGCCAGCGAGTCCTTGACGATGATGTTCGAGCCCTTGATGTCGAAGCCGTCGGTCAGGTTGTTGCGGAACACGCTGCGGATGACCTGCCAGTTGGTGGTGTCCATCTCGGCGCCCAGGCCGTCGTTGGGGCCGCCGAAGGTGAACTCGGTGGCCGGGCCGCAGGCGCGCCCGCTGCCCATGGTGTAGCCCGAGCACTCGACCATGGTGCCGACGATGGCGATGTTGGTGCACGGCCCCGGTGTGCAGTCGATGCCGATGACGTTGTGGTGGATCCAGGAGTCGCGCAGCAGCAGCCGGTCGACCCGGTTCCACCACATCTTGTTGGAGTTCACGACCTCGATGTTGATGAGCTGCACGTCCTTGGCGCCCAGGATGGTCAGCGCCTCGGCGGTGCGGGACGAGCTCTGCAGCTGCAGGTTGGCGACGCGCACGAAGCTGGCGGTCGACAGCAGCTGCAGCTCGCCGACCAGCTTGGCGCCGCGCGCAGGGTCGAGACCCACCAGCGAGATCCAGCCATTGTTGGAGCCCGCCTTCGACATCTTGGGGTCTTCGCGGTAGGTGCCGGCGGCGATGCAGCCGGCCTGACCGGCCTCCAGCTTCGACAGCGCCGCGGTCACCGTTTTCCACGCCGTGTTGGGGCTGAGGCCGTCGGCGCTGTCGTTGCCGGTGGTCGCGATGAAGCGCGTGTTCGGCCCGGGATCGCACAGGTGCGAGATGTCCGGGTTCAGCTCCGGCGGATCGTTCCCGATCGGGATGCCGCTGTCACTGCTGTCGTCATCATCACCGCTGGTGCCCGAGCCGCCGCAACCGGCCAGCGCGAGCGTGAACGCGAGTACGAGTCCTCCGTAAAACCGCATCCCTGGAGGCTACACGATGCTACGCTGCAGCGGAATGGGCAGCGTTTTCGGCACTGTGTTCCGGGTCACGACGTTCGGTGAGTCACACGGTCCCGCGGTCGGCTGCGTCATCGACGGCTGCCCGCCGCGCATCGCGCTCGACGTCGCCGAGGTGCAGCGCGAGCTGGATCGGCGTCGCCCCGGGCAGTCGCGCATCGTGACCCAGCGCCAGGAGGAGGATCGCGTCGAGATCCTGTCTGGCGTGCAGGACGGCGTCACCCTGGGCACCTCGATCGCGCTCATGGTCCGCAACCAGGACCAGAAGAGCAGCGACTACGAAGAGATGCGGACCAAGTACCGGCCCTCGCACGCGGACTACACCTACCAGGCCAAGTATGGCGTGCGGGCCTGGCAGGGCGGCGGTCGCGCCAGCGCGCGCGAGACCATCGGCCGCGTCGCCGCCGGTGCGGTGGCCAAGAAGGTGCTGGCCTCGGTCGGCGCCGAGGTGCTGGCCTGGGTGCGCACCGTGGCCGACCTCGAGGCCAGCGTGGACCCGGCCACCGTCACCGCCGCCGCGGTCGAGGCCAACATCGTGCGCTGCCCCGACGCCGCCGTCGCCGAGCGCATGATCGCGCTGATCGACGAGGTGCGCAAAGCCGGCGACTCCGTTGGGGGCGTGGTCGAGGTGGTCGCGCGCGGCGTCCCCGTCGGCCTCGGCGACCCGGTGTTCGACAAGCTGGAGGCCGACCTCGGCAAGGCGCTGCTGTCGTTGCCCGCGTGCAAGGGTCTCGAGGTCGGCAGCGGCTTCGCCGGCACGCGCATGCGCGGCAGCCAGCACAACGACCCCTTCTACAACGAGGCCGGCCGCATCCGCACCCGCAGCAACCACAGCGGAGGCATCCAGGGCGGCATCTCCAACGGCGAGCCCATCCTGCTGCGCGCCGCCTTCAAGCCCACCGCGACCATCCTGCGCGACCAGGACACCGTCGACGAGTCCGGCGCCGCCGTGGTGCTGCACCCGCGCGGCCGCCACGATCCCTGCGTGCTGCCGCGCGCGGTGCCCATCGTCGAGGCCATGGTCGCCCTGGTCCTGTGCGACCACCTGCTGCGCCAGCGCGCGCAGTGCGGCTGAGTCGCCCGGCGCTCAGCGCAGTCGGCCCAGCAAGGGGCGGCGTTCGCCGCGCACGACGTGCACGATGACCAGGGCGGCGCCCTCGCGGCGGTACATGATGCGGCACGGCGGCACCACCAGCTCGCGGTAGCGTGAGCCCGGCGCCTCGGGCACGTGGCGGCCCATGCGCGGGCGCGCGCGCAGGAGCTCGAGCCGTTCCAGCACGCGGCGCACCAGCTCGGCAGCAGCCGCGGGAGAGTCCCGGGCGATCCAGGCGGCGATGTCGTCGAGATCGTCGAGCGCTGGCGCGGTCCAGCTCAGCGTCCTGGGGTCAGCCATCGTGACAGCCGGCGGGTGGCCTTGGCGTGGCTGACCACCCGGCCCTCGGCCAGGGCGCGCTCGCCGCGGGCGAGGCCGTCCAGCACCTCGAGGCGGCGCACCATGTCGTCATAGCTGTCCACGTCGAGCAGGACCGCGGCCGAGCGGCCGTGTTCGGTGATCAGCACCGGCACACGATCAGCCTTCAGCCTGGTGATGATCTGGGTCGCGCGGCGCTTGACCTCGGTGACGGGCTTGAGACGGGGCGTGGCCACAGTGATACTTTTGTATCACATTTCCCGGGCCGCGCTCGCGGCGGGCGTATGATGACGAGCATGACTGACGACGGGGCTCCAGGGGCCCTCGCCGATCCGGCCCGGCTGAAGCTCCTGGCCGCGACCCACCTGCTCGACAGCGCGCCCGAGGAGGTCTTCGACCGGCTGACCCGGCTGACCGCGCGGCTGTTCGAGGTGCCGGTCGCGATGCTGTCGTTCCTCGACGACAAGCGACAGTTCTTCAAGAGCGTGATCGGCCTCGGCGAGCAGCTCACCGCCGCGCGCGGGGTGCCGCTGCAGTTTTCCATCTGTCAGCACGTGGTCGAGGATCACGCGCCGATGCTGGTCGAGGACGCCCGCCTGCACCCGCTGCTCAAGGACACCGCCGCGGTGACCAGGCTGGGCATGGTGGCCTACGTCGGCGTGCCGCTGCGGGTCGGCCCCGGCGCGCTGCCGCTGGGCGTGCTGTGCGCGGCCGACCACAGGCCGCGGCGCTGGCGCCGATCAGGCCGCGCTGGAGGATCTGGCCGCCGGCGCGGTGTCGGAGATCGAGCTGCGCCTGGCCGCCGACGCCCTGCGCGAGCAGACCGAGATCATGCACGCGGTGCTCGACGACATGGCCGACGCGGTGATCGCGGTCGACACCAGCGGCGGGCTGATCTTGCACAACCGCGCCGCCCTCGCCCTGTTCGGGCCGGAGGCGAAGACCTTGCCGCCCAGCGAGTGGATCGGCCAGCTCGGCCTGTTTCACACCGATGGCGTCACGCCGCTGCAGCACGACAGGCTGCCGCTGGTGCGCGCCATGCGCGGCGACGCCAGCGACGGCTTCGAGGCGCTCATCCGCTCGCCCGCGCACCCCGAGGGCATCCCGACCAGCACCAGCGCGCGCCCGCTGCGTCGCGCCGACGGCAGCCTGCGCGGCGGCGTCAGCGTCATCCGCGACATGACCATGCAGCGCCGCGCCACCGAGGCGCTGACCCGGCACGCCCAGGACATGCGCGGCCAGGCCACCATCGACGAGCTGACCGGCCTCGGCAACCGGCGCGGCTTCGTCACGCTGGCCGGGCGCCAGCTCCAGGCCGCGGCCAGCGCGTCCCGCCCGGTGCTGCTGCTGCTGGCCGAGCTGGCCAACCTCCCCGCGCTGGAGGCCCAGGGCCAGGATGCCGTCGACGCCGCCGTCGTCGAGCTGGCCTGGCTGCTCAATGACGTCTTCCGCGACAGCGACGTGGTGGCCCGCCTGCGCGAGAACGAGTTCGCGGCGCTGACCCCGGGCCTCGATGACGCGGAGATCCTGCTGGCACGCGTGCGTCGCCGCCTGGCCGAGCGCAACGACGCCGCCGCCACCGACCCCGACCTGCCGCGCGCCCCGCTGCACCTGACCCTGGCCGTGGTGGCGCACGGCCACGGCGAGTCGATCGAGGCGCTGCTGGTGCGCGCTGACGCCGAGCTGCACGCGCAGCGCGCGCGCCAGGCCGCCACCAGCGCGGGCTGAGGTCAGGTCAGGTCGAGCGGGAGTCGAGCCCGAAGGGGGAACGTCAGAACGTCGCGGTCGGCATGCTGGCGCCAGCGGTGCCACGCGGCGCCGTGGTGACGCCGTTGGAGCCGCCGGTGCCGCCGGTGCCGCCGGGGGCGATGGTGCTGGTGTTGCCGGACTGGCTGATGGTGGCCGCCTGCGACATGATGCCGATCGACGGGCCGCCGGTGCCGCCGGCGCCCGAGCCGCCGTTGCCACCGCGGCCGCCGTCGGCGCCCGGGCCGCCGTCGCCGCCGTCGTCGGGCCCGCCGCCGCCGCCCATGCCGAAGCCGCCACGGCCGCCGGCCTGACCATCACCACCGGGGCCGCCGTTGCCGCCGCGGGCGGTGTTCAGCGTGTTGTTGGTCACCGTGGCGGTCGATCCGACGATGAAGATGGCGAACGAGCCGCCACCGCCACCACCACCGGTCGCGCGCGCGCCGCCACAGCCGCCACCACCACCACCGCCGCCGCCGCCGCCGCGATCGTCCGAGCAGGTGCCGAAGTAGCCACCACCGCCGCCGCCGCCACCGCCACCGCCGGCGTTGCCGCCGACCGTGCCGTCGCCGCCGGCGACCCCGACATAGAGGTTGCTTGTGACCAGGCCGAAGACGGCGCTGGCGCCGCCGTTGGAGCCGTCGCCGCCGTCGTCGCCGCGGATGCCGGTGCTACCCGCGGAGGCGTTGGTGAAGCACACCGGCGAGGTGTCGCCACCTTCACCGGGCCCGCTGGCCGAGCTCTGGCCGTTGGCCGCGATCCAGCCCACGCCGGGGCTACCGTCATGGCCATCACCCTGCGAGTTGCCGGGCGGGCTGTAGTCATAGCCGCCCATGCCGCCGGCGCCGCCGGTGCGACCGCAGGCCGAGCCGCCGCCGCCGCCACCGCCGCCACCGCCGCTGCCGCCGCTCGAGCCCTGGCCGCCCATGGTGCCGTTCGAGCCGACGCCCGCGCTACCCGTCGGGGTCGCGCCACTGGCGCCGGTCGCGCCGCGGCCCGCGAAGATGGTGTTACCGCGGATGATGACCGGCCCGCTGGAGCCCAGCACGCGCACGCCGTAGCTGCTGGAGCCCGACACCGTGGCGTCGGCCGACCGGATCACGAACAGCTCGATCGCGGTCTGCATGGTCAGCGACTGGAAGCGCACCGCGGTGGTGTCGGACGAGTCGATCTCGGCGTCATACGTGGCCGCGCGGGTCCAGCGCGCGGTCGGCGTCGCGCCCACGCGGTAGCCGCCATACAGGCTGACACCGTTGACCATGACCACGGTCTCGAAGTAGGTGCCCTCGGCGACCAGGACCTGCTTGCGCAGCGGCGTCGCCAGCACGATGCCGCGGCCGATGGTCGCCACCGGGGCCGCCATGGTGCCGGCGTTGCTGTCGGAGCCGCGCGGCGGCGGCGCCACGAAGATGCTGGTCGCGATGTCGCCGTCGATGCCGTCACAGTTGGCGTCCAGGAAGGTGGCGTCGGGGCGATCGGGCAGGTTGGCGGCGCTGATCTGGCACTCGCAGCCGGGCGCCGCGGCGTCGAGGTCGACATAGCCCATGTCGCAGGCGATCCCGCAGGTCGACGGGGTGCCCATGTTGCAGCGCGCGGTGGCGTGCGCGGCCGGCATGCACACGCGGCCGCACATGCCGCAGTTCATGAGGTCGGTCGACGTCGAGTAGTCGATGGCCGGGTTCTCGCAGCGCTTCATGGCCTCGTTGCAGATGTCCATGGTGCACACGTCGCTGTCGCCGCAGGTGCGCGCGGCCGACGACTGGCACACGTTGGCGATGCAGGTCTCGGTGCCGTTGCAGAAGATGCCGTCGTCACACTCGGCGTCCATCTCGCAGCGCGTGCCGGGCTGACAGCCCAGGATGGGCACGCAGGAGAACATGCTCGGGCAGGCGGCGTTGTCGGGGATGTTCTTGCACTTGTCCGCGGTGGTGTCGCAGATGTCCATGGTGCAGGCGACGCCATCGCCGCAGGTCGGCACCGCGCTGGCCACACAGCGGTGGTCCAGGCAGTCATAGCCGCCATTGCAGAAGATGCCGTCATCGACGCAGTCCGAAGCCTGGTTGCAGCTCCCGCTGGCGTCGGCGCTGACGCTGGCATCCACGCCCCCCCCGCCGCCATCGACCTCGCCGTCGCCGCTCGACGAAGCACAAGCGCTTCCCAGCAGCGCCACGCAAAAAACAATTCCAAGTACCCGCATGGCTACCCCTTGTCGAGTCGAGGCTGAGTTCCGCATAATTCTAGCACGACTGGTCTACCACCCCATGTCCGCCCTCCGAGTCATGACCTACAACGTGCGCTACTTCGGGCACGCCACCCGCGGCATCGGGAGCACCGGCCGCGCCATGACCTCGATCGCGCGTGCCATCGCGGCCTTGGACCCGCTGCCCGACGTCATCTGCCTGCAGGAGCTGGAGACCGCCTCGGTGCGCGCCAACTGGGCGCACTGGCGCAAGTCCCCCGAGGACACCCAGCTGTCGCGCCTGATGGCCGCACTGCACGGCGAGCTCGAGGCCGCCGGCAAGCGCGACCGCTTCACCGCCAACTACTTCCCGGCGCACACCTACAAGCTGACCAAGCGCACCAACTTCTACACCACCGGCCTGGCCGTGCTGACCCACAACGACCACGTCATCGTGGAGCACAACGCCGACCAGCCGCACGACATCACCCACCGTCGCAATGAGAACGGCAACCTCAAGCAGACGCGGATCTGTGCCCACGTGCGCCTGGCCACCCGCGCCGGCCAGACCCTGGACGTCTTCAACGCCCACCTGTCCTTGCCCGCGGCGTGGACGCGCGAGTTCTGGACCGGCAAGGAGCGCATGGGCTTTGGCCCCAACCAGCTCAGCGAGGCGGTCAACCTGCTACGCGCCGTGCGCGCGCAGGCCGCCGGCCCGGCCTTCCTGGTGGTCGGCGACTTCAACGCCCTGCCCGGCTCGCCGGTGCACCGCTTCCTGCGCGAGGAGGGCTTCCACGACGCCTTCCGCGCCATGGTCTGCCAGGGCGACGACGAGGCCGCCAAGCGCTGGCCCACCGCCGGCTTCCTCAACCTGCGCTTCCACCTCGACCACGTCTTCAGCGGCCCCGGCCTGCGCTGGCTCGACTTTGACGACTCGGCCCCGTTCGGCACCAAGGGCGCCCGCTTCCACGGCCTGTCGGATCACGTGCCGCTGATCGCGCGCTGCAGCCTGGGCCCGACGCGCTGACCCGCGCCGGCACCGCGGGCTACCCCGAGGTGCCGCCGATCTTGGGCACCACCAGCATGATCGACACCGGCGACTCGCGCAGCAGGCGCTCGTTCTCGTAGCCGAAGAACAGGCGATGGCTGATGGCGCGGTTCTCGGTGCCGACCACGATGAGGTCGTACTTGCCGCTGGCGGCCTCGGTGGCGACCGCGCTGCGCACCGGGTCGTAGCTGCGGCTGAGCAGGGTCGGGCGCAGACGCGAGGCCTTGAACACCGGCGAGATGCGCTCCAGGCGCGCGATCAGGACGACGCTGTCGTCGCCGTCGTCGCCCTCCTGCGCGGTGGCGCTGATGGGGCCGGTGGCCGGCTCGCCCGCGGCGGTCATGCGCGGGATGGCGCCGGTGCTGTCGCCGGCCAGCGCCTGGGCCTCGTCGGCGTAGGCGACCGCGTGCGGGCGGCGCTCGCTGAGGAACATCAGGGTCAGCTCGGCGCCGGCGCGCTCGGCGTACAGCACCGCGAACTCGACCGCGGCGCGCGTGAACACGCTGCCATCGACCGGCACCAGCAGGCGCATGAACTCGCCGCTGGGCTGGCCCACCGGCTTCAGGACCGCCAGGTGGCAGGGCGCCTGCACGAAGCGGTCGGGCATCAGGAAGCCGAGGCCCAGGCCCATCGCGAACGGCAGGACCATGCCGAACCCCGACGCCAGCATCGCGGGCCGCCCCAGGTTGCGCAGCAGCCGCACGTCGGTCTCGAGCCCGGTCAGCATCAGCAGCAGCACCATGCCCAGGGTGCTGACGACCTCGAGGTAGTGGAACGATCCCGGCGGAAACAGCGTCAGATAGGCGTCGGGCGCGAAGTGGCCGAACAGCGTCGGCCCGAGCAGGATCCCGGCCGCCAGCTCGCCCACCACCGACGGCAGCGACACCCGCTTGGCCAGCTCGCCCCCCAGGCGCGCCACCACCAACAGCAGGGCGAGCTGCAGCAGCAAGATGTAGACGCTGTGCCCGCCGAGCGAGGTCAGCTTGGGCACCGCGGCTGTGGCCAGCGCGAGCACGGCTAGCCCCTAGAGGTCGCCCTCGACCTCGAGGAGCTGGTAGGCCAGACCCTCCGTCGGCACCAGGAGCTGGAACGCGTCGACCACGGGAAACGCCGTCCTGGCATCGTTCGGTCGACGCGCGGCGTCGTCGGCCGGCGTCGGCGCGGGGCCCCCCACGGCCGTGAGGTAGTCAGGTCCTGGCGTGGCCGCGCCCTCGAGCAGCCGCCGAGCATCGAGGGCGGCGAGCAGCTGCCCCAGCGAGCTGGCGGCCGCGAGATCGAGGCCGCGCTGGCCCTCGAAGTGCTCAGCCAGCCAACCGATCGCCGCGCGCTCCATCCCCGCGCGCATGGGCAGGCAGACGCGCACGAACGGGCTGTTCAGGAACTCGTTGCGCCGCCGGTCCCCGTCGGCCTGCAGCAGCCAGCCCAGCGACGACCCGAACCTGGCCGGCTCGCTCTCCTCGGTGATCTCGTAGTGACGCCCAGATGCGCCCGGACGCGGCTGCCACCAGGACGGATGGGCGTAGTAAAACAGCGCAGACACGTCGAAGTAGCGGTGAAACAGCTCGATCTCGAGCGGACCGGGCCGCGCTCCACCACGGGGAAACGCGCTATCGATGAGCCGGCTCAGGATCTCGTAGCGCTCCTCGTCGCGCAGATCGGCGGCGGGGCGTGGGCGGATCCGGCTGCGCTGCTCGACCAGCTTGCGGGCGCGCTCGAACTGCTCCATCCGCAGCGCCTCGTGCCACCGGGCGTTGGCGGCGGACACCAGCGTTCGCCACTCCGTGAGGGCCTGCTGCGAAGGCTCGAAGTGCACCTTGTATTGAACCACGACCTCGCGCGCCGAGCCGGCCGAGATCGCGACCGTGAAGCTCACCGACTGCTCACTCGCCGTGGGCGTGGACGGCGCCCGGACCGGCGCCGTCCCGAGGAGCGAGGGCGCCCGTCCATCCCCGTCAGGTGATGCGTCGGCCAGATCGGTGATGGTGATCCCCGTGTAGGTGCGCAGCGGATTGCCCGCGATGACGAGCTTGATGGTGCCTGTGGCCCCACGCGTGAGGAGCTCGACCGGATCGCTCACCGGATCGAGATCGACGCGCACGGTCGCGCTGCCGGTCTCGTTGTCTGGCCGCGGAGCCGGGGGCGCATCGGGGGGCAGCTGATCTGGCGCCGCGGGGCTATCCTGAAACACCACCATCTGCCCCAGCGCGAGGCGGGCGCCTGGGTCCGTCAAGTGGAGCTGCCAGATGAGCTGGGGCCCGAGCTCCTGCAGCTTGACGTCGACCCGGCGCATGACCCGACGCAGCGCATAGTTGACCGGGACAGCGCTGGCGTTGCGCAGGGTGCGCCGCATCGCGGAGCGCTCCGTGATGTCGGAGACGCTGCGCGTGCGCAGCGCATAGGTCTTGCGCAACGTCTCCGCGCTGCGGGTCGTGGTCTGCATCATGCGCCGCCGCGTCAGCTCGCGCGCCTGCTCGCTCGACATGGTCAGATCGAAGCTGCCGCTGGCGCCGCCGCTGAAGACCCCCACCGAGCCCTCGCCATGGGCCGAGACGGCGACGCGTACGTCGCGCCCGACCCGGCTCTGGACCTGGTCGGCGATCTCCTCCTCGTTCTTGACCTCGCGCTCGTTCTCGATGGTGCTCTCGCTACCGAACGACTCCTCCCGTTCGTAGGTCTGGCGCCTGACCAGCTCTTGCACGACCTCCAGCTCCTCGCCCGGGGCGATGGCGAAGACCTGCTCGACCGGCCCGAGCCCCGCGCCGCCGTCGAAGTACAGTTGCCGGTAGAGGTGCGAGATCCCGATCGGCGACAGTCCAAGCTCGACCTTGTCTCCGAGCAGGTGAGCCAGGCCCATCTGCGTCAGCCCATCCCGGAGGCCGCGGATCGTCAGGGTCGGATCGGTCAGGAGGTTGTCGATGCCAGCGCTGAAGTTCGCCCGACTCTCGTGCGTCGCGGAGGCGCTCCCAGGGCTCGAGTCGTCATCTCCCGGCCGCTCCCTCAGCAGAACTGGGCGACCCAGGGCTCGCAGGCGCGCAGCCGTGGTCGTGGCCAGCGCCACCCGCGGCGATCCGTCAGCCGGTGCGACTGGCGTCGGCGGCGCGAGGATGACACGCTGCACGAGGTGCTTGCGCAGATCCTGGAGCTGGGTTTCGCTGAGCCACGACAGCAGCAACGGCTCATAGGTCGCGACGTACAGGCTCGCGTACGGCGCGAGCAGCGGGCGGATCGGCGCCATCCCTCACCTCGGGCGGCGACGATAGCATGTGGTTCGCGAGCGCCGGGCGCCAACACGAAGCGGGGTCGCAGGAAGGTGCGGCAGGGATGAAGGGGCTGACTCTGTGGAGGCTGCTGGCGCTCGCCCTGCTGCTCTCGACGCCAGGGTGTGAGCGCAAGGTGCGGGGCGCCGCGAACCAGGACGACGTCGAGACGCCGATGCCGCCGCCGAAGCCGCTGCGCGCCGGCGTGAGCTGGCAGCGGATCTATGCCGGCGCCATGGGACTGTCAGAATCCGCCGAGGCGGTCACGACGGACCGCTTCGGCAATGTGCTGGTTGGCGGCTCCGAGGGCGTGCGCAAGCGGCCACGGCCCTGGCGGCAGACCGACAGAGGCTTCCTCATCAAGCTCGACCAGGAGGGCCGGGTGTTGTGGAGGCGGGTGGTGGGAGACGAGCACTCGCAAGTCCAGCATCTGGCGACGGACGAGGCCGGCAACGTGTATGTCGCGTCGTCTTGCTGCGAAGTGCGCAAGCTGTCTCCTGGCGGCCGGCTGCTGTGGAAGCACCAGATCAACAAGCGATTGAGGGGTATCGCGGCGCTCCCGGACGGTGGCGCGTACGTCTGCGCCGAGGGGGAATGGAGGAACCCGAGCAGGCTGGAGCGGCTGGATGGAGAGGGCAATTTGTTGTGGACACGCACCGTGTTTCCCGGGCTCGAGGAGCCCTCGTGTGCGGCGGTGGCCACGGCATCGGACGGTGGCGTACTGGTGGCTGCCAAAGCCTCCGCTGGCCACCCCAGGCGGCCCGTCGTCATGCACCTGACGGCCGACGACAGGGTGCTGTGGCAGACGCAGCTCGATGAGCCTGCCTTCGAGATCAAGCGGCTGTTGCCGCTGCCCGACGGTCGCATCCTGGTGTCGACCGAGGACATCCTTCCCAACAGCTCCGGCTCTTCGGTGCTCGCGCTGGCCGCCGACGGCTCGCTGCTGTGGAATCGGCGGCTCGACACAGCAGCGAGCAACGGGGAGCGACTCCCCGAGTTGGCCAGTGGTCCCGACGACAGATTGCTGGTGGTGACATCCTTGGAACGCTTCGAGATCTCTCCCTATGGCGAAGTTCTCGGCCAAGAGTACATCACAGAGCGCCGCATCATGGCGATGGTGACCGACCCGGCCGGTCACCTCATCGAGGTGGGCGACACCGAGACCCGGGATGTCTCCATCAAGAAGCGCCCGTGGCCCGAGCCACCCTCAGCGCCGAGGTAGCGCCACTTCCCAGTCACCCAGACGAACAACTTCGCCGTCATCGACGCCGAACAGGGCGTGGACAACGCCGGCCGCCTGCAGTGAGAGCAGGCCCACGTTGGTGCGGGGCTCGAGCTGCGGCCCCCTGCCGACGCCGGACCTCGGCGACAGGATCTGAATGAACTCGGTCCATGTCGGCGGCTCCGGGAAGCGGTCCCCGGCTAGCCACTCATCGGTCCAGATCTCGCGGATCTTGCGCCGGAACGCTCCAGAGCTGGCGATGGACTGGTTGCGCTGCTTGAGGCCGCTGCTCACACACTGGGCGATGGAGATCCCCTTGGCGCCCGGATCGCGGGGCCACAGTGGGTTGTCATAGCCAACCCCCAGCCAGTAGACGGCCTCGGTGGTGAATCCGTAGTGGCGGTCGCCCGACAGGAAGACGACCCGACCCACACGCAGATCCCGCGAGAGCATGGTCATGAACTCGCGCAAGCCCTGGGGACAGTTGCCCCACAGCTCGGCATCTTCCTCGCGCGCCCGGGCGGCGCTGACGTCGCGCTCGAACGAGCGCACACCAAACACAGGCGCAGCGGATACCACGATCAGCACGTCCCCCGCGCGGTGACCCGCCTCGGCGGCCACACGCGCAGCCCTGTCGAGCCCGTCGTCGTTGAGGAGTCGCGGCGGGCCGCCCTCGCTCTGCTCCTTGCTTCGCTTTGTCCGGGTGTCGAGGACGACGATGGGCGGCGTGGTCGCGCTGGCGAAGAACCAGTCGGCGAGAAAAAGGAGTCTGTCGGCGGCCGAGCGCTCTTCGTGGCGCCGGTCGAGGGCGCGCACGAAGGCGTCGTCGAACTTCGCCGGCGCGTTGCCCCAGTGCTGGAACGCCCAGTAGGCCGCCAGGCCGTCGTCGCGCAGCTGCTTGCCGAGCTCGGTCCCGTACACGTCACGCTCCCACTTCTGGTTGAAGTTCCAGCCGTCGGTGATCTCGTGGTCGTCGAAGATCATGTAGGTCGGAGTGTTGGCAAAGAGCCGCCTGAGCTTGGGCAGCGCGCTCCGGCTGCGCTCCAGCGCCTCCGCGGTGTCCTCGTCGAGCCCGGGGAAGCTGGCGGGCCACAGCTTCTCGTTCCAGGCCAGGAGGTACATGGCCGCGAACTCGCCGAAGCCGAAGAGCTGGCGCTGCGCGTCGATGCCAACTTCGCGGCCCAGGTTGGCCCGATCTGTGTCAGTGAGGTCGCGCAGCTCGTGAGTCTTGCCGCGCCAGTGGATGGTCTCCCAGCGGCCCAGGAGCTCGTGGGCGAGCTCATCGAGGTGGGTGCGCACGGGCATCGGCACGTCGTCGGGATAGATCTGGTCACCTGTCAGCATCAGGACGGCGGGCCGCGTGGGCAGCTCGGCGGCGTTCTCGGCGACGACTTGGTCAGCGGCGATGGAGGCGTCCTCGCCTGGGGCGGTCAGCTTGCGACAGGAGCCGTGGAGCAGGCGCAGCGAGAGGCCCTCGCCGGTGTTCCGGTCGAGCTGCTGGATGAAGAACGTGGGCAGGCTGAAGCCCTCTTGCGCGATGCTGGTGACGGGCTGGCCGAGCAGGCTGGCCAGGGTCCACACCGAGGGCGGGCCAGCGCTGCGCAGCTCGAGGTCGTAGCCGATGAGCTGGTTGACCGGCAGCGTGCTGACGCGTGAGTCCCCTGCGGGCTCGGCCAGCAGCAAGGTCACGAACAGCTTGGGCGCCAGCGCCACGGTGCGGGAGGTGGTCTTGACGGCCAGGCGCTCACCACGCTCGGGGCGCGGCAAGCGACGCTTGAAGCGATCGTGGGTGCGGAAGACCCAGAGCTGCAGCTCGGCGCGGGAGGGGCGGATGCTGGTGGCCAGCCAGACGCAGACCCGGCGTCGCTCCACCCGGCGCACGATCGGCCCGGCGAGCAGGGTCGGCAACTGCATCGGGACGCCAGTCGCTGGCTAATCGCCGCCGGCGCGCTCCTTGCGGTACACGGCGGTGGCCTTGATGTAGTCGCGATTCATCAGGGCGATGTTCTCCAAGGTGATCTCCTTGGGGCACGCCGCCTCGCACTCGCCGACGTTGGTGCAGCCGCCGAAGCCCTCGGCGTCCATCTGGTTGACCATGCGCAGCGCGCGGGTGTCGCGCTCGGGCTGGCCCTGCGGCAGCCGCGCCAGGTGCGCGACCTTGGCCGAGGTGAACAGCATGGCCGAGCCGTTGGGGCAGGCCGCCACGCAGGCGCCACAGCCGATGCACGCGGCGGCGTCCATGGCCAGGTCGGCGTTCATCTTGGGCACCGGGATGGCGTTGCCGTCCGGCGGGCTGCCCGCGGGCACCGAGACGAAGCCGCCGGCCGCGATGATGCGGTCGAACGCGCCGCGGTTGACCACCAGGTCCTTGACCACCGGGAAGGCCGACGCGCGCCAGGGCTCGATCCAGATCTCGTCGCCGTCCTTGAAGCTGCGCATGTGCAGCTGACACGCGGTGGTCGCCTTGCGCGGCCCGTGCGGCGTGCCGTTGATCATCATGCCGCACATGCCGCAGATGCCCTCGCGGCAGTCATGATCGAAGGCGATGGGGTCCTCGCCCTTGGTGATCAGACGCTCGTTGACGACGTCGAGCATCTCCAGGAAGGACATGTCGGGGCTGATGTCGGGCGCGTCGTAGTCGACGATCTTCCCGGCGTCGGCCCCGTTCTTCTGCCGCCACACATGCAGCTTGATGTTCACTTGTAGCTCCGTTGCGTGAGGTGCACGGCGTGAAACTCGAGAGCTTCCTTGTTGAGGATCGGCGCCTTGCCCTCGCCGGCGTACTCCCAGGCCGCGACGTAGGCGAAGTCGTCGTCGTTGCGCAGCGCCTCGCCCTCGGGGGTCTGGTACTCCTCGCGGAAGTGGCCGCCGCAGGACTCCTCGCGGTGCAGCGCGTCGCGACACATGAGCTCGCCGAACTCCAGGAAGTCGGCCACCCGGCCGGCCTTCTCCAGCGACTGGTTGAGCTCCTCGCCGCCGCCCAGCACCTTGACGTTCTGCCAGAACTCCTCGCGAATCGAGGGGATCTTCTCGATGGCCTCGGTCAGGCCCGCCTTGTTGCGCGCCATGCCGCACTTCTCCCACAGGAGCTTGCCGAGCTCGCGGTGGAAGGAGTCGACCGTGCGCTTGCCGCCGATGCCGAGCAGCTTCTTGGTCTGGCCATTGACCTCGGCCTCGACCTTCTTGCACTCGGGGTGATCGGGCGTGATCTTGTCGAGCTTGGTGCGCGCCAGGTAGTCGCCGATGGTGTAGGGCAGGATGAAGTAGCCGTCGGCCAGCCCCTGCATCAGCGCGCTGGCGCCCAGGCGGTTGGCGCCGTGGTCGGAGAAGTTGGCCTCGCCGATGACGTGCAGCCCGGGCAGCGTGGACATCAGGTTGTAGTCCACCCAGGTGCCACCCATGGTGTAGTGGATGGCCGGGAAGATCCGCATCGGGACCTTGTACGGATTCTCGTCGGTGATGCGCTCGTACATGTCGAACAGGTTGCCGTAGCGCTCGCGCACGCCGCCCTCGGTCAGGCGCTTGATGGCGTCGGCGAAGTCGAGGTAGACGCCGAGGCCGGTCTCACCGACGCCGCGGCCCTCGTCGCAGACCTGCTTGGCGTTGCGTGAGGCCACGTCGCGCGGCACCAGGTTGCCGAAGCGGGGGTACTTGCGCTCCAGGTAGTAGTCGCGCTCGGCCTCGGGGATCTGGTCGGGGCGGCGGGTGTCGCCCTTCTTGAGGGGCACCCAGATGCGCCCGTCATTGCGCAGCGACTCCGACATCAGCGTCAGCTTGGACTGGTGATCGCCGCTGACCGGGATGCAGGTCGGGTGGATCTGCGTGTAGCAGGGGTTGGCCAGCGCGGCGCCCTTCTTGTAGGCGCGCCAGATCGAGGTGACGTTGCAGCCCTTGGCGTTGGTCGACAGGTAGAACACGTTGCCGTAGCCGCCGGTGCCCAGGACCACGGCGTCGGCCACGTGCGAGGCCACCTTGCCGGTGACCATGTCGCGGGTCACGATGCCGCGCGCGCGCCCGTCGATCACGATGAGATCGAGCATCTCGTGGCGCGGGTACATCTTGACCTTGCCCAGGCCGATCTGGCGCTCCAGCGCCTGGTAGGCGCCGAGCAGCAGCTGCTGGCCGGTCTGGCCGCGGGCATAGAAGGTCCGCGACACCTGGGCGCCGCCGAACGAGCGGTTGGCCAGGGTGCCACCGTACTCGCGCGCGAACGGCACGCCCATCGCGACCGCCTGGTCGATGATGTTGACGCTGATCTGCGCCAGGCGGTGCACGTTGGCCTCGCGGGCGCGGTAGTCGCCGCCCTTGACGGTGTCGTAGAACAGGCGGTGGATGCTGTCGCCGTCGTTCTGGTAGTTCTTGGCGGCGTTGATGCCGCCCTGCGCGGCGATCGAGTGCGCGCGGCGCGGGCTGTCCTGGTAGCAGAAGCAGCTGACGTTGTAGCCCAGCTCGGCCAGGGTCGCCGAGGCGGCGCCGCCGGCCAGGCCGGAGCCGACCACGATGACGCTGTACTTGCGCTTGTTGGCCGGGTTGACCAGCTTCATGTCGAAGCGGTGCTTGTCCCAGGCCTGCTCGACCGGGCCGTCGGGGATCTTCGATTCCAGCTTGATGGCCATCAGCGCACCCCCACCACGACGGGAGGCACTTCCGTCGGCACGTGAAGCTTGATGACGCCGGCCTGGACCGCGATCGGCATCGAGATGTTGGCCGCGACCAGCACGATCGTGATGGCGTAGGCGACCAGCTTGAACACCGGCGCCGTGCGCGCGGTGCGCAGCCCCAGCGACTGCGACGCGCTGTAGGCGCCATGGATGAGGTGCAGCCCCAGCGCCAGCATGCACACCACGTAGGCCACCGCGGTCCACACCACCTTGAAGCCGGTGACGAAGTTCCAGTAGGCGTCCTGCTTGATGAAGTGCGGGTGCGCCTGCCCGGTGGTGAAGTGCAGCAGGTGGTAGACCACGAACAGGGCCAGCAAGGGGCCCGACAGCATCATGGTACGCGAGGCATAGCTGGCCGAGCGCCAGCGCCGGAAGCTGTAGGCCCTGGGGCGCGCGGCGCCCGCCAGCGCGGTCAGCTGCACCGCGGTGACGACGTGCAGCAGCACCGAGATGAAGAGGATGGCCCGGGTGCCCCACAGCAAGCTCGGGACGCTCTTCAGGAAGTGGGCGTAGGCATTGAACTTTGCAGGTCCCAGGTAGATCTGCAGGTTGCCCAACATGTGGACGATGGTGAACCCGAAGAGGATGATGCCGGTCACGGCCATCACCACCTTCTTGCCCACCGTCGATTGCAGAAAACGCGGCGCAGCGATTGCTGTCATGGCGCCGCCGTAATACAGGGAACTCGCGATGTTCGCAAGCGATCTGGTGTCACCCGGGTGGGATGCCTCGAGACCTCACATGGCGCCGCCGTCGGCGCCCACCGGATGCGCCGGCGAGGTGCCGGTGCGGGTCACCTTGATGGTCTCGCCGCGAATGAGCGCGGCGACGTCGGCCTCGACGATGACGTCGTTGGCGGTGCCGCTCATGGACCAGACGCGGTCGCCGTTGCGGCCGAACAGCATGGTGGTGGGCACCGACTGCGGACGGCCGTAGACGCGCAAGAGGTCGTCGTTGGCGCGCACGATGGGGAACGTGAGGTTGTAGTGGGCGGCGAAGCGCTTCAGCGTGGCGTCGTCGGCGGTGTCGAGCGAGATGCCGATCATCTCGAAGCCGTCGGCGTGGTGGCGCTTGTAGACGCCTGACAGGCCGCCGGCCTCGGTGGTGCAGGGCTCGCACCAGCTGGCCCAGAAGCTGATGAGGACGATCTTGCCGCGCAGCTCCTGGCGCAGCAGGGCGCGGCCGTCGAGGGTGGCGTAGTCGATGTCGGGCAGGCAGGCGGCGCCGTCACACATGGTGTCGCGAGCGCGCTCGGGCAGCTGCACGGTGCTGGCGGGCGCGGCGGCGGCGGCGGCGCCCGCGGCGGCGTCGGGTTTCGGCGCGCCCGGCCCGATGGGCGGGTGCTCGTCGGGTGCGTTCTTCTTGCAGCTGGCGATCAGGCTCACGCCGAGCAGCCCCAACGTCGCGAAGAGCAGCTTCATTCCTGCACTGAACGTGCGCGGCGCCCGGACCATTCCGGCATGGTAGCTGGAACATCGCGTCTCATGCGTAGGTTTGCTGAGCATGAAGCGGGTGGCGATCGACAAGCTCTGGCTGGCCTGCGCGGCGACCGCCGCGGTGCTGGCGCTGGCGGGCGCGCTGTCGGCCAGCGGCTGTTCACGCTCGCGCGGCCAGGCCTCGGGGCCGGCCGCCATCGGGCCGGTGCTGACTCCCGACCCGCCCGACCAGGCCGACCCGTCGCCGCCGGCCAGCAGCGCGGACCCGCTGGTGGTGATGACCTACAACGTCAACTTCGGCCTGGCCGGAGACGAGGACACCCTGGCGGCGCTGCGCTCCGGCCAGGCCGACCTGGTGGTGCTCGAGGAGGTCACCCCGGCCTGGCAGCGCTCGCTCGAGGATCGCGTCGCCGATCGCTATCCGCACCGGCTGTACCGCGCCGCGCGCGCCGCCGGCGGCCTGGCCGTGCTGTCACGCTGGCCGCTCGAGGACGCCGACCTCGTGGCCTCACCGGTGGGCTGGTTCCCGGGCTGGCGCGTGCTGGCGGAGACCCCGCTGGGCAAGGTGCAGCTGCTGGCGCTGCACCTGCGTCCGCCGCTGAGCGACCGGGGCGCCGCGTTCGGCGGCTACTTCATCACGGCCAAGGATCGCCGCGCCGAGATCGAGGCCTACTGGAAGACCATCGATCCTGCGCTGCCGGTGCTGGCGCTGGGCGACCTCAACGAGGACCAGAGCGGCAGCGCGGTCGGCTTCCTGCACGACCGGGGGCTGCGCGACGCGCTGCCGGCCGACACGATGACGTGGCGCTGGGACACCAGCGCGGGGCGCATCCAGTGGCAGCTCGATCACATCCTGTATGACGAGACCTTCACGCTGGTCAGCGCGGAGGTGGTGAACGCCGGCCGCAGCGACCACCTGCCGGTGCTGGCGCGGCTGCGCCTGGCGAGGCCTTAGCGGGCTTTAGCGGCGCTACTGGACGGCGACGATGATCATCTTGCGGACGTCGCCGATGCGGGTCGACTCGCCAGGGCCGGGCACCTGCGCGCACACGACGCCCTTGGCGCAGCTCGCGGACGCCAGCACGTGGCGCACCGTGAAGCCGTAGTACTTCGACGTGACCAGCTTGATGATGGCGTCGCGCACTGGCATGCCCACCAGGGGCAGCATGGGCATCACCTCGGTGGGGTTGGCGCCGATCACCGCGATCAGGACCGGCTCCCGGGTCGATTGGGTCCGACCCACACCGTCGATGCCATACACACGCATCTCGACCGACGACGTGTGCTCGGGCGCGGGAAGAAACACGACGTCACCGGTGACCCCCAGCGAACGCAGCTTGTCGTAAGCGTCCTCGTAGGAGTACGCGGTGGTGATCGAGGGGACGATGAAGGTGTCGGGGCCGATGGCCGGGGCCACGTAGGCCGGACCCGAGGCTGGCGGCCCACCCGTGCCAGGACCCGGACCCGGGCCACCCGGCCCGCGACCATCAGGCGGAGGTCCGCTGCGCACCACACACGCGGTCACGCCAATCATCAGTGCACCCAGGAAGGTCAGTCTCGTCATCGCAGTGTCTCCCTCTCGCCCCGCTCGGCGGGGCCACGCATGATACCTTCGTCTCGCATGTCGCGTCCGCCTGGCGGCGAACCACTCGAAGCGGCTGGGCCGTTCGCCGTGCTGGGCAACCGGAACTTCCGGCTGTACTGGTCCGGTCAGGCCATCTCCCTGGTCGGGACCTGGATGCAGGTCGTGGCCCAGAGCTTCGTCGTCGTCCACCTCAGCAACCGCAACGTGTCCCTGGGCATCATCCACGTGGCGAGCTCGGTGCCGATGATCCTGCTCTCGCTGAGCGGCGGCGCCTTCGCGGATCGCGCCGATCGCCGCAAGATCCTCATCGCTACCCAGTTCGTCTTGATGCTGCTGGCGTTCGCCTTCGCGGCCCTGATGCACACCGGGCGGCTGACCATGGGCGCCATCATGGTGGTGGCGGTGCTGGCCGGGACCGCGGCGGCCTTCGACCTGCCCGCCTCGCAGGCGCTGACCCCCCAGCTGGTCGAGCCGCGCCAGATCCCGCAGGCGGTGGCGCTGATGCAGGCCATCTTCCATGGCTCGCGCCTGATCGGACCTGCGCTGGCGGGCATGCTGATGGGACCGTTCGGACCCGAGGGGCTATTCATCGCCAACGGGATCTCTTTCATCGCGGTCATCGCGACCCTGATGTGGATCCGCCCGGCGCCGCGGCCGCCCCGGCCCAAGGGTGAGGGCGCCGGGATCGGCCAGGGTGTGCGCTATGTCATGACGCGGCCCGATGTGCGCGCCCTGATGGCCATCACGGCGCTGGGCGCGGTCATGGTGTTCCCCTTCATGGTCGTGCTGGGCGCCGGCTTCGCGAAGCAGTTCTACGGCGGGCGTGGCGACGCCCTGGGCATCATGATGGCGGGCTCGGGCGCGGGCGCGCTGACCGGGGCGCTGGTGCTGCTGACCGTCAGCGACGCCGAGCGCATGCGCCGCATCGCCATCTGCACCGTGGGCATGGGCGTGGCGCTCGCCGCCTATGCGCTGTCGCGGTCGTTGCCGCTGACCGTGATGGCCATCTTCGCGCTGACCTTCTGCGTGTCGAGCGCGATGGGCCTCTGCTCGACCATCCTGCAGCAGACCGTGCCCGACCACCTGCGCGGGCGCGTCATGAGCATCAACACCCTGCTCTTCATCGGCCTGATGCCGTTCGCCGCGCTGGGGCTGGGCGCGCTGTCGGATCGCTTCGGGCTGCCCTGGGTGATGGGCGGCGCCGCGACCGCCCATGTCCTCGGCTCGGTGCTGCTGCTGCGCCGCGCGGCGGTCGCCCATCGCGTGGTATCGTCGGAGAGTTGATCAGGGAGGCGATCATGCAGTTCGGTCCGAAGGTCACGAAGTACCTGGAGCAGTATCGCGCCGAGCACACCAAGTTCTCGACCCGGCTGACCCACATGATCGGCATCCCGATGATCGTGGCCTCGCTGCCGCTGATCCCGACCGCGCCGCCGGTCGGCGTCGGGCTGTTCGCGGCAGGCTGGGCGCTGCAGTACCTCGGCCACTACTTCGAGGGCAACAAGCCGTCGTTCTACGGCGACCCCACCTACCTGGCGGTCGGCGCGCTGTGGGCCGGCCTGGAGTGGGCCGAGATCCTGACCGGCAAGAAGCTGCTGCCCGAAGCTGGCGAGGTCGCCGAAGTCGCCGCCGCCTGATGTCGCGCGTCGGCCTGGTCCTGTCGGGAGGTGGTTCACGCGGGGCCTATGAGGCCGGCGTGGTGCGCTACCTGCGCGAGGAGTTCCCCAGGCGGCTGGGGCGCCACGTGCCGCTCGACGTCATCACCGGCACCAGCGTGGGCGCCATCAACGCCTGCTTCCTGGCCGGCACGATGGAGAACCTCGACGTGCAGGCCAAGCGCATCTGCGACGCCTGGCGCTCGCTCGACCTCAGCGAGGTCTTCCACGTCAAGTGGCGCGACGTCTGGCGCGCGGGCCGGCTGCTGATGGGCGCCACGCCGCCCGACGCCGAGCCGGGTGAGATCCGGCGCTCGGGGCTGTTCAACACCAGCGGCCTGGAGCGCTTCGTGGTGCGCTCGATCCCGTGGCGGCAGATCACCAAGAACCTGGAGGCGGGCCGGCTGCACGCGCTGACGGTGTCGGCCACGCAGGTGCTGACCGGCGCCACCGTGGTGTTCGTCGACCAGGCCGGTGACCAGCTGCCGCCGGCGTGGTCGAGAGACCCGCGGGTGCATGCGTTCCGGACCCGGATCGGGCCGTTTCACGCCATGGCGTCGGGCTCGATCCCGATGCTGTTCCCGCCGGTGCAGATCGACGGCCACTGGTACACCGACGGTGGCCTGCGCCAGAACACCCCGATGTCGCCGGCGCTGCGCCTGGGCGCCGACCGGCTGATCGTGATCTCGCTCAAGCACAAGCCGCCGCCGCGCGCCGAGGTCGAGGTCGCGCCCGAGAGCGATCCCTACCTGTCACCGCTGTTCCTGTTCGGCAAGGCGCTCAACGCGCTGCTGCTCGACCACGCCGACTACGACCTCGACCGGCTGCGCCACATCAACTCGATCATCGAGGCCGGGGTGCGCGCGTTTGGCGAGGACTTCGTCAACAAGATGAACGGCGAGATGTCCGGCCACGCCCCGCTGCGCTACGTGCACACCATGCTGCTGCGCCCGTCGGTCGACATCGGCAAGATCGCGATGGACCACGCGCGCCGGGCCGCGCCACGCCTGGGCGGGCTGGCGCGGTCGACGCTGATGCGCCTCGGGCGCGCCGAGTCCAAGCGCGAGGCCGACCTCTTGTCCTACCTGTTCTTCGATGGCGACTATGCCGCCGAGCTGATCGCGCTCGGCCACGAGGACGCGCGCAAGCTGGAGGGCGAGTTCGCGGCCTTCTTCAACGCCGAGTCGGGCGTGCGCAAGGTCGAGAAGTCGGCCTAGCATGGGCCTGATCTTCAAGCGCTGGCGGCCGCGCGCCGAGCTGCGCCCGAGCGGCGGCTCGGCGGCCGGGGCGGCGGTGAAGATCGAGTGGCTGGGCACCGCCGGCCACGTCGTGCGCACCGCGACGACCACGCTGCTCATCGATCCCTTCCTGTCACGGCCCGGGTTCGCGCGGCTGCTGCTGGGGCGGCTGCGGCCGCTGGCGCGTGACGAGGGCAGGCTGCCGACGCGGGTGGACGCCGTCCTGTGTGGCCACAGCCACTTCGATCACCTGCTCGACGCGCCCGAGATCGCGCGGCGCACCGGCGCGGTGCTGGTCGGCTCGGCGTCGACCTGCGCCTTCGGCCGCGCCACCGGCCTGGCCGAGGCGCAGCTGGCCGAGGTGCCGCCCGAGGGGCGCACGCTCAGCATCGGCGACTGCGAGATCCGCTTCGTGCCCAGCCTGCACGGCCGGCTGCTGCTGGGGCGGGTGCCCTTCCCTGGCGTGGTCGCGGCGCCCCCCACGCTGCCCGCGCGCATGTGGCACTACCGCATGGGCGGCGCGTATGGCGTCCTCATCAAGGCCCCGGGCGCGACCATCTACCACAACGGCAGCGCCGACCTGATCGACGCCGAGCTCGCGGGCGTGCGCGCCGACGTGCTTCTGGTCGGCCTGGCCGGACGCAAGGCCACCCGCGACTACCTGGGCCGGCTGACCGCCGCGCTGCAACCCGGTCTCATCGTCCCCACTCACCATGACAGCTTCTTCGCGCCGCTGTCGCGCGGGGTCCACCTCCTGCCCGGCATCGATCTCGACGGCTTCACCAGCGAGGCGCGCCGGGTCGCACCCGCCGCCACCATCGTGACGCCCGACTACTTCGAGTCGCTCGCGGTCCCGGCTGGTGACGCGCGTGGTGCGCAGCTCCTCGCGTAAGCCGCGCGGCCGCGCTATCCTGCTCCAGGGGAGCCATGCTCGAGTGTCCCAGCTGCGGTAGTGCGGTCCACGAGTCGCTGACGCGCTGTCTGCGCTGCGGCAAGCCCATCTCCGAGGCCACCGCCAAGGAGCTGCCCAAGCAGCGCACCAAGTATCGCGAGGGCATCGGCTTCGGCATCGTCTCGGCCATCCTGGTCATCGGCCTCATCGCCGGCATCGGCTATGGCAGTTACCGCGCCTACCTGTGGTGGACCTTCAAGAAGAACAGCGAGAAGGTCGCCAAGCTGAGCGTCGGCCGCCACGCCGGCAGCGCGTACCCGCTGCTCAAGCTCGACCTGTCGTTCAAGCTGCGCCAGGGCCAGGCCTTCCTGATCGGCAGCGTGACCAACCAGGGCAAGCGCTACATCGGCGACGTGACCTATCGCTACAGCTGCAACGAGCCGCCGGCGGGCAACAGCTTCAGCCTGGGCCCGTTCGGCCCCGGCGAGAAGCGCCGCTTCGAGCAGTTCCTGTTCCAGGCCCAGCGGCTGGAGACCTGTGACAGCCATGTCGACTTCGTCAGCATCACGCAGTGACCCTCGAAGCGAAGCTTCGAGGGTCGCTGCGTGTCCGGTCAGTGTCCGGTCAGCGTCCGGTCAGTGTCCGGTCAGTGTCCTGTCCGCTCCGGTCCGCGCCTCAGAAGTAGTAGCGCACGCCGGCCGCCAGATCGACGGTGAGGCCGCTGCGGGGCGTGTCGTCGTTGGCGACCAGGTCGACGCCGACGGCGACCTCGAGGAAGACGTCGATGGGCGCGTTGCGAAAGCCGAACAGGATGCCGACCACGCCGCGGGGCCCCAGCGCCAGGTGCTCGTCGCGGTTGTCGCGCTTGCCATGTGACTGCAGGCGCCCGCCCAGGCCGACATACAGCGGCAGGTCGAAGCTGGGCGTGCGCGTCAGCACCACCGGGTGCCACAGGTAGTCGGCGTGGACGTGGATGCCGCGGCCGTCGGCGAAGCCCAGGCCGATGGCGCCGTCGATGGCGTGCGAGCGCTTGATGTACAGCTTGCCCGATACCCCGGTGGGCTCGCCCACGATGAGGCCGAGGCCGAACGAGCCGCCGGTCTGGGCTGACGCGGTGCGCGCCCGCGCCGACAGCAGCACGAACGCCAGGGTCCCGGCCAGCGCGACGACCAGCAGCTTGCGCATGCCGGGATCTTACTCGACGCGCTGGATGATGTGGATGCCGAAGTCGGTCTTGACCACCCCGACCTCGCCGACCTTCAGACGCAGCGACAGATCCTTGAACGGCTGCACCAGCCCCGCGCTGGGATCGACGTCGTAGCTGTCGCCGGTCTTGGCCGAGCCTGGATCCTCGGACAGCTCGGCCATCAGCGGCTCGATCTTGTCGCCCTTCTTGAGCGCCGCGACGGTCTTCTTGACCAGCGCCTCCAGGGTGGCGCGATCGCGCTTGGCGCCGCGCGGATCGCCGGCGTTGACCTCGGTCCAGCCCAGCAGGATGTGCTTGACCTTGCCCTTCTGGGTCACCGGGTCGCGCTTCATGATGTCGGTCGACTCCAGCTTGTCGGGCGGCGGCGGCGGCACGCGCTTGATGACGTGCCAGCCGAACGGCGACTTGATCATGCCGGCCTCGCCGAGCTTGAGGCGCATCGACAGGTTCTTGAACGGCTCGACCATGGGGGCGGCGGCGTTGACCTCGTAGGCGCGCGCGCTGTCCTTGGAGCCGGGATCCTCGGAGAACTCCTTCATCAGCTTGGCCATGTCGCCGCCGGCGCGCACCTTGCCGAGGATCTCCTTGGCCAGCTTGTCAGCCGCCGCCTTGTCACGCTGCGCGGCGCGCGGATCGACCGGGCGCTTGGCGGCCGCCGGGACGTCCTTCCATCCGATGAGGACGTGCTGCACCAGCACGGTGCCTGGCTCGGCGGGGCGCTTGAGGATGTCGACCGACTCCAGCGGATCGGGCGGCGGCGGCGGCACACGGATCATGACGTGGTAGCCGAAGGTGGTGCGGACGATGCCGACCTCCTTCTCCTTCAGGCGCAGCGCCAGGTTCTTGAACTCGGGCACGAAGGGCGAGTCGGCCTTCACGGTGTAGGGCTCGCCGCCCAGCGAGCCGGGATCCTCGGAGTGCTCCTTGACCAGGGCGTCGATGGTGGTCGGGTCGGCCTTCAGCTTGGCGGCCAGCTCCTCGGCCAGCTTGGCGGCGTCGTCGTTGCTGCGGTTGGCGGCGCGCTGATCGAGCTGGCCCTGGTAGGCGGGGGCGAGGTCCTTCCAGGCCAGCAGCACGTGCTTGACCTGGGACTCGCTGGCGACCTCGGTGCGGGCCAGGATGTCCTTGCTGTCGAGGTCCTTGCCGGTGGGCCCGGCGGGCGTCGCCGGGGTCACCGACGGGCTGGGCCGATTGGAGTCCTCGGGTACCACCGTGACCGGGCTGGCCGGGGGGGTCTCGCTGGGGCGAGGCCCCATCTTGTCGCCCTTCTCCTTCTTGCAACCCGCCGTGAGCACTGTCACCAGCAGGGCCAGCGCCACCGCGACAGGACCGCGAGGAATCAATCGGGGACGACGAACGTCAGTAGTCTTCGAATCTGAAAGGCCGCCCGTTTGCATGGTCGCGTATCCTAGTCCCGTGGTCGAGAATAGCAAGCCGAGCGCCGGTGCTCGGACGCTCGCTCTGGCGCTGGCCGCCTCGGCCATCGCGCATGTCGGCGTGTTCGCGATCAGCGTGGCCATGGGCAGCACCGACTGGTTCTCGCGCCCGCGGCGCTCCGGCGACGTCCTGCAGATGACCGAGTTCGAGTACAAGCCGGCCGCCGCGCCGCGCACGCTGACGCCCGACGACGACAACAACAAGCCCAGCCCGTCGGCGTCACCGTCGGTGTCGCCCGCCGCGTCGGCGTCCCCCGCCAGCAAGCCGAAACCTCCGCGCAAGCCGCGCGTCAAGGTGCCGCCGGTATCGACCCAGGGTGTCACCCTGCCGGCGGCGCAGGACGGCGGCGTCGGCAGCGAACCCGACGGCGGCCCCGAGATGAACGCCGACGCCGGCCCTGACGAGGCGCCCGCGGATCCCGACGCGCCGCCGCCCGCGGCCTCGGCCGACCTGGGCCCATACGCGCCCGGTGATGCGCGCGTGATCGCGATCCTCCACGCCGACAAGCTGCGCGGCAACCCGCTGCGCGCGGGCGCCGAGGAGCTGCTCGCCGCGCTGCCCGACACCGAGATGATCCTGGCCGGCACCGGGCTGAACCCGTTCGACGACTTCGACACCATCATGGTCGCGACCGCGGATCCCGCCGATGTGTCGGAGACCTTCCTGGCCGGGCGCGGGATCCACGGCGCCGCCGCGCTCAAGCGGGCGCTGGCCGGCCCCGACGGCAAGCGTGTGCGCTGGATCGACGCTGGCGAGCGCGCCATCGGTATGCGCGCCAGGGCGCCGAAATGGGATCCACGACTTTATGTCGTGGCCGGCCCGGAGTGGATGGTGTTCGGCCGCCCCGAGCAGCTGGGGGCGCTGGCCGACCCGCCGGCGCCGGCTGCGCCGTCGGGTGATGCTGGCGTGGACGACGACTTCGCCTCCGACGCAGGCACCGGTGCCGCGGCCAGCCCGACCGGGACCGCGCCGGTGCCGCCGGGCTGGGCCAAGCGCCTGGGTCAGATCCGCACCGTCGCAGGTGAGGAGGCCGACGGCCCCGCGCTGGTGCTCTCGGTCGCCGACCTGCGCGGCGCGCTGCGCCTGCCGAAGAGTCTGCGCGCGCCGATCCCGAAGCAGGCCACCCTGGCGGTGCGCCTGGACGCCGAGGGCGCCATCGGGTGGGCCACCATCGTGTTCGACGATGACGCGGCGCTGCAGGCCTTCCTGGTCGAGTGGAAGGGCTGGCGTGACGCCGCGGCGCGCGACCAGTTCTCGGCCCTGCTGGGCGTGCCTGCACTGATGGACAGGGTCGAGCTGACACCCGAGGGCGCGCGCCTTCGCCTTCGCACCCGCATGAAGGCGCAGCAAGTTGGATCCCTGCTCCGGCTGGTGGCATCCCAGGTGAAGATGAGAGCGACCGAGCGCATCGAGCGACTGAACAAGGCGAGGGGCAGATGAGCACCGCAGCAGCCATGTGGATGGCGCAGCGCCAGGGCAAGCTGGCGGAAGTACAGGCCGAGCTCCAGCAGGAGCGCGCCAACGCCCTGGGCCGCGTCGGCGAGGCCCTGGAGGCCCGCATCCACGACCTGCACCAGCTCGCCATCACCCTGCAGCATCTGCTGCCCGGCAGCGAGCGCACGCAGGCCTTGCGCAAGTACGCCCGGGTGCGCGACACCGCGCTGGAGCTCAAGTGGTTCCTGGTGGTGCAGCGCGAGGCCATCGGCCTCACCGATCACAGCGCGCTCGAGCAGCACTATGTGGTGCCGCGCGCCATCACCGAGTAGCCGCGCGGAGGTTCAGTCGGTCGAGGTGGAGTCGTCGTCGGCGCCCACGCCGTGCATGTACTTGGCGCGGTCGAGGTGGCCCTTGAGCTTCTCGGGCGTCAGCAGGCCGGCGTCGATCATGGCGCGGGCATAGCCTTCTGCGAAGCCCAGCGCGCGACGGCGCTCGCGCTTGATCGGCCGCGGCAGCGACGGGTCGAAGACCTCTTCGAGAAACTTCTTCAGGCGCGCTTCCAGCTCGGGCGGCAGCATTGCGGCGATCGTAGGTCGCAGCGCCGCAGGGGGCAACAAATCAGCCGTAGCGCGTGGGATCCGGCACGCCGGCCTCGGCGAAGCCCTTCTTGCGCAGCAGGCACGAGTCGCAGCGCCCGCAGGCGGCGTCGCCGATGGGGTCGTAGCAGGAGTGGGTCAGGCCATAGTCGACGCCCAGGCGCACGCCCTCGCGCACGATCTCGGCCTTGGTCAGCTTCAGGAGCGGCGCGTGGATGGTCAGCGCGGCGCCCTCCACGCCGGCGCGGGTGGCCAGCCGGGCCAGGTGCTCGAAGGCGGCCAGGAACTCGGGGCGACAGTCGGGATAGCCCGAGTAGTCGTACACGTTGACGCCGATGAAGATGGCGCGCGCGCCCAGCACCTCGGCCCAGGCCAGGGCATAGGACAGGAACAGCGTGTTGCGCGCCGGCACGTAGGTCACCGGGATGTCGGCCGTCATGGTGGCGAGGTCGCGATCCTTGGGCACCGCGATGTCGGCGGTCAGCGCCGAGCCGCCGATCCAGCCCAGGTCGACCTCGGCGACGCGGTGCTGCACGGCGCCCAGCGCGCTGGCCACCCGCGCGGCGGCTGCCAGCTCGACGGCGTGGCGCTGGCCGTAGCGGAAGCTGAGCGCGTGACAGGCGAACTTTCGTTCGCGCGCGATGGCCAGCACGGTGGCGGAGTCGAGGCCGCCCGAGAGCAGCACCACGGCGGGAGGCAGCACATTCGAGGCGGTTGCGGGCGCGGGAGTCGTGGTCACCGCGAGGTCGTATGCGCTCGCGGGCGCGCGGTCAAGCCGCGCGGCATGTAGAATGGTGCTGATGCGCGGCCTCTGCATCGTCCGGCTGGTGCTGTTCGCGGCGGCGTGCGGCCTGGGCTGCGCCGGCTGCGCCGGGTCGCACATCACCAACCCGCCGGGCGACGGGGGCGGCGGCGGTGGTGGCGACGGCGGCGCCCAGGTCACCGACGGGCCGCGCGCGGATCGCACCCTGACGCCCGAGGATCTCGACTCGTCGCTCCCGGTGGTCGATGGCGCGCTGCCCACGCCCGACGCCGCCCAGCCCGACGCCGCGCCGCCGCCGCCGTGCAACGTGATGGCGGCCTTCGGCGTGCCGACGCTGCTGACGGTGGTCAACTCGACCGACATCGACTCGGCGCCGTCGTTCTCGCCCGATGGCCTGACGCTGTTCTTCTCCAGCACGCGGCCCGGCGGCATGGGCGCCTATGACATCTGGCAGTCGACGCGGCCCAGCCTGACCGGCGCCTTCACCACGCCCACGCTGGTCGGCGGCATCAACACCGCCGCCAACGAGTACAGCGCCACGCTGACGCCCGACGGCAAGACCATCTACTTCGTCAGCGAGCGCACCGACGGCGGCGCGCTGGGCGCCGGCGACATCTGGAAGGCGACCCGCGCGGCGGCGACCGGGGCCTTCGGCGCACCGACCCTGCTCGGCGACGTGTCGACCAGCGCGCAGGAGACCGATCCCTGGCTGACCCCGAGCGGCGCCATGATGTTCGCGTCCAACCGCGCCGGCGCCGACCTGCTGGATCTGTGGATCGCGCCCTTCAACGCCGGCACCGGCACCTTCGGCGGCGCCACCCGCCTCGGCGAGCTGGCCTCGCTGCAGCGCGAGTTCGGCGCCACCATGACCGGCGATGGCCTGCAGGTCGCGCTGACCAGCGATCGCAGCGGCCAGTTCGAGCTCTACCTGGCCACCCGCACCACGCCGACCGGCACCTTCTCCATGCCGACCATCATGACCAGCGTGAACTCGACCTCGAGCGACACCGGCGCCGCGCTGTCGCCCAACGGCTGCGACCTGGTCCTGACCTCCTCCCGCGCCGGCGGCTCCGAACTCTACCTCGCCCGCCGCCCCTAGCCCGAAAAGGCAAACGGACGGCTTTTTGCCGCCCGCTTGCCCGTGCTCATCTCGTGCTCGTGCTCGTGCTCGTGCTCGTGCTCGTGCCCTCTTCCATTCCCCGTTGCCTGTCGCCTGTCGCCTGTCCCTGTCGCCTGTTCGTCCGTCTCCGCCCTGCCCTAGAACGCCTCCTTGCTGCCCTGCGCCCCGACGTCCATCAGGAACTTCACGTTCAGGTTCAGCCCCTCGTGGCGGGCCAGCTCCTGCATCAGCTCGGTGCGCACCACCAAGGTGACGCGACCGCTGGCGGCCACCGGCGCCGACGCCTTGTAGGCGGCGTTCAGCTTCTTGACCTGCGCGTCGGTGAAGATGGCGACCACGTCACCGAGCAGCAGCTGGGTCAGCTGCGCGCCCTCGAAGGTGAGCAGGCGCTCGCCGTCCAGGTCGATGGTGGCGTCGAACAGCTCCACGCTGGCCGGCGTCACGTTGGCGCCGCTGGCGTCGAGCAGCCGGATGTCCTTCTTGCTCAGCTTGATCCCCGTGATCGACACCGGGATGTCCTTGGGATCCTCGCCGTTCTCGACCACCTTCTGCTCCACCTTGGCCCTGACCGCCGCCATGTCGACCAGGGTGCCGTGCCACTCCTTGATCTCGATGCGACACACCCCCTCGCCAGGGGTGTAGGTCACCAGCGGGTCGCTGCCCGCGCACTCGGCGCTGAGCTTGCCCATCGTGACCTTGACGTCGATGTCCAGGTTGGTATCGACGTCGAACTCGACATCCCAGCAGCCCGCGATCGCCAGTACACCCAGAACCAGGAAACTCCGCTTCATCATCGTCATCCTCCGTGACAGCCTGTAAAGCAGCGGATGTGCCAGCAGGGACGCGCGCGGTTTCGCGCACTTCGGCGCGGTCTGCGCGCCGGCGTCTCATGTGACAGCCCTGGGGCCGGCGGGTAAGCTGCCGCCATGGGGTGGGTGTGCGAGGAGTGCGGGCAGCGCTTTGCCCAGGGCGGCCACTGCACCGCCGACGGCAACGCGCTGGCCCAGACCGACGACCCCCTGCTGGGCGAGACCATCGGCAACTTCCGCATCACCCGGCTGCTCGGCGCGGGCGGCATGGGGCGCGTCTACGGCGCGCTGCAGCCGGCCATCCACGCCCGCGTGGCCATCAAGGTGCTGTCGCTCGACACCGCGCAGAACCGCGATCTCGTCGATCGCTTCTTCGCCGAGGCGCGCGCGGTCAACCTGATCCGGCACGAGAGCATCGTCAACGTCACCGATCTGTCGCGGCTGCCCGACGGCCGGCCCTACATCGTGATGGAGTACCTCGACGGCGCGCCGCTGTCGTCGCTGCTGCGCACGCGTGGAGCGCTGCCGCTGGGCACCACGGTGACGCTGATCGGCGAGGTCCTCGACGCCCTGGCCGCGGCGCACGCCAAGGGCATCGTGCATCGTGATCTCAAGCCCGACAACATCTTCGTGACCCCTGGCGGACGCGCCAAGGTGCTCGACTTCGGCATCGCGAAGCTGTCGCCCGAGCTGTCGGGCATGTCGGCCCCGACGCACGCCAACTCGATCCTGGGCACGCCGCCGTACATGTCACCCGAGCAGGCTGCGGGCAAGCCGGTCGACGCCCGCTCGGACCTGTACTCGATCGGCGTCATCCTCTACGAGATGGTGACCGGCACGCGGCCCTTCGTGTCGGACGCGCTGTTCGACCTCCTGCGCATGCACATCATGGAGCCGCCGACGCCACCGAGCGCTCGCCGCCCCGACCTGCCACCGGCGTTCGAGGCGGTCATCCTGCACGCCCTGGCCAAGGAGCCCGCGCAGCGCGTGCAGAGCGCCCACGAGCTGGCCGGCGCGCTGGCCCAGGCGGTCCACGGCCTGCCGCCCGAGCAGTGGGTCAGCCTGCGCATGACCGCGGGGGTGCCGACGCCGGCGCACGTGACCGGGCGCGCCTTCGTGCCGACCGCGCCTGCGGGACAGACACCAGGCGGTCCGCCGCCGGTGGCGCCGACAGCGGCGGCGCCGCGGCCATCAGCCCCGCTTCCGGTGCCGACCGGGCCGTCGCGGCGCGTGCTGTTCGCCGCCATCGGCGTCGCCGTGATCGCGCTCGGCGCCGTGGTGTTCCTGCTGGCCGGCCGCGGCGCCCGCGGCAGCGCGAACCCGAGCAGGTCACCTGGCGCGACGCCATCGACCGCGAAGCTCACGCCGACGCCCTCGCCCGGCGCCGCGCCGCGGTTCGATCCGCGCGCGGTCGATCTGCTCGCCATCGCGGCGGAGGCCAGCAGGCTCGCCAACCAGAAGGTCGGCGTCGATGACTTCGTGCCCAGCGGCATCGTCGCGCACAACGTGGCGCCCTCGGGCCTGGCCGACCTGACCATCGGCAAGGAGGCGTTCATCATGGTCGACCTGCTGTCCGAGAAGATGCGCCAGCGCCCCGCGACGCTGCCGACCGGCGTCGCCTACGATGGTCTGTGCGGCTTCAGGATCTACTTCTGGCCGGGGCGCGGCTTCGACGTGCGCGGCCCCGCCACCTGCCGCGACGATCTCGCGCTGGGACCCCTGAAGTGCACGCCGTCACGGATCTGGCAGGTGGCCATCGGCGCGGGAGCGCCGCGCGACGGCGTGGCGCGCATGCTGATCGAGCGCAGCAGCGAGGAGGATGGGGTGCGCTGGCAGGTCTGGGTCGGGGAGGCGTTCCACGTCGGGCTCGCCGACAACTACTGCGGTCCAGCCGTTCAGACGTACTGACCGCCGACCAGGTCGCCCTCGGTACGCACCATGGGCTTGCCGCTCAGGGTGTCGAACAGCGTGATCAGCACCATGACGTTGGGCGTCTGCGCCGCCGCGGCGCTGCCGGCGGACAGCCACTTGCCGGCCTTCTTGGCGCGGATGAAGCCGCCGTCGACCTGCAGCGACTCGATCTCGGCGAACGCCAGCGGCGGCTTGCCGTTGAACGACACTCCGTGCAGCGACAGCGCGACCTTGTTGAACACCGCGACGCCGCCGTCGCGCACCAGGCGCGCGTAGCGATCGAGCAGGCGCGGGTTGACGCGCTCGCAGGCGAAGCGGAAGGCGAGGACGCAGCCCTTGTCAGCCTTGTTGAACTTCAGGGTCTGGCCGCCGCCGACCAGCTTGACGTTGACCTGGCTGGCCTTGTCGAGGTTGAACGGATCGTTGCTCATGGCGCGCACCGCCGCGGTGATGGCCAGGCCGATGAGGCCACCGGCCTGCACGTTGACGGCGTGCAGCCAGATCTCGTCGACGGCCTCCCACGCGATGGCCGTGTACTGCGAGCCCTTCTTGAGCTTGATGCCCTCGGGGTGGATGGTGACCAGGCGCGACGACTCGCGGTAGAACAGCCACACCGACAGCGCCAGCATGAGCAGGCCGAAGATGATGAAGCCGACGCCGGGCCCGCTGCCCGAGTGGCGATCATCCTTGAGCTTCCAGCCCAGGAACATCATGCCCAGCGAGAAGGGCACCAGGAACAGACCGACCAGGACCCGGATCGCCAGTCCACGGTGCAGGGTCTGCAGCGGGGGAGCCCACATGTCCGGCCGTACGGCCGAGGTCGCGTTCGCGCTCATGGGGGCATCATACTGCGGCGGCGGGCCGATCTGCCGCAATGCCGATCGATTCCGGGGTGTTAGGATTTCACCGCGATGATGCGCTTTTCGCCCTACCTGGAGCTGGCCGGTCGCCCCAACGTGGTGGTCGATGGTGGCGGCACCGAGGGCACCGTGCTGACGCTGTCGCACTGGCCCAAGAGCGGCACCCCCGCGGACCTCAAGGATGATCTGTCGGCGCAGATCGCCTTCCGCTACCTCGACCGCCGCGAGCCAGCCCCCGCCGAGCTGGTCTCCAACGACCACTTCGACGAGGACGGCCTGGCCAGCGTGTTCGCCCTGGAGCAGCCGGCGCTGGCGCTGGCCCACCGTGACCTGGTCATCGATGTCGCGGCCGCGGGCGACTTCGCGACCTACCGCGACCGGCGCGCCGCCCGCATCGCCTTCGTGATCGCGCGCTGGAACGACCCCGAGACCTCGCCGCTGCCGGCCGCGCTGTTCACCGGCCCCTATCCGCAGCGCGCCGCCGCGGTGTACCAGGCGCTGCTGCCGCGCGTGCCCGCGCTGCTGACCCAGCTCGACCGCTTCCGGGCCGACTTCGCCGACGAGGACGCCCACCTCGAGGCCAGCGAGCGCGCCCTGCGCGAGGGTGCCTTCACCATCGAGGAGCTGCCCGCGCTGGACCTGGCCATCGTGCGCACCACGCCTGGCGTGGCACGACGCGCGGTGCACCGCTTCACCCAGCGCCGTGAGGCGCGCTGGCACCCGATGGCCATCCACAACGCCACCCGCTGTCTGCGGCTGCTGCTGATCGAGGGCGACCACTACGAGCTGCAGTTCCGCTACGAGAGCTGGGTGCAGTACATGACGCGGCGCCCGCTGCCGCGCGTCGACCTCGAGCCCCTGGCCGCCGCGCTGTGCGACAGCGAGGGCACCCGCTGGAGCTGCGACCCGGTCAGCGCGCTGACCCCACGCCTGAGCGGCACCGCGAGCCACGCCCCCGAGGCCATCATCGCGACCATCACGCAGCACCTCGCCAGCGCGCCGCCAGCCTGGGATCCCTACGACTGAGATACCGCGTCGGTGCGGTCGGCGCGCAGCCGGGCGACCAGCTCGGTCAGCACCGGGAGCTCGGCGCTGGCGCGGCGCACGCCGACCCAGATGGGGTGCCTCAGCGACAGCCCTTCGACTCGCAGCCTGCGCAGGCCGGGTTCGACCACGGTGTAGTCGGGCAGGAAGGCGACGCCCGCGCCGGCAATGACCAGCTGCTTCAAGGTCTGGATGTGCGCCATGCGCAAGCGGACCGCGCGGTCGAGGTCGTGCGCGGAGAGGAAGTCGGCCACGGTGTCGAAGAAGGCGTCGCCGGTGCGGCCATAGTCGACGATGGCCAGGCCGCGCAGCCGGGCCAGCGTCAGCCGGCCACGCACCCGGGCCCGCACGGGCAGCACCGCGACCGCGCTGGCGTGGCCGACCTCGTGCACGCGCACGCCGGCCATGGCCACCGGGCGGCCGACCGAGACCACGGCGTCGATCTCGCCGCGCGCCAGCGCCTGCAGCTGGGGCACGATGGTGCCGGCGCGCAGGTCGAACTCGACGCGCGGGTAGCGTCGGCTCAGGGCGGCCAGCGGCGCCGCCAGCAGGTAGGTGCTGACGGTGGGCAGCGAGCCGATGCGCAGCACGCCGACCGGCTCGGCGGCGGCGGCGCGCGCGGTGTCGAGCAGGCCGTGCACGCGGTCGACCAGCTCGCTGATCTGGCCCGCCATGGCGCGCCCGACCGCGGTCAGCGCGACACCGCGGCCGGCCTTCGCCAGCAGCTTCACGCCGAGCAGCTGCTCGAGCTGGCGCAGGCGCAGGCTGATGGCGGGCTGGGTGCGGCCGAGGCTGCGCGCCGCCGCGCCGACCCCACCGTCGACCACCACGCGATGCAGCGTGTAGAGCAGGTTGAGGTCCAGCTGGTCGGGCCGCAGCCGCGTCGTCACATAAGCCATGCTGATGTATACATCGAAAAACTATCAATTCGTCGGCGAGGTGACCGGCGCCTAGACTGCCCGACATGAAGACACATTGGCTTTGTGGGTTGCTGTTCCTGGTGGGCTGCGCGGACGACGGCACTGGCGTGGGCGCGCCGCCGGGCAGCCAGGGTGTGGTGGAGCCGCCAGGCCGACAGGGCGTGGCCGAGCGCCCGCGGCTGGTCAGCGAGACCGAGCGCGTGGCCGGCCTGGTCGAGCCCGACCAGCTCGGCGAGCTCGAGCGGCTGATCGGGCGCTATGCGCGCGGCGACGCCCCGGTGTACCGCGGCCGGCTGCAGGCGGTCGGCAACGGTCGCCTCGAGGACGGCCCGGTCGCCGCCGCGCTGGTCAAGGACGACCGGGTCTGGTGGCTGGGGCCCGACTATGTCACCGGCTACACCCTGACCTTCTTCAGCCAGGCCCAGCAGAAGCGCTTCCGCCTGAGCCAGGTGCCCGAGGCGCCGGGCCGCACCCGCGCCGACATGGTGGTGCCCTACAACTCGTCGTTCGGCGTCAACGCGCGCTGCAGCGACTGCCTGGTCGACCTGGCCAGCCACCCGGCGACCCTGGACATCGACCTCGCCGCCGACGGCTTCTACGCCGACCAGCGCACGCCGCTGGCCATCCGCGCCAGCGGCCACCTGGAGCGCGTCCCGCCCGCCGACCTGACCTGGAGTGACCTCGTCGAGATCAGCCAGGTCTACGAGCGCAACACCGCGGAGGCCGTCGCCGGCTTCCGCCCACGTGGCGCCGAGCTGGTGCGCACCGTGCGCCGCGAGCTGCGCGAGGTGGTGCCGCGCCCGCCCAGCGTGGCCTACGACCGGTGCACCCGCACCACCACGTACGAGACCGAGTGGTGGGTCGACCCCGCGCAGCTGGGCGACTTCGGGGTGCGCAACCTGACCATCGTCAAGCAGGAGACCTGCTGCAGCGACAGCACTTTCATGGGCTGCACCATGCCTCCGACGATCTGCTTCTGACGCCGGTGGTATCCTCGGGCCCATGCGGGTGGCATGGGTGGCGGTGGCGACCTGGCTGGCAGCGCTGCCGGCGCTGACCGGCTGTGGCAGCGACGGCTCGGCCGAATGTGGTGAGGGCACCCAGCTGGTGGCCGGCGAGTGCCGCATCGTCGACGGCTCGGTGGCCATCGATCGCGCGCTGCAGGCGCCCGACGCCGCCAGCCCCGATGGCGGCCTGACCTGCGGCCCTGGCACGCAGGAGCAGAACGGGCAGTGCGTGCCGGGCGTGCGCTACGAGATCCGCTCGCCAGTCAGCAGCGTCGGCGCCGACGGCTTCTCCAAGATCCCGCTGCTGGTGCTGGGCACGCTGGCCGACGGCTCGTTCGCGCGCGACCCCGTCGTGGTCACGCTGTCGCGCCCGGGCAGCGGTGGCCTGGCGCCGAGCGCGGTCACCCTGAGCTCGTTCGGTCAGACCATCTACTTCACCCCGTGCTCGTCGATCACCGCCGGCTGCCTGGGCCCCACCGAGGTGCGCATGGCGCTGGTCGCAGCGCCTGGTGTGCCGGTGGCGACGCGCACGCTCGACCTGGTGGCGCCCACCGGGGTGTCCTCGCCGGCGCCGTGCCAGGTCGGCGGCAACGTGCTGTTCTTCGACGGCAACGACTACATCTATAGCGGCACCCAGACCGTCCGTGTCGGCACCTTCACGCCGACCCTGAACGCCACCAGCGACGTGCTGCGCATCCACATCGTGCCCGGCGCGCAGACCCAGGGCGCCTGGTGGGACACCGAGTTCGCGACGCGCCAGCTGATGCAGCCGCTGACCACCCAGGTCTACCGCGACGCCGAGCGCTACCCGTTCGAGTCGCCCGGACGTCCCGGCATCACCATCAGCGGTGATGGACGCGGCTGCAACCGCATCCTCGGCCACTTCCAGCTGCACACCCTCGAGACCTCCGGTACCACCGTGCGTCGTGTCCTTGCCACCTTCGAACAGCACTGCGAGGCCGGCACCAGCGTCCTGCGCGGGTGCATCGCCTACGAGGCCCCCTGATGAAGCCGCCGAAGATCGACTGGTCCGTGCTGGAGTCCGCCACTGGTGATGCCTCGCGCATCGGCGACTGGCTCGATGACCTGGGCTCGACGCGGGCGCCGACGCGCAAGCGCGCCATGCAGCAGCTGTCGGCCGCGCTGTGCAGCCAGGGCGTCGTCAACGAGGCCAGCCTGGCGGCGGTGCCGTTCCTGTTCGCGGCGCTGTCGCGGCGCGGGATGCGCGATCGCGACGCCATCGTCAACCTGCTGGTCGGCATCGCGGTGGGTGATCATGGCCGCTTCCTCGACGGCTCGGGCACGCCGCGGGCGCGCGCGCTGGGGCGCAGCGGCAAGGCGCGCTCGATCGAGGGCCAGTGCTACCAGCACGTGCACGCACGCCTCGACGTGCTGCGCGAGTTGCTCGGCGCCAGCGACGCCAAGGTGCGCGCCTCGGCCGCCTTCGCGCTGGCCTGGTTCCCCGACCCCGACGGCCACGCCGCGACCCGCCTGCTGGCGCGCGCCACCGTCGAGCGCGACGAGCTCGCCGAGGCGTCCATTGCCATCACGCTGGGCCACCTCGGGGTGGCCGAGGCGCGGCCCATCCTGCGCGAGCTCCTGATCGCGCGCTCCAAGCTGCTGCGCACCGCGGCGGCCATCGGCCTGGCCTACCTGGATCCCAAGGACAAGCTGGACGACATCCGGGGCACCCTGGGCGACGCCCTCGGCGACCTCGAGCGCACCCGGCTGCCATGGAACCGCGGTGATCTCGGCAAGCACGCCGACGTCGTGCTGGCGGCGCTGCAGCGGCGCTAGGCCTGGTGACCGCGTCGGCCCCAGCCCCCGAAAGGGTCGGCAGCTATGCGCTGATCCGGCGCATTGGCTCAGGCGGGATGGGCGAGGTCTGGCTGGGGCGCCATGTGGTGTCGGGCAGCCTGGGCGCGGTCAAGCGCCTGACCCCGCAGCACGCCAGACGCGACGCCCTGACGCGCTTCTTCACCCGCGAGGGGCGCGCCATCGCGCGGCTGTCCCACCCGCACGTGGTGCCGCTGTTCGAGTATGGCGACGACTACCTGGTCACCGGCTTCGTGGCCGGGTCGAACCTCGGGCGGCGCATGCAGACGCCGATCGACCCGACCAGCGCGCTGCGCGTGACGCGCCAGATCGCCGCCGCGCTGGCGCATGCGCACGAGCGCGGCGTGGTGCACCGCGACGTCAAGCCGGCCAACATCCTGCTCGACGAGGCCGGCACCGCCTACCTGAGCGACTTCGGCGTCGCCAGCCTGGGTGACGAGCACGCCCACGAACACGCCGGCACCCCGCGCTACATGGCCCCCGAGCAGCTGCGCCGCGAGCGCGTCGGCCCGCCCGCCGACCAGTATGCCCTCGGGCTGACCCTGCTCGGCATGCTGGCTGGCATGCACCAGGTCGATGGCCGCGACGCCGCGCTGGCCGCGCTGCCCGCCGAGCTGCCGGCCGCGCTCCGCGCCGCGGTCGAGCGCGCCACCGACCCGGTGCCGGAGCAGCGCTTCCCCGACCTCGCCGCGTTCGGCGACGCGCTGGCCAGCATCGATCTCTCGATGCACGCCGCGCCCACGCGCCTGGGCGAGCTGCGCCGCGCCGCCGCCCCCTACGGCTGGCTGGCCGGCGCGCACCGCCGCGAGGCCCTGGGCGCCGACATCGAGCGCGCCGACTACCGCCTCGGCGACCTGGTCACGCGCGGCCTGATCGACGCCACGCGCGCCGCCGCGCTCCTGAGCGAGAGCGGCCTCGGCGAGGTCGGCTTCTCGCTGTGGGGGGCGAGCGCGCGCCTGGGCAGCCTGACCGACCCGGAGGCGCTGGCGCGCAGCGCCGAGGTCGTGGTGCTGCTGCACGGGCTGTCGGCCTCGCGCGAGGTGTGGCGCCACATGGCCCCGGTGCTGTGCCGCGGCAACTCGCTGACGCTGGTGCTGGCGCCCGACATCCACGGCTTCGGCGAGTCGCGCTTCGTGGGCATACCCACGCTGGAGCAGGCCTCGCTGCCGGCCATCGCGCGCGCGATCCAGGCGCTGCGGCGCCTGCTGCGCCTGAGCGCGCTGCCCACCGTGCTGGTCGGCCACTCGATGGCCGGCATCGCCCTGCTGGCGCTGGCGGACCATGACTACGAGGCCAAGGTCGCGCGGGTGGCGCTGAACCCCATCCTGGTTGGCCATGATCCGGCGCTGCGCCCGCGCATCCGCCGCTTCGCCACCGTGACACGCGCGCTGGGCCGCGTCGGCTTCCTGTATCGCTGGGTGTCGCGCCGCCTGTCGCGCAGCGAGGCCACGGTGCGCGATCTGGCCCCGGTCGAGCAGGATGCCATGCTGCGCGCGGTGCTGGCGCAGCCACCCGAGGTGCTGGCGCGGGTGCTGGAGGCCTTCGCGGCCGCGCCGCTGAAGATCGGCCGTCAGCAGCGCGCCACCATCGTCGCCGGGGTCGACGACCCCTGGCTGCAGAACGAGGACGCCCTGCTCGGGGCTGCCGCCGACCTCGGGCTGGAGCCGGCGCAGATCCACCGGCTGGCCTCGGGCGGCCACCATCCGCACCTGGAGTCGGTCAGCCACCCGGAGTGGACCGCGCGCAACGTCGACCAGCTGCTGCGCGTGATCGAGTCGATGATCGTGACCGCGCACGAGCCGACCAGCTCGCACCCGGGTCAGCTCGCCGCGACCCCGGGCGACACGCTGACCGCCGACGAATGAGCGGGTGAGCTCGCGGATGGGCTGCGCCAGCTGGTGGCGGTCCTGGTCGCGATGGCGAGGCCGACGGTGATCACGAACAGCGCGAAGCCCTGACGCAGCCTGGCCACCGACAGGTGACGGGCGATGCGCTCGCCGACGAACGCGCCCGCGACCGCGACGCCGGTCAGCGCGGCGATCAGCCCGAGGTCCAGGTGCCCGTCACCGAGGTGGCCGAGCAGGCCGGCGCTGCTGTTGATGGCGATCACCAGCAGCGAGGTGCCGACCGCCTCGCGCATGTCGAGGCCCGCGAACGCGATCAGCGCCGGCACCACCAGGAAGCCGCCGCCGACGCCGAGGAAGCCGGTGATGGCCCCGACCCCCGCGCCGGCCAGCACAGCGTGCAGCCAGCGCGCCTGGGGCCGGGCCCGGGTGGCCCCCACCAGCCGACGACCCAGCAGCATCCAGCCGCCGGCCACCGTCATCAGCGCCGCGAACAGCATCATCAGCAGGTGGCCCGAGATGAGGTGTGTGAAGCGCGCGCCCACGAAGGCGGCCGCGACGCCGGCCCCCCCGAAGGCCAGGGCCACGCGACCACGCACGCGACCGTTGCGCCAGTGCGCCAGGGACGCGGTCAGGCTGGTCGCGCCCACGATCGCCAGCGACATCGGGACCGCGGCGGCGGGCGCCACCCGGGTCACGTAGACCAGCACGGGCACCGCGAGGATCGACCCGCCACCCCCGAAAAGCCCGAGGGAGAGGCCGATCAGGCCGCCGAGCAGCAGGGACAGTGTGAGGTTGGCGTCCATCTCCCGTGAGAGCCAGGCGCGTGGCGGAGGGTTCGCGTCACACCCGCGAACCCTTTTGCGACGGCGCGTCTCTCACCACCCAAGGAGGCAACGATGGCTACCGTGCAGGTGAACGAGAACAACTTCGAGGCCACCGTCAAGAAGGGGATCGTGGTGCTGGACTTCTGGGCGGCCTGGTGTGGCCCGTGCCGGATGTTCGCGCCCATCTTCGAGGCCGCGTCGAAGCGCCACCCCGACGTGGTGTTCGGCAAGATCGACACCGAGGCCCAGCCTGGGCTGGCGGCGGCGTTCCAGATCCAGGCCATTCCCACGCTGGTCGTGCTGCGTGACGGCATGGTCTTGACGGCCAAGCCGGGTGCGCTGCCGGCCGCGGCGCTCGACGAGCTCATCGGCAAGGTGCGCGCGCTCGACATGGACCAGGTGCGACGTCACCTCGCCGAGCAGGAGCGACGCCAGGCCGGCAAGCAGCCGGCGCGTGCTGGCGGGCAGCGCTGATTCACCGGCGCCGCGGACCCTTTCGGCGCAGACTGGCTCTCACGCCCATGGATGGATGGCTCGGTTTGGTCGCGATGGTCGCAGGCTGGTTCGTGCTGCAGCGGTGGCTCTTGCCCAGGCTCGGCGTCTCGACCTGAGGCATGCCCCCCGTGCGCCGGTCGGCGCACAAACCAGACCAGGTGGAAGGCGACACTCCGCCCGAAGACAAGAGAGGATGCTGATGGCGACCCCAGGAATCCGCAGAGCGCTGCGCAAGAGCTATGACGAGGCGCTGGTCAGTGTGCCGGAGGCCCTCAAGGCCGAGGGCTTCGGCGTGCTGACCGAGATCGACATGCAGGCCACCTTGAAGGCCAAGCTCGGCGTCGACTTCCGGCGCTACAAGATCCTGGGCGCGTGCAATCCGCCCTTCGCACACCAGGCCCTGCAGGCCGAGCTCGAGGTCGGCCTGATGCTGCCGTGCAACGTGGTGGTCTACGAGGGCGACGACCACCACGCGGTGGTGGTGGCCGTCGATCCGACCACGACGGTGGCGACCACCGGCAACCCGAAGCTGGTCGCGCTGGCCGAGACCGTGAAGGCCAAGCTGACCGCCGCGCTCGCCCGCCTGGAATAGCCGCCCTCAGTTGCTGTCGGGACCACCGCCGACGCCGTCGCTGTCTGCCAGCCGACGGTTGCTCTCGGCGTTTCGGTCGTAGAGGTCGCGCTGCTTGCCCGGCTTCTCGCGCTCGGCGGCGCGCTCCCACAGGCGGGCGGCCTCGCGATAGGCGCTGACGCGGGCGCTGCTGTCGCCGGCGTCGGCGGCCTTCTGCTCGCAGGCCTCGGCCTTGGCCACGTGCGGGTTTCGACTGAAGCTCATGCCCGGTTGTACTCCTTTCCTGATCACCAGCGAGCGTCGTCCACAGCTCTGGCCAGGGCGCCTGGGCGGCGCCCTGCCGAGCATGGCGCAATCTCGCACGCAACGTGGCAAGCTGGATATTCTTCCTGGGTTTCTTGCGAGGGGCTCTACAACCCGTGGCAAGCGTAGGAGGAACTGGCTGGCCGCGCTGGCAGCCCCTGGCAACACGTGGACTATGGAGGTTCGTGGTGAGACAGCTTCAACGAGTGGCAGCTCTGTGCGTCTTCGTCGCCGCCACGCTCGGCACCAGCAGCGCGCGGGCCGACAAGAAGAGCGACGCCGAGGCCAAGGAGCTCTACCAGGAGGGCACCAAGTACTACAACCTCGGTGACTTCGCGAAGGCGGTGGAGAACTACAAGAAGGCCTACGAGAAAAAGCCCGACCCGGTCTTCCTCTACAACATCGCGCAGGCCTATCGCCTGTCGAACGACTTCACGCAGGCGCTGTTCTTCTACAAGAGCTTCCTGCGCAACCTGCCCGACGCGCCCAACCAGGCCGAGGTCGAGCGTCGCATCAGCGAGATGCAGGAGGCGCTCGACAAGGCCAAGGCGACGGCGAACGCGCCGCCCAATGGACCGGTCGCTCCCGGCGGCAAGCTGCCGACCGATGGTGGCAACACCAGCACGAACCCGAGCCCTGGGACCAGGACCGGGACGGTCACCGGCACCAGCACGGGCGCCGACACCGACACCGACACCGGGACCGACACCGGGACCAAGGTGCCGGATCCGGTCGACACCGCCGCGGCGAGCGACGCCGGGCAGGAGAGCGGCACCGTGCCAGCGCCCATGGTCGACAGCGGCGGCGCGGGCAAGAAGCCGATCTACAAGAAGTGGTGGTTCTGGGCCGGCATCGGCGCCGTCGCCGTGGGCACCGTCGCCATCATCGCGGTCAGCTCGGGCGGTGGTGGTCGCGAGGCGCCCAGCAGCGACTTTGGCGCCGTCGACGTCTTCTAGCAGCGATCGCCCTGGCTCTGCTTATCCGGGCCTCGCGCCCGAGGATGGATTGAACGAACCATGACCAGACGTCTGTTGGCTCTCTGTGCGCTCGTCTCGCTGGCTGGCTGCGGCGATGGCGGGACCGACGACACCTTCGTCCTCGTCGAGCTGCGCGGCACCATCTCGAACCCGCGCACCATCGACATCGATCTGATGTTCAACGGCCAGATGGCCAGCCGCCGCCTCGACAGCGGCGCCGCCATCCAGCTGCCCAAGACGGCGCTGTTCCGCGTCCTGCATGGCAGCGGCCCCATGATGGTGACGGCCCGCGCCAATGATCCGAACGGCGTCACCTACGCCAGCGCGATGGCCACCGGCGACGTGGTCGAGAAGTCGACCACGTCCATCGTCGTCGACTTCGGCGGCGGCGGCGACGGCGGCCTGGGCACGCTGGCCATCGACCGCAGCAGCCACGACTTCGGCATGGTGCTGCTGAACTCCGCCAGCGCCGAGGCGGTCTTCAACGTCACCAACCGCGGCACCGTCGCCACCAGCGCGCTGACCGTGACCCTGACCGGCGCCGGCGGCCTGGCCGTCAGCAACAACGACTGCAACGGCAAGACCCTGGCCGCGAGCGCCACCTGCCAGGTCGGCGTCACCTTCACTCCCACGGCCAACGGCCAGGTCATGGGCGCGATCAGCGTCGCGGCCCAAGACGGCAGCGTGATGGCCACGCTGCGCGGCGAGGGCATCACCCCGGGTGCGCTGCTGATCTCGCCGCTGATGCAGGACTTCGGCGCGGTCACCCTGGGCGGCAACAGCGGCACCCAGACCTTCACCGTGACCAACACCGGCCAGCAGCCCGCCGGCGCCATCAGCACCGCGCTCGGTGGCAGCGACGCGGCACAGTTCACCGTCACCGCAGATGGCTGCATGGGTCAGGCGCTGGGCGCCAACGCGACCTGCCAGATCACGGTGCGCTTCAGCCCCAGCTCGGCGGGCGCCAAGACCGCGTCGTTGACCGCGACGGCCAGCCCTGGCGGCACCGCGATCGCGCAGCTCGCGGGCCAGGGTCTCAGCATCGGCAACATCACCATCACTCCGACCTCGCGTGACTTCGGCTCGGTGCAGGAGGGCCTGACCGGCACGACCCAGGTCTTCATGCTGCAGAACACCGGCCAGTCGGCCACTGGCGGCCTGGTCACCGCAGTGACGGGGGCCAACGCCGCCGACTTCTCGGTCGGCAGCGACGGCTGCGCTGGCGTCACCCTGGCCGCCAGCGACACCTGCATGGTCAGCATCGGCTTCAGCCCGGCCACCGCGGGCTCGAAGATCGCGACGCTGACCGTGACCGGTAGCCCGGGTGGTGCGGCGGCTGCGCCGCTGTCGGGCACCGCCCTGGCCAGCGCCCGCCTGGCGCTCAACCCGACCACCAACGACTTCAACTCGGTGGTCACCGGCTCCAGCGTCACCGCGACCTTCACCGTGACCAACAGCGGCGGCGTGTCGTCGGGCGTCCCCGGCGTCGCCATCACCGGCGCCGACGCCGCGCAGTTCAGCGTCATGAGCAGCAGCTGCAGCGCCGCGCTCGGCGCGGGTGGCAGTTGCTCCATCGTGGTCCGCTTCGCACCCACCACCACTGGCGCCAAGAGCGCCTCGCTCGCGGTCAACGCGACCCCGGGCGGAGTGACCACCGCGCTGCTGGGCGGCACCGGCGTCGCGCCCGGCGCGCTGTCGATCAGCCCGACCTCCCAGAGCTTCGCGGCCATCTTGCAAGGCACCCAGAGCGCGCCCATCAACTTCACGGTGACCAACACCGGTGGCGCCGCGACCAGCGCGCTGGCCACGCGGGTGCTGCCCACGGGCGCCGAGTTCCGCATCGTGACCGATGGCTGCAACGGCATGACGCTGGCGCCGGCGGGCACCTGCGTCGTCGGCGTACGCTTCGAGCCGACCTCGGCTGGGCCCAAGAGCGCCACGCTCGAGGTCAGTGGCACGGTCGGGGGGCTGGCCCCGGCGTCGCTCAGCGGCACCGGCCTGGGGCCGGCCCTGCTGGTGATGTCGCCGACGACGTTCTCGTTCCCGAGCACCGTGGTGGGCGGCACCAGCCAGCCGCAGAACTTCACCATCAGCAACACGGGTGGCGTCGCCGCGGGCACCACCACGCCGCTGATGACGGCGCTCGGCGGCGCCGGCATGGCTGACTTCGACATCCTCGGCAACACCTGCTCGGGCACCCTGGCGCCGGGCGCGACCTGCAACGTCAGCGTCGCCTTCAACCCGGGCAGCGCGGGCAACAAGAGCGCCTCGCTCACGGTCAGCGCCGGCCCCGGCGGCAGCGCCGCGGCCTCGCTCGACGGCGCCGGTCAGACCCCCGCGGTGCTGACGTTGGCCCCCGCCGCCGGCAGCATGCTGAGCTTCGGCAGCGTGCCCATCAGCGGCAGCCTGACCCAGACCTACGTCGTCGGGAACAGCGGTCAGCAGGGCTCCAGCGCCATCACCGTCACCCTGACCGGTACCGACTTCGCGCTGCTGACGGGCCTGGGCAGCGACTGTGCCAGCGGCACCACGGTGCTGGCTGGTGGCGCGACCTGCAACGTCCGCGTGCAGTTCTCGCCGACCGCGGCGGCCACCCGCAACGGCACCCTGAGCGCTGCGGCCACCGTGGGTGGCGCGCCGTCACCGCTCACCCTGACCGGGACTGGCCAGGCCGGCGCCGCCCTCAGCGGCAGCCCCGCCACGCTCGCTTTCGGCCTGGTCGAGGTCGGCGTCAGCAGCAGCAGCCTGGTCTGGACCATCAGCAACACCGGCGACGTCGCCACCACCGGCACGCTGACGCTGAGCAACAGCAACCCGACCGAGGTCACGGCGACCTCGACCTGTGGCGCCACCCTGGCCCCGGCGGCCACCTGCGTGGTCAACGTGACGCTGAAGCCGGCGGGCGGCGGCGCGCGCTCCGCGACGCTGAGCATGGCCGCGATGGGCGGCAACGGCGGCACCGCCACCGTCGCGGTCAGCGGCACTGGCGGCTATCGCCTCACCGTGGTCAAGCCGGGCAGCGGCACCGGCACGGTGACCAGCACGCCGGGGAGCATCAGCTGTGGCACCACCTGCTTCGACGTCTTCGCGCCGGGCACCGTGGTGCTGGTGCGGGCGCGCACGACCAACGGGTCGAACTCGTTCCTGTCCAGCATGACCGGCCCTGGCTGCGTCAGTCCGGAGCGCGACTGCTCGGTCACCGTGACCGCGACCAGCACGGTGACGGCGACCTTCTCGCCGATGACCAACAACCTCATCTTCGTCAGCGACCGCACCTTCGCGACCGACCTCGGCGTCGCCGGCTATGACAGCGAGTGCAACCGCGCGGCCTCCAGCTTGGGCATCAATGACAACGCCGGCACCGGCTACATCGCCTGGGTGGGGTCGTCGACCTCGGCGCCGGGGACCCGGCTCGGCGCCACCGCGCGGGGCTGGGTGCGCATGGACGGCGAGCCGTTCGCCGACGCCCAGACCGACCTCGTGACCAGCAACCAGGTCTACAACCCGATCACCTTCGACGGCCTCGGCGAGCGCGTGGCCCCCGAAGAGACCGCGATGACCGGCGTCGATCCCGACGGCGCGGTCAACACCACGCAGAACTGCGGCGATTTCCGTTCGACGACGGGCAACCTGCTCAGCGGCATGGTCGGTGGTGGGCCCTTCAACTGGACCGCGGGCTCGGGCTCGGCGTGCACGCCGTCGCGCATCATCTGCATGGGCAAGACCAAGACCACGGCGCTGCCCACCCCGCGCGGCAGAGGCAAGATGATCTGGATGACCAGCAAGAACTTCGTGATCGGCGGCGGCGTCACGCCCGACGACGCCTGCAACAGCGCTCTGCCCTCGGGCGTCAGCCGGGCGGTCGCCCTGATCGCCTACACCGGCACGGCGGCGGCCGACCAGCTCGACCGCGCGCAGACCTACGTGCGTCCCGACGGCGTCATCGTCGGCACCGGCGACGACATCATGCGCATGACCCACGAGAGCGGGATCTGGCAGTCCAACGACGGCGTGTATCGCCAGATCGGCTTCGGCCGCATCTGGACCGGCGCCAAGAGCCCGACCACGCGTGGCACCATCAACACCACCTGCGACAACTGGCGCAGCGACCGGCAGGAGGGCTACCAGGGCTTCCACGGCATGATCGGCCGGACCTTCTTCGACGGCACCCAGCTCACCTGCAGCATCGGCCGCCTCACCGAGGCGGGGCTGTACTGCCTGGAGCCGTGAGCGGTCCCCGCAGGGGCTCGACCGCGGCTGACGGCTGACGGCGCGGGTCAGTCGGCGCTGGTGGTGGCGATGCGCAGGCTGTCCTTGCGCGTGATGATGACGCGGCCCGAGGCCAGCGCGAAGACGCCGCCCTCGGGGTCGAGTTCGCCCTGCGCCGAAAAGCTGGTGGCGTCGAGGACGTGGTAGCCACCGCCCTGCTCGCGATCCTCGCGATCGATGAGCAGCTGAGCGCCGACCAGCGCCCCGTGAGTACCGCCGGCCGGCTGGCTGGCCAGGAGGACGGCGCCGTCCTGCGTCTCGAGCTGCCCGGCCGCCAGCACGAGTGCACAGCCATCGGGCCGGAAGCCCAGCACGAAGAAGTGCCGGTCAGCGACCCAGCGTGGTGTCGGGCCAGCCACCAGGGCACCGTCCTGCAACGCCACGCGGGCGAAGCCGCCGCCGTCCTGGCCGCATGCGACCGTCCACAGCACCTCGTGGCGCGTCGGGTGCACCGCCAGCTCGAAGTCTCCCGGCGGTGGAAACTCGACCAGGTCGACCTGGCCGCGCGAGGCCAGCGTCGCCGCGTCGAGGCCGTACATGCGGGCGATGCCATCGGCGTGGGTGGTCGCGAACCACAGCAGCGCACCGTCGGCGCTGAAGGCCAGCGCGCCGGGGTCGCCGAACCAGCCGTCGTCGTCGTCGCCCCCGGCGTCGAACAGCGAGCGCTCGGCGAGCTGGCCGTGCTCGGCGTCGAGCAGCACCAGCCGCTCGTGCGTGGCCATCGCGATGCGCCGGCCCGACGGGTGCAACGCGCCGGCCTGCAGCCCGGCCACGACGTCGCCGTGAAAGTCCCGCCGCTCGGGCAGCCGGGCGTCCGCGGGCAGCACGATGGCGGCCTGCGCGACCCCGTCGAGCCCGTGTACGTGGACGAAGCCCTCGGTGGGATATGCGAAGTGCAGGCCGCCCGGTGCGATCCACAGCCAGGACCCGACCAGGTGGTCGCGCGGCTCACGGGCCAGGGCGATGTCGGCGACGGTGACCAGCTTCATCGGCGCGAGTATAGAGGACGCGCGGCGCGGCGCGGCGCGGCTCCTGAGGTAGAGTGCGCGAGGATGCAGTTCCGCTTCGTCTGCTTCGTGAACCGGCATGCCAGCGGGCGCGTCACCGTGACGCCGCTGACCTTGCCCGGGCTGGCGGTGCACGCGACCTCGGTCGAGCGCGCCAGCGAGGAGCTGGTGCTGGCGCTGTCGGACCGCATCGAGCGCGCACATCCGCGGCGCATCGTCGAGTTCGTGCGCTCGGGCGAGGGCGAGCTCTGCGAGCTGGACGTGCCGGCGCTGGACATCTGGGGACCGCGGGACAGCCAGCAGGTCAGCATCAAGGTCGCGGGCGTGCGCGCACCGGCGCACAAGCCGTTCGTCGAGCTGTACCTGCCGCGGCTGGAGACCCGCCTGTGGCTGGAGGGCAAGGCGCAGAACGACCAGGCGGTGGAGCTCCTCAAGACGCAGCTCGGGGTGCTGGGGGACGCGCGGCGGCTGGCGCATCGTCGCGAGCTGCCCGAGACGCTGCTCGAGCTGGTGGTCGAGGCCACGCCGACGCGCCTGGCAGCGCTGACCCCGCGCGAGCTGCGCCTGGCCGAGCGGCCACCGCGGCGCACGCCGGAGCCCGAGCAGGGCGACGACGGCGAGGACGGCGCCGGGGCCGACAATGACAATGGCAGCGGCGGCGAGGCCGAGGACGACGCGGCCAGTGGCTTCGAGCTCGACGACGACTCCTGGGAGCCGAAGCGGCGCGCCCGGGGCGCTGGGGGCAAGCCGCGCAAGATCCCGACCCCCACGCTGACCCGCATCGCCGTGGCCTGGCACGAGCTGGCCCGGGCCGACGTGCTGGAGCCCGCCTACGAACGCGCCGAGCTGGTGCAGCTCCTGGCCGCGCGGCTGGCGACGACGCCGACCGAGCCGGTGGTGCTGGTCGGCCCCGCCGGCTGTGGCAAGACCGCGGTGCTGCACGAGCTGGCGCGCCACCTGGCGGCGCAGCCGGCGGCGACTGCGACTGCGATTGCGGCTGCGGCTGCGAACGCGACGAGCAGGGCCGCCGGCAAGGCCCCGCTGCGGCCGTTCTTCCACGTCGACGGCTCGCGCCTGATCGCCGGCGAGGGCTTCTTCGGCGACTGGCAGAAGCAGACCCTCGACTGTCTCGACGAGGCGCGCCGCGCCAAGGCCATCCTGTCGCTGGGCCACGTCGGCGCGCTGCTGGAGGCCGGCAAGTCGGCGCACAGCGATCACAACGTCGCCGAGCTGATCGTGGCCCCGCTGATCGCGCGCGATCTGGCCATCGTCGGCGAGGCCACGCCCGAGGAGTGGGCCCTGGTCGAGCGGCGCAACCAGAGCTTCGCGCGCGCCTGGTCGGTGCTGCGCGTCGAGGAGCTGGCGCCCGAGGCGACCGCGCGCGTGCTGGCCCGCGTCGGCGCCAGCCACGCCGCCGAGCGCAAGTTGAAGTTCGAGCCCGGCGCGGCCGCGGAGTCGCTGGCGCTGTGCCGCCGCTTCAAGCCGTATGGCTCGCTGCTCGGCAACGCCGTCACCTTCCTGCGTCGCCTCATCGAAGCGCGCGCGCACGTGCTGGCCGAGCGTGTCACTGGCGCCGACGCCACCGCGCAGTTCTCGTCGGAGTCGGGCATCCCGCTGCTCTTGCTGTCGGACGAGGTGCCGCTGTCGGCCGACACCGTGCACGCCTTCCTGGGCGCGCGCGTGATGGGGCAGGAGGCGGCGGCGCGGCGGGTCGCCGAGATCGTCACCGTCATCAAGGCGGGTCTCGCGGATCGCCTGCGCCCGGTCGGCGTGCTGCTCTTCGCGGGCCCCACCGGCGTCGGCAAGACCGAGCTGTCCAAGGCGCTGGCCGAGCTGATCTTCGGCTCGCGCGAGCGGCTGGTGCGCATCGACATGGGCGAGTACGCCGGGCCCGACGCGCTGGCGCGCCTGCTGGGTGACGCCCCCGGCGAGGCGGCCACCGGCAACCTCACGGCGGCGGTGCGGCGGCAGCCCTTCTGCGTGGTGCTGCTCGACGAGATCGAGAAGGCGCACCCCGCGGTGTTCGACGCCCTGCTCGGGGTGCTCGGCGAGGGGCGCCTGACCAGCGCGGAGGGCCGCTTCACCGACTTCCGCAACGCCGTCATCATCATGACCTCGAACCTGGGCGCCGACACCTGGCGCGGCCGGGTCGGCTTCGCGGGCGGCGGCCCCGGCGAGGCCGAGCTGCGCCGGCACTACATCGGCGAGGCCGAGCGCTTCTTCCGTCCCGAGCTGTTCAACCGCATCGACGACTTCGTGGTCTTCTCGCCGCTGGGCGCCGAGGAGCTCCGCCGCATCGTGACCCGCGAGGTCGACCTGGTGAAGCGCCGCGCCGGGCTGCGCCAGGCCGACGTCGAGCTCGCCGTCGCGGACGACGCGCTCGAGCTGCTGGCGGCGCGCGGGCTCGATCCCCGCTATGGCGCGCGCCCGCTCAAGCGCGCCATCGAGCGCGACCTGGTGGTGCCCATCGCGACCCGCCTGGCCGAGCTGCCCGAGCAGCCGTTGCGGCTGACCATCACGCCGGCGGCGCCCGGCAGCCCGCAGCCGCTGGCGCTGTCGGCCCACTTCCCGGGCAGCAGCGGCGACGACTCGCGCGGCGCCATCGAGCGCGTGCTGGACGACGCCGCCACCCTGCGCGCCGAGGTGCGCAAGTGGAGCCGCGCCGCGCCGATGCAGTCGCTGCGCGAGATCCTGAGCTACTTCGATCGCGCCTCCAAGCAGCCCGCGTTCTGGCTGGAGCGCACCCTGGCCGAGGACAGCGCGCGCCGCGCCGCCGAGGCCCGTGAGCTGGTGACCGGCCTGGCCGACGTGCAGCGCCAGGTCGAGACCACCGAGGAGCTGGCCTTCGAGGCCTACTACGAGCGCTCGGCGCGCGACGCCGCCGCCCTCGACGAGGAGCTCGGCCACGCGCGCGCCGCCTTCGAGCCGCTCAAGGAGCGCCTGTTCGCGTCGCTGTTCCCGCCGCGAGCGTCGGCGACCCTGCTGATGACGCCGGGCAGCGGCGCCTGGCGCCAGCTCATCTACCTGCTCGACTCGTACCGGGTCTGGGCCGGCGCGCGCGACATCACGACGCGCTTCTACACCGCGGTGTGGGTACCGGTGGCCGACCGTCCCGAAGGCCGGCGCAAGGATCCGGCCGCCGAGTGGCGCTGGACCGCCAGGGTGCCCAGCGCCAACGACGGCCCGACCCCGGCCGCGGTCGCCATGGTGCTCGGCGGCGGCAAGCAGCTCATGCTGCTGGCGGCCGAGACCGGCGCCCATCGCTTCAACGAGGCCGGGCAGACCGCCGTGGTCAAGGTGCGCTTCGAGCCCAGCGCGATGACCATCGGCCAGCTGCCCCCGGCGCACGACCTGGCCAGGAAAATGCCGGAGCCCGAGGTGCGCCGGATCTGGCCGAAAAAGCGCGGCAATGAGGGGCTCTGCAAGGACCTGCGCACCGGCACCGAGATGACCTCGGGTGAGGAGCTGCTGGCGCTCGACGAGCTCCTCTACGCCTACATGATGTGGCGCATCTTCGGCCAGCGCGATGGTGACGACTGATGGAGCTCAAGCTGCCCATGGTCGTCGTGCAGCGCAGCGCGCGCCTGGTCGAGGCCTGGTTGCCCGGCTGTCCCGGTATCCGCGGCAGCGGCACCAGCCTGTCCGCGCTGCGCGACGACCTCGCCCTGGCGGTGATGCTGCGCTTCGAGCAGGAGCCGGTGGCCGCGCTGGGCGCCTACCAGCTGCCGCCCCACCTGTCGCTGCGCCACGTCAAGATCGCGACCACGGCGCAGGATCGCGACGCCAACCGCAAGTATCGCCTGGAGGGGCGCATCGGCGTGCTGGTCGAGAAGTGGCCCCACGACGACTTCCACGTGGTGACCCCGACGCGGCTGCCCGAGGCGCGCTTCGCGCTGGGCAAGCTCGACGACCTCGACGCCGCGGTGACCCGGCGCATCGCCGGCTGGTGCCTGGAGCACGAGCTCGAGACGCTCGACAAGCTGCACGCCGAGCAGCGCGAGCGCCTCGACATCCTGGAGGTCGACGCCGACCCACCCAGCATCCTGCCGCGCACGCCGCCGCCGCCCCCGCGCGCGCGGCGCGCCAAGCCCGACAAGAAGACCGGCAAGCCCCGGCAGAGCCCCGAGGAGCTTGAGGAGAAGCGCCGCCAGCGCCGCCTCCAGGTCAAGGCGCTGCGCGCGGTGGCGCGCAACCTGTCGCACGGCGCCGCCGACGACACCCTGGAGCGCGCCTTCGGTCGCGAGGCGCTGGTGCGCGAGCTGGTGGCCGAGCTGGAGGGCCGCGACGGCACCGCCATCGTCCTCATCGGCCCCTCGGGCGCCGGCAAGACCGCGCTGGTGCACGAGGTCACCCGGCGCCTGCACGCCAACCAGCGCGCCGCCGGCGCCCGCCGTGACGTCTGGCGCGTCGATGGCAACCGCTTCATCGCCGGCATGTCCTACGTCGGCCAGTGGGAGGCCCGTGCCCGCGAGCTTTGCACCGAGCTGACCGAGATCGGCGACATCCTGTACATCGACGACCTGGCGTCGATGGTCTATGCCGGTCGCGCCGGCCGCGCCACCACCAACGTGGCCGAGTACCTGGCGCCGTCGATCGCGCGCGGGGATCTGACCGTGATCGCCGAGTCGACGCCGGAGCGCTTCGAGAAGGTGCGCGAGGAGGAGCCCACCTTCGCGGCGCTGTTCCGCGTCATCCACGTGCCGCCGATGAGCGACCGCGAGACGCTGCCGGTGCTGCTGGGCGCCCTGCGCGAGCTCGAAGGCGACGGCGGCGCCGACGCCGGTGCCGACGCCCCGCGGGTCTCGCCCGCCGGCTTGCAGGTCATGCTGCTGGCCGCCGAGCGCTTCCTGCCCCACGAGGCCTTCCCGGGCAAGGCGGTGCGCCTGCTGGCGCGCCTCTGCGCCGGCCCCGGCAAGCTGGAGCACGGCCGGCGCTGCTACGACGTCGCCAGCGTGTACGAGATGCTGCACCGCCAGACCGGCCTGCCCTACTTCATCTTGTCGGGCGCCAAGGCGCACCCGCGCGACGCCATCGTGCAGGATCTGGCGCGGATGGTGGCCGGCCAGGACGCCGCGGTGGGCGCCATCGCCGACGCCGTCACCATCGCGCAACGCGCCATGCAGGACCCCGGCAAGCCGCTGGCGACCTACCTGTTCGTCGGCCCCACCGGCGTCGGCAAGACCGAGACCGCCAAGGCGCTGGCGCGCTACCTGTTCGGCAGCGCCGAGCGGCTGACCCGCTTCGACATGTCGGAGTTCGTGTCGTCGTCGAGCATCTCGCGCCTGACCGGCCACGTCGGCGCGCCCGACGGCGAGCTGACCACCGCGCTGCGCACGCAGCCGTTCTCGGTCATCCTGTTCGACGAGATCGAGAAGGCCCACCCGCGGGTGTTCGACGCCCTGCTGCAGCTGACCGGCGAGGGCCGCCTGACCGACGCCGCCGGGCGCACCGCAGACGCGCGCCAGGCCGTCATCATCATGACCTCGAACCTCGGCGTCCGCGACGCCGTCAACCAGCCCGGCTTCGCGCGCGGCGACGTCGGCCAGGCCGAGCGCCACTATGTCTCGGCGGTGCGCGCCTTCTTCCGACCCGAGTTCTTCAACCGCATCGATCGTGTGGTGCCCTTCCGTTCGCTCGATCGCGCCGCGCTCCAGCTGGTGGTGCAGCACCAGCTGGCCGAGCTGCTGGGCCGCCGCGGCATCCAGAGCGGCAACGTCCTGGTCGACGTCGAGGCCGAGCTCCTGGCCATGCTGGTCGATCAGGCCTTCGACCCGCGCTATGGCGCGCGCCCGCTGCGCCGCGCCCTGGAGCGCCGCCTGACCGTGCCGCTGGCGCACCACCTGGTCCGGCGCACCTCGAACGACCTCGCCCTGGTCGAGCTGTACCGGCGCGGCGATGACATGGGGCTGGCGGTGCGCCTGCTGTGCGAGGAGTCGCCGCTACCGGCGCGCACGCCGCTGCCGGCCGACTGGACGCTGGGTGACCTGCTGGCCGCGCTGGAGACCGTGCGCACCCGGCTGGCGACGCTGACCGAGTCGACCGAGGTGGCGCGCCTGCGCGCGCTGCAGGAGGCCGCGCTGCTCGGCCAGGGCGACCCCGGCGTCAGCGTCGATCTGCTGGAGCGCCTCGGCGAGCTCAGCGCCGAGCTGCGTGAGCTCGACGAGCACGAGCTGGCCGTGCTGCAGTTCGTCGAAGAGCCCGATCGCATCAGCGAGATCGACATCCGCAAGTATGGCGGCGACTACCGCGCGGCCCGCCGGGGTCTGCGCCCCCGCGTCGGCTTCCGCGAGCTGCCGGTCGAGAGCAACCCCGAGCAGCTCCTGCGCAGCTGTCGCCCGCGCGTGCTCGCCATGCAGGACAAGCTCGAGGTGCTGACCCACCAGCTGCGCGCCAGCGCCGCCCCCGAGGAGGTCCGCACCGTGGTGGTGAGCGGCGTCGGCGAGGACGACCCCCGCGCGGTGCTCAACGCGGTGACCCTGGTGCCCCGCGCGCTGGCGACGCGGCATCGCCTGCTGGCCGAGCTCGGGCCGCCTGGCAAGCTGGAGTGGCGCGAGCAGTGGGAGCTGCGCGAGCGGCCGCGGCGCTACGCCGTGGTCGTGCACGGCGTCGGGCTGGACGCGCTGCTCGAGCACCTGCACGGCTTCGCGGTGCTGAGCGCGGCGGGCGAGCTCGGCCAGCCGCGCGTGCCGGTGCGCCTGGAGGTCCTCAGCGGGGACGGACCCGAGGCCATCGCACGGCACGACGCCGAGGCGGCGCGCACGCTGGCCGCGCGCCGGGCCGGGGCTCGCCCCGACGTACCCGAGCCGGGGCGCGTGGTCGCCCTGCAGCGCAGCCCGGGCACGCTGGAGCACCTGGCCAGCGGCCGCGACGCCACCGAGACCCTGGCCATCGCCGCCACCATGCTGCGAGGCACCCGCTGATGGAGAAGCGGCTGCACGCCTTCGTGCGCAAGCACGGCGACCTCGGCTACACGGTGTCGGTGCTGACCCATCCGCACCTGGCGGCCTTCGCGCGCGACGCCGCCAGCGCCAGCGCCGATCTCGGCCGCGTCATCGCGCGCCTGCTCGGCCGCGGCGAGCTGGTGCACGAGGACACCTTCTGGCCCGACCTGCGCCTGCGCCGCATGGAGCTGGTGGTGCGCGCGGTGCAGCACGCGCGCCTCTTGCCGGTGCCGATGCGCTTCACCGTGGTGACCCACGGCGTCGAGGCCAGCGCCGACGCCGGCGCGACCGCCGCGCGCAAGCGCAAGGCCAGGGCGCGCGAGCCCATCATCGTGCGCCTGCCCCGCCTGGGCCTCGAGGGTCGCCTGGAAGACCCCGCGGATCTCGACGCCTACGTCGAGGAGCTGGTGCGCCACCACCTCTACATGGTGCCGCTGGCCCGCCTCACCGAGGTCTCGTACACCGGCGAGGAGACCATCGAACCCCTGATCGTGCAGGCCCGGCCGCCGACGCGCGCCAAGCTCGAGGCCGCGGCACGCCAGGCCGAGACCCGGGCGCCGATGCCGCCCGGCCTGTCAGAGGCCACCCGCCGCCTCGGCGACGACGCCAGGCTGGGGCTGCTCGAGCGCGCCTACCAGCGTGACGACGAGGTCGCCCAGCTGCGCGAGGCGGTGACCGCGCGCCGCCGCGCCAGCGTGCTGCTGATCGGCCCCAGCGGCGCCGGCAAGACCGCCATCGTGCACGAGCTGGTGCAGCGCGCGCTGGAGGGCCCGCCCGCGAGCACGCTCGAGGTCTACACCACCAACGGCAGCCGCATCGTGGCCGGCATGCGCTACCTCGGCGAGTGGCAGGGCCGGGTGCAGCGCATGATCGAGTCGCTGCGCACCCGCCGCGCGGTGCTGCACTTCGAGAGCCTGCCCGAGCTCCTGGCCACCGGCAGCTCGGCCGACGGCCTCGACGTCGCGCGGCACCTGCTGCCCTCCATCGAGGCCGGGGACATCGTCATCATCGTCGAGGCCACCGCCGAGGACGTCGCCCGCGCCGAGCGCACCCACGCCGCCTTCGTGCAGGTGCTGCGCGCCGTGCTGGTACCGCCGCTGCCGCCCGACAAGGCCGAGCAGGCCCTGGTCGCCGCGACCTCGCGCATCGGCCGCGCCCGCAAGGTCAAGTTCGCCGCCGCCGCCATGCTGCGCGCACGCGAGCTGACCGAGCGCTTCGGCAGCGGCGTCGCCATGCCCGGCGGCGCGCTGGATCTGCTGCGCGCGGCGGCCCACCTCGATGGCCGCGCCGGGCGCGAGGTCGGCCCCGCCGACGTCACCCGCGCCTTCACGCTGCGCACCGGCTACCCGCGCGAGATCATCGATCCCTCGGTGCCGCTGGATCCCGACGCCGTGCTGGCGCGCCTGCGCGGCCGCGTCATCGGCCAGGACGCCGCCATGACCCTGCTGGCCAACCTGGTCATCACGCTGAAGACCGGGCTGGCCGATCCGGCGCGCCCGCTGGGGTCGTTCCTGCTGCTGGGCCCCACCGGGGTCGGCAAGACCGAGTCCGCGCTGGCCCTGGCCGAGTACCTGTTCGGCGACGACAAGCGGCTGGCCCGCCTCGACATGTCCGAGTACGCCGCGCCGGGCAGCGCGGTGCGCCTGGTCAGCGACGTCAGCGGCCACGACGGTGTGCTGGCCCGCCGGGTGCGCGAGCAGCCCTTCGGCATCGTGCTGCTCGACGAGATCGAGAAGGCCGACGGCTCGGTGCACGACCTCTTGCTGCAGGTCCTCGGCGAGGGCCGCCTGACCGACGCCACCGGTCGCAGCGTCAGCTTCAAGAACACCGTCGTGCTGCTGACCTCGAACCTGGGCGCCGACTCCGCCGGCCGCTCGCTCGGTTTCGGCGACAGCACCCGCGCCAGCATGGACCGCCACTACCTGTCGGCCGCCGCCGCCTTCTTCCGCCCCGAGCTGCTCAACCGCTTCGATCAGATCGTGCCCTACAGCCCGCTCGGCGCCGAGACCGTGCAGCTCATCGCACGGCGCGCCCTGGCCAGCGCCCTCGAGCGCGAGGGGCTGACCCGCCGCGGCGTCAGCGTCGACGTCGACCCCGCCGCCGTCGCCCGCCTGGCCGCCATCGGCTTCGATCCACGCTACGGCGCGCGTCCGCTCAAGCGCGCCATCGAGCACTGGGTCATCGGCCCGCTGGCCCGCATCCTGGCCGCCGGCAGCCCTCCGCGCCGCCTGCGCCTGCTGGCCACCGAGACCGGCGTCGAGCTGCGCGTGTGAGCCACCCACCAATGTCACGCCAGGAGCGCTGGATCATTGCCCACCCACCAGGGGCGGCGCCGCTCGCGCCGCCTCGGCTGACAGCACCTCGACCAGGAAGTCCCACAGCGCGGCCACCCGCGGCACGTTGCGCAGCGCGCGGTGGCCGACCAGCCACAGCGGATCGCTGGGCAGCGCCTGCAGCGACGCCGCCAGCGCGCGCGTGGTCGCGACCGGCACCAGGCGGGCCACGCTGCGGTAGGGCTCGGCCAGCAGCGCGACCCCGACGCCCGCGGCGGCCGCCGCGATGTGGCTCTGGAAGTGGCTGGTGCGCAGCACCGCGCCGTCGGCCGGGACCTGCTGGGTCAGCCACTGCGCGACCGGCAGGTGCGCGAGGTCGGCGCCCCACGCGATCCAGCGCGCGTCGCTCCAGCGCCTGAGGCGGCCCAGCTCGGCCGCGTAGGCTGGCGAGGTCATCGGGATCGACCGGGTCTCGAGCAGCCTGGTCACCACCAGGTCGCCGCTCCTGGGTCGCATCGCGCGCACCGCCAGGTCGGCCTCGCGCCGCGTCAGGTCGGCATAGCCGACGCTGGCGTCGAGCTCGACGCGCACGCGGGGAAAGCGCTCGCGAAAGCGGCCCAGCTGCGGCGCCACGAAGGCGTCGGCGACGCCTGGCATCACGGTCAGCCGCACCACGCCCTCGGCGGTGGTCTCGATGGCGTCGACCGCGGTCGCGAAGCGCGCCAGCCCGCGCTCCATCTCCTCGGCCGCGACCAGCATCGACTCGGCGGCCGCGGTCACCACGGTGCCCTCGCGGGTGCGCTCGAACAGGTGCACGCCCAGCTCGGCCTCCAGCCGGTCCAGGCGCCGGCTGACGGTCGACACGTCCATGCCCAGGCGGGTGGCCGCGCTGGCCAGCTGCCCGGCGCGGGACACCGCCAGAAAGACGCGCACGTGGTCCCAGTCCAGCGCGGCCAGCTCGGGCCGGCGGCTCACCGGGTCCGCCCGTATTTGCACAAGTGCAACAACATCTTGCGATTCTTGGCGTTGTCATGCGTACACGCAAGCTTCATCTTCACCGCATGACAACTCCACTGCACGTCGTCGTCGGCGCCGGCCAGGTCGGCCCCCTCATCGTCGAGCGCCTGCTCGCGCGCGGCCTGCGCGTCCGCGTCATCCGCCGCGGCAGCGCCCCCGGCCCTGCCCGCGCCGGTGTCGACACCGTGCGCGCCGACGTCAGCGACCCGCGCGCCGCCGCCGACGCCATGCGCGGCGCGTCGGTCGTCTATCACACCGGCAACCCCCGCTACGACCGCTGGCCCGCGGAGCTCCTGCCCCTGACCCGCGGCATCATCGCGGGCGCCACCCGGGCTGGCGCGCGGCTGGTCGTGCTCGACAACCTGTACATGTACGACCTGCCGTCCGACGGCCACCTGTCCGAGGACACCGCCATCGGCACCCGCTCGAAGAAGGGCCACCTGCGCGCCCTCGCCGCGGCCGAGCTGCTGGCCGCCCACGCCCGCGGCGACCTCCCGGTCGCCATCGCCCGCGCCAGCGACTTCATCGGCCCCGGCGCGCCGCGCACCATCTTCAGCGACCGCTTCTGGAAGCGCCTGTTCGCCGGCAAGTCGGTCGAGGCCTTCGGCGATCCCGACCAGCCGCACTCGCTGTCCTACACCCCCGACGTCGCCGACGGCCTGGTCACGCTGGGCTCACCCGCCGCCGAGGCCACCGGCTTCGGCAGGGTCTGGCACCTGCCCGCCGGCCCCGCCGAGACCCCGCGCGTCTGGATGAGCCGGCTCGCCGCGGCGGTCGGTCGCACGCCCCGCATCGTCAGCATCTCGCCGCTCCTGCTGCGCGCCGTCGGCCTCTTCATGCCCGAGGCCAGGGAGGTCCCCGAGATGCTCTACCAGTGGCGCCAGCCCTTCATCCTCGACGACCGCCGCTTCCGCGCCGCCTTCGGCGCCGACGCCACCCCGGTCGCCACCGTGGTCGCCGAGACCGCCGCCTGGGGCCGCAGCTTCGACAGCGCCGTGCGCACGCCCGTCGCCGCCTGACCTGCTGCTACGGCAGCGAGAAGTGCAGCGCCGACCCGGGGCGATAGGTCGTGGCGTCGCGCCGGATGGCCCAGATCCCCCACGCCAGCGCGACCGCGCCGGCGCCCAGCGAGATGGCCCCCGCGGTGGTCAGACCGTCGCTGTCCCGGTCGAGGCCGATCGGCAGCAGCACCACGCCGGTGGTCACCGCTGCGCCGCCCAGCGCCGTGGCGATGATCCCGAGCACGCGGCGCGCGCCCTTCTTCTTGACGCGATACTCGCTGAGCGACCGCCGGTACACAGTGGCCTCGGGGCCGACGTGGACGAGCTCGATCTCCCTGGCGCCAGGGTTACCCACCACGGGAAACGACAGCAGCAGGTTGCCCAGCGGGACGTCGGTGACGCAGGGCGACTGGCACAGCGGCTCCGCGGCCTCGCCGAACACGACGCTGCCGCGCGCCTGCTCGGTGCTGGGGGTGACCTGGGTCGCGATCATGCGCACGCGATCGATCAGCGCAGGGCCGTCGACCACGTCGATCACCAGCCGCCCGTGGCCGGCCGCCAGCGGCGCCCGGGTGTCGACCGCCGGCACCCGCGCCGCGGGTGTGGGCGCGGGGGGCAGCCGCCTCACACATGCGGCGCCCGATAGCGCGACCGAAAGCGCGACCAGCAGCGCCACGCCGTGCAGGACCGCCCGCTGTCGTGCGACACTGTCCGTCATGCGTGCATTGTCGCTCGCGCCGCTGCTGCTCGCCAGTGCCGCCTGCGCGGTGCGCGCGCCCGGCTCGGTCCGCCTGACCCTGCAGGTCCATGCCGAGGTGCGCGCCGAGGTGCCCAGCGCCCCGCCGGTGGCGGTCCCCCTCAGCGGCGCTCCGGTGGTCGAGTTCTTCGGCGTGCCACTGGACGGCGTCCAGGACGTGGTCTTCGTGCTCGACCGCTCGGGCTCGATGGACGATCCGGCACAGGGGCAGCTCGCGCAGCTCGGCGCCCCCGGCGCCCCCGCGCCCGCCCGACCGCGCAAGATCGACATCGCACAGCAGGAGCTGATCGACGCCCTGCAGCGGCTGCCGCCAGGCACGCGTATGAACGTGCTGTTCTTCAACGACGGCCTGGAGGCCTTCGCGGTCGACACCTTCCCGCTCGAGGAGGCCGACCGCGGCGGCCTGATCGGCTTCGTGCAGGCCACCGCCCCCAGCGGCGCCACCGCGCTGGCGCCGGCAATGCGCACCGCGCTGCTGATGAACGCGCGCCGCGTGGTGCTGCTGTCCGACGGCCTGGGCAACATCGGTGGTGATGCCCGCAACGTCCTGCGCGACGCCCGCGAGGCCATGCGTGGCGGCGTCCGCATCGACACCATCGGCCTCGGGCGCGACCAGGACGGCGCCCTGCTGCAGGCGCTCGCCGCCGAGAGCGGCGGGCTGTACCAGTCGCTGTAGATTCGGTATGATGAGTCCGGGTTGGGGGAGAAGAGAGGGGAGCGAACATGAAGGAGCACGGCCGCCTCGATATGGACTCCGACCGCGAGAGCGGTAGGCAGGACGACCACGACCAGGACCAGGTCGCACCCCGGCAGGAACAGCGGATGTTCCGGGTCATGCAGATGGCGTCCTCCACGCCCGAGCACCGGGCGATGTACCAGGCCGATCCAGTGGCATACCTGCAGCGCATGGGGATCGATACCCGCGGCATGGATGCTGGCAAGCTCTCCTTCGACAAGGAGACGCTGGCGATGCTCGACACGGGTGAGGAGCGACTGCATTTCACCATCACCACGTACTCCATGACCATGAACACGCTGAGCCGGGATCCCAGCGGGTTGACCCAGCCGACCGGGGCCTCGTTCACGCCACCCAATACCGGCGTGACGATCTCCACCCAGAGCACGCCCTCGATCCTCACCATGAGCCCGGCCCCAACCGTGACGGTGAGTGCTGGTGGCGGGGGTGGCGGCTAACCGCGGCTTGCCGCAGCCCAGCCGCCACAAACTCAGCGGTTCCCTCCGCGGCGCTCCCGCGCCAGCCGCGATTCGTAGAGCCGGCCCAAGAAGTCGTGCAGCACCAGCTCCTGGGCGCGGGACGACGAGCGCAGCATCCGATTGACATGCATGTGGAGGTAGCTTCCAGCCAGCTCAGCCACGGGAAGCCCGCGCTCCCGCAGGGCCGCGCCCACCGAGCGTGCCGTGTCGACGAGTGCGGCCAGCGGCCCCGGCGGCGGTCCCGTGAGGAGGAGTTCGAGCTCCGGCCGTAGCCTGCGGAAGCGGTCGCCCAGCGCCCTCGCGGAGGGCCCCAGGAAGCCCACCGCCAACCCATCGCGCGCCTTCCCGACCAGCGTTCGCCGCGCAGCCAGGTCGAGGCCCAGTCCCTCCAGGAGGTCGTGCATTGCCCGCAAGGTGATGCGCCAGCGCGCCTCCGCCCCGGCGTCGCCGGCCAGCGCGCCCACCAGCAGCAGAGCGGCGTGGCTGTCGGCATGAAACAGCCGCTCCGCCAGGACGATCCCTTCAGGCCCCCCGTACCGCTCGATCTCCCGCTCATAGGTCCCAAGCTCGAGACGGTGGACGACGCCGAGCGCCATGAGCGGCGCCAGCGCGGACTCCAGCGCTGGCAGGAGCTCGGCCTGGAGGCGCGCCGGCTCACCTTGGAAGCGCACCCGGAGGTGCCAGTCCGGGTCGGCATACCGGATGAAGAACCAGCGCGCGGCGAGCGCGGGGACCACGCGCGCGACGAGCGGCGCGAGGGCCGTCTTCAACACCTGGTCGGCCGAGGCTGCGCTGGTGTAGATCCGCGCATACAGCCAGTCCGATCCAGGCGGGAAGCGGCGCGCCTCGGGTGCCGCGGGCGCCTCCGGTTTGCGCAGGGGCGCGGGCAGCGCCGTCGCCTGACGCACGAAGGGCACGATGATCTCGTGCACAAATGCTCCCTCGGGACCTCGCACGCAGAGCTGCTCGGGCGGCGGATGGCGTTCGACCAGCTGGATGAAGGGCCGGCGCTTGACCAGGTGCACGAAGGCGTCCACCGAGAGGATGTTGTCGAAGTCGACCGGCAGCATGTTGTCGAGGTCGGCCAGCATCACGAAGCGTGGCAGCCCGTGCTGGGCGCGCCAGGTCCGAACCCGCCGAAACCGTTCCTCGGCGCTCCCCGCCACCAGCTCGGCCAGTCCGTCCACGACGGTCCAGCGCGCCAGCGCAAGGATGACTCGACCGTGCCGCACCCGAGGCAGAAATGGCGCGCCATCGAACTCGCCCCAGCTCCAGGCCAGGTTGGCGGCCAGGCCGTCGCGCGCCAGCGTGGCGAGGAAGCGGTAAGTGTCGATGTTGGAGGGCGCGAAGTAGTTGTGCGCGTTGGTGAGGCGGGGGATGATCTCGCGACCCAGGCTGGCGGAGCGCAAGCGCACCCGCCCGTCGACGATCGACACCAGGATGTCGGTGATGGGCAGCTGCTTCTCGAGCGGTGCCCCCGAGCGTCCCAGGATGACCAGCTCGTGCTCGCGCAGGTGCGGGCGGTGGACGACGTTGCCGATGCGCCCAGGTGGCAGGTGCACGATCTCGGCGAACACGGCCTCGGGCCTGAGGGCCTCCTCGGCACGATGGTGTGCCGCCACCGCGTGCGCCAGCTCCGCATCGCCGTGGCAGAACCTGGCCAGCATGGTCGCGCCCGAGGGACCCGTGGCGCCGGTGAGCAGGAGCTCGAACTCCCCGCGGGCACAGGCCTCGCCCGACGCCGCACAGACGGTAGCGATCACCTGCAGCGCGTCCGGGAGCGGCGGGGCAGGCCCGGCCAGGGCCTTCACGTCGTCGTCGTCGAGCACGAGCTCGAAGGCGCCGTCCGCGGCCGCGCCCAGGACGCGGCGCATGAGGTGCGACCAGCGGGGCGTCAGCGAGCGGGTCGCGGGCGCGGGCTGCGCCGCCAGGCCGAGGCCCTCGAGGAGTGGCGCGATGTCCTGCCCCGGCCCCTGGCCGAGGCCGATCCCCGAGGCCTCGTCCAGCGCCTCCACCAGCGGGACCTCCCGCGTCTCATAGCGGCGCTCGAAGGCCTCGCGGAATGCGCGCAGCGGCTCCGAGAGGCTCGCGCTGAGCTGGTGCAGGAGCTCGACTCCGCGCACCATCTCCTTCACGACCGCCTGGCCGAGCATCGCCCGCGGCGCGGGCTTGCGCAGCTCGACCTGGAACAGACGGGAGATCTCGACTGGAACTCCGAGCTCCTCGAGGCCGCGCGCGATGTCGCGATAGCGCTCGGGCGCGTGGCCCACACCACCCTGGTCCAGCGCAGCGAGGCTGGCGCGGGTCTCCTCCAGGCGACGCACCACGGCCCCGCTCTCGGCGCCTCGCGACAGCTCCCCGATGAGCGCTTCGATGGGCTCGCGACCCGTGGCGGCAGGCGCCAGCTCGGGAACCAGCACCTGGCTCGATACCAGCTCGCGCAGGAAGGCGTGGGCCTGGTCGGCGCTGACCTCCGGATCGTCGGCCACGAGCGCGTCGGCGAGCGCTTCGAGGCTGGCGCCGGCGCGCGCGCGCTTCAGCGTGGCAAGCAGGTACGGGGTCGACCCGGCGGCGACCAGGCGGTAGCTGCGGCCGCGCACGGCATCGACGCGTGCCTCGGCGTAGTGCAAGCGGCCATCGAGCGCGGAGTGCAGGCTCGAGTTCGGCCGGTAGCTGAGACCGCGCGCGAGGACCGGGTCACGCGCCAGCTTGTCGGCGAGCGCAAGGACGTAGTCCATGTCGAGCCGGGTGTAGCGCTGATAGGCACCGTTCGGGCCCACGACGAGCCGGGTCGCATCACCGAGCCAGCCGAGCGCGTGGCCGGCGAACAGCCCGTAGGGTGTCGGCCGTCCCGCCATGCGGAGGAGGTAGCGCACCAGGGCACGCTCGACCTTCTGACCGTGCTCGCCGTCAGGTTCGGCGAGCCAGCGGGGGATGCTCTCTTCGAGCGAAGGCGAGGCGACGAAGAGCGCCTCGCGCACGTCGTTGCGTGCCACGATCGCGGCCAGACGGCTACGCAGCTCGCGCCGATCGGCCTCGAGCGCTGCGGCTAGCTCGGCCTCGGATGCCACCGGCGCCCTCAGCCCCTGGCTCCAGGCCGCCAGCTCGTCGACGGGCAGCAGGGGCGTGCGCAGGACAAAGAAGCCCGACGGCGACACCATGTGGATATTGTATCGCCGTCAGACATATCATCGCTGAATGTCGGGCAAGGGGTTCGAGTGGTTCCGACGGTTCGGGAAGACCGGCCTCACCACCAGCTGTCTCGCCATCGGGGGCGGCGCTGGCATCTCGTCGGCGGACGTCCTCTACGCCTTCGACCAGGGCATCCGCACCTTCTTCTTCTCCAGCGACCTGCACCACTTCGCCTATGCAGCGATGGCGCCGGCCTTGCGCCAGCTGTGTGGCCGCGGCTCGTCTCACCGCGACGAGGTCACGCTCATCAACGTGACGTACATCCGGCACCCCCGGAAGCTGCTCGGAGTGCTCTACGACATCTGGGGCGAGCTCCAGCTCGAGACCGTCGATGTGCTCATGTGGGGCTGGATGGACATCGGTGACGAGGCGTCCCTGACCTCGCTCCTGCGCGGCCGCTCCACCGTGGTCGGCCCCGAGTCCAACGCGACCCAGTTCATCAGTGCGAGCTTCGGCCCGGGCGAGCGACTGAAGCAGGGCGGGGCCATCCGCAACCTGGGGGCGAGCTTCCACGACATCCCGCTGGCGCGCTTCTTCTGCCACGAGCCAGAACTGGACGTCGCAATGGTGCGCCTCAACGTGGCGCACCGCCGGGCGACCACCATGCTCTTCCCCGATCTCCCCCCAGCGCCAGAACGTCCCGGCATCATGACCTTCAAGACCATGGCGTCGGGCCTCGGGGAGCTGTGGGTGAAGCCGCCGGGCTGGTCGCTCGACTGGCAGCCGACGCCCGCGGACCTCTATCGATTCCCGCTATCCCACCCGGAGGTCGACGTCGTTCTCACCGGTCCACGGAACCGGGCCGAGATCGATCAGTCCATCGCGGCGGCCCAGAAGGGGCCGCTCAGCGAGGAAGAGTTCGCGCTCTTCGTGGCCTGGGGAGACGCCCACCGCAAGCACCTTGGGCCTCGCGCTCCCGCCACCGCGGGGCCCTGAGCCAGCAGTGCCGCACGGCGTCATGACAGCCGTCAAGGCGGCCCTGGTGTCCGCGCCCACAGTGAAAGGGTCTTCCGAAAGGAGGCTCGTCATGACTGGCTCGGCCCACTGGATCGACGCTCTGATCATTCTCGCGGGCGCTGCGACCATCTGGCTCCTCTTCCTGCGCGCCCCGCTGCGCAAGGCCAAGGAGCGCCGCATGGCCAAGCTGGTCTGCCCGGCCTCGGGCCAGACCGTCGACTGCCTGCTGGTGCTCGACGGCTCGTCGCGCGAGCAGCGCCGCGACATCGAGCGCTGCTCGGTCTTCGCCGCGGTGACGTCACCTGCGAGAAGCGCTGCCTGGCCGGCCCGAGCGACTGACCCGCGTCGGAGCGGCGACGCGCGCGCGGCGGCACGCGCGTGTGCTAGCGTGCCCCACGTGAGCGAACTCCCGCCCTGCCCGAAGTGCAGCTCTGCCCTGACCTACCAGGATGGCGTGCTGCTGGTCTGCCCCGAGTGTGCGCACGAGTGGTACCCCGAGGCGGCCGCATCGCCCGAGGCCACCGAGGAGGCCGGCCTGGTCGTGCGCGACGCCAACGGCACCCAGCTGCACGACGGCGACAGCGTCGTCCTGATCAAGGACCTCAAGGTCAAGGGCGCCGCCAGCGCGCTCAAGGTCGGCACCAAGGTGAAGTCGATCCGCCTCGTCGACGGCGACCACAACCTCGACTGTCACATCGACGGCTTCGGCGCGATGGCCCTCAAGTCGGAGTTCGTCAAGAAGGCCTGAGTCAGCGCGCGGCCCCTGCCGGCCATCACATGTGGCTGGACACCCAGAGCACCGCGTAGATCACCGCGGCCGCCACCACCAGGATGATGAGGGTGGCCACCCCGCGGCCCGAGCGCACGTTGGTGTTGCCCAGCGCGTCGAGCTGGCGCTGCTCCTCGCGCCAGGGCAGCGCGGGCGTCGCCTCCTTGATCGCCTGCGCACACTGCCTGGCGATGACGAGGCCGCTCAGATCGAGCTGGATCTTGGTGACCTCCGGCAGACCCGCCACCGCATGCGCCACGAAGGACACCCCGTCCTTGGTCGGCAGCGGCGTCTGCTTGGCCGCGAACAGGTCACCAGGCGCGGTGGCGCGCAGCCCGTCGTAGGCCTCGACCGCGTGGCCGGCCGCCAGCGCCGCCGCGCGCGCCTCGTCGAGCTGCGCCCACAGCGCCTCGTACAGCTGGCGCGCCCGCCCCAGGGCGCCCGGATCCGCATGATCATCGAGCGCCGCCGCGACCTCTCGCAGCGTCGTCTCGGCCAGCAGCACCGGCCGCGTGATGCCCTCGCCCGCCATCGCGCGATGGTAGCACCTGCCAGGTCGAACCAAGGATGCCCACCGCGCCCGGGGTCGTGACCCGATTCGCCAGGGGCCCACCTCTACCTAGACGTCGGCAGTGCGTGCCGACCTCGAAAGCAAGAGGAGCCCGCCATGACTCGACACGCGCTGTGCTGCATCGTGCTCGCCGCCCTCGTCGCCGGCTGCGGCGAACCCGCCGTCTCCGAGACCGCGACGCTGTCCGCCGCCGAGTGCGCGGCCGCCCGGCCCTGGACCGAGTGGACGCCGTACTCCGTGGGCGCAGCCGTGACCTTCGGCGGCGCCACCTACCAGTGCATCCAGGCGCACACCAGCCAGCCGGGCTGGACCCCGTCGGCGGTGCCCGCGCTGTGGCAGCCCGCTGGCTGTGCTGGCGGTGGCGGTGGCGGTGGGCCTGTCCCCACGCCCACGCCCGGTCCGACCCCGGGCCCCGGCGGTGCGACGAGCTGCGACGCCAGCGCATGGGTCTACATGGGCAACGACGCCAACGCTTGCGCCGGCCACGTCGGCGAGTCGTGCGGCTGGACCACGACGAACCTCGGCCAGGGCTATCACTGCACCGTCGTCAGCTGGGGCGTCGGCTGCTCGCCCGGCGGCACCACCTGCCCCGGCGGCACCGGCCCGACGCCCACGCCGACCCCGACCCCCACGCCGACCCCGACTCCGACCCCCACGCCGACGCCCACGCCGACCCCCAGCCCCAGCCCCGGCGGCACCGCCCCCGCCGGCCTCATCTTCAGCCCCTACAAGGACACCAGCATCAACATGGACTGGAACACCAACGTGGTCAGCACGCTGGTACCCGGCACGCGCACCGCGCTGGCGACCGATCTGCCCGCCCACGGCGGCAAGCGCGTCACCCTGGCCTTCGCCACCGGCGAGTGCGGCAGCGAGAACTGGGGCGGCGTCCCCGGCGCCGCCATGGCACAGGCCAACGTCAGCCGCTTCGCCGCCGCCAACGTCGACTACATCCTGTCCACCGGCGGCGCCGCCGGCTCGTTCACCTGCGCCAGCGACGCCGGCTTCGCGACCTTCCTGTCGCGCTGGGCCTCGCCGCACCTCATCGGCGTCGACTTCGACATCGAGGCCGGCCAGTCGCAGCCACAGATCGAGGCCCTGATGCGCCGCGCCCAGGCCGCGCACGCCAGCCACCCCGGCCTGCGCTTCACCGTCACCCTGGCCACGCTGGCCAACAACCGCGGCGCCACCACCGCGCAGTCGCTCGGCGCCGGCATCGAGGAGCACCTCAGCATCCACGGCCAGCACACCCTCGACGCCATCCGCACCGTGTTCGGCTTCAACGGCAGCGCGTCGACCTGGCCGTCCTACCTCACCGTCAACCTCATGGTGATGGACTACGGCCGCGCCGGCCCCGGCGTCTGCGTGGTCAGCGGCGGCACCTGCAACATGGGCCAGTCCGCCATCCAGGCCGCCTACAACCTGCGCGATCGTCGTGGCGTCCCCTTCACCCACATCGAGCTCACGCCCATGATCGGCGGCAACGACGTCATCGACGAGCACTTCACCCTCGACGACGTCGACACCATGACCCGCTTCGCCATCGCCAACAGCCTGGCCGGCATCCACTACTGGTCCTACGACCGCGACCTCGACTGCCCGCGCGGCTCGGCCTCCCCGACCTGCAACTCCCTGGGCGGCGTCGGCCCCTACGCCTTCCTGCGTCGCTTCCTCGCCGCCGGCCTGCGCTGAACCGCCCCGGTCTGATATACAGGGCCCATGCGCGCAGCCTCTCGTGTCGCTCTCGCCGCTTGCCTCCTGGGTCTCATCGGCTGCGGCAGCAGCGGCGGCGGTGGCGGTGACGACGACGCGGGCGCCACGACCGGCGACGCCGCGGTCACCCGCGACGGCACCGTGACCGGCCCCGACGCCAGCACCCGCATCGTCATCAGCGGCCTGGCCCAGACGGTCCAGAACACCGCCGCCGTCCCGCTCGCCGGCGCCACCCTCGAGGCCTTTCGCCGCAGCGGCGGCGCCGCCGTCGCCACCGCCACCTCGGGCGCCGACGGCACCTACACGCTGACCGTCGATACCGGGGGCGCCCCCTTCGACGGCTATCTCAAGGGCGCCAGCGCCAGCCGCCTCGACTCCTACCTCTACTTCCCGCGCCCGCTGACCGCCGACACCCCGAACGCGACCGTCCTCATCATGAGCCAGCAGACCGTCGGCCTGCTCGGCCTCGCCGGCGGCTTCACCCAGCAGGCCAGCAAGGGCCTGGTCGGGCTCGCGGTGGTCGACGCCGCTGGCACCCCGGCGGCCGGCGCCACCGTCACCATCTCGCCCGCCGGCAGCGCCAAGGTCAGCTACCTCGCCGGCATGGTGCCGAGCTCCACCGCCAGCGCGACCGACGCCAGCGGCGGCGTCCTCATCGCCAACACCGAGACCGGCGACGTCACCGTCGACGCCACCATGGGCGCCACCAACTTCCAGGCCGTCACCATGCCGGCCCGCGCCAACGCCTTCACGTCGACGCTGCTCCTGCCCTGAGGCGACCGCCGGTCGCCATCAGAACAGCACGATGTCGAGCACGCTGGTCCCGTTGGCGACGGCGTCGACGAAGAAGGTGCCGCTGAGCGCGCGGATCCGGGTCGCGGCGGTGGTCCCGAACGAGACCGCGAAGGCGCTGTCCGCGAACGCCGTGCCCGAGCGCACCGCCTGCACGACGCTCCCGGTGGCGGGCGCGAAGCCGACCAGCACCTTGTCCTCGAAGCCGCCCGACGAGCGCGTCCCGACGGCGCCGAAGTCGACCGTGTCCTCGAAGCCACCAGAGGCCCAGATCGAGCCCGCGTCGAAGCTGGCCCCGGTGGCGACGTCGGCGCCAGTGCCGCCGAAGCGCGCCACCCAGTCGACCGCACCGTCGGCGGAGGTGGCGACCACGAAGCCGTCGGTCCGGCCCGCGCTGGTGGCCGACTGACCACCGAAGTCGGCGCTGCGTTCGAAGCCACCCGAGGCTGCCAGTCCACCGCCCGGGGTGGCCGTGACGCCACGCCCGACGTCGGCGCCAGGGCCGCCCCAGCGCCGCGCCCACGTCGGCACACCGGCCGGCGTCAGCTGCTGCACGAAGACGTCCTGGTCGCCCGCGCTGGTCAGCGTGGCGACCCCGAAGCTGGCGCTGGCGCCGAAGTCCCCGATCACCGCGAGCTGACCAGAGGTCAGGACCGCGAGCCCGCGCGCGGCGTCATCACCAGCGCCGCCGTAGCCGTGCAGCCAGTTGACGCTGCCAGCGCTGCCGCCGCTGCCCGAGAGCTCGCCGACGAAGGCGTCCATACCGCCGGCGCTGGTGAGCTGCACGGTCCCGAACTGGGCCACGCGCTCGAAGCCCCCCGACATCACCAGCCCGGTGGGCGTGCGCGTGATGGCGTGGCCCACATCGTCGCCGGGGCCTCCGAACGCGACCGCCCAGTTGGCGCGGCTGCCGGTCTGCACGTCGAGCACGAAGATGTCGCTGCTGCCCGGGTTGCTGTTGGTCACCCGCTTGTTGTTGCCGAAGCTCAGTGACGGCGACGAGAAGCTGCCGATGATGACCAGATTGCCGGCGGCGTCGAACGTGGCGCCGCGCGCGGAGTCATCGCCGACGCCGCCATAGCCCGTGAACCACGAGCACTGACCGGTGGTGGCCAGCCAGTCGAGATAGAAGATGTCGGAGCCGCCCGCCGACGTCAGCGTGGAGCGACAGCCGAAGCTGACCTCACCCCAGAACTCGCCCACCACGAACACGTCGCCGCCGGGCCCCACCGTGGTCGCCAGGCCACGGCCAAAACCGCGCCCGAACATCGCGGTGACCTTGCGCGGTCGATCCAGCGTCACCGAGCACGTCCCGACGCCCCTGCAGTCGTCCAGCCAGCCGAGGAAGCCGATGCTCGTCGACTGCTCCAGCGTGACCACAGTCCCGAGCGGCAGGTCGTACTCGCAGGGCGAGGCGCTGCACGTGAAGGCGCCGCTGCTGGCGCGGACGGTGCCGCGGTCCGTCAGCGCGATCGACAGGTGCACCAGGGGCCCGGCCGGCGTCGCGTCGAGCGTGGTGACCCGATCGCCGACCTCGGCGTCGGCGACGCTGCTCGCCGCGTCGTCGCCGCCCCCATCAGGCGAGCTGTCGGCATCTTCCGTACACGACATCGCCAGCAGCGCCAGCAGCCACACCACGCCGCACAGGGCTCTGCGCGGGCTCGACGTTTTCCCCATGCAAGTCAGGCGTGACAAGCGCTGGAACAATGTTCCGGGCCTGAAACCGACCGGAATGACCCGGCTTTCTCCCTAGCTGCGGCGCCCGCCAGGACGCCCATCGGGCAGGTAGCCACAGAAGGCGCCAGTCCGGACGGTGTGGTCGAGATGCCGGCCGAGCTCCGGCAGCTCCTCGATGATGCGCTGGATGGCGCCGCGCACCCGCTTCTGCACCGCGGTGCGGGCGCGCTCGGCGGCGCCGCCGCTCCGGCGCGCGCGACCACCAAGCCCGACCGCGCGGGCCAGCTCCTGGGTCAGCACCTCGATCTCCTCGCGGGCGCGGTCGGCTCGCCCGCGATCGGCGAAGCGCTCGGCCTCCTCGAGCTCCTCGCGCAGCTCCAGCAGCCGGCCCCGGTAGCTCTGCACCGCCTGGGCGTCGAGCACGGTCCCGGCATCGCCACTGTCGCCTGCCTCGTCGGCGGGCGAGACCAGCTGCAGGACGTGGAACTCCTGGCCCACGTTCGAGACCAGCTGAGCGAGCACCTGCAGCCCGCGACTGTCCTTGAGGCGCAGCGTGCGCGGACCGCAGGTGATGGTCCAGTAGTCGCCCTCGCGACACATGGCGAAGGTCGGCGCGACGCCCAGGCGCGCCGGCGTCGGCGTCGGCGTCGGCGTGGGCGCGGCGACCGACGCGGTCGCGGGTCCGGTTTCGGCGGCGCGCGCGTCGAGCAGCGGCAACAGCGCGGCCTGGCCCAGCTCGGTGGCCACCACGCGAGCCTGCTCGAGGAGGCCAGCCGCCCGCGCGCGATCACCCTCGGCCCCGCGCGCCAGGAGCACACCGGCCAGCTCGAAGCGCAGCCGCGCCAGGTGCGAGCGCATCCCGACCTCGACCACCCGGGCCTCGGCGTCGCTCAGGTGGCGGACGGCATCGTCGAGGCGCCCCAGCGTCTGTGCCATCAGGCCCAGCTGGCGCGTGTACGGCGGCTCGGAGTAGGGACCCATCGGGCCCAGGTGGACGAACCGATGTGCGCGCGGCAGCATCGCGGCGTAGAGCTGCTCGGCGAGCGCGACGTCGCCCAGCAGATGACAGGCCTCCGTCAGCAGCGACAGCCAGGAGGGCTCCTTGATGGCGGCGAACACGGGCAGCGCGCGCACCGTGGCCAGCTGGCGGGCCGAACGGCCGCGATCGCCGACGCGACCGTGGAGCTGCGCGACCAGCATCTCGACCAGACAGCCCGCGAGCTCGCCCGGCAAGGCGGCGAACCCGGCCCGCAAGCGCGCCTCCACGCCGGGCAGGTCATGGTAGCGCTCGGCGGCGCGACCGAAGCCCAGCGGCGTGGCGACCATCGAGACCCCACGAGCCTCGTCCTCCTGCATGCCCGCCGCGGCAGCGCGAAAATGGCGCTCGGCCTCGTCGAAGCGGCCGTCCCACAGCGCGTTCGCGCCGCGGAAGCCCAGGGGCACCCACTGAAAGCGGCTGTGCTGGGAGGCCTGATCCAGCGCCTCGTAGGCGCGACCATGGGCCTCGGCCCCCACGCGGTCGCCCTGTTCCCAGTGATCCCCGGTGAGGAAGAGATGCGCGCGCAGGGCCACGCGCTTGTCGCCCGCCGCGAGCGCGAGGCTCAGCGCCTCGCGGTTGAGCGACATGCGCTCGACCGGCTCCCCGTAGATGAGCATCGCCATGCTGGCGCTGCTGAGCGTCGAGCGCAGGGTGTCGGTGCCACCGACCCGACGCGCCATCGCCACCGCGGCGCGGGCCAGCTCGAGGGGGGGCTCGGTGTCGAGCTCGGGCTGGCGCTCGGCGGCGAGCTGGGCCATGCAGCGCGCGCGCAGGGCGCCATCGCCGGCCGGCAAGCCGGCCAGCGCCTCGCCGAGCATCGCGATGAGCGTCTCGTCGCGGACCCCGGGCGCGAACTCGTAGGTCGAACCCAGCACCGCGCGCGCGAACAGCTCCCAGTCGCCCAGCCGGCGCGCCAGCTGGGCGCCGCGCAGGCAGGTGCTCTTGCCGGCCGTGACCTCGCCCGAGCGGATCTGCGCGATCCCCAGCGCGAGCAGCACGTCGAACAGCCGGCGCTCCTCACCGAGGACGCCGTCGAGCTGCCGTTTCGTGCGCATGAGCAGCTGGCTGGCGTCCTCGAAGGCGAGCAGCTCCATCGCGACCTCGGCGGCCCGGAGCGCGACGTCGGCCGCCTCCGAGGCGCGGATGGCCGGGATCGCCCGCAACATGTGGTGCGCCACCTCGGACAGGCGGGTACCGCCGGCGAGCCGCCCCAGCTCGGCCGCCGCGGCGCGGTGCAGGACCGCCCGCCGATCGGTCGACAGGTCGTCGTAGAGGCCCTCGCGCAGCAGCACGTGGGTGAAGCGCCAGCGCCCGGTCGGCTCCAGGGGCTCGACGATGCCGGCGTCCGCCGCGAGCAGCAGCAGCGCCGAGAGCTCCTGTTCCGGGATGGCGGCGACGGACACCAGCACGTCGACCTCGAACTCGCGGCCCAGGACCGCCGCCGCCTCGAGCATGTGGCGCAGCGCCGGCGTCAGCAGCGCCAGGCGTGCGCGGACGACCTCGCGGATGCCCTCGGGCTGACGCGCCGTCGCCCCCTGCAGGCGCAAGAGCTCGCGCAGGAACAGCGGGTTGCCCTCGCTGCGCTGGTGCAGCTCCTCGACGCGCTCGGGGCTGGGCCGCGCGCCGGTCGCCTGGGCCACATACTCGCCGACCTCGTCGCGTGCCAGCCGGCCCAGCGGCAGCAGGGTGGCCTCGCGCGCCACCTGGGCCAGGGTGCGCCCGACGTCGGGCGCCAGACGTGCCTCGGCATCCCGGTAGGTGCCGACCACCAGCAGGGGGCCCGCGCGCAGGTCCCGCACCAGGAAGTGCAGCAGCAGCAGCGACGACGGATCAGCGGCGTGCAGGTCGTCGAGCACCATGAGCTGGGGTGCCCTGGCCGCGACCGCGTGCATGAAGGCGTTGACGGCCTCGAAGAGCTGAAACCGGTCGCGCCCCGTCGACGGATGAGCCGCTTCGAGGCCGGGCAGACGCTGGCGAAGCTCCGGCATCAGCTCGGCCAGCTCGCGCCCGTGGATGCCCGCGAGCTGGTTCAGCAGCTCTGGATCGAGACCGCGGCACATGCTGCGCAGCACCTGCACGCAAGGCCAGTACGAGGGAGCACCGCCGGCCTCCCAGGCGCGTCCCCAGTGCACAGCCAGGCCCCTGGCCGCGGCACCACGGGCGATCTCGTCGCACAACCGGGTCTTGCCGATGCCTGGCTCGCCGGTGACCAGGTACAGACCACCGCGCCCAGCCATGACCTCGTCCACTCCGCCCACGAGCTCGTCCAGCTCGTGCTGGCGGCCCAGCCAGATCTTGCGCTGCGACGAGGGGGCCATGACCGCGGCACATTGTGCCATCGCACTTCACGCCTGTGGATCAAAGGAGAACTGCCATGCCCAAGTACGTGGTCGAGAGAACCCTGCCCGGCGCAGGCAAGCTGTCGGGTGACGAGCTTCGTGCCATTGCGACCAGGTCCAACCAGGTCCTTCGCGACCTCGGCCCCGACGTGCAGTGGGTCCACAGCTATGTCACCGGCGACAAGATCTACTGCGTCTACAATGCCAGGGACCCCGAGATCGTCCGCGAGCACGCGCGCTGTGGCGGGTTTCCCGCCGACAGCGTGTGCGAGGTGACTTCGACCATCGACCCGACCACGGCCGAAGCGCGCTGACCGGCCGCCGAACACAGGAGACGACATGAGCATGCCAGTGGTTCGCGAGTTCATGAAGCGACACTTGCCGTCGATGAGCGCGCTCGCCGCGCTCACCGCGGCACTCGACGCCCACGCCAGCAGCACCCCGCTCGAGCCGAGGGTCGCCGCCCGCATCGACGACCTCCTGCGCGCGATGGGCGCGGGCGACGTGCTCGGTGGCCTGAGCCCCGAGGAGGCGCGGCCCCTGGTCGCCGAGCTCCGGCTGTGGTTCGGGCTCGACGGCAAGCTGATGCAGCCGAAGGGGCGCGTGCCGGGCTGGACCCACAGCGAGCCCGAGCTGCTGCAGACCGTCGGCGACTTCGCCGTCATGCACGCGCACGGGCTGACGCGCGACATCGCGCCCCAGCTCGAGGGCCTGACGGCGCGCCTGGCCGCGCCGGACGCCAGCTTCCTCGACATCGGGGTCGGGGTCGCGGGCACCGCCATCCAGATGGCGCGCAACTGGCCGAACCTGCGCATCGTCGGCATCGATCCCTGGCAGCCGTCGCTGGCGCTGGCGCGCGCCAACGTCAAGCAGGCCGGCCTCGCCGACCGCATCGAGCTGCGCGAGCAGCTGGCCGAGGACCTGCCCGACGAGGCGGCCTTCGACCTGGCCTGGATGCCCATCGTCTTCATGCCCCAGGGGGTCATCGCGGCCGCATGCGCGCGGACGCTGCGCGCGCTGCGTCCCGGCGGCTGGGTCGTGCTCACGCCCAGCGGCTTCCCGCCCGACCCCGTGGGCGCCGCCCAGATCCGGCTGCGCATGACCATGTTCGGCGGCCCCGAGTGCACGACCGGCGATGTGGAGCAGTGGCTGCGCGGCGCCGGCTTCGCCGACGTCCGCACCCTGGCCAGTCCGCCCGCCTCGCCGGTCGCCCCCGTGGTCGGACGCCGCCCGACCAGCTGAGCCACCCGGTTCAGGGTCGGTAGATCGTCGGGACGGCGCCATACGCCGTGCGCCAGGTCGCCGCCAGCGTGGTGTAGTCCGTGCTCACCACCTTGCCCTGGTCGCGCAGCGCCGCGAGCGGCACCAGCACGGTCGACTCGATCATGGCGAGACCGTTGCTCGCGGTCAGCACGGTCGGCTGGATGTTCCACCCCGTCGTGAGCAGCGACCCCGGCGCGACCTCGCCGCGCGTACAGGTCGACCAGCTCCTGCACCCCGGCGACCTGGTCGTGCCAGGCGCCGAACGCGATGATGTTGCCAGCCGGATCATCGACGAAGAAGCTGTCGCGGTCGCGTGGGCGCCAGGCGCCGCTGACCAGCGGATCATTGACGTGGTTGGGCGTGCCGGCGCCGATCAAGATGTCGCCGCGCCAGCTCGCGGTCGGGTACCGCACCCCGGCCTGCGCGGTGCGGAAGCGATCCCACTGCTGGAACTGGGGCAGCGCCGGATCCCAGATGTGCCCGCCGATCACGGTGCTGCCGCCGACCTCGAGGCGCGTCAGCAGCTCCGCGACGTCGGTGTAGTTGTAGCCGCCGTTCTCGTGCGAGTGCGGATCGATGGCCACCCCGAGCTCGTCGCGCAGGTAGCGAAACAGGTTCTTGCCGCCGGTGTCGGCCGTGGTGGCGGCGTCCTCGTACAGCAGCGCCGCCTCCAGATACTTCCAGTCCGGCTGCAGCGACCAGCGCAGATCGTGCGACCGCGCGAGGCGCCCCATCTCGAGCAGCTTGCCGCGCAGGTTGAGGTAGCCCATCCGGCTCTGCGCGCTGCCCAGCGTGCCCGCCGGCGTGTTGTCCTCGATGTGCGTGAACAGGACGACATGGACCCTGCCCGTGGTCGTCGCCGCGTCCGCGCCGCCACCATCGACCCCGCCACCATCGCCGCCGCCACCGCCATCATCGTCACCACAGCCCCCGAGGAGCGCCAGGCACACCAGCGCGACCCTGCACCCGCGTGTCCTCATCATGTGGCCGATTGCAGCACGTGCCGGCTCGACCAACAACTCAGCCTACTCGCCGAAGCGCGCCGTCAGGTTCGACGGCGTCCCCCACACTCCGCGCTTCCACTGCTTGCGTCGCACCAGGTACAGGCTCATCGCGTCGGTCATCAGGCGGCGCGCCTCGGGCTCCTGGTCGACCACGTCCTTCATCTCGAAGGGGTCGCTCGGGATGTCGTGCAGCTGGCTGTCGCCCTTGCCACCCACGCGCAGCTTCCAGCGCCCGACCCGCATGCTGTGAGCGAAGTCGTACTGCGTGGTGACCGCCGCGGTGGGATAGCCGCGGCCGACCCCCTGCATCAGCCCGACCAGCGACATGCCCTGCCACTCCGGCGGCTGCGCCAGCCCCAGCGCCTCGACCACCGTGGGCATGACGTCCATCAGCTCGACCGGCTCGTCGATCACGGCCGGCGCGAACGCCCCCGGATAGCTGATCAGCAGCGGGATGTGCGTGAGCTCCTCGCGCGACGACTGGCCGTGGCCGATCTTGCCGTGCTCCCAGAACTCCTCACCATGGTCCGCGCACACGATGACCATGGTGTCGTCGCGCAGCCCGCGCTTGTCCAGCTCGCCCAGCAGCACGCCCAGCTGCTGGTCGTTGTACGAGATGTCGGCGTCATACAGCGACACGATGCGCTGCTTGTCGCGCGCGTCGATCTTGACCTTGCCGGCCGAGATGGCCGAGTTCTCGCCATCGCGGAAGATGGTCTTGTACTTGCCCGTGTAGGGCCCGTGCTCCTTGTCGTACTGCGACAGCCAGGGCTCGTGCGCCTTCCACGAGGTGTGCGCGTCGATGGTCCCCACATACAGGAAAAATGGCTTGTCCCAGCGCTTCTCCATCAGCTTCAGCGCGGTCGCCACCAGGTCCTCGCCCTTCAGCCCACCGCCCTGGTGCAGGTTGTTCTTGAACACGTCCCAGCCGTCGCCGAAGCCCCAGCGCTTGATGATGTAGCCGTTGCCCGAGGTGCCCACCGTCTGCAGCCCCGACGGCTTGACCGCCTCGGCCATCGTCACATGCCGCGCCGGCAGCACCGCCGTGCTCGAGATCATCCCGTGCGCGGCCGGATACATCGCCGTCCACAGCGACGCGTGCGACAGCCGCGACTCGTTGCCATTGGCATACGCATTGGCGAACAGCACACCGGTCTTCGCGAGCCCATCCATCACCGGCGTCCTGGCGCGCGCCTTCGGGTTGAAGGTCCCGACCTTGTCCGCCCGGGTGTTGTCGGTCAGCCAGATGATGACCCGCTTGGGCGGCTTGACGGCCGTCCTGACCGGCGCCGCGCCGGGCACCGTCAACGCCGCCGCCGCGATGCCCACGCGCGCACACCCGGTCACGCCCAGCTCGAGCCGCACCGTCTTGCCACCCACCACCCCGAGCGGCACCGCGCTCGCCCCCAGCCTCAGCGGCACCGTCAGCGCTGGCGCCCCCGTCCCCGTCACCTTGACCCACGGCTTGCAACCGGCCTCACCCGTCAGCGTCGTCTCCAGCGCCCCGCCCATTGGCACCATCACGTACCAGGCCACCCCGCCTCCCGGCGACAGCCCCTCCACCGGCGCGCCGGCGTCAGCCGACCCTGGCGCCTCGCCACCGATCTGCAGCCAGTGCACCGCGACCTCGCCCGGCACATCGAGCTCCAGCCGGTTTTCCCCTGCTCTCAGCGCACCCGCAGGCAGCTTCACGACCGCCAGGTTCCAGCCCACCGCCACCTCGGCCACGGCCTTCTGCTTGCTGACGACGACGCCGAGCCGCCCGGCCTTGCCGGTCTTCAGCCGCACCGCCACCACACCGCTCGCCGCCTGCTCCGCCGTCAGCGGCACCAGCAGCGCGCCGGCGCCCTTGACCCGCGCGACCCCGACGCCAGCCTCGGTCTGCTGCAGCGTCCAGTCCAGCCGTGGCCGCCCGAAGTGCACATACTTGGCAAACCCCGCCGTCCCGGCCTCGACGAACAGCCCGCCGCGCACGCCCTGGTGCGAGAGCGGCCGGTTGTGCACCAGATCGAACACCGGATGCGTCGCCCCCCGCGCCACCCCCGCGAACACCATCAACCAGAGCAGGCTCTGTCTCAAGCGCGTCCCTCCATCGGCCGCAGCATCACACGCACGCCGCCCGCTGGGAATCCAGCTGACCGCCGGTCGGCCCGCAGCCGCGCTGCGCTATGAGCCGCCAAGGTTGGGCATTACGATGCGCGCATGCGCAAGCGGCTGGAGTTCGTTGGCGGCTCGTCGGCCAAGTTCTGGGAGATCGATGTCAGCGGGGCCCGGCACACGGTCAGGTTTGGCCGGCTGGGCACGGACGGGCAGTCCAAGGTCAAGGCGTTCGCTGATGCGGTCGCGGCCAAGGTCGACGCCGACAAGCTGGTCGCGGAGAAGCTGAAGAAGGGCTACCGGGCTGCGAAGTCGGCGCCGGCGGGGCGGGCCGCGCCAGCGACGGCCAAGGCGGCCGCGAAGCCGCGGGCGCCGGTGCAGACCAGGACGGCGAAGGCGCAGACCAGGGCGGCGAAGGTGCACACCAAGGCGGTGGCAGCGGCGCCAACGGGAACTGCAGCCAGCGCGGCCGCCGTCGCCCGCGTGATCGCCGGCGCGGCCGGCAAGACCCCGCTCGCCAAGCTCGAGAGCCTGGAGCTCGAGCTGCCACGCGGCGCCACGCTGGAGCCACTCCTCGCGTGCAAGGCGCTGCGCGACCTCACCATCCGCGGCGGCGCACTGCCCGATCTGGCGCCGCTGGCCAGGCTGCCGCGCCTGACCGAGCTCACGCTCTTCCGTGGGACCTCGGCGCAGAGCCTCGCGGGCCTGGCCGCCGCGGCCAGCATCAAGAAGCTCACGCTCGGCGCGGCCAAGGTGCCGCCAACGCTGCTCGCCGGCCTGGCGATGCCGAAGCTCGAGCAGCTCATCGTGTACGGTCGCATCGGCGCGCCCCGCTATCTCGCCGGCCTGACCGGGCTGCAATCGCTGACCCTCAGGGCCAACACCGCCCGCTCCGATCTCGCGGACCTGGCGCCGCTCGCGAGCCTGCGCGAGCTGCGCCACCTCGACATCACCGGCGCCCCGGTCCGCTCGCTGCGGCCGCTCGCTGGGCTGCGGCTGAGAGGCATCCATCTGGCAGGGTGCAGCGCGCTGCGCTCGCTCGAGGGCCTCGAGCGCTCCACCGGCCTCACCTACGTTGACGCCAGCTACTCGAAGGTCGAGGACCTCTCGGCGCTCGGCGGCATGCGCGACCTGGAGGAGTTGAACCTGCGTGGCGCCCCGGTCAAGGACCTGTCGCCGATCCTGGGCGCCACCAGCCTGCAGCGGCTGTACGTCGAGAAGACCAAGGTGACCTCGCTCGCCGGCCTGGACAGGATGCGCAAGCTCGAGATCCTCTGGGCCTGGGACATCCGCGTGACCGACCTGACCATGCTGCAGGGACTGCCCCTGCTGCGCATGCTGGACATCCCGACGCTGAAGTCGCCGTCGTGGGATTTCCTCGGCACCTTGAAGAGCCTCGAGCACCTCGACCTCATGATGACCAACGTGCCCGCGAACATCGCCGGCCTGCTCCTCGGCCTGCCCAAGCTCACGAAGGTGCGCCTGGCGAAGACCGCGGTGCCGCGCGACCACAAGGACGCGAAGAAACTCGACGCCATCCTGCGCAAGCGCAAGGGCGGGGTGTCGTTCGACGCCTCCCGGCGCTGGAGCTGGACCATGTGACCTGGCCCGTGCGCAGCTTCGCTACGCCCGGCTGGCGGCTGGCAGGCCCTCGACCGGCTGACCACCACTCGTCGTAAGATGGCTGCCATGGCGGTCAGAGCGAGGGGCAAGAAGGTCAAGAAGCAGCCAGTCAAGCCGGCCGCCAGGCCAGCCCGGAAGCAGCCCAAGGCGCGCGCCAAGTCGGCCAGGCCGGCCGCCACGGCGCTCGAGCTGGCGCACCGGCTGGCCTTGAACTCCTTCGCCGACGGCCTCCTGGAGGAGTGCTCGCGCGACAAGATGTCGCTGCGCGCCACCCTGGACCGCTTCCTGCCAGCGATCGCCGCGCGGCTCGGCGCGGTCGCCGGCCTGGTGCGCACCCGCGACGAGCAGCTCGCGCTCGAGTGTTACGAGAGCGGCGCCTGGTCGGACGACGAGCGCGCGGGGCTGTCGCGCGAGACCATCCGCCCCGTCACCAGGGCCGCCGACGGCCGGCGCACCATCATCGCGCAGCCGCTCGACGTCGGCGGCCGCAAGGTCGGCGTCGCCGCCTTCGCGTTCGCCGGCGACCGCCGCGCCGACAGCGACACGCTGGCCGCGCGCATCGACATCGTGTGCGAGCAGTTCGACGACGTGCTGGCCTCGATCCAGCAGGCCGGCTACAAGCAGGAGCTGATCGTGCGCCTGCAGCAGGCGCTCAAGAACGTGGTGTTCGACCGCGGCGTCGACGACGCGGTGTCCGCGCTCGGCAACGCCATCCCGCTGCGAGACCTGGTGCTGATCTACCAGGACGACGCCGGCGACGGCTCGGTCAGCTACCGGATCTACCGCGACGGCCTGTGCACCCACGACGCCGAGAGCCGGCCCCACCGCCACCTGCAGGAGCTGATCGACCGCGAGGGCGCCACGCTGCTCGACCACTCGCGCGCCAAGATCGCGCCCGTGCTCGGCATCGAAGGCGCGCTCGAGAGCGTGCTCATCGCGGGCCTGTCGACGCGCGCGCTGGGCAAGATCCTGGCGACCGCGGACAACGGACTGTCCACCTTCGGGCTCGACCTCCTGCGCGTGTTCGCCGAGTGCGTCAGCCAGCGCCTGGTCGACTACAACCGCGAGCGCCGCCACCTGTCACAGTTCTTCGGCCCCGCCGTCATCAACGAGCTCTTGCAGGATCCCAACTACACCGAGAGCTACCTGTCGCCGCGCACCGAGGAGGTCGCGCTGATCTACGCCGACATCAACTCGTTCACCAAGATCTCCGAGCAGATCCTCCTCGATCCGGGCAAGATCGGCCGCTTCGTCGACCGCTGGTCGGCCGGCGCGGTCGACATCCTGTGGAAGAACGGCGGCGTCTTCGACAAGATGGTCGGCGACTGCGTCATCGGCATCTTCGGCCCGCCCTTCTTCAGGACCACGCCGCGCCAGCGCATCACCGCCGCCGTCAAGGCCAGCCGCGAGATCCTGGCCTTCACCATCGGCCTCGAGGCAGACCCCGAGCTGGCACAGATCGCCGCCAGCCCCGTGGTCCCCGGCCTCGGCGTCGCGGTCGGCCTCAACCTGTGCCCCGCCTCGGTCGGCCTGTTCGGCCCCAACCAGGACTTCACCGCCTTCTCCTCCGGCATGAACGCCACCGCGCGTCTGCAGTCCCTGGCCGGCTTCCGCGAGATCTTGATCATGGACTCCGCCAGGGACGCCCTGGGCGACCTCGCCGCCCCGATCCGCGACGCCCGCTTCGAAGGCCCCCTGGAGGCCCCGGTCAAGAACGTGGCCCGGCCCCTGACCTACTACCGCATCACGTCCCCGTAGCGCCGCCTCAGCGCGCCGCAGCCCGGTGATATGATGATCCCCGAACCGTCCACTTCCCGGGGGGGATATGAGCAATCGAACTGGCCGGGTGCTGAACCTGGCGTGCGCGCTCCTGCTCGCGTCGACCGCGGTGGCCCGCGCGGCGGACAAGACCTACGCCACCGGGTCGTACATCGTGCCGACCGATCTGGACTACCAAGATCAGGGCATGTTGCGCGCGTATGGGCTGGTGTATGCCCTGCTCCGCGCTGGCGTGACGGTGGACTGGGTCATCCGCCCCGCCAAGCCGCATCTCGGGATCGACTTCACCGCCTCGGCGGTCGACCGCCAGACCAGCGCGCCGATCACAGCCCACGGCTATCGCGGTGGTCCCTTCGTCATCTCCGCCACCGACGTGCCGGTAGCTACCTCGATCGTGGCCGGCTGGCAGGCCGCCAACCCCACAGTCAAGGTCCATGTCACCACGGCGCCCTTCACCGGCTTCGTCAAACGCCGCCTGGTCGCGGCTCCCAACATTGCCGTGTTTGCAGACGGCAACGAGCTGATCGCCTTTCGCTATCTCAATAGCGCTGGCATCCCCGATTCGAAGGGGCAAACCTGGCCCGCGACCAAGGACAACAACTCGTGCGGCTATGCGGCCTGGCCCGACGTCCTGTGCGAGACCGAGACCGCGGGCGGCACGGTCTCGCATAGCGACGGCAAGCTGTTCGACGGCAGCGGACAGCCAGCGTACTGCCAGATGATGAGCATGCACTGGGCGGTCGCCGACGCCAACACGGCGATCGGCACCGAGGTCGTGGCCGAGTACCGCGCCTTCTTGCAGTTTCCCGTGCACCTGTTCGCCGAGTGCCAGGCCGTCAATGCGATCGAGAACAACGTCAACGGGAAGTTCCTCACCCCGAATGGCTTCCTCATCGCCAGTCAGCCGACGAGCTACGACTTCTACAACGACGAGGTCGCGTTCTCCCAGCTGGATGGTCCCTTCAAGTCAGTCGGCGGCTCCGAGCCCTCGTACTCGCTGCCGGCCGGAAACAGCTACCTCAACGACGTCGTCATGATCAGCGGCTCGGGTGACGGCGTGGGTGTCCGCGACGTCTGGATGACGGGCTATGCGGGCGGCGGCTGTCCCATCTCCTCCGACGACTGCACCGCGAGCGCGCTCGGCAAGGTCAGCTATCTGGGTGGCCACGACTACTCGAAGGCCGGCCTGCCGATCAGCGCGCACAACGAGACCAACGGTGTCCGCCTGTTCCTCAACTCCCTGCTCGAGGCCGACTGTGGCGTCGACGTCGGCCAGCCGGCGGTCACCGTCACCAAGGACGCGCCGCGCTTTCCTGCCTCGGCGATGGTCACCTTCACGGTGAGCTACCGCAATTCCGGCGCTGGCATGGCGCTCGGCGCCACCCTGGAAGATCCACTCCCGGCGGGTGCCGTCTTCATCTCGGCGTCGAACGGGGGCACCTGGGATGGCACCCGGGTCAACTGGACGCTGGGGACGATCGCTCCCGGGCGCAGCGGGTCGGTCACGGTGACCGTGATGCTGTCGGCGCCTGGTACCTATGCCAATCAGGACACGCTGCGCTATTCCTCGGGTGTCACCCCGCGCACCGAGCTCTCGAACAGCACCCTGTCGACGTTTGGCCAGGACCAGGACGGCGACGGTCTCGGTGACGCTGACGAAGTCGGCCGGGGGACCGATCCGAACGATGCCGACTCCGACGACGATGGCGTCTCGGATGGCCTCGAGGTGCTCACCTTCCTCACCAATCCGCTGCTGGCCGATACCGACAACGACGGCCTGCAGGACGGCACCGAGCTCGGGTTCGTGGGCCTGTGCACCGCGTCCTGTCACACCCCGGCGCGCTGCGCCACCGCCAGTACCGGGGCCGGCTTCGTGCCGGACGCCGATTGCAGCACGACCACCAACCCGAACGATCCGACCGATCCGGCGCGTTGCGGCGATCTGGTCTGCAACGGCACCGAGACCTGCTCGACCTGTAGCGCCGACTGCGGCCCCTGCCCGCCCCGATGCGGTGATGGCACGTGCAACGGCACCGACACCTGCAGCAACTGTCCAGGTGACTGTGGCATCTGCCCCATCTCGTGCGGCAACGGTACCTGCGACATGCCCGCGGAGAGCTGCTCGACCTGTCCCGCCGACTGCAACGCCTGTCCGCCCACCTGCGGGGACGGCAGCTGCAACGGCACCGAGACCTGTTCGAGCTGCGCCGGCGATTGTGGTCCGTGCGCTCCGCGCTGCGGCGATGGCACGTGCAACGGCACCGAGACCTGCTCGACCTGCGTCGGTGACTGCGGCGCCTGCGCCCCGCGCTGCGGCGATGCCCTGTGCAACGGCACCGAGACGTGTACGACCTGCGTCGGCGATTGCGGCCCTTGCGCCCCGCGCTGCGGCGATGGCCTGTGCAACGGCACCGAGACGTGCACGACCTGCGTCGGTGATTGCGGCCCCTGTCCGCCCAGCTGCGGTGATGGCGCCTGCAACGGCACCGAGACCTGCGCGACCTGCGCTGGCGACTGCGGGGCCTGCCCGCGCTGCGGAGACGGCCTGTGCAACGGCAGCGAGGCGTGCTCGACCTGCCCAGGCGATTGCGGGACCTGCATGTCTGGCTGCGGCAACGGGATCTGCGAGGCAGTCGAGAGCTGCACGACCTGCGGGTCGGATTGCGGGGCGTGCGCCGGGCGCTGCGGCGATGGATTGTGCGACAGCACCGAGAGCTGCACCTCGTGCGTCGGCGATTGCGGCGCCTGCTCGACCACCTGCGGTGATGGCAACTGCAGCGCCGCCGAGACCTGCGCCAGTTGCGCGGCCGATTGCAGCGCGTGCGCTGCATCGTGCGGCAATGGCGTGTGTGAGCCCGGCGAGCTGTGTGGCAGCTGCTCGTCGGACTGCGGGAGCTGCTCCGGTTTGTGCGGAGATGGCGTCTGCGATCCTCTCGAGACCTGCGCGAGCTGCCCCGCGGAGTGCGCGATCCGGTGCCCCGCCGCGGACGGCGGTCCGACCGATGCTGGCGGCTCGGTGGACGGTGGCAACCCGAGTGATGGCGGCGACCAGGTCGACGCCGGCGGCGCCGACGGCGGCAGCCCCGATGCCAGCAGCGGAGACGCGATGACCGGGCAGCCGCCTGCGGGCCAGGACAGCGGCTGCGGCTGTCGCACCAGCGGCCGGGACACGCACTCGCTCGGGGGCTTGCTCAGCCTGGCCGGAGTGCTCGCCCTGCTCCTGTACCGCCGCTCGCGCCGCCCCTGGAGGTCGGTCCGGGAACGGTCGGGTGGTCCGACCTGACGGTTGGAGTCGCCTTGCAAGCTGCCACCAGCCAGCCGCGCCACACGCCGCGACACAGCCGAAATACGCCAGGCTGGCGCCAGCGTTCCAGGCGCGGTTACACTCGACCTTGCGTTGTCAGAGTCCCCCGAAAACACCGCCCTCGCCGAGCTCCTCGAGGCGATCGCAGATCGCCGCATCCGCCGCAAGGTGCAGAAGTTGCTCCAGATCGGCGAGGAGGCCGTGCGCGCGCTCGGCGAGCTGGACGCCGCGCTGTACGTCCGCGAGGACGGCGAGGAACAGCTCCAGATCGTCTCCGACGCCGTCCTGAGCCACCTGCGCCGGCTGCTCGACTACCTGCGCATGGTCGCGGCGCCCGAGAACCCCGCGCCGGGAGAGTCCGCGGCCGAGGCGGCGCCGGCGGCCCCCGTCAGCGCGCCCACGCTCGCGCGCGGGGCGGCGCTGGGCGTCATCGCCACGCGCAACCGGACCGACGACGAGAAGTGGCGCGCGCTCACCAGCGAGATGGACACGCTCCACTACGGGCTGAGCTCGGAGCTGCGCGAGTACGATCGTCGCTTCGCGGACGCGCTCTCCAACGATCGCAAGGAGCAGGCGCTCGGCGACCTCAACGACGCGACGACCGCGCTGATGGACGGCGTCTTCGCGGTCATGACGACGGTGTACGAGTGCTTCCTCGGCCACGCCGAGCCCGAGCGCATGATCCCGGGGCACCGCGACACCCTCGGCAAGGCGCTGGCGGTGCGGCGCGCCATCGCCGAGCTGCGCCGCACCGTGCGTGACCTCAACCAGACCATCCAGGATCGCGCCTCCGATCCGGTGCTGGCGCAGGCCAGCTACCAGCGCATGGTCGAAGCGGTGGTCGACTTCATCAAGAGCGAGGTGTTCTTCTACCTGCGCTCCGACACCCGCAAGGAGTTCGACCGCCTGCGCGAGCTCCTGGCCAGCGGGAACGCCAAGCAGAACCGCAACGACTGCGAAGGCTTCGACAAGTACCTCGACTCGCTGGCCTTCATCTCCCAGCGCGTCGTCCTCATCACGCACGACAACGAGATCAAGACCAAGGTCACGGCCGAGCTCGACCGCGCCCTGGCCTACGTGAACCTCCTGCCCGAGCTGGTCTGTGACGTGATCCTCGAGGCCTTCACCAAGGCCGAGCGCCTCCTCGGCCTGAGCGATCAGATCGACGACCTCGTCACCCGCTGGCACGCGCTCGACGACAACGCCCGCGCCGACATCGACCGGGCCGTCCCCCTGGCCCGCGCGCTGTGCGACCTCGTGCGCCCCCCGCCCCAGAACTCGCCCCCGGGCAGCAGCGACTTCTTCTGAGCCCAGCCGCCGGCGGCGGCGTAGGCGGGCCGCCCTGGCGTCTGCCGCGTGCAATGTCGAGGAACGCAACATGGCGGGCCTCGGCGCCCGCTGCGACCGACGCAGGTCCGCGGAAATTCAGGGGGCACGACCGTTGCAGCAAACGGCGAAGTGCGTCGCGCCCTCATCATCGTCGTGCCCGGTCTGCTGCTGGCTGGCTGTGGCGGCGGTACGGCCGGGCCGACCGATGCGGGCGACGGCGGCGACGGTGCCACTGATGCCGGGCCGCGCATGTGTGGTGAAGGGCCGCTGCCGGGGTTTGTCGGGCGGCCAGCGCCCAACGTGCTGCGCGCGGCGTGCGATGGCGTCAGCGTCGAGGTAGCCGTGTTCGCCGATGGCGTGGCCAGGCTGCGCTATCTGCCCGCTGGTGCGACCGCGCTGCAGCGACCCTGGTCGGTGGTGCAGTCGCTGGCGGCGGCGACCGAGCTGCGCAGCGGTGGCGACCGCGACAGCAGCGGCGCCACGCTGTGCACGCCCGAGCTGGCAGTCCATCTCGATGCCCGCTGTCACGTCATCGTCAGCGACGCCGCTGGTCGCACCCTGGTCGACGACGGGGCCGACGGTGGCTGGTCACGCAGCGCGGATGTCACGACGCTGGCGCGGCGAGCGCCACCGGGCGTGCACTACTATGGCTTCGGCGAGCGCAACGGCGCGCTGGATCGTCGCGGGCGCCGGCTGACCTTCTGGAACACCGATGCCTACGACTCCAGCCAGGGCGGCTATCGCCCCGATCAAGATCCGCTGTATCAGTCGATCCCGTTCTATCTCGCGCTCGACGGCGCAGTCGCACATGGTGTCTTCACCGACGTGACGCACCGCCTGGAGATCGATGTCGCGGCGGCGCGCGCCGACCGGATCGACGTGTCGACCCGGGCCGACGGGACCATCGACCAGTATGTGTTCGCGGGCCCGTCACTCGCCGAGGTGGTCAGGCGCTACACCGCGCTGACCGGGCGCACGCCGCAGCCACCACGCTGGGCGCTGGGCTTCCACCAGAGTCGCTGGGGCTATGGCAGCGCGGCCGAGTTCGAGGCCATCGCCGCCGAGCTGCGTCGGCGCGAGCTGCCTGCCGACGGGCTGTGGCTGGACATCCAGCACCTCGACGGCTATCGCACCTTCACCTTCGATCCGCAGAACTTCCCCGCTCCCGAGGCCATGCTGGCGCGCCTCGCCGCGCAGGGCTTTCACACCACAGTGATCGTCGATCCCGGGATCAAGGTCGACCCCGACTGGCCCGTCTATCAGGACGGCGTGGCGGGGCGACACTTCCTGGAGACCGCGGCGGGGGCGCCGTTCGTGGGCACTGCGTGGCCGGGCGCCTCGGTGTTCCCTGACTTCACGCGGCCCGAGACGCGCACCTTCTGGGGCCAGCACATCGGCGCGCTGGTGCGACGCGGTGTCGCCGGCATCTGGCTCGATGTCAACGAGCCGACCACCTTCCCCGAGGGTGGCGGCGGCACCAGCATCCCCGACGACGTCATCGCGCGCGGTGACGCTCAGACGACCATGGCCGAGGTGCACAACATCTACGCCAACCTCGAGGCCGAGGCCACCGTGGCCGCGCTGCGCCAGGCTGCGCCAGGTCAGCGTCCGTTCGTGCTCACCCGCGCCGGCTATGCCGGGATCCAGCGTCACGCCGCGGTGTGGACCGGCGATGCACCCAGCACGTTCGCCACGCTGGCCAACCAGCTGCCCATGTTGCTGGGCATGGGGCTGTCGGGAGTGCCGTTCGTGGGCAGCGACGTCGGTGGCTATTCGGGCCATGCCTCGCCCGAGCTGTATGCGCGCTGGATGGCGCTGGGCACGGTGTCGCCGTTCTTTCGCGCCCACGTGACCTCGGGTGTTCCGGGCCAGGAGCCATGGCAGTTCGGCCCCGAGGTCGAGGACATCTCACGCGCGCTGACCCGCCAGCGCTACCGTCTGCTGCCCTACCTCGAGAGTCTGCTGGCGGATGCAGCCAGCACCGGCGCGCCGCCGCTGCGCCCGATGCTGTGGGAGTTCCAGGCTGACGCCCGCTTCGTGAACACCGGGGATCAGGCCATGCTGGGGCCGTCGCTGCTGCTGGCGCCGGTGGTCGACGCGGCTGCGACCTCGCGCAGCGTGGTGCTGCCGGCGGGGCGCTGGTTCGACTACCAGTCGGACGCGGTGTACGACGGGCCCGCCACCCTGACGTTGCCGGTCACGCTGGCGGCGCTGCCGATGCTGGTGCGTGCTGGCGCGGTGCTGCCAACCCGGCCGTTCGCGGCAACCACGACGGCGACCGCGGCGGGGCCGCTGTCCTGGCAGATCTATCCGGTCGCCGCGGGCACCAGCGTCATGAGCGACCTGGCCGAGGACGCTGGTGACGGCGCGCTGACACCGGCGCGTCGGCGCATCACGGTGACGCGGCTCGGCGACCGCACCCGCATCACGGTCGAGGCGCTGGGTGGCGAGTACGCGCCGCCCGCGCGGATGTTGCAGCTGCGTCTGCATCGCGTTGATCACGCGCCCACCGCGGCGCTCCTCGATGGGGTTCCGATCAGCTTCAGCCATGACGCCCGCGACCTCTCGGTCGAGGTCGAGGTCGCGGATCGGCCGACCTTCACGGTCGAGGTCGTGGGCGACGACAGTCTGCTGGCACCCGCACCGCCGGTCGCGATGGAGGTGCGCATCGAGCTGCCCGCAGGAACACCGATGACGACACCGGTCACGCTGGCGTCGGACGCCTGGGGCTGGACCCACATGCCCCTGGTTCGGTCCAGCGCCACGCTGGCGACAGGGACGGTGAGCATCCCGCGCGGCACCTGGTTCCACTACAAGGTCACGCGCGGCGACTGGGCCACCGTCGAGAAGGGCGCCGGGTGCGTGGAGATGACGAACCGGTACCGCCTGGCGGCGAGCAGCACGGTGATCAGCGATACGGTGGCGACCTGGCGTGATATCTGCGGCTTTTGACCTACTGACAGAGGCGGGGGCAGGTCCCAGTGACGTTGCTGCCCAGGCGCGGGCAGCACTGATTGTGCGGGGCGCCGCGACGCTTCCTTCCAGGGCCCCCTCGCAGCCGCCGCCTCCACACCCACAGCAGCCCGCACGCCACCAGCAGCGCGCCCAGCCCCTCCGAGCTCGGTCGCTTGCCGCTGGCCACCGTGCAGCCGCCATCGTGCTGAAGCTCCTCACCACAGATCTCCACCTCCACCTGCTCGAGCTGGCTCTCCGCCCCGACCACGACAGGCGTGCCGCCGCTGACCGGCATGACTTCGATCCGCGACACGCCCTTGGTGCCGGTGGCGCGATCGGCAATGAACGCCACGCGAAGCTGCTGGCCGTCGAACCCGAGCGCAGCGTTGGCTCCGGCGGAGAGCCATCGCGCCGCTTCGCGCGGTGCACCCTCCGGCGTCAGCCCGACCAGCCCGACCCCGTCGAGACGCGGAAACGACGAGGCGTCCCGGACCGAGCTGTAGAGCGTGAAGCCAGCCGCATCACTCACCAGTCCTAGCTCGAAGTTGCGCTGCAGAGTCACGGTGTGCGCGGGCCCGGTCGCTTGCCCGGCGAACGAGACGGCCTCGACGCTCCACATGCTGAGACCGCTGGTGTCGGCGTCGAGCACGGCCAGGAACTGTCCTTCGCGCTGTCCGAGCGCCATGACGTTCCCGGTGCCGAGCAGCAGCGGCTCATTCGCGGCGGTGGCATCCGCCGCGATGCGAACCGCATAGCTGCGCTCATCGAGCTTGGGGACCGCGGGCCGCACGAAGTCGTGCCACGCCAGCCAGGTCGTGGCGCCATCGGTCGCCAGCGCGACGGTCGGTGGCGCGCGGCGCATCAGCGTCCGGAGCACGACCGGTCCCGCGACGAGGGTGGCATCGGCATCGAGCCGCGCAACCAACAGGTCCTGCGGCGCGTCGTAGAAACCGCGCGACCAGGCCACCACGAACCCGGCGTCGTCAGCGACGATCGCGGCTTGCGTCAGAATGAAGCCCGCTGCACCCACACGCACCATGGGCCCGCGCACCTTGCCGTCGTCATCCAGCCGCTGAACCACCACGGAGCCGTCGTATCCCGCCAGCAGCACGAAGCCGTCGGGGGCCGCCGCCAGAGTGAGGGGCGCCATCCTCGGCATCGGCAGCGGATTACCACCACCGGGCGCCCCGACCGCCTTGGCCATCAGCTCCTCGCCATCGCGCCAGATCACGAGCTCATGGCCATCGCGCCGCGCATAGAGGAGCGCAAGCAGCTGCTGGCCTTTCCATTGTTTGACCGTGTAGCTCGGGCCATCACACGGGTAGTCCGCCCGCGCGGATGCCGTGAGGGCGAGAGCAATCGAGACACCAAGGCACAGGCGCAGCATGGCGTGGGCATCTGCATCCCCCACGCCAGGTCGCGCACCCCACAACCCCATGATTCTTCGCGGCCCAACGCGCTCACCCGACAGCTTTCCGGCGCTTGCCTGGTCGCCTGGACAAGATTCGTCGCCGCAGAATGGGCACCGTCCACGCGCTGCCGTCGAGCGAAGTTGCGTAGCGCAGGCCACTGGCATCGCAGAACAACATTTTGAAGAGGCCGCCATCCTCGATCACGGTCGGCGTGCCGCCAAGGCCACTTTCACCATCCGGTAGCGCTACGGCGTACGACTGAACGACCACGAGTACGTCACGCCGCCGTCGCCGCCGCTGGTCATGAGCCCCGGCCCACCGCCGCCATCACCCTCGGACGAGCCGCAGCCCGCCGCGATCACCACACACAATCCCCAGGCCACTCGGGTCGTCATGTCGACCAGGCTACGCCGCAAGCCCCAGGGCGCGCACTCTGCAAGGATCCTTGCAGAGGTCAGGACCGCTTCCGATCAGCCGCCTTCGCCACCTGACGACCATGCACCCAGCCGTGGCGACGGCTTCGCGAACTGGCTGCAACAACGGCGGAGGCTCACCAGAGCCCGAGGCGTGCGTCGCGTACGGACAGACATCAAGGCGCGCAGACGCCGTATTCAGTGCCCCCGATGACCAGTGGCGCCCCCGCGACGACGCAGGTGGTGCCCGCCACCGTCGCGCACTCGCTGCCGCCGGTCGTTCGGTTGCACACCTTCCGGCATCGCTTCTGCGAGTTGTAGGTCGAGCAGCGCGTGTTCGCCGAGCAGTTCGAGTCGTCGATGCACGACGCGCCGACGGGGCCGGCGCCGGGCAGCGCGCAGTTGACGATGTCGAGGTTGGCGCCGCCGTGGGCGACGGTGAAGAACGCGCACTTCTGCCCGCTCGGACAGCCGCCGGCGCCGCTGTTGGTCGGATCGCAGTTGGCCGAGCAGGTGACCGCGCCCGGTATCGGGCTACCGTTCTGATCAGCGATCTGGAGCGCACACAGCGCGCGCGGCTGCGGACAGTCGGCATTGGTGGCGCAGTAGCGCTGACAGCGTCCACCCGTGCACACGAAGCCGGCCGCGCACTCCGAAGCCGAGCTGCAGTTGCTGGTCTCGGTTCCCGGCACGTCCACCGGCCGGCACGCGGTGCCCATCAGACCCGTGAAGTCGATGTCGCAGGTGAGCGGCGCCGCGCAGCCACACTGCGGCACCAGGGAGCACGGCTGCATCGAACACCCATTGGCATCGCTGGGCAGCGCGTCGATCGCCACTGCCCCGTCGCTGGGTGCGGCGTCGGGTGACGCGCTGTCAGCTGTCGCGCCGTCGTCACCGCCACCGTCAGCCATGGCGGCGTCGGTCTCGGTCCCGTTCGGCCGGGAGCTGCCGCAGCCGCAACACAGCGCGATCAGGAGCAGGCCGCGGCACCACATCGACTCGATGATCGGCGGACGCCCCGTTACCAAGCAAGGAGATTCCTCCCTCGCGTCCCTTCGCTTCCCCCCGTTTGCTGCAGGCTCTGGGCACCTGATGGGCACCAGCTCGGTGTCGTCGAGGACGGTCTGGCCTCCTCAGAACCCCCCGCCGGATCAGCGCCTGCTCCTCGCCCTCCGTCGCTTCTTCGGCGCACCCTTGCCCATCTTCCTGCGCAGCACCGCCTCCTCGTTGTCGATCTCGGCCTCTTCCTCTTCGAGGTCGTCGAACTTCCTTTCGAGCGCCTCCTCCTCCTTGAAGAGGTCCTCCGCGCGTGCCTCGAGAGCGGCGCGGCGCTCCCGGAGGGCCGCGAGCCGAACCGCATGGTCGTCAGTGTTCCCAGGCTTCGTCGGCAACGCCTTCTTCACGGCCCCCGGGAGCTTGGTCTTCTTGGTGCGCATGGTCCTGGTCTACACCCGAGGCGCGACACAAGTGGACAATGCGTGGCTTGGACGTCGAGTTCATCGGCAAGGGCGAGGCGGCGCAGAAGGCGGCGCTTCTGCCTGAGACGCCTCGGCGCTCAGAACGTCATCGGCAAGTCGACCATCACCGCCGTCGTGTGCGCATTGAGCAGCGGTGCGTCGAGCCCACGCTCGCCGAACCCGCGCAGCAGCGCGACGCCGGGGCGAATCCAGCTGTGGGCGCCGACCCTGAACTGCAACCGCACGCCGAGCGCGGCGGTGAGCGTGTCCTCGTAGTGGAGGTCGCCGCCGACGGCGATGTGCCAGCCCACCAGGTAGCCCAGGTGCACGCCGACAGCGGCACGGGTCGCCAGCCGCTCCCCCTCGTCGCCGCGCACGCGGACGGACTGTACGATGGTCGCTTCGCCCTGGGCCGTGAAGCCCCACTTGCAGTACGCGACGTCGACACCGGCGATGCCCGCCACGTCATCGACGTCGAACATCGCGCGATCCGCGGGGCGCGCCGTCCCCGCCGCGGCGTGGGTCCGGGAGTTTCCCGTCCCGATGGGAAGCGTGGCTCCAGCGAAGACGCCGAGCCGGTAGTCGCCCATCCTGCGCACGTGGGTCGCGCCCAGCAGCGGGTTGGCGAACGAGCTGCCATCGAGAGCGGCGCCGGGGGCGTTGTTGCCGACCAGGCCGAGGCGCAGCACGGACGCCCACGCCCTGGACAGCTGGTAGCTGGCGCCGAGGGTGCTGGCGACCGCGATGTCGACGTTGCCGTTGCGGTCGTTGAAGGCAGCGGCGGCGCCGTCGATGCGCACGAAATTCCCGAGCGTCACTGGCCGGAGCTGCCACGACAGCGAGGCCTCCCCGTCCGGTTCGGCGTGGGCGATGGCCTGGGGCAGCGTCACGAGGAGCGCGAACAGCGTTGCGATGCGGGTCATGGCTCACTCCTTTCCGAGCAGGCCGAGGATGGTGTCGGTGACGACCCGCGGACGATCGAGCTGGATGTAGTGACCCGAGCCCTCGACGACGATCTGCTCGCCATCGGGCGCCTGCTGCGCGAGCGCGGCGAGCATCGCCTGCCACAGCTGCTCGCGCGCCGGCGAGACCGGGTGCACGGTCGCGGTGAGGACGCGAACGGGATAGTTGCCGAACGGCCCCGCAGCGACGACCTCGGCGGAGGCCGCGGCGAAGGCGTGGTACTCGGCGATCACCGCAGGCGCCTGGGTCAGCAGCAGCGGCTCCGGGATCCCGCACTGGTCGAGCGCGGCGGCCTGGCAGACCGCGAGGAAGTCGGCCGGGCGAGGATCGACCAGGACCAGGCCGACCACCTCATCGGGGTACGCCTTCGCGAACAGCTCCATGTACGTCCCGCCCATCGAGTGGCCGACGAGCAGGTACGGCGGCGCATAGCCCTGGTCCGCCAGCAGCATGCGCAGCTCCTCGACGATCCGGGCCGGGTTGCGCGGCGTCCACGGCGCGTCACTCGCGCCATAGCCCGGACGCGAGTAGGCGAACACCCGCGCGTGCCGCGACACCGCGCTGGCGACCTCGTCCCACGGCGTCCAGTCGTTGCCCAGCCCGGCCTCGAAGACGACGGTCGCGGCGCCACCCGAGCCAGCGGTCGCGACCTCGATGTGATGGCCGCCGACGGTCTCGACCCGTGCCGGGACGGTGCTCCCGCAGCCTGCGAGAAGGACGACAGCGATGCCCAGAGCGTGATGTGCGTGTCTCATGCCCCCATCAATAGGGCATGGCGCGAGCGCACACTTGAACGTAGGGGCTACATCACGCGCAGCGAGTCCGCCGTGATGCCGAACATGCGGCGGAAGGTCCGGCTGAGGTGGGCCGAGTCGGAGAATCCGGCGCCATGCGCTGCATCGGTCAGCGAGGTGCCGCTGGAGAACAGCTCGACCGCCCTCGTCAAGCGCTGCCACAGCAGGTGGGTGCGGAACGGCAGCCCCGTCTGTTCGACGAACAGGTGGCGCGCCCGGCCGGTCGACAGCCCGACGTGCGCCGCGGCGTCAGCCAGGCTGACGGGGGCGTCGAGTCGAGCGGCGGCCCAGGTCGACATGCGACGCACGCGCGCGTCGGGGCGCAGATCCCGTTCACCGTCCCGGACCAGCTCCGCGACCACGGCCCGGCCGAGATCGATCAAGGTCTCGTCCTTGCGGCGGGTCGCGTCGAAGACGGCCAGCAGCTGCTCGCGGAGGTCGGCCAGTCCAGGGAGCGCGACCAGCGGCGCGCCGGCGAACAGCACACGTTGCAGCTCCCGGCCGGTGCGCCCCTCGGGATCGATGAAGAGATGCGCGACCGCGCCTTCGGCCTGGAAGGCATGCTCGGTGTCCGCCGCGACCGCCGCCGCGGGACCGCTGACCTCGAGGTCGCCGGTCTCCAGCGTGAACCAGCCGCGCAGCGACAGCGTGACCTGGACCGCATGGTGGGCGTGGGGATGGGTCTTCGGGTACGGCCCCTCGCCGGGCCTGGTCCCCAGCACCCACATGCTGGCTCCTTCCCAGAAGACCATGCGACCGTGCGCCCTGGCGCCCATCGGCCGATGGTCCCGTTTCTAGCCCCTTCGTTCAAGTCCCGTGGGCCGCGCGCGACTACGGTCGAACCATGACCAACACACTCCTTCAGACAGCACGCGAGATCCACGTCGAGCTCGAGGCCCGCGAGACGACGTGGGAGTTTGCCCCGGGTCGCACCGTGACCGCGTGGGGCTACCAGGGCCTGGTTCCGGGGCCGACCATCGTCGGTCGCGTCGGAGACACCCTGGTCGCGCACCTCACCAACCACCTGCCGGAGCCGACGGTGATCCACTGGCACGGCCTGCGCCTGCCGGCGCTGATGGACGGCACCGCGGCCGTGCAGCGCGTGGTGCAGCCCGGCGAGCGCTTCGAGTATCGCTTCACGCTGCCCGACGCCGGCACGTTCTGGTACCACTCGCACGCCAACGAGACGGTGCAGATCGAGCGTGGGCTCTACGGCGCGCTGGTCGTGCTCGGCCCTGACGAGCCGGTGTTCGACGCCGATCGCCTGCTCGTGCTCGATGACCTCAAGCTCGATCGCCGTGGGCGAATCGCCAAGACCGCCCTCTTCGACCGCCACAGCGGGCGCGAGGGCGAGGTCCTCCTGATCAACGGTCGCAGCGAGCCCACGTTCACGATCGCCGCGGGACAGATCGAGCGCTGGCGCCTGGTCAACGCGTGCAGCGCGCGCTACGTCCGGCTCTCGCTCGGCGGCCGGCCCTTCCGCCTCATCGGCAGCGACGGCGGCCTGCGCACCGAGCCGGTCCTGGTGACCGAGACGCTGCTCACCCCCGGCGATCGCGTCGAGCTCGCCGTCGGCCCGTTCGACGACGAGGGCGCGGAGCTCGCCATCGAGTCGCTGCCCTACCGGCGCACCTCGATGAAGCGCCCCCGCCGCGACGTGTGGGGCACGCTACGGGTCGGCCCGCGCGCGCCTTCGGTCGCTTCGATCCCGACGACCCTCGCCAGCATCGCGCCGCTGGTGCCCGCCGGGCCGATCACGCCGACCCGCACCGTCCGCCTGGGCGCGCGCATGACGTTTCACGGCCACGACTGGCTGATCAACGACGAGCAGCACCACCACGACGTCCCCGTGAAGGTCGGCGAGCTGCAAGTCTGGGACATCGTCAACGAGACCGGGATGGATCACCCGTTCCATCTGCACGGCTTCTTCTTCCAGGTCATCGCAGTCGACGGCGTGCCCTGCGCCCCGACCTCCTGGGAAGACACCGTCAACGTCGTCGGCAAGGGCCGCGTGACGATCGCGTTCCGTCCCGACGACCGTCCCGGCAAGTGGATGTACCACTGCCACATCCTCGAGCACCACGCGGCCGGGATGATGGCTCACTTCGAGGTGGTGCGATGAAGGCCGTCGTCTTCGCCAAGTACGGCCCACCCGACGTCGTCACGCTGACCGACGTCCCCCGTCCCGAGCCCAGGCGCCGCGAGGTCCTGATCCGGATCCACGCCACCACGGTGACGACCGCCGACTGGCGCGCGCGCAGCCTGCACATGCCCGCAGGCTTCGGCCTCCTCGGCCGCCTCGTCTTCGGCATCTTCGGCCCCCGCAAGCCCGTCCTCGGCACCGAGCTGGCCGGCGTCATCGAGGCCGTCGGCCCCGGCGTGACCCGCTTCAAGCCCGGCGATCAGGTCTTCGCGTTCACCGGCGGTCGCTACGGCTGTCACGCCGAGTACCGCACCATGCCCGAGGACGGCCTGCTCGCGAAGAAGCCCCCAAACCTCGCCCTCGACGAGGCCGCCAGCCTCTCCTTCGGCGCCACCAACGCCCTGAGCTTCCTGCGCAAGGCCGGCATCAAGCCTTCCGACCAGGTCCTCATCCTGGGCGCCTCGGGCAACGTCGGCACCGCCGCCGTCCAGCTGGCCAAGCACTTCGGCGCCGAGGTCACCGCGGTGTGCAGCACCCCCAACCTCGACCTGGTCCGCTCACTCGGCGCCGACCACGTCATCGACTACACCCGCGAAGACTTCGCCCAGCAGCACAACCGCTACGACATCATCCTCGACACCACCGGCACCACCACCCTCGCCCGCTGCGAACAGTCCCTCAAGCAAAACGGCCGCCTCGTCGCCATCCAGGGCTCCCTCTCCCAAATGCTCGGCCTCCAGCGCGCCCCCCGCCGCACCGGCAAGAAGGTCATCGCCGGCGTCGCCACCGTGACCCCCGCCGACATCGACCTCATCGCCCACCTCGCCGAACGCGGCACCCTCCGCCCCGTGATCGATCGCCGCTACCCCCTCGAAGCCGCCGCCCAAGCCCACGCCTACGTCGACACCGGCCGCAAACGCGGCAGCGTGGTGCTGAGTGTCGTGCCCGACCGGGACGTCCAGGCCAAGGCAGCCTGACGGCGCCGCGTCAGGCGCACCCTACAGCGTCATCGACCCCAACACCTTCACACCAAGGTCCGTAGCGTCGAGCTGACCGAGCCGGCCGAGCCCGCAACGCTCGACATCAGCAGCGAAAGGCTCCGGGCACTAGGTGGGCACCGGCGGCCGAGTCGTTTCGTGGTCCTTCGGTCAGGGAATGTTCCAAATTTGGCGGACGAGGTCGCCGCACAGCGCGCGTTCGGCTAGTTCCGGGGAGGCGCGGTTGTACGTCCGTGGTGCGTCTGGGGGTGGCAAGAGGTAGATGCCAACCTCGCCGAGGTTCCAGAGGGAACCGTCCGCCGGGATGGCACCGGTGAAGACGAGCGCCAGGACGTGAAACAACTTTCGTTCGCGGTCCGCCCGAAAGATATCCTCCTTGCTCACTTGTATCTGATCACTAGCCGTCGCCTTGACCTGTATTGCCCTGAAGGTTTCGCCAAAGACGGCGATTAGATCGTTGCCGCTGTCCTTCAACGGCGCCGAAGCCTGCACGCCGAATTGCCAAAGACGGAGTTGTACGAGTAGCTCTGCGGCAGTACCGAACGACGTGTTGGGGGCGAGGGGATTCATGATGGGGGATTAGTTTCGCCGCTTCCGCACGGCGGTGACCCAGCTCTCTAGCTGCTCGAGATCGGCCTTCAGCTCCGCCGGAGCCGGGAGGGGCTCGTTGACCGCAAGGGCCTGGTCATGCCCGCCTTCCCACTTGGAGCACCTGGTCATGCCAGCCTCGACTGCCTTCAGGTCGTCGGCGGTAATGTCGCCGAGCTTCTTCAGGCGGCTCGTCTCGATGCCCTGACGGAATCGCAGGACCACCTCGTTGAGCAGGACTTCCTCGACGGCGCGCTCCCAGGTCCGCCGGAGGTCCGCGTACATTCTCGTGGCGACCGGGTCATACGCCTTAGCCCCCTGCTCCCGGTGGATCTTCTCCACCCGCTGCAATTCCTGCTTCAGCGCGGAGATGCGCTTTCCTGTCGTCAGCCCGTGCCACGGCAACCCGTGCTCGACGTGGCCGGACATGAGGTCGCTGCCGCGGCTGATGGTGTGCGGCGAATACGGCACCTCCTGGCGCTCGGCCTCCTGGACGAGGGCGGCAAGGAAGACCATCTCGTGTGTGAAGACGATGACCTGACGCGTCTTGGACTCCTCGACGAGGCGCCTGGACACGTTCGATCGCCAGCGATGGTCGAGGGAGGACACGGGATCGTCGAACACGATGGCCGAGGCGTGGGAGCCCCCGCGGACCTCGGCCAGGAAGGCAGCGAGCGCGATGCATCGGCTCTCGCCCTCGCTCACCACCTTCGGGAGCTGAGCCTTCGTTGAGTGCTTCAGGAAGACCTGATGGTAGAGGACGCCGCGCTGCGCGCCCGCGGGTCGCAGTTCCAGCTCAAGGGTCGTGAAGCCGAGCCTCTTCAGCTCATCATCGAATGCAGCGGTCAGCGCGTCGGTCACGTACTTCTTGGTGAGGTCGGTGCTGAGCTTGGTGGCGGCGCGTGTGTCCGTGTCCCGGATGGCCTGCTCGTAGGCGAGCATCTGTGTCTTTCGGACGATTTCGGCGTGGATCTGCGGTCGGATTTCGGCCAGCACGCTGCGCGCGTGCAGGTCGGCGCGTCGCGCCTCGGACCGCTTGCGCCCGGCCGGGTCCGCTGCCTTCGTCATCTCCTCGGCTCGCGCGTCGAGCCCGGCGGCGAGTCGCTCGAGCTCATCGAGCGGGGGCGCGCTGTCGACCGGGGAAGCGGCGGATGTTCCCTCACTGATGGACGCGCGGCACCGCCGGGCCTCGGCGATGAATTGCTTGGCCTGTTCCGACACGGCCGCGTCAAGCACGGCGAGATCGTCGAGCGCGTCCTTCGTCCGCTCTCCCGGAACCACGGCCAGGCACTTTCGCCCAGCTTCCTCCGCGGCCGTTCGCTTGGCTGCCGCGTTGGCCTGGGCCGCGCCGCGCACGAACTCCTCGAAGCGCGTGAGGCGCTCCGCGGCGGCGCGGTCGAGCTTCTGCTGGCAGAGGACGCAGTGCGAGCCCGCGCCGTCATGCGGGAAGGAATGCTCGGGGTAAGCGTGGGCCTCGGAGTAGGTCCGGGCGGATTCCCACATCTCGCGCCATTCCGCCGTCCCTACGCCCGGGATCGCGGCCTGTCCGGCGAACGTGCGCGCCGCTTCCTGGGCGACGCGCGCTGCGGTCGCGGCGTCCACGCGCAGGGCGGCGAGCCGGGTCGTCGACTCCTTGCCGAGTGCGATGGCGAGCGACTTCAGCTCTTCCGCGAGCCGCCGCATCCGGGTCGCTTTCACCTTGAGGTCGGAACCCTGCTTGGCGGGGTTCTCAAGGCGCGCCGCAGCCAGGACTTCGGACAGGCTCTCCAACTCCTGCTTCTCGGCGTCGTTCAACGTCGCGATGCGATCGACCTGCTCGCGGGGCGTGAGGGCCGTGAGATTGCCAAGGAGCTGACCCGCCTGGGTCCTGAGGTATCCCCTCAAACCAGCCCGAAGACGTGGCGGATGACCTCGTGCTCGCGGAGGATCGCATCGTAGGCGGGCATCAACAGCTCAATGCGCTCTTGGCGCATGTTTGGCAGGGCTCGGTACCAATAGGCACCTTGGTTGAAGAGCGACATCGTCCTTCGCTTGACGGTGTTGACCTTCAACGTCCGGTCGAGTCCGACGCGCTCTCCAGCTGCGCCGAGGAGCGTCAGGAGTGCGTGCGCTACGGCAGCGAGGAGGAGAAGGCGATCTCGCCGGTCGGTGGACTTCACACGCGCCTGCGCGAGACCGAGCCCAAAACGCGGGTCTTTCTCGTCCCGGAAGGTCTCTTCGATGGTGAAGCGCCTGGCGTAGAGCCCCACGACGTGTGCCGCGTTCTGCTCGGCCAGCGTCGTCGCCAAGCACCATGCCTCCTTCATCTTCTTGTCGTGCACGACCACCACCGCGGGAACTGGCGTTCGATCACCGGTTACCTTGGCATTCCGGACCATCGTTGCCCGCCCACTCTTGGGCAGCCAGTCTCCGGCCTTCTTCGTCTCGCCGGCTTCGTTCTCGACCGCCACCACGCTCCGAAACCGGATCACATAGTCCCAGCCCAGCAGCTCCAGCAGCTGGTACAGCTTCTGGTCTCCGAACCCCCGATCGGCCAAGACCGTGATCCTCACTTCGGGCGGCAGCGCCGCGTGCAACTTCTCCACGACCGCGTACTCGTAGGCGTTCCGCTGCCCCTTGAGCGTGGCCTTCTCCACCGTCCTCCACAGCATCGGCGTCGCCCGCCCGTGGCTGCTGACCAGGTAGATCGCCAGCACCGAGTGCCCATCCGCGTCAAAGTCCGTCCAGTCCATCGCCACGACGATCTCTGGCCGCGGACCCACCACGTACCGGATCCACAGCGGGAACAGCGTGGCCATTTCGATCCCGCTGTTGCTCAGCAATCGGTCCACCTGCTTGACCCCGTGCTTCGGGTCGGCGCCGACTTCCTCCGCGTACGCCTTCCCGATCGCGCTCACCGCCAACGTCGCCGCGTGCAGCACTCCGGTCACTGCATTCGCCAACGACAGCACGCGCAGCGCATGGAGGTCGTCCCCGAAGAGACGCTCGATCGTGTCCAGTGCGTTGATCCGGTCGTTGGTCTTCATCTTCCGCGCGGCGCTCATGGTGCCGCGCCGTACCGCACTCGCGCAACTGGCGCGACTTCCTCGCCGCCGCCCCTCCCGGCCCTCAGCAATTTCGATCGCTTACGTCCAGGAAGCGAGGGGATCCCTCAGGCCTGGGTCTCCTTCGGGATGTCGGGCCAGGAGGCCGCCTGCGCCTGCAGAAGGCTTCGCTCGCCTTCGATGCGCGCCTTGACCCGAGCGCACAAGCCCGCCAGCCTGTCCAAGACGTCGAGACCGAGCGGCCGAAATCGTACCTCGGTCTTGTCGGACACGTAGACCTGCGCCGCGGAGGTGTCGAAAACGCTGACGGCGCCCAACTCGGCCGGTCCCGGCGTGCCGTCCTTCCAGACGTGCTCGGCGGCGACTCCGCCGACGAAGAGCGCGAACTTGGCAGTCGGGGTGCCCGCGGGCTGGTCCGAGAGCGCGTTCGCGAGAATCGGCTCGCTGCCGCGCGCGCGGCACGCCCGCTTCAAGATGCGTGCGTAGCCGGACTTGCCCGCCCCGTTGTCGCCGTAGATGACGGTGAGCCCCGCCGTGCCGAAGTTGACCGTTTCGTTCGGCGCGAGGGCGTTCACGTCGGAGACGTGTGTCAAGGCGGCGAGGGAGACTGGACCGCGTTCGCTGCTAGCCGGGAGGTGGCCGGCGGTGAGCGGCACTGCATCCGCGCCCGCGTCGCTCAACCCGTGGGGCTTCTTGCAGAGCGTCGCCAGTTCCTCGACGTCCGCCTCGGAGACCTCGGACTGCGTCACGACGCGCCGAAGCGCGTCTCGGATCCAAGAGGAGCCGAGGGAGTTCGACCAGGCGAGAATCTCGTGGAGTGCCGACATGAGGAAGGGTGGCGTTAGTCCATCAGGCTCGTGGATTGTGAGGACGCCGTGCGAACGTGTCAAACTGCCATCGTCGGCCCAACAGGAGCCCGGAAAACTCTAGTCGCATGGTACGCCCCAGGACCGACAACTGGGAAGAGCCGCGCTGTTCGCGGCAGGCGAAGTCGCCCATTTTCGTTCTCCAGCGGGTACCCCTCCCGGATGAGAGGAGTGGGGCTCTCTGCACATGCTTTGGCCAGTAGCAGGAGCACGCTGGTCATCAGCCAGGCTCGACTCTTCGCCATGCCGTCCCGTCCCTGACCAATCCCCTCAAATCACGCCCAGGAGACGCGACATCTCCGCTTGCTCTGCAAGGACCTGCGCGAAGGCCTTCATGAGTGGAATGAGCCACTCCTCTCGCATTGTGGCAATCCGCCCGTAC
>JADYYK010000085.1 GCA_020853705.1 Deltaproteobacteria bacterium
CGACGTGGTCAGCGGTCTTGATGACGTCCAGGTTGTGCTCGATGACGATCACGGTGTTGCCCTGTTCGACCAGCTTGTTGAGCACCTCGAGCAGCTGCTTGATGTCCTCGAAGTGCAGGCCCGTGGTGGGCTCGTCGAGGATGTAGAGTGTCCGCCCGGTCGACTTCTTGGCAAGTTCCTTCGACAGCTTGATGCGCTGCGCCTCGCCGCCCGACAGCGTGGTCGCGCTCTGGCCCAGGGCCAGGTAGCCGAGGCCGACCTCGCGCAGGGTCTCCAGCTTCTGGCGCACCTTGGGGATGTGGGCCAGAAAGTCGGTCGACTGCGTCACCGTCATGTCGAGCATGTCGGCGATGCTGGAGCCCTTGTAGCGCACCTCCAGCGTCTCGCGGTTGTAGCGCCGGCCCATGCAGGCCTCGCACTGCACGTAGACGTCGGGCAGAAAATGCATCTCGATGCGCAGGATGCCGTCGCCCTGGCAGGCCTCGCAGCGGCCGCCCTTGACGTTGAACGAGTAGCGCCCCGGCTTGTAGCCGCGCGCCTTGGACTCGGGCAGCTGGGCGTAGAGATCGCGGATGTGCGTGAACAGGCCGGTGTAGGTCGCCGGGTTGGAGCGCGGCGTGCGCCCGATGGGCGACTGATCGATGTCGATGACCTTGTCGAGGTGGCTGAGGCCATCGATGCCGTCGTGCTCCTCGGGGGTGGTCTTGGCGCGCAGCAGGCGCTGGCGCAGCACCTGGAGCAGGGTGTCGATGACCAGCGTGGACTTGCCCGAGCCGGACACGCCGGTGACGCAGGTCAGCAGGCCCACCGGGAAGCGCGCGTTGACGTTGCGCAGGTTGTGGCCGCGCGCGCCACGGATGGTGATCCAGCGCTGCGTGGGCTGGCGACGCTGGCGCGGCACCGGCACCGACTTGCGCCCCGACAGGTAGGCGCCGGTCAGGGACGCCGTCGACGACATCACGTCGTCCGGGGTGCCCGCGGCGACGATGCGGCCGCCGTGCACACCGGCGCGCGGGCCCATGTCGATGACGTGGTCGGCGGCGCGGATGGTGTCCTCGTCGTGCTCGACCACCAGCACGGTGTTGCCGATGTCGCGCAGCCGGCGCAGCGTGGCCAGCAGGCGCTCGTTGTCGCGCTGGTGCAGGCCGATCGACGGCTCGTCGAGGATGTAGAGCACGCCCACCAGCGACGACCCGATCTGGGTCGCCAGCCGGATGCGCTGGCCCTCGCCGCCCGACAGCGTGGCCGCGGTCCGATCCAGCGTGAGGTAGTCGAGGCCGACGTTGACCAGGAAGGTCATGCGGTCGGTGACCTCGCGCAAGATCCGCTCGGCGATCTCCTTCTCGCGCGGGCTGAGCCGGGCCTTCTGCTTCTCGAAGAAGGCCAGACAGTCCTTGATCGACATCCCGGTGACGCGATCGATCGACTCGCCGCCGACCTTGACGAAGCGCGCCTCCTTGCGCAGCCGGGTGCCGCCGCACTCGTCGCACGGCGTCTTGTTCATGTAGCGGTGGAACTCCTCGTACACCGCCTCGAAGTTGTCCTCCGAGCGCGCGCCCTCCTCGCGGCGGCGGCGCTCGTACTCGCCGAGGCGGCGTTCCAGGTTGGCGACGACGCCCTCGAAGTCGCGCTTGAAGGTGTGGCGGCGCGAGTTCTTGTCGAAGAAGAACTCGACCTCCTCGCCCTTGGAGCCGAGCATGATGAGGTCGCGGTGTGCCTTGGGCAGCTTGGCCCAGGGCGCGAACAGGTCGATCTTGAAGTGGCCCGCGACGGCCTCGAGGATCTGCTGGAAGAACTGCGGATTGCGCTTCTCCCAGGGCTCGATGGCGCCCTCTTTGAGCGACAGCTCCTCGTTGGGCACGATGAGATCGGGCACGAAGAACATCTTGGCCCCGATGCCGTCGCACGCCGGGCAGGCGCCCTGCGGGTTGTTGAAGGAGAACATGCGCGGCGTGATCTCGGGGTACGACATGCCGCATTTCGGACAGGCGAACTTCTCCGAGAACACCAGGTCCGGGGTGTCGTCGTCGAGCACCGGCGACACCTTGATGGTGCCGCCAGCCAGCTTGAGCGCGAGCTCGACCGAGTCGGTCAAGCGCTGGCGCACGCCGTCCTTGTTGACCAGGCGGTCGACGTAGACCTCGACGGTGTGCTCCTTGTTCTTGTCGAGGGCGGGGATGGCGGCGGTCAGGTCACACAGGTCACCGTCGATGGCGACGCGGTGAAAGCCGTCCTTGCGCAGGCGCTCGAGCTCCTTCTTGTGCTCGCCCTTCTGCGCGGTGATGGTCGGCGCCAGCACGCTGAAGCGACAGCCCGCTGGCAGCGCCAGGATGCGGTCAACCATCTGCTGCACGGTCTGCGCCGAGATCGGGATGTTGCAGTTGGGGCAGTGCGGCAGCCCGATGCGCGCATACAGCAGGCGCAGGTAGTCGTAGATCTCGGTGATGGTGCCGACCGTGGAGCGCGGATTCTTGGAGGTCGACTTCTGCTCGATCGAGATCGCGGGTGACAGCCCCTCGATGGAGTCGATGTCGGGCTTGCCCATCTGGTCGAGGAACTGGCGTGCATAGGCCGACAGCGACTCGACGTAGCGGCGCTGGCCCTCGGCATAGATGGTGTCGAAGGCCAGTGACGACTTGCCCGAGCCGGACAGCCCCGTGATGACCACCAGCTTGCCGCGGGGGATCTCGACGTCGATGTTCTTCAGGTTGTGCTCGCGGGCACCCTTGACGACGATCTTGTCCATGCGCGGGGCCCGGCCGTGACCACGAGAGGTCCCCTGGGGTGGCCCCAAGGGCGGTGTGTCCATCGCGGGCGCGACCATCGTACTGCGCGGTCCAGCAAAAGAGAACGATCTCGTTTGCCAGCGTGCGGAATACCGGGCCGGGTCCGGGCTAGAATGCGGGTGAGCGGCCATCGTCTGACTCCACCCGCGACCTCGCAGGGGGGCTGACCGCGGGACAGCAGACGCCAAGTAACCACATGAGATGCGGCGAGAAACCCATGAATGGAGGCACCACATGAAGCTTTCGACGCGCAGCGCAATGGTGGTTCTGGCGCTGGGGCTGGTGGCATGCCTGGGTACCGAGGCGGCGGCGCGGAGGCAGGGCTCCAGCGGGGCGGGAGGCGGGCCCTTCGCGCTCGGCCTCATCCTCGGCGAGCCCACGGGCCTGAGCGGCAAGCTGTTCGTGTCGCGGCGCAACGCCCTCGATTTCGGGCTCGGCTTCGGCAGCGGCTACTACGACAACCACGGCAGCCGGGTCCATGTCGACTATCTGTGGCACCCGCAGGCGCTGACCAAGAACGCCACCTTCGTGATGCCGTTCTATCTCGGCATCGGCGGCATCATCAATGACCACCACCACTACAACGATCGCATCGGCGTCGGGCCGCGGGTGCCGTTCGGCATCGACATGTACTTCCGCACCGCGCCGATCGACGTCTTCTTCGAGCTGGCCTTCGCCATGGACCTCATCGGTGACGACGATCCCGATGGCCATCACCACCGGCGCGCCTGGATCGAGGGCGCCATCGGCGTGCGCTACTCGTTCTAGAGCGGAGCTCTACCGGGTCAAGTCGGCGACCACGTCGGCGCCTTCCACGCGGAGGGCGCCGGCGGCGGCGCTGACCAGGGCGAGCAGCGCGGCCTCCAGGCTGCCGCGCGAGGCGCGACCGAACAGCGGGTTCGAGAGGCCGAAGATCTGGCGCGCGAAGGCGGCGGCGTCACGCGCCTGGGTCGCGCTGGCGAAGCCCAGGCGGAGGCCGAAGCGCGACGGCTCGTTGCGCGGGCCCGCCAGCATCCAGGCCGCGCCCTCGAAGCTGCCCAGGAAGGCCTTGATCGGGCGCAGCTGGGCGCGGGTGCCGGCGCCCGGGCTGAGCGCGACGAAGGCGGCCGCGCTGGCGGGGATGCGCTGACGGGCCAGCTGGGCCGGGGCGCTCTCGACCAGGCCGCCGGCGGCCGAGGCCGAGGCCGGACCCGCTCCCGGGGCGACGCGGCTGCTGGTGCCGAAGCGGGTCAGCGCGGCGCGCACCCAGCCCACATGGCCGAACACCAGACCGCCGGGGATGGCGGCCACGACCTCGGACTCGCGCGAGTTCTTCCTGCGCAGGTAGAGTCCGCGGGCACCGACGCGCTCGGCCAGCGGCAGCGCCAGCGCCAGCGCGGCCTCGAGCTTGCGCTCGTCGGGGCCCCCGGCGAGGCCCAGGATGACCAGGCCGCTGAGCGCCTGCCCCGGGCGCGCCGAGCTGGCCGCCAGGGCGATCATGACCGAGCGCGTGGCGCCTGCGACGGCGCGACGCACGCCGACCGGCAGGTCGTGACCCAGGGTGGCGTCGGCCAGGTCCGACAGCATGGGGCCAGCGCCGCCGGCCACGCCCTGGCGCTGGGCGAACAGCTCGAGCGGGGCGGCCGAGAAATAGGCCAGATACTCGGCGTCATCGGGGACCAGCGCCAGCCCGGGCCAGGCGCCGGGCAGCCCCTTGTGCACGCGCACCACGAGCGGCCCCGCGGCGGCGGGGGCGGGTGCGGCGACCGCGGTGATCAGCAGCGCCGCGGCGACCAGCAGCACCGCCGCGCCGCCGTGGCGGCGGGCCCCGTCGCAGGCGCGCAGGCTGCTAGCCACCGGCGCGACCCCGCGCCAGCCGGTCGGCCAGCTCGAGCGCACGCTGGAAGCTGGTCGCACGCGCCACGCCCTGCCCCGCGATGTCGTAGGCGACACCGTGATCGGGAGAGGTGCGCGGATAGGGCAGCCCCAGGGTCACGTTCACGGCCTCCTCGAAGTCGAGCAGCTTGATCGGGATGAGACCTTGATCATGGTACATGCAGACCACGGCGTCGAATCGACCCTCGCTGGCGGCGCGAAACACGGCGTCGGGCACGTGCGGGCCAGTGACCTCGGCGCCCGCGGCGGCGGGGTCGCTGCGGGCGGCGACGATGGCGGGCGCGATGACGCGGGCCTCCTCGTCACCGAAGGCGCCCTGCTCGCCGGCGTGCGGGTTGAGGCCAGCCACCGCGATGCGCGGCCGGGCCAGCGCGAAGTCGCGGCGCAGCGCCGCGGCGGCCAGGGTGATGGCCTGGGTGATGGCGGCGCTGGTCAGCAGGCGCGGCACCTCGGCGAGCCCGATGTGGATGGTGGCCAGCACCACGCGCAGGCGCGGACCGGCCAGCATCATGGCGACCGGGACGTCGCCGGCGCGCGCGGCCAGGAACTCGGTGTGGCCGGGGAAGCCGAAGCCCGCGGCCTGCGCGGCGGCCTTGCTGATCGGCGCGGTGATCAGCGCGTCGCACCTTTCCTTGGGCCCGGAGCCGGGCTGGCCCGCCGCCAGCGCGCGCGTGGCGGCCTCGAGGTAGGCCACCTGGGCGGCGCCGCCCGCGGGGGTGGGCCGGCCGTGCGGGGCGTCGCGCTCGAGATCGAGGTGGGTGACCTCGACCAGCGTCAGCGCCGGCAACCGGACGCCGGCGACGCGGGCACCACGCGCCAGCAGGCCAGCGTCACCGAAGATGTGGGCGCGCGCCGCCAGCGCGGGCGCGGCGGCCAGCGCGCGCGCGACGATCTCGGCGCCGATGCCCGAGGGGTCGCCCAGGGTGATGGCCAGACGCGGCGCACCTGGCTGGGCGCGCGGGTCGGCGGGGGTGGACGCGGCGGACATGTCGTGAGTGTGACCCGGCTCAGAGCAGCGTACGCGCCGTGATGACGGTGCCGCCATGCACGGCGTCGCGCGCGAGGTCGAGCCTGACGCCGCTGCCCAGCCAGAGCTCGAGCAGGCCGAGCCGCGCGGCGGTGCGCTCGGCGCTGGCGGTCAGGGCGCGCAGGCGCTGCTCGGCGGCGCGCGCGGCACCGGCGTCCGCGAAGGCAGCGCGCAACCCCAGCCGCACGCGGCCGTCTCGCCGTTGAAAGTCGAGGCGCAGCCCGGTCAGGCCAGCGGCCTCCTGGCCGAGGCGCGCCTGCGACGCCGCACCCAGGCGCGCGACCACCCAGCCGTGGGCCTCGGGGTCGAGGCCCGCGAGCTCCTCGCCGAGCGGTCCATCGCGCACGTCGCCGCCCGCCGCCCCGGTGCCCGCCTCGCCGCGCGCGGCGGCCGCCAGCAGTGCCGCGCTGCGCTCGACCAGGGGCAGCGCCCCGGCCACCACCAGCCCAGGCGCCAGGACCACGCCGCCGGAGCCTTCCGCCAGCCGCACGCGCCAGACCCGGACGCCGTCGACCTCATGCGCGGCGAGCCCTGCCGTGGTCAGCGCCGCGGCCACGCGGGCCTCGTCGAAGCGACCGCTGAGCGCCGCCAGATAGGCGCCGCTGACGCCGAAATCACGGCCCAGCGCCACATACAGGCGGTCCACATCGGCCGCGAAGTCGATGTCCGCCCGCGCCAGCAGCGCGACCAGCTCGGGCCGCTCGTGCGCCAGGGCGCTGGGCCACAGATAGGCGAAGCCGGGGTCCGATCCGGTCAGCCCGGCCAGGTCGGCCCGCACCACCGCCTCGACGTCACGCGGGATGAAGGCCAGCTCGTCGAGCGCCGGCAGCGGTCCCGGCAGGTGGGGCGCCTCGACCCTGGCGATGCTCACCGCCGGCAGCTTGCCCTTGTGCCCTGGGAATGGCCCCGAGCGCCGGCAGGCCGCGCCCGAAGCTGCCGCCAGCGCGGCTGCCGCCAGGAGGTGGCGGGCCCGGCTGGGCACCCAAGGTGACGACGACGCCGAGGCATGTAGGCAAGAAACCGACAAAACCGGAGGAAGATACCATCGCCGTGCTGCGTTTTCGATGCTGGCGTGGCGTGGTCACGGCTTTCTGGGTAGGATCAGGTGCCGATGCCGGTGGGTGGCCTCATGAATCGTTCGCCAAGGTCGTGCGTCCTTGTGGGCATGCAGGTCGCCACTTCGGGGCAGCGCCTCGCCCGCGCCGTCATCATCACCCTGGGCGCCAGCCTGGGTGGCCTCGCGCTGGCCGACCCGGCGCCGATGGCGGTCAAGGCGCGCCCGGTGCTGGCCTCGCGCAGCAACAGCAGCCCGAACGCCGCGCCCGAGGTCGACCGGCGCACCGCGCCCCAGGCCGCCCCGCAGCCCAGCGTGCCCGCGGTGGCGATGCCCGCACCGGTCCCGACGCCGGCCGAGAAGCCGACCCGGCCGTCGCTGTGGTTCCGCTTCGGCGAGCGCATCGAGTGGAGCCTGCAGGTGCGCGGCGCCGAGGGTGGCCGCGCCCGCCTGGCCGTGGGCCAGCCCGGCAGGCTCGGTGACCGCACCGTGGTCGCGGTCAAGGGCGACGCCCGCACCACCGGCATCGTCGAGTCCATCAAGCACGTGGTCGAGGAGTCGCAGTCCTACCTCGACGTGTTCTCGACCTTGCCCGTAATCAGCGAGATCCGCGGCGAGCACGGCAAGGACATCGTCACCGGCAAGGTCACGCGCGCCGACAACGGCCAGGCCGAGGTGCTGAGCGCGCGCAGCAAGACCGGTGAGAGCAAGCAGACCGTCACCATCTACCCCAGGACGCACGACGGCCTGTCGGCGCTGGCCATGCTGCGCTCGCTGCCCTCGCTCAGGGAGGGCTCGACACGCACCTTCATCGTCTACACCGGGGTCAAGGCCTGGCGCGTGACCGGGACCTACTCGAAGCGCGAGGTGCGCACCACCGCGCTGGGCGAGATGGAGGTCTTCCGCGTCGATGGCCTGGCCCAGCGCAGCCAGCTCGACGGCACCCTGATGACCGACAAGCCGGGCAAGAAGTTCACCGGCTGGTTCAGCGCCGACCGCCGCCGCGTCCCGGTGCTGTTCGAGGCCGACAGCGACTACGGCAAGGTCAGCCTGGTGGTGACGGGGTACGCAGTCGATAAGTAGGGCGGAGCCGGATCCGGAGAACAGGTCACAGGCCACAGGTGACAGGCCACAGGCGACCGGGAATGGAGTACGCCCTCGGTCGTGCCCTCATCAACCAGCGGCCAGGCGCCGGGCGGTCTGGCCACGTGTCAACGGGGCCAGAGGAACCCCACTCCGGAATTCCCTGTGGCCTGTGACCTGTCACCTGTGGCCTGTTGCTCTTCCCTCCGCAGGTCAGTGGTCCCCCAGCCATTTGAGGCGGTAGAACCACATCACCATCAGGATCGGGATGGCCACCAGCAGGCCGACCGCGCTGAGCTCGAACCACAGCGCGTTCCAGGGCAGGCGGGTGAAGTTCTGGCCGAAGAAGCCGACCACGAAGCCCATGGGCAGGAAGATGGCGCTCATGATGGTGAGGCGCTTCATGATCTCGTTGGTGCGGTTGGAGACCGACGACAGATAGGCGTCCAGCGCGTTGCCCAGCAGATCACGCCCGGTGTCGATGTGCTCGTAGATCCGCGACAGGTGATCGTAGACGTCGCGGAAGTACAGCGCCGCCTTCTCCGAGATGCGTGGGTCGCCGCGCTTGGACAGGAGCGCGAAGACGTCGCGCTCGGGTGACAGCGTGCGCCGCATGGTCACCAGCGTCCGCTTGAGGGTGAAGATGCGGGTCAGATCGCTGCGCGACAGCCGGGCCAGGACCTGCTCCTCGACCTCGTCGAGGGCGTCGGACAGCAGATCGAGCAGCGGGAAGTTGGCGTCGACCACCGCGTCCACGACGCTGTGCAGCATCATGTCGGCGCCGCGGGCGCAGAAGGCGTGGTCGCGCTCGGCGCGGCGGTAGACGTCGTCCAGCGCGGGGATGGCGCGCTCGTGCACGGTGATCACGGTGCGCTCGAGCAGGAAGCAGTGCAGCTCGTGGATCTCGATCTCGCTGGGGTCGCCGCTCGGGCAGGTGAAGCCGTGGATGACCAGGAACAGGTGCTCGGGGTAGTCGTTGACCTTGGGGCGCTGGTCGAACGACAGGCAGTCCTCGACCGCCAGCGGGTGCAGCCCGAACTCGTCCCTGAGGCGCTCCATCTCGGCGATGGTCTGGCCCTGGACGTCGATCCAGCGCAGCACGCCGGCGTCACGCTTGCGCGCCAGCTCGTCGCCTCCGGCCACCACCATCCCGGCGGCACTGACCTCGATGACCCGCAGCACGAGGCGATGGTAACCGCGGCCGTGGGCACCGCAAAGCTGCATTGTGGCTTGTCGGGTGCGCGCCCGGAGGGATACAAGGAAACGACGCCATGGAGCAGACCGTCGCGCTGATCCTGCCCGACCTCATCGAGGCCCTGCGCACCGATCCAGCCGCCGTCGCCGAGCTGACCGAGGAGATGCACCCGGCCGACCTCGCCGAGGCCTGCTCGGCCACCGAGGATCTCGGGCTGCAGCTCATCTTCGTCAAGGCCCTGGGCGTGGACGACGCCGTGCGCCTGGTCGAGCACCTCGACGAGCGGCTGCGCGCCACCATCGTCCACGAGCTGGCCAAGACCGACATCGGTCGCACCGCGCGCATCGTCGACAACCTGGCCGCCGACGAGCGCGCCCTGCTGTTCCGCGATCTCGAGGAGGACACGCGGACCACGCTGTTCGCGCGCATGGAGAAGAAGCAGGCCGCCGACGTCAAGCGCCTGCTGGCCTACCCCGAGGACACCGCGGGCGGCCTGATGACGACCGACTTCGTCGCCCTCGATCACGAGATGACGGTGGCCAAGGCCATCGAGCACATCCGCCGCGTGGCCATGGACATGGAGACCATCTACGAGGCCTACGTCGTGGACGAGAACCAGACCCTGGTGGGGGCCATCTCGCTGCGCGATCTGGTGACCTCGCCGGCCGACGTCCCGGTGACCAAGGTGATGACCGCCAACGTCATCTCGCTGCGCGCCGAGGCCGTGCAGGAGGAGGTCGCGCGCGTCATCGCCAAGTACGACCTCCTGGCGCTGCCGGTGACCGATCGCGGCCGCCGCATCCTGGGCGTCATCACGGTCGACGACGCCGTCGACGTCATCGCCGAGGAGGCCGCCGAGGACGTCCAGAAGATGGGCGCCGTGTCGCCCATCCAGACGCCGTATCTGGAGACGCCGTTCTGGGTCTTCGTGAAGAAGCGCGTGGGCTGGCTGATCGCGCTGTTCCTGGGCGAGCTCTTCACCGGCACCGTGATGCGCTACTACGTCGGCGAGGAGGCCGGGGGCAGCGTGACCGCGACCATCGCCATGGTGTGGTACGTGCCCCTCATCATCAGCTCGGGCGGCAACGCCGGGTCGCAGTCGGCCGCGCTGGTCATCCAGGCGCTGGCGCTCGGGGAGGTTCAGTTCAAGCAGGTGCTGCGCGTGATCGCACGCGAGTTCGCCATCGGCGTCGTGCTGGGGATCATCCTCGGCGTGGTCGGCATCATCCGGGTCTCGGCCTTCGGCAACCCCATCGGCATGCACCTGACCATGACGGTGGCGGTCGGCATCCTGGCCGTGGTGACCATGGGCGCCACCGTGGGGGCCGCGCTGCCGATGGTGATCAAGCGCATCGGCCTCGACCCGGCGGTATCCTCGACGCCGTTCATCGCATCATTCGTGGACGTCGTGGGGCTGGTGGTCTACTTCAGCGTGGGCCACATGTTCCTGCACCTGTCTTGACCGGGGACCGCCGATGTGGGCCCCGAAATGGGCCGATATGGGTGCGATGTGTGCCGCGTAGTTGAGGATTGCCAGGTCGGCTGATCGTCCACCTTGAAAGCGCCAGCGTAGCGTGTAAGGATTTTGGCAGATGGATGACTTTCACTGCTCGTTCTGCGGCAAGAGGCGGCGTGAGGTACGCAAGCTGATCTCGGGTCCGCGCGTCTTCATCTGCGACGAGTGCGTCTCGCTGTGCAACGACATCCTGACCAAGGAAGAGGCGGCCGAGCGGCCGTCGTATCCGCGGCCCAAGGAGATCGTCGACGAGCTCGAGCGCTACGTGGTCGGCCAGGCCCGCGCCAAGCGCGCGCTGGCGGTCGCGGTGTACAACCACTACAAGCGCGTCGGCATGCGTGGCAAGCCGGGCGAGTGCGAGCTGCAGAAGGGCAACATCCTGCTGCTCGGGCCGACCGGGTGTGGCAAGACCCTGCTGGCGCAGACGCTGGCCAAGAAGCTGGACGTGCCGTTCGCCATCGCTGACGCCACCACGCTGACCGAGGCCGGCTATGTCGGCGAGGACGTCGAGTCGGTGGTCAAGGCGCTGTACCGCGCCGCCGGTGGCGACGTCGAGAAGACCGCGCGCGGCATCATCTGCATCGACGAGATCGACAAGATCGCGCGCAAGGGCGGTGTGCCGTCGTCCACCCGTGACGTCTCCGGCGAGGGCGTGCAGCAGGCGCTGCTCAAGATCCTCGAGGGCAAGGTCGCGACCATCACGCCCGACGGCGCGCGCAACCGACCCCAGCAGGAGCTGATCCAGATCGACACCACGGACATCCTGTTCGTGTGCACCGGCGCCTTCAACGGCCTCGAGGACATCGTGCGCCGCCGCGTCGGCCAGCAGGGGCTGGGCTTCGGGGCCTCGGTCGAGAAGGCCAAGGACGATCAGGACACGCTGCGCGCCGCGGCGCGCACCGAGGATCTGATGAAGTTCGGCATGATCCCCGAGTTCATGGGGCGCCTGCCCATCATCGTCAGCTGCGACGACCTCAGCGTCGATGCCCTGACCGAGGTGCTGTGGCGGCCCAAGAACGCGCTGGCCAAGCAGTACGAGCGCCTGTTCGAGCTGGAGAACGTGAAGCTCTCCTTCACCGACGAGGCGCTGCGCGCGGTCGCCAAGGAGGCGCACCGCCGCAAGTCGGGTGCGCGCGGGCTGCGCGCCATCCTCGAAGAGGTCATGCTCGAGGTCATGTACGAGATCCCGTCGTTGCCGGGCGTGCGCGAGTGCGTCATCAACGAGGAGGTCGTCGTGCAGCGTGGCCGGCCGCTGCTGGTGCGCGAGAAGAAGGCGAGCTGAAGTTCCGTCAGCAGCCATGACACTCGCAGGAGTGTCAAGCTTGCACCGCGCCGCGCGTTCAGCCGTATGATGGTCTTCCGAAAAGGAGACGCACCATGCTGACCGAACCGCAGCGCGACCAGCTCCGTACCGTCCTCGATGAAGAGAAGAAGCGCCTGGTCCGCGGTGCCAAGGATGGCCTGCAGTTCAGCATGAACCGCGATCGCGACTCGGTGGGGCGCGACTCCATCGACGAGTCGATGGAGGAGGAGATCTACTCCACCGAGCTGCGCCTGCGCGACCGCGAGAAGTGGCTGCTCGAGAAGGTCGTCTCGGCCATCGAGCGCCTGGAGCAGAGCCAGCCGCGCCCGATCGACGAGTGCGAGGACTGCGGCGAGGCCATCGGCTTCAAGCGCCTGCTGGCGCGCCCGGTGACCACGCTGTGCATCGACTGCAAGGAGGCGCGCGAGAAGGAGGAGAAGTCGATCGCGCAGGCCGGCGCTGGCCGCGCCGACGGCGTCGCGGGTCCCGGCGGCGACGCGCCTGGCTCGGGCTTCGGTGGCGGCGGCGCATCCGCCGAGGAGTAGCCGAGCGAGGGAGCAGAGTAGCGTAGCGTTTTCCGCCCAAAGCACAGGTTCGAACCCGTCCTTGCCTTCGCGTTTCCCCCCTCGATCAGATATAGTAAGGCCTGCGGTCGGGTACCCGTGACCCAAGGCTGCAGCCCCCCATGAGCTCCGAGTCCAAGTACAAGATCACCGAGCGTGTCGACCAAGGCGGCATGGCAGAGGTGTTCAAGGGCGTCATGGAAGGCCTGCCCGGGATGCGCAAGAACGTCGCCATCAAGCGCATCCTGCCGAACCTGACCAAGAACAAGAAGTTCGTCTCGATGTTCCTCGACGAGGCGCGGCTGTCGCTGCACCTGCAGCACGCCAACATCGTCCACGTCTTCGACATCGGCGTCGCCGACTCCAGCTACTTCATCGTCATGGAGTTCGTCGATGGCTGCAACCTGAAGGCCGTCATCGAGTGGCACAAGAAGAAGGGGCGCACGGTGCCCCTGACGCAGCTTCTGTACTCGATGCTCGAGGTCTGCAAGGGGCTGGCGTACGCCCACGACATGGCCGACCCGGAGACCAACCGGCCGCTGGGCATCGTGCATCGCGACATCTCGCCGCCCAACATCCTCCTGTCCAAGACCGGTGAGGTGAAGCTGGTGGACTTCGGCCTGGCCAAGGCCAACAGCCAGCTCGAGGACACCGACCCCGGGGTGGTGAAGGGCAAGTTCAGCTACCTGTCGCCCGAGGCGGCCAGCGGCCAGCCAGTCGACCACCGCGCGGACATCTTCGCGGTCGGCATCCTGATGTGGGAGATGCTGACCAACAAGCGCCTGTTCTTCGGCGAGACCGACTACCAGACCGTCGAGCTGGTGCGCCAGGCGCGCGTGCCCCCGCTGGCGGCGCTCAACCCCGAGGTCGAGCCCGAGTTGGAGGGCATCGTCCGCAAGGCGCTGGCCAAGGATCCCGAGAACCGCTACCAGCACGGCATGGATCTCGGCGACGCCATCGCGCAGTACCTGTTCTCGCGCGGGCGCAAGGTGACCCAGCGCGACATCGCGTCGATGGTGCGCCAGGTGGTCGACGATCGGGTGCGCCAGTCGGGCACCATGAAGAAGCCCGGCATCATCGACACGCTGATCAGCGAGGAGATCATCAAGTTCACCTCGCTCGACATGACGGCGCAGGATCTGGCCGACATCGCGGCGGGCACCGGAGACCAGCCCCCGCAGATGAGCCAGCCGCTGGGACCGGAGGCGTCGCAGCCGCTGGACCCGTCGTCGTTCATCGATCCGCGCGAGTGGGTCGACGACTCGATCACCAGCAAGGCCAAGGCTGCTGGCGCGGGGCTGCAGTCGTCGAGCGGCAAGGGTCAGCGCGGCGCCGGGGCGGGCGGCGGCGAGCAGCGCAAGGGCAAGGGTGGCGGCGCGCAGCAGGGCAGCCCGACCGCGAACGGCAACGGCGCCCACAAGGGCCAGGCGGCGGGTGGCAAGGGTGGCAACGGCGCCGGCGTGCGCGCGCGCGGCTCGGGTGCCATGGCCACGGCGGACACCGGCAAGCTGGGCAAGCGCACGACCTCCCAGGTCGAGGATCTGCAGTCGCTGCTGGAGCCCGACAAGACCGGCGCCCACCAGATGGATGAAGGCAGCGGCGGCAAGGCCGCCCTGATCGCGGTCATCACCGTCGTCGTGCTGGGTGGCGCGGCGGCGGTTGGCCATTTCGTTCTTCACCTCTTCTAGCGAGCCCCGATGAGCGACGGCGAGGACAACCGGAGGCGGTTTGCCCCGCGACGCGGCGCCCAGCCCAATGTGCTGGCGCTGGTGCTCGCGGGCGGTGAGGGGCAGCGGCTGGCACCGCTGACCATCGAGCGCGCCAAGCCCGCGGTGCCCATCGGCGGGCGCTACCGGTTGATCGACTTCGTGCTCTCGAACCTGGTCAACTCGGGCTTCCTGAAGATCAAGGTGCTGGTGCAGTACAAGTCGGACTCGCTGTCGACGCACATCGCGCGCGGCTGGCGCTTGCCGGCGATGCTGGACCTCTATGTCGAGGTGGTGCCGGCGCAGCAGCGCCGCGGCAAGGACTGGTTCCGCGGCTCGGCGGACGCCATCTTCCAGTCCATCAACGTCATCACCGACGAGTCGCCCGACTATGTCTGCGTGTTCTCGGCCGACCACATCTACAAGATGGATGTGCGCCAGATGCTGGACTACCACCTGGAGATGGACGCCCACATGACGGTGGCGGCGGTCCCGGTGCCGGTGGCGGATGCGACGCAGTTCGGGGTGCTCGAGGTCGACGAAAAGGGCTGGATGATCGGGTTCCGCGAGAAGGCGTCCGATCCGCGCGAGATGCCGGGCCGCCCGGGCTGGGCGCTGGCCTCGTGCGGCAACTACATCTGGAACACCGACGCGCTGATCGACGAGGCCAAGCAGGACGCCGAGGCGGCCTCGCAGCACGACTTCGGCAAGAACGTCATCCCGCGCATGGTCGGCAACGCCCGCGTGGCGGTCTACGACATCTCGCAGAACATGGTGCCCGGGCAGCCCGAGCGCGAGCGCGGCTACTGGCGCGACGTGGGCACCGTCCGATCGTACTTCGACGCCAACATGGACCTGGTGCAGGTCGAGCCGCTGCTCGATCTCTACAATCCGCGTTGGCCGATCCGGACCTGGACCCAGCCGAGTCCGCCAGCCAAGTTCGTGTTCGCCGACGAGGGCAGCGCGCGCGTCGGCCAGGCCACCGACTCGCTGGTGTCGGAGGGCTGCATCATCTCGGGCGGCCGGGTCAACCGCAGCGTGCTGTCGCCCAACGTGCGCGTGAACTCGTTCGCCCAGGTCGAGGAGTCGATCCTGTTCGAGGGCTGCTCGGTGGGACGCCACGCCCGCGTGGTGCGCGCCATCGTCGACAAGGGCGTCAAGATCCCCTCCGGGGCGCACATCGGCGTCGACCACGCGCTGGACCTGTCGCGCGGGTTTCGCTGGGACGAGAGCGACGGCATCACCGTGGTGCCCAAGGGGTTCGTGTTCACGTGAGCGGCGGCGGCGCGGCGACGCCGATCGACGTCTGCTTCCTGTGGCACATGCACCAGCCCGAGTACACCTCGCCGCGCACCGGGCGGCCGGTGCTGCCCTGGGTGCGCATGCACGCCACCCGGGCTTACCTCGACATGGCGCGCGTGCTGGCGCGGCGGCCCGAGGTGCACGTCACGGTCAACTTCGTGCCCTCGCTGGTGCGCCAGCTGGAAGCCTACGTGGGCGGGCTGCGCGACGAGCACGAGGCGCTGGCGGAGAAGCCGACCGAGGACTGGACGCCGGCCGAGCGCGAGGAGGCGCTGGCGCGCTTCTTCTCGGTGCACCGGGTGCGCGGCATCGAGCCGCGGCCGCGCTATCGCGACCTGGCCTACAAGCGCGGCACCGGGCCGGTGCCCGCGGGCGGCGCAGGCTGGAGCGTCGCCGAGCTGCGTGACCTGACGGCGCTGTTCCACCTGGCGTCGTTCGGCTTCTCGATGGCCAGCGAGGAGCCGCTGGTCGCGGTGCTGGAGGCCAAGGGGCGCGACTATGCGCACGCCGACGTGCAGGCGCTGCTGGCGTGCCAGCGCAGCGCGGCCGCGCGGGTGCTGCCGGCGTGGCGAGGCCTGGCCGGGCGGGGGCAGGTCGAGCTGTCGTCGAGCCCGTTCTATCACCCCATCGTGCCGCTGCTGATCGACACCGAGACCGCGCGGCGCGCGCAGCCGGGGCTGCCGCTGCCGCCGCGCTTCGCCTGGCCCGAGGACGCCGCGGCGCAGATCGCGCGCGGTCGAGAGGCGCACCAGCGCACCTTCTGGCAGACGCCACGCGGGATGTGGCCGCCCGAGGGCTCGCTGTCACCCGAGGCGGTGCGCCGCTATGCCGGCGCGGGCATCGAGTGGCTGTGCGGCGACGAGGGCATCCTGTGGCGCAGCGGGGTGGCGGGCGCGGCGCGCGGGGCGCTGTATCAGCCCTACCAGTTCAGCGGGGTCAAGCTGGTGTTCCGCGATCGCGAGATGGCCGACCGCATCGGCTTCGCGTATGCCGCGGGCGAGGCGGGGCCGGCGGTGGCGGACGTGCTGGCGCGGGTGCGCGCGGCGGGCGCCGAGGCGCGAGCGCATGCGCCCGGCGAGGTGCCGCTGGTGACCATCGCGCTGGACGGCGAGAACGCCTGGGAGTCGTACCCGGGGTCGGGCGAGCCGTTCCTGACCCAGCTGCACGACGCCCTGGCGACGGCGCCAGATCTGCGCACGCGCACGCTGAGCGAGGCGCTGGAGGGGCGCACGGCGACACCGCTCACCGAGCTGGCGTCGGGGTCGTGGATCGACTCCGACTTTCACATCTGGATCGGCGACCCCGAGAAGAACCGGGCCTGGGGCGAGCTGGGCGCGGCGCGGCGGCGCGTGGCCGAGGCCGCGGCAGGCGACGAGCGCGCGCGCGCGCGGGCGGCGGCGGCGCTGGAGTGGATCTACCAGGCCGAGGGCTCGGACTGGTTCTGGTGGTTCGGCGAGCCGTTTCACTCCGCCGAGGACACCGTGTTCGCGGCCATCTTCGCCGAGCACCTCAAGGGCGCCTATGAGGCGCTGGAGTTCGATCCTCCGGCCACGCTGGGCGCGCCGCTGCCGCACCCGGAGCGCCACGGGCCGCGCGGGACGCAGGCGCCGCTGGCCTTCATCCGGCCGCGCCTGACCGGCCATGGCCGCTCGTTCTACGAGTGGCACGGCGCCGGGCGCTACGATGTGCCGCGCGGCGCCGCCATGAGCGCGGTCAAGCGCTGGGTCGAGCGCATCCTGTTCGGCTTCGACCAGAACACGCTGTATCTGCGTCTGGATCCCCACGGCGATGTGCGCGAGGAGCTGCGCGGCGGCACGCTGACCATCCACCTGCGCGTGGTCGGCGGCGCCAGCGCGACGCTGGAGCTGCCGCTGGGCCGGGGCGGCGCGCTGTCGGGCACGCTGACGCCAGCCGGTGCGGCCCCGGCGGCGCTCGACCTGGCGAGCGCGAAGAGCGCGTTCGGCGACGTCATCGAGCTCGGCGTCCCGTTCGCGACCCTGGCCGCGTCACCGCGGCAAGACCTCGAGGTCTGGTTCCAGCTCGCCTTCGCCGGGGTCGCCAGCGCCCGCTTCCCCACCGACGGCTACCTCACGGTCCACGTGCCCGACGCCAACTTCGAAGCCGACCACTGGTCAGCGTAGCGAGTCGACCAGGCGGCGCGCCTCCTCGGCGTAGTCGCCGCGGGGCGCCAGCTCGAGGTACTTCTCGAACGACGCCTTGGCCGCCCTGCCCTGCCCCATGCGGCGCAGCAGATCGCCGAGCTGGAAGTGCGCCTCGGCGAAGCTGGGGTCGGCGGCGATGGCCTTCTGGAACGACTGCTTGGCCTCCTCGGGCGACTGGCCGAGCTCGTCGAACACCAGGCCGAGGTAGTAGAACGCGCTGGCGTTGGAGGCGTCGAGCTGGCCGGCGCGCTGGAACTCGGGTGCCGCCTTGGACAGCTGGCCGTCGTCATAGAAGGCGCGCCCCAGCCAGACGTGGGCGTCGGCGATCACGCGCGACGGCGCGCGGCGAGCCTCCAGGCCGCGCATGCCGCTGGAGGCGGCCTTGATGGCGGGCTGGAAGCGCCCTGCCCACAGGTGCACGTGCGCCGAGGCGACCTCCAGCTCGGGGGCGCCGCGCAGCGCGGGCCGGGTGCGAGCGTCGCGCAGCGCGGCGTCGGCGCCCGGCGAGTCGTTGGCCGCCAGCAGGGCGTCGACCAGCAGCACGCGGGCCTCGATGTCGTCGGGCGCCAGCTGCACCGCGCGGCGCAGCTCGGACACCGCGCTGGGCGGGTTGCGCCGGGCCAGCGCCAGGCGACCACGCTCGCGCGCGCCCTCGCCGCGGTAGGCGTCGGTCTTGGCCAGCCGGTCGAGCTGCTTCTCGGCCTCGGCGAGCTGCCCGACCGCCATCGAGGTGCGCGCCGCCCACAGCAGCTCCAGCGGGCGGGCGTCGCCCTCCGAGGTCAGCTGGGCCAGGCTCTGCGCCGCCGCGCTGGCCTCACCGGAGTCGAAGCGGATCAGGGCGTCCTCCAGCTTGGCATCGCGCGAGCGCGGCTTGAGCTCGAGCGCGCGCGACAGCACGCCGCGGGCGTCGCCCAGCCGCCCCTGCGAGCGGTGCAGCCGCGCCAGCTCGAGCAGCGCGGCGACCGCGGCCGGCCCGGTGGCCTGCGCGGTCACGGCCTCGAGCACCTTGCGCGCCTCGGCCACCGCCTCGGCGCTGCCGTCGGCGCGCAGCGCGGCGCCCAGGCCGGCGGCCAGCTCGGGATCGCCTGGCCGCTCCAGCATGAGCGGCCGCAGCGCCGCGGTCGCCAGCGTGGGCTGACCGCGCGCGACATCGACCCGGGCGCGCGCCACCTTGGCCGAGACGTCGGCGGGCGCCTTGACCAGCGCGGCGTCGAGCTCCTTCTGCGCCAGCTCGAGCTCGCCCAGCATCAGGTAGGCGCGGCCGCGCAGCACCATGGCCTCGGGATCGGCGGCCAGCTGTGGAGCGGCGCCGCCACGACCACCGAGGCCCTCGAGCGCCGCCTGCGGGCGGTCGTCGGCCAGCAGGATCTGGGCCAGGATGCGCCGCGAGACCAGGCGTCCCGGATCCAGCGCCAGCACCTTCTCGGCCTCCGCGCGCGCGGCGCTCTCGTCGCCCAGCGCCAGCAGCGTGGTCGCCAGCGCCTCGCCGAAGGCGGCGTCGGCCTCGGGCCGGCTGGCCGCGGCGTCCGACAGCGCCTCGCGCGCACGCTTGCCCTCGCCCAGGCGGGCGCGCAGCTCGGCCAGCGCCAGGTGAGCCCAGGCCAGCTGCACCCGCGAGGACTGATCGCGGCGCGCGTTGACCACGCTCTCGAGGTCGCTCTCGGCGCGCGCCAGCGAGTCCTTGTCGCCGCGCCGCACGTCCAGCCGCGCCGAGTCGATCACGCTCTGCACGTGGCCGGGGTTCAGCGCCAGGGCATGCTGGAAGGCGTCCCGCGCCGGCTCCAGCTGGCCGCGCTGCGCGCGCGCCACCCCCAGCGCGCGCCAGGCCAGGACGTCGCCGGCGTCCTTCTGCACCGCCAGCTCGAGCAGCGACACCGCCGCCTCGGCGTCGCCCGAGGCCAGCAGCGACCGCCCCAGCAGGTAGCGTGGCAGGCTGTCGTTGGGATACTTGGTCGCCGCTGCGCGCGCCTGCGCCACCGCCTCGGTGCTCTTGCCCTGCGCCAGCGCCAGGTAGATCCGCGCCGACGCCGCCTCCATGTTCTCGGCCGCGCCCAGCGCGGTGACCTGCTTCTGCGCCTCGACCAGCCCCTCACCGAACTCGGCCGCCATGGCCGCGCGCACGCGGGCCCGCGCCGAGCGCGAGGCGCGGTCGGACTTCATCGAGATGACCTTGGACCAGTTCTCCTCGGCGGCGTTGTAGTCGCTGAGGTTGCCACGGGCGAGCTGGCTGCGCGCGGCGTCACGCAGGCGCGACAGCTGCTTCTTCATGCGCGCGCTGCGCACCACCAGGCCGGCGACCACACCGGCCATCGCGACCGCGCCCACCACGACCAGGATCTGCCACCACGCCCAGGCGCCGCGGCGACGGACCAGACGACGGCGACCACCGGGGGCCGGCTTCTTGGCCGCCTCGGCCTCGCCGCGGGTGCGACCGGTGGGCTCCGCCGCCGGGCGAGCACCCTTGGCCTCGACCGCGGCCTTGTCGGGAGCCGCCTTGTCGGGGCCGCGCGCGGGCACCGGCTTGCCCGACGCCGCCTTGGCCGGGACTGCGGCCGCGGCCGCCTTGACCGGGGCCGGCTTGCGCGGTGGCTCGGGCGCATCCAGATCGATGTCGACCTCGCCGCCGCCGCCGCCATCGCCGGCGTCGCCGGCGTCGAGCGCCGCCGTGGCGCGTTGCAGTCCGGTGTCGATGGCCGGCTGGACGCGGATCTGCGCTGGCGCCGCGGCTGCGGCCCCAGCGGCGCGCCGTGGCTCGGGGTTGGCGGCCTCCATGAAGGCCTGTGCGGCGGCATCCGCCGCGGCCTCGGCGGGCACCCGGATGGCCTTCGACGGCCTGGTCGGCGCGGCCTCGGGCGCGCGTGAGGCCTTGGCCGCCGCGGCCGCGCGCGCTGCCTTGTCCGCCGCCGCGCGCTCCGCCGCCACGCGCTCCGCCGCCACGCGCTCCGCCGCCGCGCGCTCCGCCGCCGCGCGCTCCGCCGCCGCGCGCTCCGCCGCC
>JADYYK010000086.1 GCA_020853705.1 Deltaproteobacteria bacterium
ACCGACCCATCATGCCTGCTCTGTTGCGCGTCGGCGGCCAACCTTCACGCGAGGTGAAAGGACGGCCGCTCCGTGCGCCAATTCACGCACGGTAGCCCCTGCCCGCTGGCAAGGGCAGGCAAGCCGCGGAGAATCAGGGCTTTGGCGTGAACAGCGAGCGCATCAGGGGGTCGATGCCGGGGGCGCGCTCGTCGAGGAGGTCGTCCATGCGGTGCTTGATGGCCGGCTTCATCTCGGGGTGGGTCAGGATGTAGAAGCGGCGCTCGCGGACGGCGGACACCACCTGGTCGGCGATGCTGGCGGGCTCGACGCCGCCCGCGACCAGGGCGTGCATGGCCTGCATCATCCCGGGTCCTGCTGGATGTGCGGGCGCCGCGGCGGCGACGTCGGCGGGGCGGTTGCGCATCGAGGTCGCGATCTGCGTCTTGACGAAGCCGGGGCACAGCACCGAGACGCCGACCCTGGCGCCGACCAGCTCGAGCTCCTTGGCCAGCACCTCGGAGATGGCGACCACGCCGTGCTTGGTCGCGGTGTAGGGCGCGATGAACGGCGTCGAGGTCACGCCCGCCATCGATGCGGTGTTGACCACGTGGCCCTCCTCTCCGCTCTCGAGCAGCGCGGGCAAGAGCAGGCGCACGCCGTGGATGACGCCCCACAGGTTGACGCCCAGGGTCCACTTCCAGTCGGCCTCGCTCAGCGTCCACATCGGGCCGCCCGGCCCGGCGACCCCGGCGTTGTTGCAGATGATGTGCGCGATGCCGAGCTCGCTGCGCGCCTCGTCGAGCGCGGCGCCCATCTCGGCGATGTTCGACACGTCGACACGTCGCGCGAACACCGTCGCGCCACCCGCGCGCAGGGCCTTGGCCGCCTCGGCCAGCGCCGGCGCCTCGACGTCGAGCAGCACCAGCTTCATCTTCTCGGCCGCGAAGCGCTGCGCCATGGCCAGCCCGATCCCGCTGGCGCCCCCCGTCACGACCGCGACCTTGCCCACCAGATCTTTCATGCGCGCAGCATGGCGGGCAGCCGCGGCCCGGTCAATCTAGTCCTCGAACGGGTCCACCACGCCATCCTCGACGCGCAGCTCGCCCTTGGGCTTGCTCTTGACGCGCAGCTTGGGGGGCCCCGGCAGAGCTGCGCCCACCGGGGATGGCGACGGCCTCGGCGTCAGCGCGTCCGCGGGGTCAGCCCCAGGACTCGCGCTCGGCACGGGCGCCTCGCTGGCCACCGGGCTCGGGCTCGGCGCGCTGGTCGCCGTCGGACTCGGAGTCGGAGTCGCGCTCGCATTGGGTGCGGCCGCGGGCGCCGGTCGCGCGCTCGCTGCCGGCCCGTTCGGCCTCGGCTCGCGGCGCCCCGGCCCACCCCGGCTCAGCCACACCACCCCGCCCACGATCACCACTCCACCCAGCAGCGCCGCCACCAGCCAGCCCCGCCCGCCCCGCGCCGCCTCCAGCAGCGACTGCGTCGTCGCCCGCCGATACGGCGTCGTCCGCTTCAGCTCCGGGTCCACCTCACTCGCGGCCTCAGCTGCCCCCGCCCGCTGCACCCCCGCGTGCGGCTGCTCGACCCGCTTCACCGCGCCTTGCGCGGCCGGCCCCGCCGGCGCCGGCCCCGCGCCCGCCGCCTCCTTGCGCCGCTCCTCGTGCTTGCCCACCGCGTCCAGATCCGTCCGCGGCACCCCCTCGGGCTGCGCGTGCGCGGTGTCCTCCAGCGCGGCCACTCGCTGCCGCCGCACCTGCCCCGCACCAGCGCTCGCCGCCGCCGGCAACGGGATCGCCTCCGGCAGCACCGCGCGCCCGCCAGCGCCGCAGCGCTCCAGCTCGCGCGACAGCTCCTCCATGCTCTGGTAGCGCTGCCCCGCCTCGCGCGCCAGCGCGCGCTGCAGCACCGCGTCGAGCTCCCTGGGCAGGTCCGGCCGCCGCACCCGTGGCGGCACCAGCACCCCCTTGAGGTGGGCCACCAGCACATCGGCCGGCGTCGCGCCGTCGAATGGTGGCCGCCCGCACGCCATCTCGTACAGGATGCAGCCCAGCGAATAGACATCGGCGCGCGCGTCGACCTCGCCGGCGTCGCGGCACTGCTCGGGCGACATGTACAGCGGGGTGCCCATCACGGTGCCGGTCTTGGTGCGCCACGAGCGGGTCGCGTCATCACCCAGCTTGGCGATGCCGAAGTCGAGCACCTTGACCTTGAAGCCGCCATCGACGTCGTCGCGCAGCAGGAAGATGTTGTCGGGCTTGAGATCGCGGTGGACGATGCCCCTGGCATGCGCGGCGCCCACCGCGGCCGCGATCTGCCGCCCGAGGTCGACGATGATCTCGACCGGGAAGCGCACGCCGCGCTCGATGCGCGCCGCCAGCGACTCGCCGTCGAGGTACTCCATCACGATGTAGGCCGCGCCGGCCCCGCTCCCGGTGGTGTGGTGGCCGAAGTCGAACACGTCGATCAGCCCCGAGTGCCTGATCATCGCGGTCGAGCGCGCCTCGTTGAAGAAGCGCTGCACCATCTCCTGGTTGCCGGTGCACTCGCTGCGCAGCACCTTGACCGCGGCCTTGCGCCCGATCAGCGTGTGCTCGGCCAGGTAGACGACGCCCATGCCGCCCTCGCCCAGCTTGGACACCAGCTTGTAGCTGCCCAGCGTCTCGCCGACCACGACCCAGCTTACCCTATGGCCTGGGCGGGCAGGGCGGACCCGTCGGGATGGGCTCCAGCGCGGTGTACGGGTGATCGATGCCGATGGGCTCGCCCACCACCTCGCCCGCGGGCAGCACATACAGGCGCAGCGTCGCTGGCGGCGGCGCCGCGCCGCCCTGGTAGCAGCCCAGCTCGGCCTCGGCCAGCCACCACTGCTCGGCGAACGCCCGTGCGCGACAGACGTCACACGACGGCACCCGGGTGCGCACCGTCTTCTTCACCCTGGGCTCACCCTGCTGCAGCCACAGCAGGTGCAGCACGCCCCTGGCGTCGCGCACGAACAGGTCATTGCCGCCGCTGAGCATGCCGATGGCGTTGCCTGCGATGACGCGCTGCCCGTCGATCGTCATTTCGGCGCCTGGCGCGGCGCCGCGATCCATCTCGCGCAGGAGCTGCGGCAGCGAGCTCTTGGGCGCCGCGACCAGCTTCAGCCTGGCCTTCTTCAGGGCAGCCAGGCCCGCGGCGCGGTTGGCTGCGCGCGTGCTGACGACCACCTTGTTCGGGGCGACCGCCGCGGCCACCCCGGCCAGCGCGAGCACCACGGCCGCCACACCCAGGCCCAGGCCCCGGCCCAGGCCCAGCCCCCGCAGCTTGCTCATGCCGTCAGTGTAGCCGCGCCTCACGCCATGGCCAGCAGCAGGGCGTCGAGCTTCTGCAGCAGCACTGCCAGCCGTGCGTCGGCGTCGGCCGGCAGGTCGTAGCCCGAGGCCAGCAGCGGCCGGAACACGAACCAGCCCAGCAGCGCCGCGGTGCCCAGCGCGTTGAGCACCGCGGCGTCACCCTCGCGCGCGAAGCCCAGCTTGCCGAGCGCCCGCCGCATCGGCGCGGTCAGCTCGCGGATGCGCTCGGGCGGCGGCGCCGCCAGCGCCAGCAGATCGTGCGGCCCGTCGAGGCACGCGCGCGCGACCACCAGCGCGACCTCGGGGCGCTGGCGCAGCCCCTCGAACGAGGACGCGCTCATGCCGCCGCCAGCGGCCTGCTCGGCGTGTACGCGGGCGCTCAGGCGCGCGATGGTGGCGCGCACCAGCTCCTCCTTGCTGCCGAAGTGGCGATGCACCAGGCCGTGGTTGACGCCGGCCTCGGCCGCGATGTGGCGCACCGACAGCCCGGCCACGCTGCCCCGCGCCAGCAGCCGCACCAGGGCGTCCATCAGCGCGGTGCGGGTGTCCTCGGCCCCGCGGATCACGGGTTTGGCAGGCTTTCTGCGCGGTCTGCGCGTACCTCTTGACAGCGTCGTAGTCATTCGACTACATCTTGCCGTAGTCAAACGACTACAGCAAGCCAGAGGTCCGCCATGGAACGCATCCTGTCCACCGAGTCCCGCCAGCGCCTGCAGGCCCGCGCCCCCCTGCCGGTCGACGCGCACAAGACCATCGCGGTGAAGCGCGACGTGCACGAGTTCGTCATCGCCGCCCCCGCAGCCGACTTCGCGCGCGCCTTCCGCGCCGTGGTCACCAGCCCGACCAGCACCTTCGGCCTGATCCGGGTCAAGCGCCCGTCCGAGCGCATGGGCGAGGACTTCCACGTCGGCGAGCGCTTCCAGGGCTGCTTCTCGCTGGAGTTGGCCGCCACCGGCGCCCTCGAGGAGCGCCTGCCCATCGCCGCGCGCTGGCTGAGCGCGCTGCTGGCGCTGGCGCCCGCGCGCCGCCTCACCGGCTGGCTGGAGGACGCCCTGCTGTCGAACTACGCCGAGGTCCGCGCGATCGTCACCGACCCCGCGCCGGGCCAGCCCTACCGGCTCGAGTATGCCTACCTCGAGGGCACGCCCATCGCCGGCACCAGCACCTTCACCATCGAGGCCGACGGCCCCGGCCAGTGCCGGGTGCGCCAGATCTTCGAGTACCAGGAGGTCGGCGGCGTGGCCCTGGCGAGCTTCCAGCGCTTCGGCCTCAAGTTCCACGATCAGGTGGTGCAGATGGAGATGGAGCAGGCCGCCGCCGAGCTGGGCGTGCGCGTGCTCTCGAGCACCATCCCGCGCGCCTACGGAGCGCTGTGATGTCGGCCGGGGCGGCCCCGCGCATCCTCCTGGTCGGCGCTGGCGCGGTCGGTCAGGTCTACGGTCGCCACCTGCAGCTGGGCGGCGCCGAGGTCAGCTTCCTGGTGCGCCCGCAGTACGCCGCAACGGTGCGGCGCGGCTTCGACCTCTTCCCGCTGCGCAAGCGGGGCCGGCGCGACGCGGTGCGCTTCCAGGACTTCACCGTGCTGACCGAGACCGCCGCGGTCGCCGCGCAGCGCTGGGACGCCGTCCTCCTGTGCGTGCCTTCGCCCGCGCTGCACCAGGGCAGCTGGCTGGCCGAGCTGTGCGCCGCCAGCGGCGACGCCAGCATCGTGACGCTGCAGCCGGGCCTCACCGATCACGCCCGCGTCTGCGCGGTCGCGGGCGCCGAGCGCGTGGTCGCCGGCATGATCGGCCTGATGGCCTACACCGCGCCGCTGCCCGGCGAGGCCGGCGAGGCCGGCGCAGGCCCGGGCACCGCGTACTGGTTCCCGCCGCTCGGCAAGTGTCCCTTCAGCGGCGCGCCGGCGCGGGTGCGCCCGCTGGTCGCGCTGCTGCGCGCGGGCGGCTTTCCGGCCGCGTGCGCGCGCGATGTGCCGGCGCAGCTGGCCTTCGGGGTGGCGCTGCTGGACCCGCACATGGTCGCGCTCGAGGTCGCTGGCTTCAGCCTGCGCGGCCTGCGCGCCGATCGCGCCCTGCTGGCGCGCGCCGCCGCCGCCAGCCGCGAGGCCACCATGATCACCGCGGCCTTCCGGGGCGTGCGCGCGCCGCGCCTCAGGGGCGCCCTCGAGCGCGCCGGGGTGCGCGTGCTGCTGGCCATGCTGCCGCGGCTGGCGCCGCTCGATGTCGAGGGCTTCTTCCGCGCCCACTACACCAAGGTCGCAGGCCAGACCCGCGCGCTGCTGGCGACCTACCGCGCCGAGGCCGCCGCCCGCGGGCTGCCCACGCCGGCCCTGACCGCGCTGAGCGCCGCGCTGGAGGCGCGCTCGTGAGCGCGCTGCCGGCCGCCATCGCGCGCCGCCTGGCCACGCGGCGCCCGCTGCGGGTCGATGCCCGCGGCCCCATCGCCATCAAGCGCAACCTGCACGAGGCCACCGTGGCCGCCGACGCCGACGTCTTCGCGCGCGCCTTCGCCGAGGTCATGGCCGATCCGGCGCGGCGCTTCGCCGGCATCCGGGTCAAGCGGCTGCGCGCGCGCGTGGGTCGGCCGTTCCAGCCCGGCGAGCGCTTCCACGGCTGCTTCAGCCTGGTCGACGCCGCCCGTGCGCGCGGCCTGCCGTTGCCGGGGCCGCTGCGCCACGCCCTGGCCTGGCTCGAAGATCGCGCCCTCAGCGACTATGCCGAGATCGTCAGCGTGTCGCCGCGCGCGGCGCGCTATCGCTACCTCGAGGGCACCCCGATGGCGGGCGAGAGCGCCTTCGAGATCACCCCGCTCGGCCCCGGACGCTGCCGCTTCACGGCCCGCTTCGAGTACCAGGAGCTGGGCACCCTGGCGGTCGCGCTGATGCACGGCTTCGCAGTCGCCGCCCACGACCGCGTGGTGCTGGCCCAGGTCGAGGCCGCCGCCGCGCTGGCCGGCGGGCACCTCGAGTCGCACAGCTTCCCGGTGTCCTGACCGCCGCGCCTCGCGCGCTAGCGCGGGCGCGGCGACGGGGACGGAGTCGCCTGCGGCGGGTGCGCGGCCAGGAACGCGCGCGCCTTGGCGGGATCCATGGCGTGCTCGCGGATCCAGGCCACGTTGGCCTGCGACCACGCCACGTGGGCGTTCATGAACGCCTCCATCTTCTCGTTGGGCGTGCCGTCGCGGGTCACGATGCCGAGCCGGCGCATGACCTGCGTCATCAGCGTGGCGTCGGTGGTCACCGAGGCAGCCTGGAACAGCTCGTGCTCGAGCACGTTGCCGGTGCCGCCGGTGGGGCCGGGGGTGCTGTCGGTCGCCGCGCCGGCGCCGCCATCCGCGCCGTCGCCGGCCCCGCCCGGCGCCCCGCCATCATCATCGGGCGAGCGCTGCGCCGGCACCACCGGCCCTGGATCGCTGGTGTCGATCGGCGGCGCGCCCTTCTTCTTCTTGCAGCCGGGCACCAGGGCCACGACCAGCATCGCGAACACAAGGGCGCGCCTCACCGCATCATCAAGCGATGGCGCCGGCCAGCTGTCAACACCCGTGGCGCGCTAGAATGGCCGGGTGCAGCTGGTGCTGATCTGTGGCGGACGCGGCACCCGGCTGCCGGGTCGGCCCGCCGGGCTGCCCAAGTCGATGGTGGCGCTGGCGGGGCGCCCGCTGCTGGCGCACCTGCTGGAGCGGCTGCTGCCGCTGCATCGCAGCGCCGCCGCGCCGGTGGTGGTCGCCGCGGCCGAGGACCCGCACGGGCCCGCCTTCATGGCCGCCGCGCTGCCCGCCGCGCGCATCGTCCGCCAGCCCGCGCCCGATGGCGTGGCCAGCGCGCTGCTGCTGACGCTGCCGCTGCTGGCCGGCCCCGCGCTGGTGGCGCTCGGCGATCTCGTGCTGCTGGGCACGCTGGACGCGCCGCCGCCGGCGCCGGCCCTGGTGGTGTGGCCGGAGGCGCCGCCGGCCGCGATCAGCGCCAACTTCGGCGTGCGCGACGACGGCGCGCTGGTGGAGAAGCCAGCCGACCCGGGCGGCCTGGTGTGCGGCCTCGGCCTGTATCTCCTGACCCCCGCGGTCATCGCCGGCTTCGCCAGCGCGCCGCGCAACCCGCGCACCGGCGAGCTCGAGATCACCGCGGCCCTCGAGCATGTCCGCTCCGGCGCGCAGTTCGCGCGCTGGCCCTTCCATGGCCGCTACATCAACGTCAACGACGCCGCCGATCTGGCCGCCGCCGAGGCCGCGCTGACATGACCCGGCGCGCGCTGTACGCCTACCACTACCCGGCCTACCACCGCAGCGGCAGCGGCTGGTTCGAGTGGGACCTGGTGCGCGCCGCCGCGCCCTGGTTCCCCGGCCATGCCAAGCCCGACGTGCCGCTGTGGGGCGAGCTCGACGACGCCGAGCCGGCGACCTTCGTGCGCCAGGCCCGCGCCGCCGCCGCCGCCGGCCTCGACGGCTTCGTGTTCGACACCTGGTGGCGACCCGACGGCGCCACCCTGTACGCCGAGACGCTGGAGCGCGCGGTGCTGCCCGCGTTCGCGGCCGGTGAGGTGCCCGACGACTTCCGCTTCGGCATCCTGTGGTGCCCGGTGTGGCCGCGCGTGGCGCTGCCGGTCGGCATGGAGCAGCCGTCCACCGCGCAGGGGCCCGACCGGCTGTTCCGGTTCGGTCCGGCGGATCTGCTGGCGCTGGTCGACTACCTGCTGCCGTACCTGTCACATCCGCGCGCCATCCACGTCGATGGCCGCCCGCTGCTGGGCGTGTTCCACGGCTGGCGGCTGGCCGCCGAGCTGGGCGGCGCCGGCGCCGCCGCCATCGCCGCCATGCGCGCCCACGCGCGCAGCCGCGGCCTGCCCGGCCTGTACCTGGCGGGCTGCCTGAACAGCGCGGCCGACGCCGCCGTGCTGGCGCCGCTGGGCCTCGACGCGCTGACCTCGTATGTGTGGTGGCCGGACTGGAACGGCCCCGCGCGCCAGGACTATGCCGCGCTGGGCGTCGCGCGCCGCGCCGACTGGGAGCACCTCGCCACGACGCAGGCGCTCCCCTACCTGCCGTCGATCGCCGCCGGCTGGGACGCCACGCCGCGTGGCAAGCGTGACTGGGATGGCCAGCGCATCGGCTTTCCGTGGACGCCGGTGCTCGAGGGAGCGACCCCCGAGGCGGTGGCGTACGCGGTGGGGGAGGGGCTGGCGTATCTGGACCGGAGGGGGGCGCCGGGGGATCACCCGGTGTTCATCGCGTCGTGGAACGAGTGGAGCGAGTCGCACCGGCTGGAGCCGTGCCTGCGCTGGGGGGATGGCTATCTGCGGGCGCTGGGGCGGCTGCGCGGGGTCGGGGCGAAGTGAAGCAGGCGGGAGGCGACGGGGGATAGGCGGCCGGAGGCCGGCGACAGGCCACAGGCGACAGGCCACAGGCGACAGGGACTGGGGAGTGCGGAGTGCGGAATGCTATGGGGCGGGCGTGGGAGCGGGTGTGGGAGTGGGGGCGCCCGGGACGACGGGCGGGGCCACTGGCGCCTTGTACGCGGGGGCGTTCTTGCCCAGGACGGTGATGCTCTTGGCCGCCTTGGGCAGGTACTTGTCGAGCTTGCCGAGGTACCAGCTGGCGCCGAGCGCGAGCAGCACGAGCAGGAAGATGTACAGCTTCCAGGGCTTGCCCTTCTCGCGATAGGGGTCGTGCTTCATGTGCTCCGAGCCCTCGGGCAGCGCCGCCACGGTGGTCAGCGCGCCGCCGAACGGCACGTTGATCCTGGCGCGGCCGTTGACCGCCCAGCCGCCGGCGTCCAGCAGCGGCCCCAGGTTGCGTCGGCGCAGCTTGAGCCACGCCAGCAGCATCGACGGCCCCGAGATCATCAGCAGCAGGGCCACGATCCCGATCGGCATCCACATGCCGAGGCCCAGGAACGCCGCCAGCACGCCGGTGATGAGCGCGCCGATGCCGCCGATGGCGACGCCGATGGCGGCCACGGTGCCGACGTCGATCTTCTTGGGCTCGGGTGGCTTCTCCGGCTTCTTGTCGACGTGGGTGACCGCCTCGGCGCCGGCGGCCAGCTTGGACTGCGCGGCGGCGTCGGCGGCGCTGGCGCGCTTGTTGACCTGCTCCTCGATCATGCGCGCGAACTTCTTGTAGGGCGACCAGAAGGCCTGGCGCACGCTGATGGGGGCGTCGATGATCTTGGTGATGGTGGCCTGGTAGTCCTTGCCGTCGCGGTCGTAGAACACGCCGTTGCGGCCGACGAACAGGTTGTCGGAGTCGCCCGCGGTGACGGCGGCGGCGATGCTCTTCTTCTCGCCGCTGGCGCGGACGCAGTCGCAGTAGACCAGGCAGGCGCCCGCCATCGGCGCCAGGGTGCCGTGCTTGCCGGCGTCGATGACCTCCACCGTCAGCTCGCAGGCGCGGGCGTCGAGGTACAGCGTGCCGGCCTGGAAGACCGCCCCCTTGCGCGCGTAGAAGTCGGCAAAGTTGACGAAGTTGTGCAGGATCTTCTTCAGATCTCGTTGACAGCGTAGCAACTTCTCGAGGTCGGTCAGGCGATCGTAGTCGTCCTTGGCGGCCAGATCCTTGCTGATGGTGGCGTCGAGCTGCGCCTGCAGGTCGCCGCCCGCCAGCGTGCGTGCGCGCGCCACCGCGTCGGGCAGCTTGGCCACCGCGCTGGTCGGGCGCGCCGCCTGCCAGGCCTCGAAGGGGGCCAGCTTGGCGCACAGGTCCTTCCAGTCGACCTCGGTCAGCGTGGTGCGCGCCGCGCCCAGCACCGGGGCCACGGCCTTGCTGGCCAGGTCGGCCAGCGCGCCGGCCCAGGCCGGATTGACCGGCCCCTCCAGCGGCAACGGCCGGCCGGCGTCGACGCGCGCCAGCGGCAGCCTGGCGATCTCGGGCGAGCCCGCGGCCAGCTCCTTGCTCGACAGCGCGGTCAGCTCGGCCTCGGACGGGCCCAGCGCGGCGGCCGCCTTGGTGTCATAGGCGCACAGCCGGCAGCGCGCGAAGTAGTCATCGACCTTGGCGCGCACCGCCTGCACCGCCGCGAAGGCGGCGTCGGTGGCGGCGCCGATGACGCGGGTGCCGGCGGCGGCGCCCTTGTCGTCCCAGGCCACCAGCGCGGCCACGTCGGCGAAGAACGCCTTGGCCTTGTCGGCGTTGGCGCCGGCCTTGCCCCCGCGATCGGGCACCCCGCCCACGGTGGCCAGGATGTCCTCGACGACCTTGGCCAGCGCGGCGTCACCGACGTCGGGCGTGACCACGCCGTCGCCGTTGAAGGGCGTCGCGGCCAGGTTCTTCTGCGCGTCGCTGATGTCGGCCAGGGCCAGCGTGCCGGCGTCCTTGCGCGCGAGGTCGGTCAGCACGCGACGCGCGCTGGCGCGCAGTGGGCCGTCCTTCAGCTTGTCGAGGGCCAGCTTGTCGCTGGGCTCGAGCAGCGTGCCGAGGTCGACCAGGTGCTCGCCCAGCCAGGACAGCACGCCCAGGATCTCGGCCACGCGCACCCAGCCGTCCTTGTCGGTGTCGAGCAGCTCCAGGGTGCGCGCCTCGAGGTGCACGCCCTTGGTCGGCATCGACAGCGCGGCCCACAGCTTGCGGTCGAGCTCGCCGAGGTGCGCCAGATCTGCACCACGCTCCAGCACGACCTGGTCCACACCACCGGCGCGGTAGAACTTGAAGCGATGCTTGCTGGCCACGGCGGTCCTCCTTGTGCAGGCCCTCTAGCAACAACCGTTCCGCGGCGGCGGGCCGCGGCACGGGGGCAAATCGAGCCGACTCGGCGCGGACAGTATCACGCAGGGTCACTCTGGACAGCCCTGTCACCGGCAGAGATACACCTCAGTCGATGAGCACGCCGGGGTTGAGGATGGCCGCCGGATCCAGCGTGCGCTTCGCGGCGCGCAAGGCCTGCGCGAACGGCTCGGGGCGCTCGCGATCGTACCAGGGCCGGTGCGTGCGCCCGACCGCGTGGTGGTGGGTGATGGTGCCGCCGGCCGCGCTGAGCGCGTCGCCCGCGGCCTGCTTCAGCTCGGCCCACTGCTCGAGCTCGGCGCCCCGGCGAGCGCGGCCCAGGAAGGTGAAGTAGGGCGCCGGCCCGTCGGGGTAGACGTGGGTGAAGCGACAGCTGACGACGCCGCCGCCGCACACCCGCTGCAGGGTGTCGTTCATCGCCGCGGTCACCGCGCGGAACAGCTCGGGGAACGCCGTCCAGGTGCAGGCGGTCTCGAAGGTGTCGGCGATGATGCCCAGGCACAGCAGGCCGTCTTGCAGGTAGGGCCCGTCGAGGAAGGTCTTGCGCCAGCTCTCGGCAGCGTCGTCCCCCGGAGCGCGCGCCTTGTCGCGGTCGTCGCGCAGCCGCGGCCCGCGCGGACAGCTGCCGCCGTGGCCGATGGCGATGGCCAGCGCGCGCTCCAGCCACGGGCCCAGCGGGTGATCGGCCGACTCGAAGCCCAGCAGCAGCACGTTGTCGGCGGCGACCCCGGTGATCATGGCCTCGCGCGCGTCGAGCAGTCGACAGTTGGCCGGGTGCAGGCCCGACTGCGCGACCTCGCGGGTGGCCGCCACCGCGGCGTCGAAGTCGGCGAAGTGCACGCTGGCGCTGGCGCGGTAGACCGGGCGCGGCACGATGCGCATCCAGGCCTCGGTGATGACGCCCAGGACGCCCTCGCTGCCGCACACCAGGCGGTTGGGATCGGGGCCGGCGCCCGAGGCCGGCAGGCGCGCGCTCTGCCACAGCCCGCGCGGCGTCAGCATGCGCACCGACTGCACCAGGTCGTCGATGTGCGTGTGCAGGGTGGCGTAGTGGCCGCCGGCGCGGGTCGCGATCCAGCCGCCCAGGGTGGAAAACTCGAACGACTGCGGGAAGTGGCGCAGCGAGTAGCCCTGCGCCCCCAGCTGCTGCTCCAGCGCGGGGCCGAAAACGCCGCCCTGGATGCGCGCAGATCTTGACACATCGTCAATCTCGAGGACCCGGTCCAGGGCCGCGAGATCGATCGACACCGCGCCGTTGTGGCCCGGGCCCAGGCGCGGCTCGACGCCGCCGACCACGCTGGAGCCGCCGCCGAACGGGATGGCCGCCAGCTTGTGGGCCTCGCAGGCGGCCAGCACCCGCAACAGCTCGGCCTCGTCGCGCGGGCGCGCCACCAGATCGGGCGCGCTGCCGTGATCGCCCTGGAAGCCGCGCACGCGATCGGGGTAGGCCTTGCCGCGCGCGTGGCTGGCGCGCTCGTGGGCGGCGGCGCTGGCGAAGCCGGCCAGGTCGGCGGGCACCGGCACGCGCGGCGCCTGCAGCGCGGCCAGCGCGACCTCGTCGGGAACCGGCTCCTCGGGCGTCAGGGCGCCGAACAGGGGCAGCGCGCGCGCCGCCACCGTGTCCAGCGCGGGTCGACGTTCGGTCAGGCCCCATCCCCACAGACTGCGCGGCATCCCAGCAGCACAGCCCAGGTCGGCCCGCGGCGCAAGCCCGGATCGGGTAGGCTGCTCGCGTGCACGAGCTCGCGCAGGCCTTCGCGCTGGATCCCGCGGTCAGCTTCCTGAACCACGGCTCGTTCGGTGCCTGCCCGCGCGCGGTGCTGGCGGCGCAGAGCGCGCTGCGCGCCCGCCTGGAGGCCGAGCCGGTGCGCTTCTTCGCCCGCGACTACGAGACGCTGCTCGACGCCGCGCGCGCCGAGCTGGCGCGCTTCGTGGGCGCCGACCCGGCCGACCTCGCCTTCGTGGCCAACGCCACCACCGGCGTCAGCACCGTGCTGCGCTCGCTGCGCTTCGCTCCCGGCGACGAGCTCCTGGTCACCGACCACGAGTATCCCGCCTCGCGCAACGCGCTCGACTTCGTGGCCGACGCTGGCGCTGGCGTGGCCAGGGTGGTGGTCGCGGCGGTGCCGTTCCCGGTCGCCAGCGCCGAGGCCATCGTGGACGCGGTGCTGGCCGCGGTCACGCCGCGCACGCGCCTGCTGCTCATCGACCATGTGACCAGCCAGACCGGCGTCATCATGCCGGTGGCCGCGCTGTGCGCCGCGCTGGCGCCGCGCGGGATCGACGTCCTGGTCGACGGCGCGCACGGCCCCGGCATGCTCGACCTGGCGGTGTCCCAGCTGGGCGCCGCCTACTACACCGGCAACCTGCACAAGTGGGTGTGCGGGCCCAAGGCGGCCGCCTTCCTGTGGGTCCGTCGTGACCGCCAGGAGGGCGTGCGTCCCCTGGCCATCAGCCACGGCGCGCGCTCGCCGCGCAGCGACCGCGCGCGCTTCCAGCTCGAGCTCGACTGGTGCGGGACCTGGGATCCCACCGCGGCGCTGTGCGCCCCCGAGGCCATCCGCCACATCGGCGGCCTGCTGCCCGGCGGCTGGCCCGCAGTGCGCGCGCACAACCACGCGCTGGCGCTGGCGGCGCGCGATCTCGTCGCCGCCGCCCTGGGTGTGCCCGCGCCGGTGCCCGATGACCTCATCGGCTCGATGGCGTCGCTGCCGCTGCCCGACGGCAAGCGGCCCCCGCGCGGCGGCATCGATCCGCTGCAGGACGCGCTGTGGGCGCGGGGGATCGAGGTCCCGGTGGTGCTGTGGCCGGCCTGGCCGCGGCGCCTGCTCAGGGTGTCGGCGCAGCTTTACAACCACCACGCCCAGTATGAGCAGCTGGCCAGCGCGCTGCGCGAGGCCCTCGCCGCCGAGTAAGCCCGGCCAGCCCGGCGCGTTATGCTGGCGCCATGAAGACCATGCGCCTCGTCACCTGGGTCGTGCTATCCCTGCCGGTGCTCGCGCAGGCGGAACCCGCGCCCAGCCCGGCGCCCACGCCACCCGGTCCGGTTGAACCAGCCCCGGCGCCCGCGCCCGCCCCCGAGGCCTCGCCCGCCGCCAGCCCCGCGCCTGCGCTGGCGCCCGAGTCCGAGCCCAAGCCCGAGCCCGCGGTCCACACCGACGACGACATCGAGGTCAGCCCCGGCTCGGTGGCCCTGGCCCGCGAGTCCTTCGGCGACGGCGGCTACAGCCACGGCAGCGCGCGCTCCACCGTCAAGGACTGGCTGCTCCTGCCCAAGGGCAGCCTGGAGATCGGCGGCGACCTCACCTTCATCACCAGCGAGGCCACGCCCGAGCCCATCCTGTTCAGCGACTTCGGCATCCTGACCCTGCGCGGGCGCTACTCGTTCGGCCGCGCCGAGGTCGGCGTCGCCACCGATCTGCTCATCAAGCAGCCCAGCTTCTTCAACGAGCCGGTGTCCCAGGGCGGCTCGGTGGATCTGCGCGTCGGCCTGCGCAACCAGGTCGCCGGCGCCCTGGTGCTGAGCGGCGGCCCGCTGACCGGTGACAAGGGGCTATGGGGCGGCGTCGATCTCGCCTTCCAGAGCAAGAAGACCATCCACGAGACCCTGGTCTTCCAGGGCCAGATCGGCGCCGGCTACACCCACCTGGCGCTCGACGGCACCAAGGACGCCTGGTTCGCCGAGACCACGCTGGGCGCCACCACGCTGCTGCGGGCGCCCAACGGCATGTTCGGCATGTACGTGGGCAGCGCGCTGCGCATCCCGGTGGCCTGGGCCCCCGACGAGGGCGACGGCGAGGCCTACTACCTGGATCCGCAGACCCGCCTCGGCTTCACCGTCGGCACCGTGTACGCCGTGGTGCCCGACTGGGATCTGATGGTGTCCTACACCGTGGTCGACCGCGGCGACAAGGACGCCCCCGCGACCACGCTGCCCATCCTGAGCGGCGGCTTCGATCAGCGCGACTTCGTCTTCAGCATCGTGCACCGCTGGGAGAAGAAGCCGCGCCGCCGCCAGTACATGATCGCGGAGTAGCGCGCCCGCGTACCAGGGCTACGGCAGCTGGACGCCCATGATGTCGTAGCTCGAGCCGTTCTGCTGGGTCCAGATCACCGCCGGGCGCACGCTGTCGTCATCGGCGCTGCCCCCCGCGATGGAGAGCCGGTTCGCCGTGGTCCCCACCAACGTCGCCCACGCCGCCCAGGTGCCTCCGTTCCAGGTCGAGTAGCGCACCGCGCCGTCGTCGCGCAGCACCACCGCGACCAGGCCGCCAGCGTAGCGCGCCAGGAAGATCCCGCTGTCGGCCTTGCCCGCCTCGGCGGGCGGCGCCGTGCTGGTCATCCAGCCGCCCGCCGCGGTGTAGCTCCGGTGCTCGAAGCTGTCGCGGCCGGCGCCCGCGCGTCGCACCACGTGCATGGTGCTGCCCAGCGTGACCACCGACCAGTCATTGATCGGCGTCGGGGCATCGACCGGGAACACCGGGGGCGGCATCACCGCCGAGCCGCCCGACTCGTCGGGCAGCCACGCCCCGGTGGGCTCGCGCACGTTCATGATCAGGTTGGGCGCCGGCTCGGCATCGCCCAGCTCATACAGGAGGTGCACGCGCGCCCCCAGCTGCACCATGGCGCGCGCGTTGACCGTGGTCGGCACGCACCACAGCACGCGGCGCGCCCAGGTCATGACATCGAAGTTGGTGGTCCCGGTGTCCTTGAGATCCGCCGTGTAGATCACGATGTCGCCATAGCCACACGGCGACAGCGGCGGCGTGGCCGGCGTGGGCAGATAGCCGGTGCTGTCGATGACGGTGCCATCGTCCATGATGAGGACCGCGGTGCCATCGGGCGTCGCGCCAGCGCCCGAGTTGACGTCGTTCGGCACTCCGAACGAGATGCTGGCGCCGTCGATGACCGCGCGCACGTGGTAGCGCCCGAGCGGACCGGCGTAGCCCTGCGAGACGTGGATGACGTCCTTGCCGCCGAGCTGCTTGTAGGCCACCGCGAGGTCGCGCCCGTCGCTGCTGTGATCCTTGGCCAGCGACAGCTCGTCACCGGCGTTCCAGCCCACGAAGTCGAGCGAGTGCGCCGTCTTGAGCCGCCGCAGCGCCGCCCCCGAGTTGTAGAACAGCCACCAGGCGCCCACCCCGCGCGCGAACACCAGGTGGGTCTGGTGCCCCGCGCCGGTGGCGTTGGCCAGCGTGCCCGCGGAGGCCAGCACCACCGGGGTCAGCACGCGGCGCACCGTGACCTCGGCGTCGCCGTGGCGCGCGCTGTCGACCATGCTGGTGGCGCGCACGTGATAGACGCCCTCGGTGAGCGGCGCGGTGTACAGGCCGGTCGCGCTGATGCTGCCGCCGCCGGCCTCCATCACGGTCCAGGTCACGCGCATGTCACTGGCCGCGACCGCGGCGCTGAACTGCAAGCTGGCGGTGGCCAGCAGGGAGGTCGTCCCCGGCGTCACCGTGACGCTGCCGGCCGAGGCGTCGGGGCCCTGGGCGTCGCGCACGCCGCCATCTCTGACGGTGTCGCCGATGCACTGGTTGGCCAGGCCATCGGGCGCGAACTCGCCGTAGCGGCGCCCGCCACCGCCGATGTCGCAGCTCGGGTCGTCGAAGCTGCACGCGCCGCTCGGCTCGCACACGCCGGCCGTGCCGCCGCTGATGCACTGCGCGCTGCTGCGACACTCGAAGCGCCCCGGCTTGACGCAGCCAGCGAGGATGGCGACCCAGACGAGACCGACCGCGACGAGCACACGCACGCCGCGATGGTACTGGATCCGCGGCGATCCTGGACCATAGTCCTGCCATGTCGAGACCGACCGTGATCGCCGCGGTGCTGGGGGTGGTGCTGGGAGCAGGAGCGGTGCTGGGACTGCAGGCGCTGCGTGGCGGGCCATCCGCGCGCGCGCGCGCGTCGGCACCGGCCGCGGCGCAGGGCGCCGTGCCACCCGCCGAGGCAGCCGCCCCCGGGCCAGCGGCGGCGACCCTGGCGGCGCCGACCGCGCAAGCGCCCGCGCCAGCGGCCACGGCTGGCGCTCCCGCCGCCCCGAACGCGCGCCCCGGCAGCGCCGCCGCCGCGGTCGCGCCCGCTCTGCTGCTGCCGCCGCCCGCCAGCGCCAGCCTCGCCGAGCTGCGCGCCCGCGAGCAGGCCCAGCGCGAGGCCCTGGTCGCCCTGACCCGCGCGCTCAGCGCCCCGCGCGTGCGCGACGTCGGCGACGTCTTCGACCAGACCCCCGAGGAGCTGGCCGCGATGGCGGCCGACTGCGCGCTGCGCTACGACGTGCCGCCGTTCGGGTCGGAGCCGGCACTGCTCAGCGACGCCGAGGTCGCCAAGCTCGGGCTCAGCTTCGCCGAGCGCGAGAGCCACGATCGACTGCTGACCGCGCTCAACCGCAGCGTGCGCGACGACGTCCGCGCCCTGTATGTCGAGCTGACCGGCGATCGCGCCGGCGCCGACGACCTCGACCTGTGGGCGCTGCGCCAGGAGCTCGTGGCCAAGGCGCTGCCCGCCGATCGCATCGAGGCCCAGCGCCGCATCGCCGCCGAGCGCGCCGGCCTGGCCACGCCGCCGACGCCCGCCCAGCTGGCCTCGCGTCCGGTGTACGAGCGCTTCCTGCGCCGGCTGATCGCCTCCGCCGACGAGCTCGAGCGCGCCCTGGCCGGCGAGGTCGGCCCCGCCAGCGCCAACGCCCTGCGCCGCGCCCGCGGCTCACGCTTCGCCCTCAGCGGCTGCGAGGACGGCGTGGCCGCGTCGACGCGGTGAGGACGGCTACGGCCCCAGATCTTCGATGGTGATGGTGAGGTTGCGGGCCGCGCCGGTGATGTCCGTGAAGTCGGCGACCACCCAGTGCTTGCCCGCGCGCGGCGCCTTGATGGAGATCAGCGAGTCGTAGTTCATCGCGCCGGTCGAGATGTCGTCGCTGTAGTCGACCTGGCTCGCCGTGGTCTGGGTCTGATCCATCAGGTAGATCAGGGTGTCGACGTTGGAGGCCGGTGACAGGCGCGAGGCGCGGGTCTCGGCCTTGATGGTGTGGTTGGCCGCCGGGGTGGTGAACTCGAAGATGGTGACCTTGCCGTCGGCGGGCACCGTGACCATCTGCGAGCCCGCGGGCAGCGGCAGCGTGACCGCGGTCGGGGTCGGGGTCACAGCCTCGACCTTGAACATGTAGGTCGACGTCGGGCCGCCCACGTTGGCCGGGGTGGCGCCCTCGTTGCGCAGATCGACCACGCGGACGTGGTAGTTGCCGGTGCGCGACAGGAAGGCCTCACGCGAGGCCATGCTGGTGTCGCTGCCCGGGCGCACGATGTTCTCGATGGTCTGCCCGGTCGAGTGCACCAGGACGCCCAGGGCCTGGTAATCGCCGCTGGCGCGAGTCTGCAGGGTGATGCGCACCAGGGTCGGCGCCGTGATCGAGAACTTGTAGTAGTCCTGGTCGGTGCCCATGCCGGCGACCATGGCGCCGATGGTGCCGTTGACGGTGTCGCCGAGCTTGATGCTCTCGGCGGCGCTGGTGCTGTCGTTGCTGCGGGTCGCGCCCTCGGCCTCGGTGACCGTCCCGGTGTTGACCATGGAGTCGACGGTGACCATGCCTCCGTCACCGCCCATCGTGCCATCGCCACCACCACAGCCCACCACACATCCCATCGCGATCAGGAACAGTGCCCGCATATGAACTCCCGAGTTAGACCGCCAGTGTCGGCGGACTTCCGCTCCGGTTGCAAGCACGGAGGTTGGCAAGCTACAAGCGGCCATGATCGAAGCCCGGTTGCTCGAGGCCCAGGCCCAGGCGGAGGCGCTGTTCGCCGCCATCACCGACCAGCAGCTGATCCGCGCCGGCCGCAGCGAGCGCGCCATCAACGACGACGTCCACCGCCTGGCCGCCGAGCGCTTCGGCGTGCGCAGCCACTGGCACAAGCGCATCGTGCGCGCCGGCGCCAACACGCTGCTGCCCTACGCGGAGAACCCGCCCGATCTGGTGGTCGCCGACAACGACATCGTGTTCCTGGATCTGGGCCCGGTGTTCGGCCAGTTCGAGGCCGACGTGGGGCGTACCTTCGTGGTCGGCGACGACCCCGAGATGCTGCGCCTGGCGGCCGATCTGGCGCCGCTGCACGCCGCGTGCAAGGCCTACTGGCACGCGCACCCGGGGCTGACCGGGCGCGACTACTTCGCCGAGGTCTGTCGCGCGGTGGAGGCGCGCGGCTGGCGCTACGGCGGTCCGCACGCCGGCCACCTGGTCGGCGAGTTCCCGCACGAGAACGCCTTCACCGAGATCCCCGAGAGCTACATCGGCCCTGGCAACGGGCTGGCCATGGACGCGCCCGACGCGCAGGGGCAGCGCCGGCACTGGATCCTGGAGATCCACCTGGTCCACCCCAGCGGCGCCTTCGGCGGCTTCCTCGAGGAGCTGCTGACGCTGTAGCGAGCCCGCCGCGCCGCGCGGTGCCGTCACATCTTGCGCAGGTGCCAGCGCACCTTGACGGTGGCAACCTCCACCCCGGCGGCGTCGGTCAGGGCGACCTCGACGCTGCACTCGGCCTTGCCGCTGGCCAGCTCGGCGGCGAGCGCGGCGCGCTCGGCGGTCAGCGTGGCGCGCGCGTCGATGGCGCCGCGCGCGAGCTTGCGGTAGGCGATCTCGGCGCCCTGGGCCAGCGGCGTGACCGAGCCCATCAGGTTGGCCGCCAGCAGCGCCCCCGCGATGGCCGCGCCCGAGGCCGCCTCGGCGACGGTGAACAGCGCGCCCGCGTGCTGCGACTGCACGTGGTTGCGCAGGCGCGGGTCGTCAGGGAGGCGGACGGTGCCGACGCCGTCACCGATGTCGACGACCTCGAGGCCGAGGGTCTGGTTGAAGGGGATGCCAGCCGACAGCATCTGCTTGATGAGGGTGGTGTCCATGGGCGGTTGGATGTCTCCGATGGAGACATGGTAGCACGCAGCAGCCGCACGGACAGGGCCGGGGCACCGCACGGCCACGAGCACGGGCACGGGGCATGGCCACGGCCAGGGGCCGGCACAGGCAGGGGGGCAGCCGGAAACAGGTTCAGGTGAAGTGGCGCGCGAGCAGGATGCCCAGGGTCGCGGCGAGCAGGGCAGCGAGCAGGTACCAGCGCAGGCGCCCCATCGAGGGGGTGAGGCGAACGGCCTCGTCGAGCTGCTGCGGCGCGGGCGCGGTCGGGCCCGGGTTGATGCCCGGGCGGGGTGGGGTGACGTTGCGCCAGTCGAACGGGGCCGGGCCGGGATCGGAGCCAGCCGCGGTGCGCATGGCTCCGTCGGCGCTGTGGATGGCGCCATCGGCGCTGCGCAGGCGGCCGTCCTCGGTGGCGCGGGGCAGGCGCAGGCTGCCGTCCGGGGCCAGGCGGCGCGCGGGCACCGAGGCCGGCGACGGCGCCCCGGACGACTGCACATTCGCCGGGCGTGGCGCCGGGCGGCTGCGCACCTGCGGCTTGCCCTCGCGCGCGGCGGCCCGCAGGATGGCGGCCTCGCGCACCGCGGTGGCGTGACGCGAGCGCCCCACCGCGAAGCTGTCGGCCAGCGGTGCGGCGGCACCGGCGCTGGCACCGGCGCTGGCACCGGCACCGCTGCGCTCGGCGCTCGGCGTGCGTCGCTCACCCCGCGGGGTCGCGCCGCGGTGGGCGCTGGCGGTCTGGGTCTCGCCGCGCGCGGGCAGCTCCGGCTTCACGATCAGGTCGGCCTGCGGACGCAGCCGCGCCGCCTGGGGCCACGCCGCGTGCGCGCCGGCCAGCGGCGTCGGCGCCGGCACGCTGGCGCCGCGCTTGCGCGTCAGCGGCACGATGTCCGCCTCCGCCCTGGCCCGGGGGCGACTGGGCATCCGGCTGCGCCGGGTGTCCTCCGGCGCCGGCAGCGGCAGGGCCAGCCGCCCCGGCATCGCCGCCACCGGCTTGGTCTGCCAGTCGCTGTCGAAGCGCACCGGCTTCCGGTGCTCCTCGGGCGCCGCCTTGGCCTCCGGACTCGGCTCGACCCGCTCGGTCGCGGCCTCGAGCTCGCGCTGCCACTCGGTGCCGCTGCCCGCCGCCAGGCCGCCGGCCACGCTGCCCGCTCGCCCCGCCACTGGCGCCGCCGGACCGGCCGCCGCCGGACCGGCCTCGGTCTTGACCTTGGGGATGGTCGGATCCCCGCGATCCTCGCGCTCGAACAGCGCGTTGACCTCGCGCCGCATCGCCAGCAGGCCGCCCGCGCCCTGCGCCGCCGCCTCCAGCTCCGCCAGCATCGCGCCCGCGCTGCGGTAGCGCTCGGCGGGGTCGCGCTGCAGCGCCTTCATGACCACCCTGGCGACCTCCTCGGGGCAGTCGCGGCGCAGCTCGCGCGGGGACGGGATGCGGCCCTCGCACAGCCGCGTCATGGTATCGAGGTCATTCTTCCCGCGAAACAGTGGACGGCCTGTCAACATCTCGTGCAGAACCACGCCCAGGCCGAACAGATCGGCGCGCGCATCGACGCTGCCGCCGGCGACCTGCTCGGGCGCCTGGTAGGCGGGGTGCACGTCGGCGGCGCGGCTGGGCTCGTTCTCGCCCAGCGCCACGCTGGCGATGCCGAAGTCGGCCAGCTTGACGATGCCGTCGAAGCCCAGCAGCACGTTGCCCGGCGACACCGCGCCGTGGCGCAGCCCGAGCGGCATGCCACGCACGTCACAGGCGCCATGTACATGCTCCAGCGCCGCCGCCACCGCGCGCCCGACCCACAGCGCCAGATCGACCGACATCAGCCGGCGCGCCGCCGCGCCATACTGCAGCCCCGCCGCCAGCGACCCGCCGCGCACGTACTCCAGCGCCAGGTAGACCACGCCGCCCTCGGCGCCCGACTCCAGCGCGCGCACCAGGTTGGGGTGCGACAGCGCCAGCGCGATCCGGCTGCGCTCGAGGAAGCGGTGGCGACTGACCGCGTCCTGGGCCGCCGACTGGCGCAGGCGCTTGACGATGACGTGGCGCTCGCCGGCCAGCTCGCCCAGCTCGACGGCAAGGAACACCTCGCTCCGCGCGCCTCGTGCGAGGAGCTTGTCCATCCGATACTTCCCGAATCTTCTCGCCATCCGTCGGCGGCAGCGTTTGCAACCAGCGCGCCGCACCCAGGTCTCATCCAAGCGAGCGACACTGCACGGTTCCGTCGTCACTGGAACCCAGGATCTGGAGACTTTCCCCTCGCTTGGCAGGAGTGCTCTCCCACGGAGCCGGACCTACACCTGCGCCCCCCGGCTACAGCAGGCGCAGCTGGCGCGGCGCCTCGCCCAGCACCAGCGCGGGCAGCGCGGTGCCCGCGCGCGCGTTGAAGCGCGTCACCACCTCGGCCAGCAGCTCCGGCGCCAGCAGGTCGTCGGGCTGGTGCACGAAGAAGTACAGCTCGTCGAGGCCACCCGCGCGCCACTCCCTGACGCGCTCGGCCCAGCCATCGAGCCGCGTCAGATCGACCGCCGCGCCGCCATTGCCAACGAAGCGCACCAGCACCCGTGAGGTCGTCAGCGAGGCGTGGCAGACGTCGCGCCGCCCCGCCACGTCGGTGATCACCGTCGCCGCCCCGCGGCGCTCCAGGACCTCGCGCGCGCGCGGGCGCAGTGCGCCGAAGTCGAACCAGCCGGGGTGGCGCAGCTCGACCGCGACCGCCATCGGCAGCGCCGCCAGCAGCGCGTCCAGCGCCGCCAGCCGATCGGGCGCGAACCACGGCGGCATCTGCAGGAGCCCGAGCCCCAGCCGCTCGCCCAGCAGCGCGAAGCGCGCGGCCGCCTGGCCCGCCGCCAGCGCCGCCGCCGCCGCGCCGGTCACCCCGGCGTCCCCCGCCTCGCCCGCCGCCTGCATGCCCTCGTGCGTCACCGCGCGCGGCAGCTTGGGACAGAAGCGAAACCCCGGCGGCGTCTGCGCCATCCAGCCCGCCAGCACGCTGGCCTCGGGCAGCGCATGGCCGCTGGCGTTGAGCTCGATCGCCCCCACCCGGCGCGCATATTCGCGCAGGAAGTCACGCGGCGCCGTCCCGTGCGGGTACAGCTTGCCCAGCCAGTCCTTGCGCCCCCACGCCGGCGCGCCGATGCGCACCACCCCGGCGCCGCCCCCGCGCGCCAGCACCTCGCGGCTGCGCGCCTCCAGCGGGGGCAGCTTGAACACCACCCCGTCGAGGCCGGGGAGCCGCCCGAAGTCCACGCCCGAATCTAGTGCACCGATCGCAGATCCGATCAATCCGGGCGCGCCCGACCTACATCAGCGCGCGTCCGTCAGCGAGGCAACAGTCGCCTCCGTCGTTGTTCGCGCCGCGCACGCGCATCTACGCTGAACCCATGAGGGGTGTGTTCGGACCGTTCGCGCTGGTGCTGCTGTCGGTCGCTGCTTGCAGCGAGGTGCGGCCGTTTCGCTGTCAGGTCACCGAGCAATGTGGCGCCGGCGGCCGCTGCGAGCCCGAGGGCTACTGCAGCTTCGTCGATCCCGACTGCGGCTCGGGCCGCCGTTTCGGCGAGCAGTCGCCCGGCGCGCTGGCCAACCTCTGTGTCGGCGCCGGCACGGGCAGCGACGCCGGCAGCGCCGACGCCGACGACAGCCTCGAGATGCCGCCCCAGCCCGCGCAGGCCGACACCTTCATCGACCAGAACACGCCCGGCATGCCGCACGGCAACCCGCACACCCTGCGCATCGACGCCGAGCCGCTGCAGCGCGGCCTGCTCCGCTTCGAGCCCACGCTGCCCGCGGGCGCCGAGCTGCGCCGCGCCGAGCTGCGCCTGCACATCCCCGCCGGCGGCCAGCTCGACGCCGGCACGCTGCGCCTGTACGCCATCACCGAGTCCTGGGACGAGGCCGCCGCGACCTGGACCCAGCGCAGCGCCGGCACACCGTGGAGCGCCGCCGGGGTCGGCCCAGCCTCGCGCGCGAGCAGCGCCGTCGGCGAGCTCGACGCGCGCCGCGATGATCACGACCACGTGGTCCGCCTGCCCACCGCGCTGGTCGCCGGCTGGCTGGCCAATCCCAGCCAGAACTTCGGCCTGGTCCTGGTCGTCGAAGGCAGCGCCGACCAGGGCGCCACCGTGGTCTCGCGCGAGGACCCCGACCCCAGCCAGCGCCCCCGCCTGGTCCTGCGCTACCGGCCCTGATGGGCCGAAACACCGCTACTTCAGCTTCGACAGATCCAGGGTCGCCTTCCAGATGTCGGTCGGCCTGAGGATGCCGACGCCCCAGGTGTCGTTGCGCGCCAGCTCGCCCGAGTACCAGGTGATGACGAAGCGGCTGCCGCCCAGCGCCGCCACGCCGCCGTACGCGGTGTCACCCGCCGACGGCACCTCGCCCCACTCGCGGATGCCGATGGGGCCGCCCTCCAGCGTGCCCGTGATCTCGAACAGCGCGGTGCGCTTGCGCGTGCCCGCGATGTGCTTGCGCGCCAGCACGAACAGGCGCCCGTTCCACAGCCAGCTCACCGGTCCGTCGAGGCGCTGCCCGGTCAGCTCATCAGGACAGGTGAACTGCGCATACGGCGGGTCGGCCCAGCACACCTTGGTGCGCAGCCGTCCGCTGCCGCCGAGCAGCTCCTCGTCGGTGCCGTCCATGCGCACCAGCGCCAGCAGCTTGCCCGACGGCATGAACACCAGCTCGGTCTCCAGCGGGGTGTCGGCGCTGACGCCATACACCAGGGCACCACGCGTCCACTGTAGCCCGTCGGTCGAGCTGTACATGACCACGCTCTTGTCGCCGTCCTCGTAGGCCGCGGTGTACAGCGTGTCGCCGTGCTTCTCGATGTTCCAGAAGCTCCACGTCGGCGGCCCGATCGCGACCAGCGCGCTCCAGGTCACGCCATCGCTCGAGTGCGTGTTCATCGCGATGGTGTCGACGTCGCTGTCGCGCGACGACACCACCGGCAGGCGCGTCAGCGCCTTGATGTGCAGCTCGCTGCCGACGATGTAGAAGTGCGGATCGCGGATGTCGCGATCCACCGGCGCGTCGAGCTTGGCCTGGTGCACGAAGGTGACGCCGCTGTCGGTCGACTTGTAGATGTGCAGCGCGCTGTTGGGGCCGAGGATCTGGCTGACCGCGCTGCGATGCACCAGCCAGATGGCGCCGTTCCACGTGATGAGGTCGGTGTTCTCGTGGTGCGGGCACAGATCGACACGACACATCTTGTTGTCGACCCCGACCCCGGGCACCAGGATCGACGCCGACTCGATCCAGGCCGGCTGCTCGGGCACGTCGTCACCGCCACCGCCACCGCCGCAGCCGCTGGCCGCCAGCGCCGCCGCCGCCACCACCACGCACACCACCGCCAGCGTCCCTGGCCCCGTCCGCTCTCGCATCGTCATGTCGCCAGCACCTTCTCCAGTTCGGCCGCGCTGGGCCGCTGCTCGGGATCTTCTGCCAGGCATCGCTGCAGCGCGGTGACAATTTCGGCAGGCAGCGTGGCCCCGAGCTCCGCCAGCGTACGCAGCGCCGGCGTCGGCCGACCGCGCATGCGCGCCAGCAGCGGCGGCTCGCGATAGGGCAGCTGCCCGGTCAGCAGCTGATACGCCATCACCGCGAAGCTGTAGACATCGGCCGCCGAGCTGGCGTCGCGCGCGCCCCCGAACAGCTCGGGCGCCATGTACGCCGGCGTGCCCAGCAGGTTGCCGGTCCGGGTCAGCTCCGGCGCACCAGCACCAGCACCAGCACCAGCACCGGCAGGGCCGGCGTCGGAGTTCGCGGTCTCCTGCATCGCCAGCGCACGCTCGGCGTCGCTGCCCAGCGGCGCCCCCTGCAGGCTGGAGATGCCGAAATCGCCGATCTTCGGCTGCACCGTGTCACCCGGCGCCAGCAGCACGTTGGCCGGCTTGAGGTCGCGGTGCACCACGCCGCGCGCGTGCATGGCCGCCAGCCCCGCCGCCACGCCACGCAGCACCGGCAGCGCCCAGGCCACGTCGCCATAGCGCGCGTGCTCGTGATCGAGCGACGGGCCGCGCACCAGCTCCATCACCAGGACCAGCTCGCCCTCGCGCGTGACATCGACGTCGCGGATGGCCACCAGGTTGGGGTGATCCAGCTGCGCCGCGATCTCGGCCTCGCGCGTGAAGCGCGCCAGGGCCGCTGGCGTGCCGGTCCCGGTCAGCACCTTGAGCGCCAGGTGCGCGCCGTCGTCGAGGCGCTCGACCTCGTAGACCGCGCCCATGGCGCCGCTGCCCAGCGCGCCCAGCACCCGGTAACGCTCCGACAGGATGCGCCCCGGCGCCAGCTTGGCCGGCGGCCCGCTGGCCAGGAGGCGCGTCAGCGCTTGCCCGAGCTGGCGTGCGCGCGCCTCGATCTGGCGCTTGAGCTCCTGGTTGAGCGCCTCGATCTCGAGGCCACGCTGGCGCGCCGCCGCCAGCTCGGCGCTGAGCTGCGCGTTGAGCCGGTCGGCCTGCGTCAGCGAGTGGTTGTGCTCGCGCGACAGCGCGCTCGACTGCAACACCATGAACACCAGCAGCCCCAGGCTGGCGCCGTGCCAGGTCCCCAGCATGCCGCCCGCGCCCGACCAGGCCGCGAAGTCGGGCCAGCCCAGGATGCCCAGCGCCAGCCAGCACCACATCACGGTGCGCGTGTTCATCGGCGGGTCAGGCAGCCCGAGCAGGCGCAGCGACACCCAGGCGTAGTAGACGATGACGCCCAGGATCAGCGCCACGATCACCGGCGACCAGCGCGTGGCCTGCATGGGCCCGCCCGACAGCAGCGCCAGCAGCAGGCCCACCGCGGCGATGCTCCACACCGCCGCGGGCGGCCGCCTCATCCTGAACTGCGCGTGCAGGAAGTAGATGCTGGCCACCAGCGACACACATAGCGACAGGTGCAGCACGCTGGCGTCGCGCCGACCCCACAGCAGCTGCGTCAGCCCCAGCTTGAACAGCGGAAACTGCGCCGCGGTCACCGTCTGCAGCGCGAACCAGCCATAGGTCGCGCGCTGCCGGTCGCGCACCCAGACCAGGAAGTGCACCAGCGCCAGCAGCAGCATCGCCGCCGCCGTGAAGGCCGGCACCCACACGTGCAGCAGGCGCGCGCGCAGCAGCTCCCAGTCCAGCTGCTCGGCGCGCGACAGCCGCGGCACCGAATCGACCCACGCGCTCTGCGTCCACTGGTTGTCGACCACGACCGCCAGCTGCAGGCGCTCGCGCAGCGTCTCTGCGGCCTCGAGCTGGAAGCGGTGCGGCCCGCTGCTGCGATAGACGTCCCACTCGGCGTTGTCCATCGCGGGCCGCTCGCGCCCGTCGACCAGCAGCCGCACCATGGCGGGCAGGTACGGGATGGCGAACACCAGCTTGCGGCCTCGCAGCGCCGGCGGCAGCTCCACCGTGCGCTCCAGCTGGTAGCGCGGCCCGCCCACCGACAGGTGCGCCGGCAGCAGCACCGGCTGCCCGGCCAGGCGCCACTCGCGCAGCCGCAGCGCGCCGCCGTCGCCACAGCCCGCCAGCAGCAGCGCCGCCAGCGCCGCCAGCGCCACCGTCGCCGCCCTCGCCACCGTCGCCGCCGTCGCCACCGTCGCCACCGTCGCCACCGCCGTGGTCGCCCGCGCCCCCGCTCGCCCGCGCCGGTGCGTCATCCCCACAGCCGCCTCAGCTCCAGCCCCTCGCGCACGTCGTCGAGCCCCGCCAGCGGTCGCTCCAGCTGCAGGTACGCCTTGCGCTCGCGGCGCGCCCCGAACGAGGTGCACAGCAGGCCGGCGCGCGCACCGCTCGGCGACCAGCCCTCCTCGTCGCGATCGTGCCCGTGCACCAGGACCCGGTACTGCCCCGGCGGGCCCAGGCGCTCGAGCAGCCGCTCGTCCTCGCCCGGGCCGAAGCCATAGCGGGTCATGGCGCTGTGCAGAAGCTCCGCGGCGCGGCCCTGGTTGGGCCCCGCATAGACGATCTCCTCCAGCTCCTCGGCGTGCTCGAGCTCCGCGCTCAGCGCGCCATGCGTCACCACCACACCCAGCGCGGGCAACCGGAACAGCATCGGCCAGCTGGCGAAGCGCGCGCGCAGCTCGGCGACCTCGGCGGCAGACAGGCGCGCCTCCAGCGCCGCCGCCTCGTCATCGTGGAACTTGCGCGTGCGCCGCCCGCCGATGTGGGCGTGCTCGTGGTTGCCACAGAGGCTGAGCACCCGCCCGGGGTGTGCGTCCATCAGCGCGAACAGCCCGCGCAAGAGCGCCGGCGTCTCGTCGGCATAGTCGTACAGGGCCGCACCGTCGCGCCCCAGCACGTCGCGCCGCCCGCCCTCGTCGCCAGCCGGCCCGTGCACCCAGTCGCCCACGCTGAGCCACAGCGGGTCTCGCCCGGCCGCCACCAGGCCCAGGAAGATCGCGCGCAGACGCTCGAAGTCCGCCAGGTTGCCGTGCACGTCGGCGGACACCAGCACGGGCCCGGCGCAGGCCTCCGGCGCGATCGTCACCACCTTCGCCGCCCGCGTCATGCCGCGCCATTGTAAGATGAACCGTGGGCAAGACGGTGGCGTTCGGGGTGGTGCCTGCGAGCTCGGCCTCTGACCAGCACGCGCTGGATCATCTGACCGGTTACCTCAGCGAGGCGCTCGGCCGTCGCGTGGTCGGGGTGCAGACCGAGTCCTACAGCGGCCTGGTGTCCGCCCTGGAGCGCGGCAAGCTGCAGTTCGCCTGGATGCCGCCGGTGCTGCTGGTGCTAGCCCAGGAGCGCCTGGCGCTGCAGCCGCTGTGCGCCGCGGTGCGCGAGGATCGCCTCGACTACAAGGCCGTCCTGTTCGTGCACGAGGGCTCGCCGCTGCGCGCGCTGGCCGAGCTCAAGGGCCGCACCGTGGCCTGGGTCGATCGCACCTCGGCGGCGGGCTACCTGTATCCACGCCTGCACCTGGCCTCGCGCGGTATCGATCCCGACGGCCACTTCGGCGCCGAGCTCTTGCTGGGCTCGCACGCCGAGGTGGTGCGCGCGGTGCACGACGGGCGCGCCGACGTGGGCGCGACCTACGCCATCCAGCCCGCGGTCGGTAGCCCGGTGCAGCGCGCCGGCTTCCTCGAGGTGCCCACCGCGCGGCCCATGCGGGTCATCGAGTGGACGCCCGCCATCCCCAACGATCTCATCGTCGCCCATGGCCTCATCGAGCGCAGCCTGCAGCAGGACTTCGGCCAGGCCATGCGTGATCTGTGCGGCACCGGAGTGGGAAAGTCGCTGGCCCACCAGCTGTTCCACGCCGACGACTTCACCCACTACACACCCGAGATGATGGCCCCCCTGGTGCGCCTGGTCGATGTCGCGCGCGGCAATGGTTTTCTGCCTTTTTTGTGACTTCAAGAGAACACCGCTATGATCTTCCCAGATGCGCGTCACCTTCCATGGCGTTCGCGGCTCGGTGCCGACCCCTGGCCCGACCACGGTGCGCTATGGCGGCAACACCGTGTGCGTCGAGGTCCGGCTCGCTGACGACACCCTGATCATCCTCGACGCCGGCACCGGGATCCGCAAGCTCGGCAACCAGCTGATGCAAGGGCCGCTGCCCGATCCCATCCACCTGCTGGTCACCCACGGCCACTGGGATCACATCATCGGCGCGCCCTTCTTCGCGCCCATCTGGCGCAAGGACGCGCACCTCCTGTTCCACGCCTTCACCCAGCTGGCGCACGAGCGCTTCGGCAAGCGCGTGCTGTTCGACGGCGAGCACTTCCCGGTGCGCGCCGCCGACATCCCCGCCACCGTCGAGCGCGCCCCGCTGGTCGGCGAGCTCATCCGCATCGGCTCGGCGCAGGTCACGCGCATCCCGCTCAACCACCCCGGCGGCGCCGACGGCTTCCGCATCGACGACGCCGACGGCGCGTCGCTGTGCTACCTGACCGACAACGAGCTCAGCCCACCCGGCCCGGTCACCACCACGCTGGGCGAGCTGGCGCGCTTCGCCCACGGCACCGGCCTGCTCATCCACGACGCCCAGTATCTGCCCAGCGATCTGCCGCACAAGCACGGCTGGGGCCACTCCCTGATCGACGAGGTCCTGGTCCTCGGCAAGACCGCCGAGGCGCGTGTGCTGGCGCTACACCACCACGATCCCGATCGCGACGACGCCGGCCTCGACCGCATCGCCGCCGACGCCGCCGCCTGGGCCATCGCACACGCGCCCGAGATGCGCGTCGTGGTGGCGGCCGAGGGCCTCAGCCTCGACATCCCGGGCAAATAGAGCCCGCTTCACTCCGATCATTGCCTGTTGCCCGTGGCCTGTCGCCTGTGGCCTGCCGCCTGCTTGGCCGGCTTCGTCCCCAGCGTGGCATGCGCGTCCGCCCGCGTGCCCGAGTACCACACCACATGGCCGGCCCGGATGAGGTCCGCCGGGCTGATCACCAGCGGCGTGTCCATGCCGTGCGCGCGCGGGTCGATCGACCAGTACACCAGCTCGCTGCAGTAGAACTTGTCGGGGTCCTCGACGCCGAACAGACCGCGCACGTCGTAGGGCACGCCGAGCTTGCTGCGCGCACGCTCGACCGCGCGGGCACGGTCGGCGGCGCTGACGCTGGGGCGCACGATCATGAGGTCGTTGGTGCGCCGCACCAGCTGCTCCAGCGGGATCTCCTGCACGCCGGTGTCGACCGCCTCGATGATGAGGTCGCGCCTGGCGTCATAGATCGTCCCATGGCTGAACTCGTCGCCTGAGGTCAGCAGCACGATGGCGTCCGACAGCTTGGTGTACGAGCGGGTCAGGATCCAGTCGCCCTGCCGCGCGTGCAGGCGCACCTCGGCGGCCCAGCGCTGGGTCACGACCTCGTCCAGCACCTTGTCGCTGGGGCGCTTGACCATGACGGACTGGCTGTGCAGCCCGCACCCTGCGCTGCTGGCGGCGGCGATGGCGATGAGGACGGTGCTGAGAAGGACTGCGAGGTTGCCGGTTCGGGACTTCATGACCGTCCCCATTGCGGGTCCGGTGCCATCCGTAACTAACTGAAATCGATGCCGCTAAGTCAAAGGTCCGACCAATTGCTGACGCCAGCTGTCAGACCCACCAGCATCATCCATCATCCTCGGCCAGCACGATCAGGCGGTCGCCCTGCTTGGGCACGATGGGCGCGCGGCGGTCGGCAGGGTTGAGCACCAGGCCGTACCTCTTGGCGGCGTCGTCCGACTGCAGCTGGTAGCCCATGGCGACCTCGTTGCGCACCTTGGCGGCGAGGATGAGGTGCTCGAAGGTGGTCGGCTGCCCGAGCTCGACATAGTTCGACATCGCCTTGAGGTAGGTCTCGCTGCCCTCGCTCTGGAACAGATCCTCCAGCACCGGGCGGATGCGCGGCACCTGGGTGACCTGCGCCAGCACCATGCTGACGACCTGGTTCGAGATGACGACGTCCTTGATCTCGGTGGTCGCCGCCAGCTCGCGGTTCTTGGGATCCAGGATCTCGCTGCACACCTCCTGGGTGTGCAGGCCGGAGCGCCGCCGGAAGTCGCGCAGCAGCAGCAGCGCGATGATGGCGCGGGTGTCGGCGTCCTCGCTGCCGCCGCCGCCCGACTTGTCGCCCAGCACCATCACGGTCGGGTAGCGCTGCGGCTGCAGCTGCTCCATCAGCTTGCGGCTGGTGAACTCGCCGTCGATGTTGCGCACGTCGACGTTCTTGGGCTTGCCGACCTTGTCGGCCAGCAGCTTCTGCTGCTCCTCGACCGCCATCTGGCACACGATGGTGACGCTGGAGCCGGGCCCGACGTAGTTGTCGAACTCCTCCATGATGGGGAAGATCTTCTCGTTCCAGCCCAGGATCAGCATGTGCTCGACGGCCTTCTCGGCCGCGCCGGAGCCCGGGATGCTGACCTGCGCCAGGCCCATGGCGCGGTTGGGCGCGTAGGTGATGTTGGGGTCCTCGGCCAGGATCAGCAGGGCCTCGTCGGGCGCGATGACGTGGTCGGCCGCCGGATTCAGCTGGTGCGTGCCGTCCGCCTTGGCGGTGCCGACCACGCAGCCGTTGGGAAAGTCGAGCAGGACGTCGCCAAACCGCTGCCCCGCGCACTGCGGCGCCGGGTGCATGTGAAACTCGTTGCCCTCGAACGCCAGCAGCTCCTCGTAGACCAGCGACAGGCCGCTGATCCGCGAGGTCTGCAGGATGATCTTCGAGATGATGTCGTTGGTCTTGACCACCGAGGCGCGACCGTCGCTGGCGATCTCGGCGATCTCGCGGTTGGCGGCCAGCATGACCTCGGCGGCGACGCGCATCTTGTCCATGCGCCCCTTGCCATTGGCGTGGTTGTACAGCGCCATCAGGGTCTTGATGACGCGGCCGTCGGCGCGGTTGGGATCCTCGGTGTCGGTGTCGTTGACCAGCACCACGATGGCCTGGGCCTCGCTGAAGGCCACCTTCTCCAGGTCGGCCAGGCTGACCGAGCTGCCCGAGCGCACCACCAGCTTGCAGGGCCGTCCGACGCTCTCGCGCAGCGCGTCGTCCATCTCGACCTTGTCGCCTTCGCCCATGACGACGAAGGTCAGGTTGCCCTTGCGGCCGGGGTCATTGGCGTCACACAGCATGTCGATGACCGAGAAGATCTTCTCGGACCAGCCCAGGATCAGGAAGTGGCCCTCCTCGATGACCGGCGAGCCGCCCTTCTTGATGGCCTCCAGGCGCTCCTGGAAGTTGCCCGACAGCGACGAGATGAGCAGGCCGGCGACGATGACGCCGAGGATGGTGTCGACCGTGGAGATGACGCGGACCGCGGTGCCCTCGTCACCGCCCATGGTGCCGGCGTCGAGGATGCGCGTGAAATAGAACCAGAAGCGGCCGCCGAAGGTGTTCTCGGGGTTGTGCAGCGAGAACGCGAAGGCCAGCCCGGTGTGCACCAGGACCACGACCATCGACAGCACGAACAGCAGGAACAGCTGCTTGCCCGCGCCGCTGGAGAGAAACTCGTCCGACTTGTAGCGGAACCGTGCACGGAAACTGGCTGGCATCTCGAGGCCCTCCACCCACACCGCGGCGGGACGCCGCGCGCCCCGCATGGTGCCCGGGCAGGCCCCCGAGATCAACGACGTGATAAAGTGCGCGGAATGGAGCCGCCCAAGGGTCCCAAGATCCCCAAGATCCCCAAGTTCGAGATGCCCAAGGCGCCGCCGCCCAAGCCGGAGAGCAACCTGCCTCCGTTGCCCGAGGGTGTGCCGCCAAAGAAGGTGCCCAAGCTGGCGTCCTTCGATCCGAACGCGCCCAAACCGTTCCTGCAGAAGCACTCGACCCTGCTCAACCTGATGCTGCCCATCCTGCTGGTGGTCGGCGCGGTCGGCTTCGGCGTGTACAAGCTGTTCTTCGCCAAGGGCAAGAAGAAGCCCGGCATCGCAGCCGCGGCCGACGCCGGGACCTCGGGCCCACCGGTCAAGGTGTGCGACGCGCCGCCCGGTGAAGCCCCGCTGGTGGTCACCACCGACTCGGCCGAGGACAAGGCGCTGGAGGCCGCGCAGAAGCTGAGCGCGTGCGTCCTCAAGGCGGGTCGCAAGGACGACTATGTCTTCCAGCTCAAGCCGCGCGAGGACGGGCCGTGCGACACCTGCCCCTGGCAGCTGGTCATTCGCATGGGCGATGCGCTGTCGGGCGAGACGCTGGATCTCGATCCGGGCCTCGACGTCAGCGGCAAGATCGCGTCACAGCCCTCGAAGACCAAGCCGGGCACGCAGGAGCTCAAGCTGACCCTGAAGTACGTCCGCGTGCGCGGCCCCGAGGAGTGCGTCTACACCATCAAGGGCTCGATGGGCAGCTTCGAGGTCGTCCCGGGAGACTGCGTCACGCCCGAGGAGAAGACCGACAAGGAGCCGGCTCCGTAGTCTGTTCGGGGCTGCGCACCCACAGGTGCGCAGGTTGTCGCCGGGGACGGCTGACCAGAGTGGTGGGGCGTGGTCTCCCGGCGCCGTGCCTGCAACCTGGCGAACTTCCGTTCCCGGCGCTGGCCAGACAGCTGCAATGGTCGTGGTCATGCGCCTTGGAGTCCTGATCGTCAGCTGCGCCGTCGCCGCCGCCGGGTGTGCCTCGGGGGGCGTGATCATGGACGGCGAGGGCACCGGCGTGGACGCCCAGAGCCAGGCTCTGACGCAGGACGCCATGGTGGCAGCGCCGACGCCGGACGCGCGCGTGCCGCAGGTCGATGCCATGGTCGCACCGCCCGCAGACGCCGCACTGCCAGCGTGCACCGGTGGCGACGGGGCCTCGCTGGATCCGGCCACCGGCCACTGCTTCATCGCGTACACCACGGTGACGCGCAGCTGGATCGACGCCCGCATGGCCTGTGCGGCGCTGGGCCCGCGCACCCAGCTGGCGACGCTCAACACGCAGGCCGAGACCGATCGGGTCAACACCCTGCTCGCCGCCAGCGAGGGCTGGATTGGCTTCGACGACAGCATGGTCGAGGGCAACTTCGTGTGGGTCACCGGCGAGCCGACCGCGTACACCTTCTGGGCTCCGGGCGAGCCCAACGACGGCGGCCAGAACGGCGAGGACTGCGCGCTGACCAACCGCGCCGGCCAGGCCGGGCGCTGGGACGACCGCCCGTGCGCGATGAACTACGCCTTCGTGTGCGAGCGCGTGCCGTAGCTCGGCTGCGCGTCGTCAGAGCGGCGCGTAGCGGTCGCCGTCGAGGCGCGCGCGGCCCAGGGCGACCAGGCGCTGCAGATGCGCCGCCAGCGAGCGATCGGCCACGAAGTACAGGGCCGGCGCGACGTCGGCGTACACGATGGGCAGCAGCTCGCCACGGGTGGCCGGCCCGCGCGCCGCGAAGGCGCCCTGCAGCGCGGCCTCGACCTTGGCCTCGCGACCGAGGCGATGGGTGACGTACTCGTCGAGCTTGGCGGGAGCGGCGTCGTCGCGCGGGGCCGGACCGTGCGCGGGCAGCAGCAGCGCCGGCTCCAGCGCGCGCAGCCGGCGCAGCGAGTCCAGGTACTGGGTCATGTCGCCGTGGTCGTCGGGATCGATGACGATGAAGCCCAGGCCGGCGATCATGTCGCCCGCGATCAGGGTCCGGGTACCAGCGTCGAACCAGCACAGGTGGCCGGGCGCGTGCCCCGGAGTGTGCAGCGCGCGCAGCTCCATGGCGGGGGCGCCGCCGCCGGCGGGCAGGGCCTCGATCTCATCCTCGGCGATGGTCCGATCGACGGTGACGAAGCCGGTCAGCAGCGCTGCCGTGGAGGCGTGGGCACAGATGGGCACCTGCAGCCGCTCGCGCAGGTGCATGGCGCCGGCGAAGTGGTCGCCGTGGTGATGCGTAAGGAAGATCGCGCGTACGCGCCGACCGGCAGCGGCCAGACCATCCAGCGCCTCATCGAGGGCTTGCTTCTCGTCGTCCCAGGGGCTGGCCGGGTCGACCACGATGACCTCGGGGCCACCCAGGATCCAGGCGCTGGTATGGGTCGCGGGGGGCAGCGTGGGCGAACGCAGCTCGACGCGCTGGACGCCAGGAGCCAGCTTCTCGGGAGTGCGCATGGTTTGCAGTCTATCGGATGCCGGAGGCCGCCGAAGGGGCCACCGCTTGCCAGAAAACTCCGTGACGGAGGTGCGCCGGGGAGCTATCCTCATACGTACAAGGATCGCGATGGTCAGCGTCACGGCGCGAAAGATCCGGGATCACCAGGGGCGCGAACGCGCCTCGGGGGCCAACTCGGGCAGCAAGGTCTACACCGGCTACCTCATCAGTTACCCGGTGGTGGGCCGCGGCATGGTGATCTTCCGCGATCCCCATGGCCACCGCATGATCACGACCCCGGTCAAGCGCGTCCTGGGCGAGCCCGACGGTGACACGCTGTACGTCGAGACCGAGAACAGCGTGTACCACCTGACGTTCCACGGCGCCCCCCTGGTCCCGATGGCGGAACCAGCGACCGGCGCCTCGCGGCCGTAGCTAGCTGACCCGGCAGAGCACGAACTTCAGGTAGCGCCCCTCGGGGAAGCCCGGCGGCACCGGGTGGTCCGGCCCCTGTGACGCGCCGTGCAGCACGGTGACGCGGCGGCCGGCGTCCTGGGCCGCGCCGGCCAGCATGCGCTCGAACTCGGCCATGTCGACCAGCTGCGAGCATGACGAGGTCGCGTACAGCGCGCCCTCCTTGCAGGTCGCCAGCGCCAGCGCGTTGAGGCGCCGGTAGCCCTTGAGCGCGGCCTCCAGGTCCTTCTGCGCGCGCGCGAACTTGGGCGGGTCGACCAGGACCAGATCATAGCTGCGCGCCCGCGCCCCCTCGAGGTAGCGGAACACGTCGGCCTCGACCAGCTCGAAGGGGCCCACCCCGTTGAGCTCGGCGTGGGCGCGCGCCTTCTCCAGCGCGCGCGCCGAGACGTCGACGCCGGTCACGCTGGCCGCGCCACCGCGCGCCGCCGCCAGGGCGAAGCCGCCGACGTAGCAGTAGCAGTCCAGCACCTTGGCGCCGCGCGCCAGCGACCCGATGCGGGCGCGGTTCTCGCGCTGATCCAGGAAGGCGCCGGTCTTCTGTCCCGACAGCGGCTCGATCTCCAGCTTGACCCCGTTCTCGACGCAGGGGACGCTGCTGCGCGACTCGCCGCGCACCACGCAGGGCTCGGCGCTGAAGCCCTCGAGGGCCGCGAAGCCGCCCGCGCTGGCCTGGTAGATCGTCCTCGGGTGCAGCTCGGCCTCGAGGGCGTCGAACAGCTCCTGGGCCAGGCGCTTCATGCCCAGCGCGGTGAACTGGACGCATACGGCGTCGCCATAGACGTCGACCACGACGCCGGGCAGACCGTCGCCCTCCGAGTTGATGAGCCGGTAGCAGCTGGTCTCGGCCGATGGCAGCCCCAGCTTGGCGCGCAGGGCCACCGCCTCGGCCACCCGCGCGCGCAGCAAGGCGGCGTCCACGGCCTCGTCGCGCCGGGTCACGATGCGGACGCGGATCTTGGAGCGCGGGTTGGCGAAGCCGCGGCCGATATAGCGGCCCTCGGAGTCGCGCACCTCGACGACGTCCCCGGGTTCGTAGTCCTCTCGCTCGCCGTCGACGGCTTGCGAGTAGACCCAGGGGTGTCCGTACCACAGCGGCTTGGCGCGTCCGCGCTTGATTGTCAGGGTGATCATGGGGTCCTTCAGAGTCGTGTGGGCTGCTGGGAGTCCGGAGCCGGACAAACTGAACCCGGCTTCGCGGGTTCGGTTTGTTAGCACGACTCGGGCGTGGCAGGCATCGAAATGACGCCCAAAGGGGGGACCGATTTGCTACCGTGGCCCGACATCATGTCCCTGTTCGACCGGCGCCTGATCATCGTGATGGGCAAGGGGGGGGTCGGCCGCACCACGGTTGCTGCAGCGCTCGCCGCTGCGGCCGCCCGCCACGGCAAGCGCACCCTCTTGCTCCAGACCAACGCAAAGGAGCGTCTGTCGAAGTTCTTCGCCTGCGGTCCCGTGGGCGAAGAGGTCGTGCATGTGCGCGACAACCTGTGGGCGGTCAACACCAACCCGCGAGCCGCGCTGCGCGAGTACGGCATGATGGTCCTCAAGTACAAGACCATCTACAACGCGGTGTTCGAGAACAAGATGGTGCGCTACTTCCTGCGCGCCGTCCCCGGCCTCGAGGACTACTCGATGCTGGGCAAGGCCTGGTACCACACCACCGAGACCTCGGCTGGCAAGCCGCGCTTCGACCTCGTGATCCTCGACGGGCCCGCGACCGGCCACTCGGTGACCCTGCTGCGCATCCCGCAGGTCATCCTCGACACCGTGCCCGCCGGGCCGCTGACCAAGGACGCCAAGAGCGCCAACGACCTGCTGCGCGACCCCGCGCGCACCGCGACCATGCTGGTGACCCTGGCCGAGGACATGCCGGTCAACGAGACCCTGGAGCTGGCCAGCAAGGTCAAGGGTGTCCTGAAGATGCCGCTCGACCGGCTGGTGGTGAACGGGCTGTATCCCGACCGGCTGACCCGGCCGGGCAGCGCACGCCGCGTGCTGGAGGCCTTCGAGCACGCCGGCTCGCTGGGCGCCCTGGAGGTCGACCCGACGCTGTCGCCGCTGGTGGGGCCGGGCGCGCTGGAGCGCTCGCGCCGGCGCCTGAACGAGCACCACCTGGAGCGCCTGGCCAAGGAGCTGCCGTTGCCAACGGCGCAGCTGCCCATGCTGTTTGCACGGGATTTCGGCGCCGCAGAAGTGGACATGCTGTCAAGGATGCTGGACCAGCAGCTGGCCGCGGAGCTGGCCGCGTAGCTGGGTCGCAGGGGGAGGGTGGCGATGCTCGAGCACTTGCACTATGTGATGGTGGTGGTGTCCGACATGAAGCGGTCGGTGGCGTTCTACCGGGACGTCCTCGGCATGAAGCTGCGGTTCGAGTCGCCCGACTGGACCGAGTTCGACACCGGCAAGACCACGCTGGCGCTGCATGGTGGCGGCAAGCCCGGCCCTGCCGCGCATGGCCCGCCGCCGGCAGGGACGGCCAGCCTGGGCCTGGGCACGCTGGATCTCGAGGCCGAGGTCGCCCGCCTCAAGGGGCTGGGCGTGCGCTTCGTGATGGAGCCCCAGGAGCGCCCAGGCGAGGGCATCAAGCTGGCGGTGTGCGTGGATCCCGATGGGCTGGGGATCTCGCTGTCCCAGCGTCTCGGCTGAGCTGGCCCAAGGCCAGTGAATCCATGTACAATGGCGCCTGGGGCTTATCTTTGCTTGGCTTGGTTCGCTGCTCGAAGAGGGTGCTGGCTGCTCTGATCTGGGCGGCCGCGCTCCTGTGTGCACTGCCCGCCCGCGCCACCGCCGAGGGCCAGGCCGCGACGACCCCGGTGGTCCCGCCTGGCCAGCGCATCGTGCTGTTCCGGCTGGAGACCCTGGGCATGCCGCCCGAGATCGTGGCCCGGCTGGAGGCGCTGCTGCGGGTCGAGCTCGACCGCCTGCTGGAGCGGCCGATGCCGTCCCGGGTCGAGGTCGAGAAGGCCATCGCCAAGGACGCCACGCTGCGCAACTGCGCCGGCGAGACCGAGTGTCTGGTCGGCGTCGGCAAGAGGCTGGGCAGTGACCTCGTCATCGCTGGCAACGTCGGCGGCCTGGGCGACAGCTACGTGGTCAACATGAAGCTGGTCGATGTCGCCAGCGCGACCGAGAAGAACCGCATCAAGGTGCCGCTGCAGGGCAACGCCAACGAGCTCATCGAGGCGGTGCGCGTGGCTCTGGTCAACCTGGTCAGCCCCGAGAGCGTGCGCGGCAACCTGGCCGTGCTGGCCGACGTCAAGGGCGCCAAGGTGTACCTCGACGGCCAGCTGGTCGGGCAGACCCCGCTGGCCAACAATCTCATCACCAACATCGACGCCCGCCCCGAGGAGCGCGACGGCAAGCGCCAGAACCTGCACCAGCTGCGCATCAGCGCCGAGGGCTACCTCGACTTCATCAAGCCCGACATCGAGGTCCGCTTCGGCAAGACCACCGAGGTCGTGGTCCGGCTGCAGCAGCGCGTGGTCGCGGGGCCAGGCGGCCTCGAGCTGCCGCCGGTGCACCGGCAGCGCCGGCCGTTTTACACCAGGTGGTGGTTCTACACTGCGGTCGGCGTCGGCGCCGTGGTGCTGGGCGTGGTCATCGGGCGTGCGCTGGCGGACGACGAACCGGTGGACTGCATGGCGAATCCGGCGGAGTGCATGCCATGACGCACAAGCTGACAGGTGCCCTGGTGCTGCTGCTGGCGGGGCTGGCGAGCGCGCAGCCGCCGCCGTCGCCTGCGCCGACCGGACCGGCGGCGACCGTGGCGGTGGCGCCGTTCGGGACGCTGGGCGTCGACGAGAAGGCGGTCCGCGAGGCCGAGAAGCAGGTCGAGGCCGGGCTCCTGGCGCTGGGCGACGTGCGCGTGGTCAGCGCGACCGAGGTCGAGAAGGCGGTCAAGAAGGCGCGCCGGCCCGAGCTCCTGCTGTGCGAGGGCGCGCCCCGGTGCCTGGGCGAGCTGGCCACCCTGGTCGGCGCCGCGCGCGTGGTGGGCGGTGACGTGGGCGGCCTCGGCGAGGGCCAGATCCTGTATCTGAAGGCGGTGCGCGCCAACTTCGATCGCGAGCTGGCGTCGACCACCGCGACCCTGGAGGGCTCGGCGGAGGCGCGCAAGGGCGCGGCCACCGCGGCGGCGTTCCGCTTGCTGGCGCCGGAGCGCTACGTCGGCTCGCTGGTGTTCGAGCTCGACGTGGCCGACGCGCAGGTCTATCTCGATGGCCGCAAGCTGGCGGTGCGCAAGGGCGTCCCGGTCAAGGGCATCGCGGTGGGCACCCACGCGCTGCGCGTGACCCACGAGGCCTACCACGACTGGCTGCGCTTCGTGGACGTGCCGTTCTCGACCGCGCCGGTGCAGCTCGACGTGGACCTCGCCAAGTACCCCATCATCACCGACGAGATGAAGGCCGGTGGCCCGACGCCGATCGCGCGCCGCATCATCACCGAGCCGCTGCCCTGGTACCGGCGCTGGTGGGTGCCGGTGGCCGGCGGCGCCGTGCTGCTGGGCACCGTGACCACGATCGTCTATCTGTCGGCCAAGGGGATCGGCGCGGACGACGAGGTCCAGCTGGACACCACGCCGTAGCCCCCGAGCGGCGCTACTTCAGCATCGCGATGATCTTGTTCAGCTTGCTGTTGGCCGACGGGAACTTGCCGTCGCCGTAGTTCTCGGTGGCCTCCTCGAACAGCGACTTGCCCTCCGAGGACAGCGTCTTGCCCTTCATGCGCGCCGAGACGCGCGCGAACTTGGCCGACAGGAAGCCGCGATCGACCTTGAGGCCATTGGCCACCGCGAGCAGCTGATCCGCGGTGTACTTGGCCTTGCCATAGTCGCCCGCCTCCATGGCCTTGCGGGTGTCGTCCTTGAGGTTGGCCACGCCGGGCGGCAGGTCGCTGTCGAGGATGCCCTTCTGCGACAGGATCTTGAGCGCCTTCTCGTAGGTCGGCTCGACGTCCTTCTTGTTGTACTTGGTGCCCTTGGGGTTCTCGACCGGGCCGCCCTGCACGATGACGGTGGAGCCGCCGCCCTGGCAGCCCTTGTTGAGCTCGGCCTCGCGCGCGGCGATGTCCCGCTCACGCGACGCGAACTCGGCCTCGCGACGGGCGACCTTCTCCTCGCGGGCGGCGGCCGCGACCTCGCGCGCGCGCAGGGCCGCGGTGGGATCGCCACCGCCCCCGCCCCCGCCACCGGCCGAGACCACGACGGTGGCCTGATCGACCAGGTTGGAGCGCTTCTGCAGCAGCGACGTCAGCTTGGCGTCGATGTCGTCCTGCTTCTTGAGGAAGGCCTGCTCGAGCTCGCTCTGCGCCTTCTCGGCCTCGGCCAGCTCGGCCACGCGGGCCGGGTCGGGCTTGCGCGCGCCGTCGAGCTCCTTGCGCAGATCGCTGATCTTCTGGCGCCCCTCGACCACGGTGGCGCGCTCGCGCTGCAGGGCGCCGCGGGCGTTGACCAGCTCCTCCTCCTCGCCGTCGAGCTGCTGCTTCTGCGCGAGGACCGCGCTGACGTCAGGTCCTGCCGCGCCACCCCCCGGCTTGCCCGCCCCCGACTTCGACTTGCTCTTGCAGCCGGTGGCCACGAGGCCCACCAGCACGATCGCTACCCAGCGCCCCATACCCCGATCTTAGCGGATTTTGGGGAGTTCGGCGAATCAGGCCCCTCGAAGCGCAGCTTCGAGGAGTCCTGTTCCGCTCCGACTCCGGCTCCGGCGGCTACGCCGGGGCGTCGCCGAGGCTGACCAGGATCTGGCCGCCCTCGACCGCCTGGCCTTCCTTGACCGGGATGGCGGTGACCACTCCGTCCCGGGTGGCGCGCATCTCGTTCTCCATCTTCATGGCCTCGACCACGACCAGGCCCTGGCCGTTCTTGACCGCCTCGCCGAGCTTGGTCAGGACCTTGACCACGCGACCCGGCATCGGGGACACCACATCGGCCGAGCCGCCGCGCGCACCGGGCCGGGTGGCCACCTTGGCGGCGACCTCCTGCAGCTTGCGGGTGCGCTCGTCGAGCAGCTTGATGACCGCGGGTTCGCCGCGCACCTGCAGCTTGACGTCGGGGTTGCCGCCGTCGAGATCGACCTCGTAGGCGCGGTCGCCGATGAGGATCGACCACACGCCCTCCTCCAGGCGCCGGGCGTCGATCAGCAGGGCGCGACCGTCGTCCCCGATGACGACCTGGAACTGGCCGGCCTTGTCGGTGGCCTCGATCTCGACCCACCGTTCGACCTTGTCCGCGGTGACGGCACAGAAGCGCTGCGGCATGCATCTATCTACCGAGGTTCGGAGCACGCTGGCAAGCGTGATATAGACGCCCCGATGGCAGACTTCACGCAGGTCGTCAGCACGCGCCGAATCATCGTCACCGTCGGCTCCGGTGGCGTCGGCAAGACCACCACCGCCGCCGCGATCGCGGTGCACGCCGCGCGCAGCGGCCGGCGCGCGCTGGTCATGACCATCGATCCCGCCAAGCGGCTGGCCAACTCGCTGGGGCTGGCGACGCTGGACAACGCGCCGCAGGAGGTCCCGCGCGAGGCGCTGGCGCTGGGCGGCGACCTGGCCACGGTCAAGGGCACGCTGCACGCCATGATGCTGGATCAGAAGGCCGCCTTCGACGAGGTGGTGGCGCAGCACGCGGCCAACCCGGAGCAGATCAAGCGCATCCTGGCCAACCCGATCTACCAGCAGATCTCGTCGTCGCTGGCCGGCTCGCAGGAGTACGCCGCGATGGCCAAGCTGTACGCCGTCGACAAGCAGGCCCGGTTCGACCTCATCGTGGTCGACACCCCGCCGACCGCGAACGCGCTGGACTTCCTGGAGGCGCCCGAGAAGATCACGGACGCGGTGGACTCGCCAGCGATCGCCTGGTTCATGCGCACCGGCGGCAAGGGCCTCGGCCTGGGCGCGTCGTTCGTCCTGAAGCGGCTGGCCAAGTTCACCGGCTCGGGCTTCCTCGACGACGTGTCGAAGTTCTTCACCGAGTTCCAGTCGGTGCTGGCGGCCTTCAAGGAGCGCGCGCGCAACGTGCACGCGCTGATGCGCGATCCCAAGGTCGGCTTCGTGCTGGTGACCTCGCCCGAGCCGATGGCGATGGACGAGGCGCTGATGTTCCACGACAAGCTGCAGGCGGCGCAGATGCCCACGGTGGCCTTCGTGATCAACCGGGTCTACCCGACGCCGGGCACGGCGCCGGCGCGCGAGCGGGCGGTCGCCGCGCTGGCCGCACGGCCGGAGCTGGCCGGCATGACGGCCTACGACCTGACCCACGCTGCCGGAGAGCTGGAACTGGCCCGGGTCGACGCCGCGGCGCGCGCCGAGGTCGACGCGGTGTCGATCGCGCGGCTGGCCGAGCGCACCGGCGGGCGCGGCCTGTACCTGAAGGTGCCGTTCTTCCGCACCGACGTGCACGACGTCGAGGCGCTGGCGCAGATCAGCGCGCGGCTGTTTGCGGGTTAGTCGCCGGCCCTACTTCAGAGGGGCGATGCTGGCGAGGAACCCGTCGACGTCGGCCTTGTGCGCCTTGTACTTCGCGGCCTCGGCCAGGCCGATCACCAGCATGCCCTTGTTGGCCGGCGTGACCGTGACCAGCAGCGCGATCTTGATGGCCTTCTTGCCCAGCTGCGCGGTGCCGTGAAAGCCCATCGCGGCCATGCCGCCGAGCGACAGCCGCTTGCCCTTGGTCAGCTTGAGGCGGGTGGTCATCTTCTGCAGCATGGTGGCCGCCTTGGCCGCCGCCTGCTTGAGGTCGGCGGCGTCGACCATGACGATGGTGAAGTTGACCTCGCGCGCGGGGTCGTCGATCGACAGCGCCTTGCCCACCACCTTCTGGGTCCAGGTCTCGGGCAGCGTCAGGGTGACCTTGGCCTTGTCGTCGCGGATGACCTCGGCGTGCGCGCCGGCGGAGAAGGCCAGCAGCGCCAGAATCACGAGGGCGATTCTTCCCGTCATGTCGAGCCTCCAGGGCCGAAGGCCGCGCGCGCGCGGTCGATCCAGCGCCGCAGCGATCTAGCATCGGCCGGGATCCCGCCGAGCCCCATCTGTTTGACGAACTCTGCCTTCTGGGTGGTGTTTTCGAGCCCCAGTTCACTCGCCACCACCGCCTTGCTGTTCGGCACCGCCTCGGAATGCAGTCTCCCAGCGATGGCCAACAGCCAACCTTCGGTGTCTTCCACCGCGGCGCTCCCGATGATGCGAAGCGATGGGAATCGCTCGCTGGCCTCAAGGATGCCTCGCTCGATCTCCTCCTGGCGATGATCTCGATCATTGTCGCGCGCGAAGACCAGCACGTCGGCCCCCGCCTCACTGGCCTCCAAGGCGAGGCCGAGGACGGTGCGTGACTCTGCCGAGCGGACTCCGCCGCGGTACTTGCGGATGTGCTTCCAGATGATCGCGCCGACGATTGTGAGCGCGGCGGGGCCGGTGTGTGCGAGCAGCGCGACCAGGACTCCCAGGCGGGGCGGATCGCCCCGGTAGGGCGGCTCGTCGAACCACCCGCCGAGCTCCGTCGGACCCTCGCCCGCGAGCAGGATTTTCACCCCGCTGCCTTGCCCACGTCCGGCCTTGCCTCGAGCAGCGGTGATTCATCGATGCCATCGGCATAGCTCAGCCAGAGTTCGCCAAGGGAATAGACGCTATGACGCTTCGCGAAGTTCGGCGTGTCACGGATCGGCGTGACCCGCGTGCCTTCCTCGAGCGACCTCCGGGTCACCAGCGAGACTTCGTCGGGCTGCAGCTCGTTGACGACGAGTGGACTGTGCGTGGCCAGCACGACCTGGGTCCCGACCTCGGTGCTGATGGTGCGCAGGACCTTCATGACCTCGGCGATCCGCGACGGATGCAGGCCATTCTCTGGCTCCTCGACCAGGAGCAGCGACACCGGCGCGAAGAAACGCAGTGCGGCGAAGCCGATGTAGTAGAGGAGCCCCTCGCTCATCTGAGCTGCGGGAACGATGGTGCCGTCCGTGAGCTGAACCTCGAGCGCCACCTGGTCGCTGGACACGACGGGCACTCGGATCCGCTTGACCATCGGGAAGAGGGTGCAGACCGCGCGGGTGAGGTCGGTGAAGTCATCGTTTCCCCGCCCGAGAATGGCGAGCAGCACGCCCGCGAGCCCCGCTCCCCGCTCATTCAAGAGGCGTGTTGACTGGCCTTCGGTCAGCAGAGGACTGGGCGCTCGCATCCGGTCCGGATCGAAGCGGACGATCGAGGCGCCCCGGAACTCCTGCTGAAAGAGACGAACGTGATGCTTGCGGACCTGGCTCGCTTCTCCAGGTGGTGGATCAGCGGGCGTCGACCTTCCGCCAGCCTCCTCCAGCCGCTCGGTCGTACGAGTTGTGCCGGGCTTGGTCCCGGTGCTGTAGACGTTGCCCGCAAAGGTCGCCGCAAGGGTGTTTCCGCGGACGGGCATCAAGCCAGACGCGGTCTGGACGAGCTGGTGCATCGCCCGCAAGATCGTGCTCTTGCCGCTGTCGTTCGGGCCGATGAACGCGTGCAGCGGGGTCAGCGCGAAGTCGACCTTCCTGATGCAACCGTAGTCCTCGATCTGGAACCGGGTGATCATCGCTGCTCCTACCTGATCCTAGCGCCAAACCGGCCTCTCCCGCCACTCTGGCCGCCGGCTGCCTCGCGTGTCACGATCCCCCCATGAGGAAGCGCCTGCTCGCGATGCTGGTCATGGTCGGGGCGGGGGCAGTGGCCGCCGGTTGCGGCGGTGCGCGGGCGCGCCCGGCGGCGCCGGCTGCGCAGGCGGTGTCCGACAGCGGCCTCAGCGCGGCCGAGTGCGGCAGCCTGGTCGACCACATCTTCGAGACCACCTTCTCGGAGTCGTCGCCCGCCGCGCGCGAGGCCGCGCGCGAGAGCGAGCAGGTGCGCATGTCGATGGCCCGCATGCGCCTCCTGTGCGACGCCGACATGCCACGCCCGGTCTACGACTGCTTCATGAGCGCCGCGACCCGCGCCGAGGTGCAGGCCTGCACCCGCCGCTTCGAGCCCGCCGACACCCCATCGCCTCGGCCAGCCCCGCGCCCCGGCGAGTACGAGGCTGGAACTGCTGCGGCGCGGCCGTGGACGGAAGACTTGGCCATAGGTTCGGGGACGGCCACCTACGGAACGTAGGCCCACAATCCGCGCAGCGACGGACAGCAGGGTGGCCATCTCCGGGAGTTTCATCAGACACCTACTCACTTGGGGAACGAGCGATCACCGTGCTCTGTTATGTTTGGCTGGGCAAACAGCGGTGCTCATGCTCGGATCACGCATGACCGCTGCTGTCATCGCCAGGTGACTCGCCGTCCTGAAGAGGGTGACGATGAAGAAGAGCGAACGGAGGCGCATCGGGAAGATGGCCGCCCGCAAGATCGCGAGCGTCGCCAAACGCGGTGCCAGCAGCCGCATCTCCCGTGGTGGGCCGCGAGCCCTTTGGTTTCATGTTGACAAGCAATCTGTAGGGATCTACTCGGTGCCTTTCACTGCCTTGGCTTCGCGTCGACCGTTCGGGTCCGGAGGCCCGATCCGCCAAGGGCGACTGGGCGAGGGCTTGGTAGTTCGTTTCGAGGCGGACGTCACGTCGAGGGTCGTGCCCGACGATCACGCACTGGTTCAGGAGTCCCCCGGCTCGGACGGAGTCTTGGACAGCATAAAGTGTAGTCCCCGTCTTGCCTGGGGGTTCTTCCAGGCCGCCATGCCCGGATTCTGGGCCAACCGATACCGGATGACGTCGGACTTCGCGTTCTTGGCTGAGGGAACAAGAGGTGCCTGTGAGGTCGCTGCACTGCGCAAGAGGCGCGTCTTGCACCGCAGGTCCTTGATGGAGCATGCGCAGTCGCTCCACTCGAAAGTCTGGGCGCTTCGGTACCACCGTGCGAACTTCCGCCGGGCAATTGACAAGGCCGGAAGTGCGGGGCCCGGTGACAAGGCTCTGTTCCTCATCACGGCGAACGCTGAGTTCTCTGCGCACGACGCCGCAACGTATAGCCTACTTGAGGAACTCACCCGGGCGCGCGCGCTCATGTTGGATCTCTCGCGTGGAGAGCAAAGCACCTTGAGTTTCCACCAGCTCTTTGAAAAGCGGATGTCCTTGCCAGACGACGGCTTGCGGCGTGCACTCATGGCGTCCGAATCCTGGTACCCGGGCTTCCGTCAGCGCAGGACCAACAGCACCCATGCATTCGGTGCCTTGGTCGTTCACTCAAACGACTTGCTTGTTGTGAACCAGTTGGCAGATCGTCGCCTCAGCGATGGCGGATCGCCGATTTCCGGCGCGCTTGCGGTCTCGCTCTTCGACCCGCTTGTAGACGGGGTATCCCGCTTGGTGGAGGCCTTCACTGCCCATCTGTTGACACTCTTCCATCCCTACGATCTCGTTACACTGACGCTTATCGACGAGCGCAAAGATCCCGGCCCTCGGAGGACAACGATCTTCGTGCGGCGCATTGAGTTCGATGAAGGCCTCGCCGGCAAGGGCGACGTCATCTTGGACCCCAGTGGACGGATAGAGATCTCGACTGATCTTGATGGAGCCCTCTCCACCCCCGCGCCTGATCCCCCGCGGTGAGAAGGAGGAAGCCCAACCGTAGGCCGGTTACCGGCTGAACTTGAACTTCTGCCAGACCTCGGCGCGCACCACGTCGGCGTTGCCGCTGGCGCCGTGCACGCCGAGCAGCGCGACCACGCGCTGGCCCTTGCGCTCGACGCTCCACAGGTCGCCGTTCTTGTCGGCGAAGGTCACCACCTTGTCGGTCGACTTCACGGTGCTGGCGTTGCCCGACAGCTTGGCGATCAGCTTGCCGGCGGCGACGAAGAACTCGATGGCGTCGGCCTCGGCGTCCCACGACGACGCGTGCACGATGCTGATGGTCGGCTCGCCCAGCTTGGCGTAGGCGACCATGCGGTCGCCGTCCCAGCCGGCGGCGGCGGCGCTGGCGACGTCGGCGGAGTCGCCGGTGTGCTCGCCCAGCATGACGCGCAGCTGCAGCTCGCCGACCACGTCGGCGCGCAGCACCTTCTGGCCCACCAGGGTGGGCAGCTCGGCGCCCTTGATCTTGGCCGGCTTCTCGCGCGCGAAGTACTTGCTCGGGTGCAGGATCTGCTCGGTCGAGACCGGCGGGCTCCGGAACACGTCGTCGATCTTCGACCAGGGGTTGCGCATGCGCACGCCGGCCACGAAGTTCAGCCCCTCGATGTAGGGGAACAGCAGCGTCTTCTTGAGGATGGCGGGCGCCTTGTCGAACTCCGGCGACTGCCCGGCCATGCCCTGCTCCATCATCCCTGACAGGCCGCCGGGCAGCTTGGCCAGCGCCGACAGGTCCTGCCCCATGGGCGCCAGCATGAATTCGACCATGACCCCCATGCCGTCGCCCTCGACCAGCGCCGACCGGGCCAGCTGGGCGTCGCTGTCGTCCTTGAGCCCCTTCATCAGCTTGTTCAGGTTGAAGTGCTGGTCCTGCAGGGCGTGCTGGATCTCGTGCGCCAGCGCCGGGCGCTGCAGCGACGAGTCCAGCCAGTCCGCGATGAACAGCTTGCCGGCGTCGGGATCGTAGAAGCCGGCGACTTGCTCCATCAAGAGCGACAGGATGGTCTGCTGGTAGTCGAGCTCGGGCGGCAGCAGGCCCAGGCGCTTCAAGATGCGCGCCTCGGTGCCGATCTCCTCGGGGCTGTACTCCTTGGCGATCTTGTCCTTGAGGCGGGCGCCGATCTCGGGCTTGGTCAGCACCTCGCGCCCGAACGCCTTGCGCGCCCGCAGCTTGCGCAGCGACACCACCTTGGCAGTGATGTCGTCGGTCTCCTTGAGCAGGGCCTCGACGGAGGCCCGCCCCGTCGCCGGGGGCACCGGCACGGCGACCGAGGGCGACGGCGAGGGCGACGGCGCCGGGCTGGCCGGCTTGGCTGGACTCGCGGGCTTGGTCGCAGGCTTCTGCGCCAGGACGGGACTCGACAGCAGGAGCACTCCCAACCCGAACCAGCCGAGCCTCGCCATGCGCGAATTGTACAGGCGCGCTTGCCAGGCGCCACTCGGTCACCTAAGAATTCGCAGCCCCATGCCGCCGTCGACCTCTCCGACTGCTCGCGCCCTCGCGGAGCTCGCCGCCGAGCTGGCCGCCGGTCGTGGTGCGCGCGCCACCGGGGCCGCCGGCAGCTTCGCCGCGCTGGCCATCGCCCGCGTCGCCGCCGAGGTCCCGGCCGCGCGGCGGCCCCTGCTCGTCATCACCCCCGACGAGGCGCGCGCCCAGGAGCTGTCGCGTGACCTCGGCTACTTCCTGCCCCACGTCGCCGCCGCCGACGATCCCGCCGCGCCGCCGCGCGTGCTGCACCTGCCCGCGGTCGAGGCCTCGCCCTACGCCGAGCTGTCACCCGATCGCCGCGCCATCATGCGCCGCCAGGCCACGCTGTTTCGCCTGTCGCAGGGCTTCGGCGGCGAGGTCCTGGTCGCCTCGGCCGCCGCGCTCGCCCGCCGCGTCATCCCGCGCGCCGAGTTCGCCGCCCTGGTCGACGTGCTGGCCGCCGAGGAGGAGATCGATCGCGACGCCACCGCCGCGCTGCTGGCGCGCACCGGCTATGGCCGCACGCCGGTGGTGGAGGACCCCGGCACCTTCGCGGTGCGCGGCGGCGTCATCGACGTCTTCCCGCCGCTGTACCGCTACCCGGTCCGCCTCGAGCTGCTGGGCGACCTGGTCGAGTCGATCCGCTTCTTCGATCCCGTGACCCAGCGCACCATGCGCTCGCTCGACGAGGTCTACCTGCTCCCGGTGCGCGAGACCGTGCGCACCCGCGGCGCCGACCCGCGCGCGCGCCTGCTCGACGCCGCCGACGCCGCCGAGCACCCATCGTCGAAGACCCGCGCCCTGGTCGAGCGCGTCGAGGCCGGCGAGGACTTCTTCGGCGTCGAGGCCCTGACCCCGGCCTTTCATGCCCGCCTGGGGTCGATCGACGAGTACCTGCCGGCCGGCACCGCCCTGGTCATCGAGGACCCCGAGGCGGTGCGCGCCGCCATCGACGACGAGCGCGAGCGCTACGCCAGCGGCTTCGCCAAGCGCCGCGACGAGCACCGCGTGGTCTTCCCGCCCGAGGACTTCCTGCTCGCGCCGGCCGAGGCCGAGGCCCTGCTCGGCCGCCCCGCGCGCCTCGAGCTGCGCCCGGTCGACACCGAGGTCGCGGTCGCCCTCCAGGTCGAGCCCCACACCGAGCTGTCGGCCGAGCTGCGCCGCCGCCGCGCCGACAAGGACCACTTCGAGGAGCCGCTGCGCCCGCTGGTCAACCAGCTGCGCGCCTGGCTGGGCGACGGCCACCGCGTCGTCCTGGTGTCGCCCAACCGCGCCCACGCCGAGCGCCTGGAGTCGCTGCTCAAGGGCTACAAGCTGGAGCCGCGCATGCTGCGCGAGCCGGGCGCCCCCGAGCTGACCGATCCCGCGCTGCTGACCGCGCCGCTGACCATCAGCATGGGCCCGCTGGCGGCCGGCTTCCGGCTGCCCGGCGACTGGCTGGTCGTCCTCACCGAGGACGAGATCTTCGGCCCGCGCGCGCACGAGCGCAAGCAGCGCACCGCCAAGCAGCGCGGCCTCGAGGGCTTCGGCAAGGTCACCGAGTTCTCGTCACTGGTTCCGGGCGACCATGTGGTTCATGGGGTGCACGGCGTCGGCGTCTACAAGGGGCTGGTCAAGCTGCCGGTCAAGGGCACCGCGGTCGACTTCCTGCACCTCGACTATGACGGCGGCGCGCTGTACCTGCCGATGTACCGGCTGTCGGAGGTGCAGCGCTACGTCGGCGCCGACGGGGCCAAGCCCAAGATCGACAAGCTGGGCGGCATCACCTGGGAGAAGACGCGCTCCAAGGTGTCCAAGGAGGTCAAGCAGATCGCCGAGGATCTGCTCAAGCTGTACGCGCAGCGCCAGGCCCTGCCCGGCCACGCCTTCACCATGCCGGCCAACATGGAGGCCATCTTCCAGGAGTTCGAGACCCGCTTCCCCTTCGAGGAGACCGAGGATCAGCAGAAGGCCATCGACGCCGTGCTGGAGGACATGGCGGCGCCGCGCCCGATGGATCGCCTGGTGTGCGGCGACGTCGGCTACGGCAAGACCGAGGTCGCCATGCGCGCCGCGATGCGCGCGGTGATGGGCGGCAAGCAGGTCGCGGTGCTGGCGCCGACCACGGTCCTGGTCGAGCAACACGGCGTCAGCTTCCGTGAACGCCTGAAGGATCTGCCTGTTTCCATTGACACTCTGTCAAGGTTCAAGGCCCGCGCCGAGCAGCTCGAGGTCCTCAAGAAGGCCGCCGAGGGCAAGCTCGACATCGTGGTCGGCACCCACCGCCTGCTGTCCAACGACATGCGCTTCAAGGACCTCGGCCTCATCGTGGTCGACGAGGAGCAGCGCTTCGGCGTGGTGCACAAGGAGCGCCTCAAGCAGCTGCGCACCCAGGTCGACGTCCTGACCCTGACCGCCACGCCCATCCCGCGCACCATGCACATGGCCATGATGGGCCTGCGCGAGATCTCCATCATCGCGACCCCGCCGGTCGACCGCCGCGCCATCCGCACCTTCGTGTGCCGCCCCGACGACGACGTGCTGCGCGAGGGCATCCAGCGCGAGCTCGCGCGCGGCGGCCAGATCTTCTTCGTCTCGCACTTGATTGGCGAGGGCACCAAGCCGTCGGCCCGCGGTGACCGCTCGCTGGCCGAGTGGGCCGAGCACCTGCGCCGCCTGGTGCCCGGCCTGCGCGTCGCGGTCGCCCACGGTCAGATGGAGTCCGAGTCCCTCGAACAGATCATGGTCGACTTCGTCAACGGTCGCAGCGACGTGCTGTGCTCGACGACGATCATCGAGTCGGGCCTCGACATCCCGCGCGCCAACACCATGTTCGTCAGCCGCGCCGACCACTTCGGCCTGGCCCAGCTGTACCAGCTGCGCGGCCGCATCGGCCGCTCGCGCGAGCGCGCCTACTGCTACCTCATGGTGCCGCCCATGGAGGCGCTGACCCCCGAGGCCAAGCAGCGCCTGGCCGTCTTGCAGCGCTTCACCGAGCTCGGCGCCGGCTTCCAGATCGCCTCGCACGATCTCGAGATCCGCGGCGCCGGCGACCTCCTCGGGGCCAAGCAGTCGGGCCAGATCGCCGCCGTCGGCTTCGAGACCTACACCCAGATCCTCGGCGAGGCCGTGGCCGAGCTGCGCGGCGAGGCCATCACCCGCGAGCGCGACCCCGAGCTGACCGTCGATCTGCCGACCTTCATCCCCGATGACTATGTGTCCGACACCGGCCAGCGCCTGGATCTCTACAAGCGGCTGTCGTCCGCGCACGACGAGGACGAGGTGCGCACCATCATGGAGGAGATCGGCGACCGCTACGGCGCCCCGCCCGACGAGGTGCGCCTGTACGCCGAGCTCATGATCCTCAAGGCCGACGCCCGCAAGCTGGGCGCCACCGCCATCGATCTCGCCGACAACCGGCTGGCGCTGGCGCTGGCCGAGGACACCCCGCTGTCACCCGAGAAGGTGCTCAAGCTGGTCAACCCCGGCCCTGGCAAGCCGCGCTCGCTGTACCGCCTGACCCCCGACATGCGCCTGGTCCGCACCTTCACCCCCGCGGAGCTCGCCGACCGCCTCGGCGCCGCGCGCAAGACCGTGAAAGAGCTGCTGGAATCCGCGACCTGATCGTGCTAGCCCATTGCCAGCGGGGTACCCCATGAAGCTCACGAAGGCTCGTGTCGCGGCGCTGATCGGCGCCGTCGCTGGTTCGCTGACGACCATGATGATGAGCACCTGGATCACCGGGTGTTCGGATAGCAAGGCTGACCCGCAGGACGTCAAGAAGTGGACCCAGCGTCCACGCGTCACCGGGGCCGACGCCGAGCCGGTCGCCATCATCGACGGCGTGGTCATCACGGTGGCCGACTTCCGCGACCGCCTCAACAAGCAGTCGCCCTACATCCGCGCGCGCTACACCTCGCTGGAGCGCAAGAAGGAGTTCCTCGACAACCTGGTGCGCTTCGAGGTGCTGGCCAAGGAGGCCGAGCGCCGCGGTCTCGGTGAGGACCCCGAGGTCGTGCGCACCATGAAGCAGGTCATGATCCAGAAGCTGATGCAGGACGAGTTCGACAACCGGGTCAAGGTCGAGGACATCACCGACAAGGAGATGCGCGACTACTACACGGCGCACTCGTCGGACTACAACCAGCCCGAGCAGGTCCGCGTCAGCGCCATCGTCATCAAGAAGGACAGCAAGCTGGCCGACCGCCTGGCCGAAGAGGTCAAGGGGCCCAAGGGGCAGGACAACCGCACCTTCCGCGACATGGTGCTGCAGTACTCCGAGGACGAGGAGTCCAAGGTCCGCGGCGGCGATCTGCGCTACTTCGACGAGACCTCGCAGGAGGTCCCGGCCGAGGTCATCAAGGCGTCGTTCGCGCTGGAGAAGGTCGGCGACGTGGCCGGCCCCATCAAGACCAGCAAGGGCATGTACATCCTCAAGCAGACCGGTCGCCGCAAGGCGCTGGCGCGCACCTTCGAGGAGGTCCAGCGCCAGATCCAGAACCGCCTGTACCGCGAGAAGCGCACCAACGTGATGGACAACTTCGTCGAGGGGCTGCGCAAGGCCGCCAAGGTGCAGGTGTTCGACCAGCGCATCTCGAAGATCCAGGTCGACATGACGGGCTCGCTGCCCAGCGACTCGCCGATGCCTGGCGACCCCGCGGTGGGGCCGGGCGTGGTGCCGCCGCCGGGCGCCGGGCCGAGCGGCAATGGCCTGATGCCGGGGACCGGCCCCGAGCCCGACCTGGTGCCTGGCCCAGGCTCGGCCCCGACCACCCCGTCGGCCCCCTCGGCCCCGCCCGTCGCGCCGGGCAGCCCGGTCCCGCCGGGGACCGCGCCGCAGCCGGTCGGCTAGCGCTTGGGCAACCCCAGCGGGAAGGAACGGGTCGGAACCTCGATGCGGAAGCTGATCGTGACGGGTGTGCTGGCGGCCCTGCTGGCGCCCAGGGCGGCGAGCGCCGAGATCCTGGAGCGCATCGTCGGCGTCGTGAACGACGACGTCATCCTGCAGAGCGAGCTCAAGCTCAGGGTGGTCGCGGCCGAGGACGAGCTCGACGAGATCAAGGACCCGGTGGCCGCGGCCGAGCGGCGCCGGCAGCTCGAGGACGCGCTGCTCGACTCCATGATCGCCGAGCAGCTGATCGCGCAGCAGGCCGCCGAGCTCAAGCTCAAGGTCACCAACGCCGAGGTCGACAAGGCGCTCGACGAGGTGCGCAAGCAGAACAAGGTGACCGCCGAGCAGCTCGAGCGCGCGCTGCGCGAGGAGGGCTTCACCATGGCGCAGTACCGGTCCGACGTGAAGCGTCAGATCCTGCGCCTCAAGGTCATCAACGTGGCCGTGCGCAGCCGCATCCAGATCTCCGACACCGAGATCCAGGAGGCCTACGAGCGCAAGCAGCGCCAGGGCGGCGCCACCTCCGAGGTGCGCGCCAGCCACATCTTCGTCGAGGTGCCCGACACCGCCGACCAGGCCATCGTGCACGAGGCCCAGGGCCGCGCCGAGGCGCTGGCGGTGCGCGCCAAGGGTGGCGAGGACTTCGCGGCCATGGCCAAGGCGGTCAGCGAGGATCCCGCCACCAAGGAGGACGGCGGCGATCTGGGCTGGATCGGCCACGGCATGCTGCCCGGCGAGCTCGACAAGGTGCTGTTCGAGATGAAGGTCGGCGAGGTGCGCGGGCCGCTGCTGGGTGAGAGTGGCTTTCACATCATGAAGCTGACCGACACCCGCAAGAAGGAGCTCAAGCCGCTGGCCGAGATCAAGGAGAAGCTCCGCGAGGAGCTCTACCAGGCCGAGCTCAAGCGCCAGACCAAGAACTGGATCGACGAGCTGCGCAAGAAGGCCTACATCAAGCGCCGCCTGACGCTGGCCGACAGCAAGGTCCCGGGCGGGACCGACACCAAGGCGCCGGCCATCAAGCCGATGCCCGACAAGCCGGTCGCGCCCGCCGCTTCGCCTTCGCCGTAGCGCTACGCCTTGCCGGGTCGCCGGTTGGTCAGCGGCTCGTCCAGATCATCCAGGTCCGCCGGGGGCGAGGGCGCCTGCGCGGGCGCGCTGCTCTCGGGCCACACCGGGGTCTTGCGCTGCATGAAGTCGCGGAACTCGGCGATGACCGCGCTGGCCTGCTGACGGCCGCGACCGATCTGGGCCATGCCACCGATGACGCTGAAGTCGGCGTCGACGTGGTAGCGCATCAGGCAGGCCTTCTCGCCCATCGCGGTGAACTGCACCGAGCCGCTGATCTGGATGCTGGAGCCGGCCACGGTCGACCAGCTCATCGACAGGTCGCGCTCGGAGTAGATGTAGCGCAGGCGGTAGCCCACGGTGGAGCGGTCGTGGGTCGCCATGTAGGCGACCTCGATGGCGCGCTCGTGCTCGTCGCGCTGGCGCACCGCGGCGCTCTTGATGATGGGCAGCCACTCGGGCAGCCGCTCGACGTCGGCGAACAGCTCGTAGCAGGCGCGCGCCGAGCGCGGGATGGTCACCACCAGCTCGGAGTCGTTGTCGGCCTCGGGGAACAGCTCGGCGATGTCGAAGTCGATGGCCCGCGCGGTCATGTTCATCACCTCTGGCCCCTCCCTAGAGCACACCGCGTGCCGAAGGCCGGCGGCCGATTTCCGCGAGGTTGCGGCGGCGCTGGCCTGGCGCCTCGAATGGCCGGCGGGGACGCCAGTGACCAGGCGGGTTCATGACGCAACGCTCCGAAAGCCCTGTATTCTCTCGCTCCATGGGCGACTGTCTGTTCTGCAAGATCATCGACAAGAAGATCCCCGCCAAGGTGGTCCACGAGGACGACCAGGTGATCGCCTTCCGGGACATCAACCCCCAGGCGCCCACACATGTCCTCGTGGTGCCAAAACGGCACGTGGCGACCCTCAACGATGTCACCGCGGCAGACCACGCCATGGTCGGCCACATGGTGACCACGGCGGCCGCGGTCGCCCGCTCCGAGGGTCACGCCGAGGCCGGCTGGCGCGCGGTGTGGAACGTCAACGCCGCCGCCGGGCAGACCGTCTTCCACATTCACCTGCACGTGCTGGGCGGGCGGGCACTGGGCTGGCCGCCCGGGTAGGGTAGAATCGAGAGGTGGCGGCACCCCGGCTGCGCGACGACGGCATCCCGTTCGGCAGCTACACGCTGATCAAGCGGGTCGCGCGTGGCGGCATGGCCGAGGTCTTCCTGGCCCGCCAGCGCGGCGTCGAGGGCTTCGAGCGCGAGGTCGCGCTGAAGCGGATCTTGCCGCACCTGGTGGAGTCACCCGAGTTCGTCGACATGTTCGTCGAGGAGGCCCGGGTCGCGGCGCGCCTGCGCCACCCCAACATCGCGCACATCTACGACTTCGGGAAGGTCGACGACTCGCCCTTCATCGCCATGGAGTTCGTCGAGGGTGTCGATGGCGCCAAGCTGCTCGACGAGGCGGTGCGCAGCCCGCTGCCGTGTGAGCACCTGGCGCGCATCGCGGCCGACGTGTGCGCGGGGCTGCATCACGCCCATTCGTTGCGTGGGCCCGACGGCAAGGTGCTGGGGCTGGTGCACCGTGACGTGTCGCCGCAGAACGTGCTCATCGGGCTGGATGGCCAGGTCAAGCTGGTCGACTTCGGCATCGCCAAGGCGGCGGCGCGGGTGCAGCGCACGCGCCCGGGCGTGGTGCGCGGCAAGTTCGCGTACATGAGCCCCGAGCAGTGCCAGGGTCGCGAGCTCGACGGTCGCAGCGACGTCTTCAACCTGGGCATCATCCTGTGGGAGTGGCTGGCCGGGACCACGGCGTTCCATCGTGACGACCCGGTCGAGGCGGGCAAGGACATCACCTCGGGCAACCTGACGCCGCTGCGCGAGCATCGGCCCGACGTGCCGGAGGCGCTGGACAAGATCGTGAAGCGCGCGCTGGCGGTCGATCGTGACCAGCGCTACCCGACCGCGGCGGCGATGCAGCTCGAGCTGGAGGCGTTCTTGCGTGACGCCCACGCAGCGTCGAACGCCATCCTGCTCGGGCAGTTCGTGCGGGCGCGCTTCCGCGGCGACCGCAGCGAGTCGAAGGTGACCCCGGCGCCGCTGCCGGCGGGGCGTGGCACGGTGCCGGTGGGGGCGGTGGCGGCGGCCGGGACCCAGCCGGTGCAGCGGGCGGCGGGGACCCAGCCGAGCCCGAGGCCGAGCACGACCACGAGGCCGAGCACGAGCACGAGCAAGGGCAAGAGCGCGACTGTGGCCGAGGTCGACGAGACGGCCGAGACCAAGGTGGTCTCGAACCCGTCGCTGCTGCTGGCCAGGAAGAGCGGCGAGCCGCGCGTGGTGCTGCCGACCGCGCTGGTGCAGAAGAGCAAGCCGGCGGCTCCCGGGCGGGCGCCGTGGATCGTCGCGGGGGTGCTGCTCATGGTGGCGGCGGCGGGGCTGGCGGTGCTGCTCGAGCAGCGCAGGCGCGGCCAGTCGGCCCCGCCCAGGGCGGCTTCGCTGGAGCTGCGCTCGGAGCCGGCGGGGGCGCGCGTGGTGGTGGACGGGGTGCAGCACGGCGAGCTGACACCGTTCGTGCTCGGGCAGCTGGGCGCCGGGCCCCACACGGTGGCGCTGTCGCTGGAGGGCTATGTCGGGGTGACCCGCGCGGTGGATCTGGCGGCGGGCGAGGTCAGGACGCTGGACATCGCGCTGGCGCCCGCGGCGCCGGTGGTCACGCGGGCCCCGCCGGTGGTGGTCACGCCGGTACCGGCGCCTCCGAGCCCGAGCACGAGCCCCAGCCTGAGCACGAGCCCGAGCCCGAGCACGAGGCCGCTGGGGCGGCGAGTCGCCACGGCGGACAGGGGCATCGGCACGCTGACGGTGAACAGCATCCCGTACTCCGAGGTGTACCTGGGCAAGCGGCACCTCGGGCAGACGCCGATCGCGGAGCTCGAGCTGGCGCCCGGCACATATACCCTGCGGCTGGTACACCCGGGGCTCAAGGCGCGCACCAGCCAGGTCGTGATCGCGGCGGGCAAGCGCTCGAAGGTCATGGTGAACCTCAAGTGAGAGCCGCCCTGCTGCTGCTGCTGGCCCTGTCCGCCTGTGGGCCGGGGCCCGAGGTGCCCATCGACGCCGCCGCGCCGGTGGACGGCCCGCCGCGCGAGGCGGCGCCGCCCGACGCCGCGCCGCTGGACGCCGACCTGCGCGATCGCCCCATGCGCGACTCCGACACCATCACCTGCAGCGACCCGCTGGAGTCCAACGACGCCCGCGAGAGCGCGACCGATCTCCTGCACGGCGACATCAGCGTCGACCGGGTGGGGATCTGCACCGACCTCGACACCGACTGGTACACCACCACGCCGATCGCCAACGGCTCGATCAGCTTCACCATCCGCTTCACGCACTATGACGGCGACCTGGTGCTGGACCTCATGAACGGCAGCGGGGGCCTCTTGCAGCGCTCCGACACCTCGACCTTCGTGCGCGGCGAGGAGGTCATCCTGCTGCCGAACGCCCCCGCCAACGCCAAGATCTTCGTGCGCGTGTCGGCCAAGCGCGCCGACGATCGGGTGCCGTACCTCCTGTTCGTCGACTACCTCTGACCTGCCGCCCGACTGCGAACTGGATTCCTGGCGCGGACGGCGATAAAACAGCCGCCGCGCCTGATCCAGATCGCGCCCAGCGCCGTAATGAGACGTAAGCGGGCGTTCTGGCGGGCGTTTCTGGTGAGGCCACAGGCTGTTCAACGAAGTCTCGTTCAAGGAGAGCTGCACAATGCGTAAGTTTTCGACTCTGATCGCGGTCACGCTGATGGTCTCGCTGGCCGCCTGCGGCGGCAGCTCGAAGAAGCCCGCCACCACCACCACCCCGACCACCGGCGGCACCAGCGCCAAGAAGAAGAGCCTCTACGATCGCCTCGGCGGTCTCGACGCCATCAAGCAGGTCATCGCCGACTTCGTGGGCAACGTCGCCGCCGACGAGCGCATCAACGGCCGCTTCGCCAACGCCGACATCGAACACCTCAAGACCATGCTGGTCGAGCAGGTCTGCGAGGCCACCGGCGGCCCCTGCAAGTACTCGGGCAAGGACATGGTCACCGCGCACACCGGCATGAACCTGACCGACGACGAGTTCAACGCCCTGGTCGAGGACCTGGTCACCACCCTCGACAAGTTCCAGGTCGCGCAGGCCGAGAAGGACGAGCTCCTCGGCGCCCTCGGCGGCATGAAGGGCGACATCGTCGGCAAGTAAGCGCAGCGCCGACGCCGAAAGCGACTCGGGCTGGACGCCTCGCGGTGTCCAGCCCGTCGCATTTTCGGCCTTCGGTGGCCGCGCTACGTGGTGTGCACGTGGCGGACGTCCTTGCCCTTGGCCAGGAAGATGGCCTGCTCGGCGATGTTGGTGGCGTGGTCGGCCACGCGCTCGAGGTGCTTGGCCACGAAGATGAGGCCGATGGCGCGCGTGATGGTGCGCGGGTCCTGCATCATGTAGGTGATGAGCTCGCGGAAGATCTGCACGAACAGGTCGTCCACCATCTGATCGCGCTCGAGCACGCTGGTGGCCTTGTCGGCGTCGCCGTTCACGAAGGCGTCCAGCGCGTCCTTGAGCAGCTGCTGCGCCTCGCCCGCCATCTTCGGCAGGTCGATGTACGGCTTGAGCTGCTCGTCCTCGTTCAGGGCCACCGCGCGCTCGGCGATGTTGACCGCCAGGTCGCCGCAGCGCTCGAGGTCGGTCACGATCTTCAGCGCCGTGGTGATGAAGCGCAGGTCGCGCGCCGCCGGCTGACGCAGCGCGATCATCTTGACCGCCAGCTCGTCGACCTCCATCTCCAGCCGGTTGATGTCGCGGTCCGACTCGGTGGTGCGCTTGGCCAGCTCCTGGTCGCGCTGCACCAGCGCCCGGATGGCGTCGCTCAGGCGCTCCTCGACCTTGGCGGCCATCAGGAGGAGCTTGTCCTTGAGCGCCTTCAGCTCCTTGTCGAACTGCTTGAAGATGTGGTCACTCACTGCCGATCCTTTCGCCTCGCCCCGTCACTCTCTATTGTCACCCATATCTCCCCGAGATGTAATCTTCGGTCTTCTTCTCGGTCGGGCGCGTGAAGATGCGCTCGGTCAGACCGAACTCGACCAGGTCGCCGAGCAGCATGAAACCCGTGTCCTGCGACACCCGGGCGGCCTGCTGCATGTTGTGGGTCACGATCACGATGGTGTACTGCTCGACGAGCTTCTGCATCAGCTCCTCGACCTTCATGGTCGCGATGGGGTCGAGCGCCGAGCACGGCTCGTCCATCAGCAGGACCTCGGGCTCGACCGCGACCAGGCGCGCGATGCACAGTCGCTGCTGCTGCTCTCCCGACAGCGTGAGCGCGTCGTCGTCGAGGTCATCCTTCAGCGTGTCCCAGAGATCGACCGAGCGCAGCGATTTTTCCACCACGTCGCGCAGCCCGGCGCGGTTGCGCAGGCCGTGGGCGCGCGGCCCGTAGGCCACGTTGTCGAACACCGAGAGCGGGAACGGGTTGGGGCGCTGGAACACCATGCCGACGCGCTTGCGCAGCGCCTCGACGTCGGTGGCGGGCGCGTAGATGTTCTTGCCGTCGAGCACGATCTCGCCGGTGGTGCGCACGCTGGGGATGAGGTCGTTCATGCGGTTCATCGCGCGCAGCAGGGTCGACTTGCCGCAGCCCGAGGGGCCGATCAGCGCGGTGATGCGCCGCTCGGTGACCTGCATGGAGACCTTCTTGAGGGCCTGGAACGAGCCGTAGAACAGGTCGAAGTCCTTGACCTCGAGCTTGGCGGGGCCGCGCAGCGCGGTGCTGCTACCGCTGGAGCTGACGTTGACGGTGGGCTTGGCGGTCATCCGAAGCGGCCTTCGATGTAGTCGCCCGTGCGCTGATCGTTGGGGCGGGTGAAGATCTTCGCCGTCGGCCCGTCCTCGACCAGCTCGCCCATCAGGAAGAAGGCGGTGCGGTCGGCGACGCGGGCGGCCTGCTTGGTGTTGTTGGTGACCAGCACGAAGGTGATGTTGCCCTTGAGCTCCTGCATCGACTGCTCGATCTTGTAGGTCGAGATCGGATCCAGCGCCGAGCACGGCTCGTCGAGCAGCACGATGTCGGGCTTGAGCGCCAGCGTGCGCGCCAGGCACAGGCGCTGCTGCTGGCCGCCCGACAGCGAGGTCCCCATCAGATCGAGGCGATCCTTGACCTCGTCCCACATGTGCGCCGAGCGCAGCGACTCCTCCACCAGGGCGTCGAGGTCGGCCTTCTTCCTGGTCCCGGCGATGCGGGGGCCGAAGGCGATGTTCTCGTAGATTGACCGCGGCAAGGGCTGTGGGGTGGCGAACACGATGCCGATGCGGCGGCGCAGCTTGGCCATCTTTTCGGCGCCGCGGATGGTCAGGATCTCGTCGTCATCGACCTTGATCGAGCCCTTGATGGCGGCGCCGTCGAGCTCGAGGCTCATGAGGTTGAGCGAGCGCAGGAACGAGGTCTTGCCGCTGCCGGCGGGCCCGATGATGCTGTGGATGGTGCTGCTGCGGATGTCGAAGGTCGCTGGCTTGAGCGCGACCTTGCCGCGATAGCGGATCTCGACGTCCTTGGCCGCGATCTTGACCAGCGCGTAGGTGCCTGAATCACCGCTCATCTGAACTTCCTGGTGAAGCGGTTCATCAGCGTGTACGCCGCGACATTGATGAGCAGGATGGTGATGACCAGGACCGCCGCGGTGGCGTAGGCCTTGGGCTCCGAGATGCTCTCCATGGTCAGGGTGTAGAAGTGCACGCTCATGGTGCGCGTGGAGTCGAACAGCGAGTGCGGCATCTTGAGCGACACGCCCGAGGTGAAGATGACCGCGGCGGTCTCGCTGACCGAGCGCCCGACGCCCAGGATGATGCCGGTCAGGATGCCGGGCGCCGCCGCCGGCATGACCACGCGCACGATGGCCTGCCACTTGGACGCGCCCAGCGACAGCGCAACCTCGCGGTAGCTCTGCGGCACCGCGCGCAGCGCCTCCTCCGAGGTGCGGATGATGGTGGGCAGGATCATGAACGCCAGCGTCAGTCCGCCCGACAGGATCGACCAGCCGAAACGCAGGTAGGTCACGAAGAAGGCGAAGCCGAACAGGCCGAAGATGATCGACGGCACGCCGGCCAGCGACTCGGCGCCGAAGCGCACGATCCGCGTCAGCCGCCCCTCGCGGGTGTACTCGGCCAGGTAGATGGCGGCGCCGAGGCCGATCGGGGTCGCCACCACGACGCCGACGCCGGTGACGTACAGGGTGCCGACGATGGTCGAGAAGATGCCGCCCACCGAGCCCGAGCGGCGCGGCATCTCGGTCAGGAAGTCCCAGCCGACGTGGCCGAGGCCGCGACGCAGGACGAAGTAGATGATGTAGAACAGCACCCCGACCGTGGCCAGGGTCATGGCCCACAGCACCGCCTTGGCCACCACCTGGGCGTGGCGCGGATGCAGCAAGCGCGGCAAGCGCGGCAAGGTGATCATGCGACCTCCACGCCGCCGGCCGGATCACCCTTGAGCTTGCGCTTGCGCTTCTTCTTGCGTCGCGCCAGCCCGGCCAGCGAGTTCAGCAGCATGATGATGATGAACAGCACGATGGCGGTCGCGAACAGCGCCTGCTCGTGCTGTCCCGAGGCGTACGACATCTCGAGCGCGATGTTGGCGGTCAAGGTGCGCACCGGCTTCAAGATCGAGTCGGGGATCTGCACGCTGTTGCCGGCCACCATGATGACCGCCATGGTCTCGCCGACCGCGCGGCCCATGCCCAGGATGACGCCGGCCACGATGCCCGAGCGCGCCGCCGGGATGACGACGCCGGTGATGGTCTGCCACTCGGTGGCGCCCAGCGCGCGGCTGCCCTCGCGGTAGCTGCGCGGCACCGCCTCGATGGCGTCGATGCTGATGCCGATGATGGTCGGCAGGATCATGATGCCGAGGATGATCGATGCCGCGAGCGCCGAGCTGCCGGTGCCGCCCAGGGCCGGGTTGTTCCGGATCCAGGGCACCAGGATCATCATGCCGATGAAGCCGTAGACCACCGAGGGGATGCCGGCGAGCAGCTCGATGGTGGGCTTCAGGATCTTGCGCGCGCGCGGCGGAGCCATCTCGGCCAGGACGACGGCGCAGGCCAACCCCAGCGGCACGCCGATGATCAGCGCGCCGAAGGTCACGATGGCGGAGCCCACGATCATCGGCACCAGGCCGTAGTGGCCGCGGCTGGGCTGCCACACGGTGCCAGTCAGGAACTCGCCAGGGCCCTTGGAGAAGACGACGGGGAGGCCTTCGCGGAAGATGAAGATGGTGATGAGCGCGAGGATGCCGATGGCTGACAGGGCTGCCAGCAGCAGGGCCTTCTCGATGACGCGGTCCTTCATGAGCTCGCTTGGGCCCGGCCTACTTGGCGGGGACCAGGCCTTCCTTGCGCGCCAGCTCCTGACCCTCGGCCGACAGCACGTAGTCGATGAAGGCCTTGGCGGCGCCAGCGGGCTCGCCCTTGGTGATGAAGAGGAACGGGCGCTTGACCGAGTAGGTGCCGTTGGCGACGTTGGCCTCGGTGGCCTCGACGCCACCGAGCTTGGCCGCCTTGACCTTGGGGGTCAGCTGGCCGATCGAGATGTAGCCGATGGCGGCCTCGTCACCGGTGACCATGGTGCGCACGCCGCCGGTCTGGCCTTGCACGATGGCGCTGGCGGCGATGTGCGCCTCCTTGCCCATGACCAGCTCCTCGAAGGCGCCGCGCGTGCCCGAGCCCTCCTCGCGGGTGATCACGGTGATGCCCTTGTCGGCGCCGCCGACGTCCTTCCAGTTGGTGATCTTGCCCGCGTAGATGTCGCGCACCTGCTCGACGGTCAGGTCACCGACCGGGTTCGAGGGGTGCATGATGACGGCGATGCCGTCGCGCGCCACCACGGTGGTGACCAGGCCGGCCTTCTCCTCTTCGTGCAGCTCGCGCGAGGACATGCCGATGGCGGCGGTGCCCTCCTTGACGGCCTTGATGCCGGCGGTGGAGCCACCGGCCTGGACGTCGACCTGGCCGCCCTTGTACTCCTCGGCCCACTTCTCGGCGAACGGCTGCACCGAGGTCGACCCCGCGATGGTGATGGTGTCGGCCTTGCCGCCCCCGCCTCCCGATGACTTCTTCTTGCAGCCGGCGGCGCCGACGCTGGCGACCAGGGCCGCCGAGATGATCCAGGTGAGCTGCCTGCGCGACATGCGTGACCTCCGAGCGCAGGGATTACCGGGCCCGGGTGACATTCGTGTGACACCGTCGAAACGCAGCCGTTAAGATTCGGAAGCGGTTGGATTCACAGGTGGATCTGCGCTGGCAGGGGCTGGCGCGCCGGGCAGGTCGAACCAGAAGGTGACGCCTTTTCCGGCCTCGGAGGCGACCCCGATCTCGCCGCCCATGGCCTCGATGAGGTGCTTGGAGATGGCCAGGCCGAGGCCGGTGCCGCCGTCGCCGCGAGCGCGCCCGGCGTCGACCCGGTAGAAGCGCTCGAACAGGCGGTCGAGGTGCTGGGCCTCGATGCCGGGGCCGCTGTTCCAGACCTCGACCCGCGTGCGCCCGGCGTGCGGGGCGGCCGATAGCTTGATGGTGCCGCCCGCAGGGGTGTACTTGACCGCGTTGTCGAGCAGGTTGATGACGACCTGCTCGATCCAGTCGGCGTCGCCGAGGACGTGGCTGCCGGCGAGATCGCCGGTGACGGTGAGCTTCTTGTCGCGCGTCAGCGGGGTCACCAGGCGGATGGTGGCGGCGGCGATGGGGGCCAGGTCGACGTCGTTGCGCGCGACCTCGAGCTGGCGGCCCTCGACGCGGGCCAGGGTCAGGAGATCGGCGATGAGGCGGGTCAGCCGTTCGGCGTGGCGGTGGATGATCTCGACGAAGCGGCGCGCGTTGCGGGGGTCGTCGAGGGCGCCGTCGAGCAGCGTCTCGGCGTAGCCGCGCAGCGCGGTCACCGGGGTGCGCAGCTCGTGCGAGACGTTGGTGACGAAGTCGCGCCGGATGGTCTCCAGGCGGCGCAGCTCGGTGATGTCGTGCAACACGCAGATGGCGCCGCCCTCGTCGCCGGCGGTCCCGGGGCGGCGCGGCAGCGGGGCGGCGTGGGCGACCAGGGTGCGCGTCGGGCTGAGCAGGTGGATCTCGCGCTCGACGGTGGCGCCGGCGGCGGCCTCGCGCAGCGCCTCACCGAAGTCGGCCGAGCGCAGCACCTCGAGCGGCTCGCGGCCCAGGGTGACGACCTCGCCGATGAGGCCGCGGAAGGCGTCGTTGGCCAGCACGATGCGCCCGTCGGCGCCGGTGACCACGACGGCCTCGATCATGCCGTCGAGGATGGCCGACAGGCGGTCGCGCTCGCTGGTCAGGCCATCGAGGGCGGTGGCCAGCTCGCCGCGCAGGCGGCCGATGGCGAAGCCGATGTCGCGAAGCTCGCCGGCGGGGGCGCTGGCGCCGGCCCCGGGACGCCCGCTGTGCGCGCGCACCGAGTCGCGCAGCTCGCGCAGGGCGTTGGCGGTCGACCAGGCCGCCCACAGGCCGAAGCCGGCGGCGGCGAAGGCGACCGCCAGCGCCAGCGTGACCAGCGTGGGTGACAGCCGGATCGACGGCAGCGTGGTCGCGACCAGCACGGCGCCGACCGCCGCGAAGGCGATGACCAGCAGGCGGACGGCGAGGCCGGAGCGCACCAGAACATGCTATATGTCCGCGCATGCCGCTCGAGCAACTCTTGAATGACATGTTGAAAGAGGCCATGCGGGCCAAGGACGCCAAGACCGCCGGGGTCGTCCGCATGCTGAAGACCAAGGTGATGGAGAAGCGCACCTCCAAGGGCTTCACCGGCGAGGTCACCGACGCCGTGGTCGAGGACGTCATCGCGGCCTACAAGAAGCAGCTGCAGAAGGCCATCGGCGAGTTCGCCGGCAGCGGCGACAAGGGCAAGGAGCAGGTCGAGGAGATGGAGTTCGAGATCTCCTTCTGCGACAAGTTCCTGCCCAAGGGCATGGACGCCGCCGCGCTGGAGGTCGCCGTCAAGGAGGCCATCACGACCGCCGGGGCCACCGAGCCGGCGCAGGCGGGCAAGGTCGTGGGCGCCTTCATGAAGCTGCACAAGGGCAAGGCCGACGCCGCCGACGTCAAGAAGCTGGCCGAGAAGCTGCTGACCAAGTAACGCGACCGCGGGGCTGGTCAGCTCGGGTGCATCAGCAGCCAGACCAGGGCCACCCCCAGGGCCAGCGAGCAGACCACGAAGATGCGGATCTGCAGGGTGTTGTCCTTGCCGGTGCGCCCGTTGTAGGTCGCCCCGCACGAACAGCGCGCGTGGCCGACCAGGCGCGGGCCGATGACGCCGCCCCACCAGGCGAAGTGCACCCACTCGCCATCGCTGCGCTTGCAGCGCGGGCAGGGCAGCAGCAGCGGATCCATCATGGAGTGGGACCGGGACCGGGACGGGGCCGGGGACCGGGCCGCTTGCCGGTGGCGAAGCGGCGCTGCACCCAGGCGCGCGCGATGGCGTGGTCGGAGCGGCTGGCGGTGACCGAGCTGACGAAGGCCTGGCCGAAGGCGGCGACGCGGGCGCCGTGATCGTGGATGTCGAAGCCGGCCGGTAGCGGGTAGTCGCGGAAGACCAGGCGGCCGGCCACCACCGCGGGGGCGGGCACGTCGCGCAGCGCGAACACGCGGTCGAGCAGGCCGGGCGGGGCCGGGCTGCGGCGCGGCGGGCCGAGGTGGTGGCTGAAGATGGCCTGCTCGCGCTCGAAGTGGCGCAGCGTCAGCGCCGCCAGCGTGGTGAAGCGCGCGTCGGGATCGGCGATGGCCAGGCCGTCGTACAGGCCGCGCGCGAGGGCGCGGGTGTCGTCATCCATCAGCGGCGGCAGCGGGCCGGCCAGCAGGGCGTCGGCCAGCTCGGCGTCCCCGGCGCGGCGCAGGTCGTGCGCGTGCATGGCGTACAGCACGGTGGGCACCGAGTCGGCGAAGATGCCCCGGTTGGTGCGGCGCAGGGTGTCATCCGACAGGTCGACCAGCAGCTCGAGCTTGCTGCTGGCGCGTGCCAGGGCGGCGCCGAGGGCGCCATACAGGCGGTTCTTGCGCACGCCGCTCAGCACCTGGCACAGCCCCAGGATGGCGACCACGGGCCAGGGGTACTCCCAGGCCACGCGGTCGCCGAGCGCCAGATAGCCGGCGATGCGGCCGCTCAGGCTGCGGTTGTGGCGGCGCAGCCAGCGGTGCGCCTCGCTGGCGGCGGCGGCCTGCGCGGCGATGAAGCGCGCCTGCAGCGCTGCTGGCACGGTGCGCTCGAGCTCGGCCTGCCAGGCCGCGCCGAGCGCGGACAGCCGCGCCCCAGGCAGCAGGGCGAGATCTTCGCCCATGGCCTGGAAGCTGCGCGCGCGGGTGCCGAGGAGCTCGCCGAGGACGTCGGCCAGCGTGAGCATCGCAGGGAGCGAGCGGCCGGCCGGCTACTGCTCGCCGCCGACGTCCTTGAAGATGACGTAGGGCGCGTCGCCGATGGAGTCGAGCGACGCCGAGGTGCTGCCCAGCGAGGAGCCGTCGTTGACCGTGGTCAGGGTGACCGAGCCGCCCGACAGCGACTTGCCCTTCTTGGTGATGATGTAGCCCTTGGCGCCGACCGCGAGGTTGGAGGACGCGCCCTTGTTGAGGGTCAGGATGGTGCCCGAGCTGCCCGCGCGCAGGTCGATGATGCTGGCGGTGACCTTCTTCGAGGGGTCCTCGATCGGCCCCTTGGGCTCCTTGACCGGCGTGGGCTCCTTGGGCTCCTTGGGCTCCTTGGGGGTGCGGGGCTTGCTGGGCTTTCTGCCCTTGATGTCGGCGCCGGGTACCGCGGCGAGGCGCGACGGCATCGGCACGATCTCGACCGCCGGCGCGGGACCTCCCATCGCGGACGGCTTCTCGATCGGCTTGAACTTGGCCTTGATGCTGTATGACCCGGCGTCCTTCTTGTCGGGCGCATAGACGACCACGTAGTACTTGCTCTTGTCGACGTCCTTGACGACCAGCTTCTTGCGGCCGCCCCTGTCGCCCTTGCCACTGCCCAGCACGTGGTAGGTCTCGTCGAGGACCTTGAAGTTGATGTCGAGGCCCGGCTTGGTCGGGCGCACCTTCAGGGTGAAGGTCAGCTCGCCGTCGCCTGGGGCGGTGAAGCGGCGCCAGTCGGAGCGGTCGCCCTGGGGGAACGAGACCATGTCGCTGGCCTCACCCTCGAGGGTGTCGGGGTCGATCTCGAGCTTCTGGGGTTTCTGCCAGGTGGCGTCGGGGCCACTGTTGGCCTCGGGCAGGACCGGCTTGGGGGGAGTACCGCACGCGACCAGCAGGGCAACGCCCCCGAGGCCCAGCATCACCTTCGTCATCCGCATGGCGTGATCCTTTCGACGGAAGCGCCCTTTTGTCAATCAGAACCCCAGGGGTTCATGGACCTTGGGCGTGTTCGGCGGCCCGGGTCAGGCGCAGCCCCAGGGCCGACATGCGGGTCCGGGCGTCCTGGGTGCGCACCGCCATGGCCAGGGCGCGGGGCTGACCGATGACCACGACCAGGCGCTTGCCGCGCGTGATCGCGGTGTACAGCAGGCTACGCTGCAGCATCATGTAGTGCTGCGTCATCAGGGGGATCACCACCGCCGGGTACTCCGAGCCCTGCGATTTGTGCACCGTGACGGCATACGCGAGCACCAGCTGGTCGAGCTCCTCGGGGGGGTAGGACACGCGGCGACCGTCGAACTCGACCAGCACCTCGGCCTGGTCGCCATCCCCGACCGCGATGATGCGGCCGATGTCCCCGTTGAAGACGTCCTTGTCATAGTCGTTCTTCACCTGCATCACCTTGTCGCCGGTGCGGAAGGTGCGGCTGCCGCGGGTCAGGCTGGCGCCGGTCGGGTTGAGCGTGCGCTGCAGCACCTCGTTGAGGTTGGCCGCCCCGACCACGCCGCGGTGCATGGGCGCCAGCACCTGTACGTCGTCGACCGGGTCGAGGCCGAAGCGCTTGGGGATGCGCTCGCACACCACCTCCTGCAGGGTGGCCAGCGCGGCCTCGGGGTCGTCGCGTGAGATGAAGAAGTAGTCGGTGCCCTGCTGATCGGGCAGCTCGCCCTGGTTGATGCGGTGTGCGTTGGTGATGATCTGGGACGCCGCGGCCTGGCGGAAGATCTCGGTCAGGCGCGCCACCGCGGCCTGGCGCGAGTCGATGACGTCGGCCAGCACGCTGCCCGGGCCGACCGCGGGGAGCTGATCGATGTCGCCCACCAGAATGAGGCGGGCGCGGCTCCTCAGCGCGCTGGCGACCCGGTGCGCCATGTGGATGTCGAGCATCGAGGCCTCGTCCACGATGAGGGCGTCGCAGGGCAGCGGGCTGTCGGGGCCGCGCTTGAAGGTGGTGGTGCCGGGCTGCCACTCCAGCATGCGGTGCAGGGTCAGCGCGGGGTGGCCAGTGGCCTCGGCCATGCGCTTGGCGGCGCGGCCGGTGGGCGCGGCCAGCGCGACCAGGCGGCCGGCGCGCTCCAGCACGTCGAGCACGGCGCGCACCACGGTGGTCTTGCCGACGCCGGGGCCGCCGGTGATGACGACCAGCTTGTGCGCGATGGCGGCGCGCACGGCGTCGCGCTGGCCGGGCGCCAGCTGCATGCCGGTGCTCTCCTCGAAGCGCAGCAGGGCGCCGTCGGGATCGAAGCCCAGCGGCGGCGCCGGTGAGGTGGCGAGGCGCGCCAGGTGGGCGGCGGCCTGGGTCTCGGCGTCGTGCAGCTCGGGCGTGTAGATGGCTCGACCGCGGCCGGGCAGCTCGTCGGCGATGGCGTACTTGTCGGCCACCAGGGCGCGCACGGCGTCCTCGACGATGAGGGTGTCGATGGCCAGCACCTCGATGGCCTGGCGCACCAGCTCGTCGGCCAGCACGAAGGTGTGGCCGTCCTCGGACAGCGTGTGCAGGAGGTGCAGCACGCCGGCCTGGGCGCGGCGTGGGGAGTCGCGCGCGACGCCCAGGCGCTCGGCGATGGCGTCGGCGGTCTTGAAGCCGACGCCCCAGACCTCGAGTGCCAGGCGATAGGGGTCGTCGCGCACGATCTCGATGGCGCGGTCGCCGTAGCGCTTGTAGATCCGGGCCGCGAAGGCCGACGACACCCCGAGCCCTTGCAGGAACAGCATGACGTCGGCGACCGCGCGCTGGTCGGTCCAGGCCTGGTGCAGCTTGTCGGCGCGTGACTTGCCGATGCCGGGCACCTCGGCCAGGCGGTCGGGGTGCTGCTCGATGACCTCGAGGGTGGCGTTGCCGAACCTGGCCACGATGCGGGCCGCCAGCGCGGGGCCGATGCCGCTGACCAGGCCGCTGCCGAGGTAGCGCTCGATGCCCTCGAGGGTCGAGGGCGTGAGGGTCACGTAGGTGCGCACCTTGAACTGCTCGCCATAGCGCGAGTCGGTGACCCACTCGCCGCGCAGGCGCAGCGCGGTGCCGGGTGTCAGGTCGACCAGGTTGCCCACGATGGTGCAGAGGCCCTTCTGGCCATTGACGCTCATGCGCGCCACGGTCCAGCGCGTGTCGGCGTTGCTGTAGACCACACGCTCGAGGGTGCCCTCGAGGGCGTCGCCGCCGGCGTCGGAGACCGCCGCGGGGTTGGGGCCCGGGTCGTCGAGCGGACCCAGCGGCAGCTCGGGCTGCTGCGGGCCGGCCATCAGGGCGGGCCGAGCGCGATGGGCGGGTGGTGGATGATCTGGACCACGATCCCCTCGGGGCCACGCACATACAGCGAGCGCGCGCCGTCGCGGTGGGTGCGCGGCGGCTTGTCGGGCGGGAAGCCGTGCGCGGTCAGGTGCGCGGCCCAGACGTCGACCTCCTCGGGCGCGCGCACCACCAGGCCGAGGTGGTCGAGCTGTCCGGGGCCGGGGCTGATCGCGGCGACGCGGTGCAGGGCCAGGTTGTCGTTGCTGGAGATGAGGTACAGGTTGTCGGGGTCGGGGCGCCACTCCTCGCGGAAGCCCAGCACGCCGACGAAGAAGCGCTCGGCGGCCGCGAGGTCGACGACGTTGAGGGCGACGTGGCGGAGCGACAGCACCGGGGGCATGCGCGAAAGGTAGCGCGAATGCGCGGGGTGGTGTTCGTGGTGTTCGTGGTGTTCGTGGTGTTCGTGGTGTTGGTGGCGCGGATGGTGGCGCCGATGGTGGTGCTGGCGGTGCTCGCGGGCGTGCGTGGGTGGATCAGCTGCAGGTGCTGGTGAAGCAGGCGTTGAGCTCGGCACCACACCTGTCTAGCGCGCAGCTCTGACACTCGGTGCTGCCGGGGCTGGCGCACTCGGTGGCGCAGCTCGTGCGCACGCATTTGGTCTGGGCAGCGAACGGCCGCCAGGCCGCCGGGCAGGAGTCGGCGAAGCACTTCTGCCAGCACTCGTGCACGTTGGCCATGGTGGTGGCGCCGACGCCGCCGACGCCGACCATGGGCGCGGTGCCGGGCGGACACTGCTGGATGCAGCTCAGGGTCTGGGCGCAGGTCGCGCTGCCGGTACCGAAGTCGTGCGGGCCGACCGTGCAGAACTCATCGGCCTGGGTCAGGGCCGGGTAGTAGACCCCGACGAACATGCACATCTCGTTGCTGTCGGCGCTCTGGCCCTGGAAGTAGGGCGTCTGGCTGGTGTTCTGGTAGTCGCACTCGAAGCGGATGATCGAGCCGGCCGCGAGGTCCATGGGGGCGGCGAGCTGGCTGGGGTGGTCCCACGAGTCGGTGGTGTAGAACGGCGTGGTGGCGCGCGCCGCCGGGGTGTCGAGGAAGGCGCGGTAGCCGACACCGCGCTTGTGCATGTGCGAGTTGGCGGTCAGCAGGCGCACCGCGCTGGGGATGCCGCAGCTCATGGTGGCGCGGCCAGCGGCGCCGGCCGGCACCGAGATGAAGGGGTCGTAGAAGAACAGCGAGCCTGCGCGCTGTTGCACCTCGGCGGCGGCGCCGGTCTTCAGGATCACGTCGACGGTGGCCTTCATGACCGCGCCGGTGGCGTTGATGTAGTGCGCCTGCATCAGCAGGACCTCATTGGCGCCGAGCGGCAGACCGACGCCGGCGGGGTAGTCGCTGGCGTCCTGGGGCTTCTGCGCGCCGTACACCAGGCCGCGGATGTGGCTCATGATGCTGGAGGCGCCTTCGTAGCAGTCGCGCACGCCGGCCAGCTCGGGCGGGATGCTGGTGAGGTCGGTGCGGAACAGCAGCATGTGGTGGCTGCCCGGCGAGTAGGTGTGCGAGCCGCCGACGACGAAGGTCTCGACGTCGCGCGTGGTCACCAACTGACAGCGATGCACCTCGGCGCCCGGCTGCAGCTCGACCTCGAGGTGATAGCGCAGCTGGTTGGCGGGGATGTCGGCGCCGTCGTCGGTGTCACAGCCGGGTTGCACGGCGAGCACGCTGGTGAGCAGGCAGGTGGCGGCGAGGCGGGCGAGCTTCATCGGGTCTCCTTGCTGCGGCGACGGGCCGGGCGCGGGGGCGTGGTCTTGCGGGCGCCCTCGAGGATGGGGCGGCTGACGGCGAGGTAGAAGGCGGGGGCGTCATCGCGCTGGGCCAGGCGTCGCGCCAGCTCGCGATAGAAGTGGATGCGGGTGGCGGGCGGCACCATGGCGGGGTGCTGGGCGCCGGGGTGCTGCTCCAGCATGCGGTACAGCCACGCGGTCTCGACGATGTAGATCTGGTTGCCGCCAGCGCGCGCGACGGCGCCCCAGAACTGGGCCTCGAACTCGCGCATGTGCCGGCCATCGGGCGCGCCCGCGTCGGCATAGCGGTCGACGATCGGCGCCAGGGCCGTCAGCTCGTCCTTGCTGCCGTGCAGCGCCGCCAGCTGCAGCAAGGCGTGCCCACGCAACAGCTGCACCTCGAGCAGGTCGTGCTCCTCCCCGGTGGCGAGCTTGCTCAGCCGGTAGCGCAGCTCGATCACGCGCAGGTCGGCGGCCTGGTCGGGATCGAGCGCGATGGTCGCGCCACCCTGGCGCACCCGCACCAGCCCGACCTCGGCCAGCCGGTGCACCGCCTGGCGCACGATCAGCCGCGACACCCCGTAGCGCTCGGCGAGCACCCGCTCGGGCGGCAGCTCGTCGCCGGCCGCGACGTCACCCGCGAGCAGCGCCCTGGCCAGCCGCTCGAAGCAGTGATCGGCCGCGTGGCCACGCGCCCTGAGCTCCCCATCCCCCACCTCTTGCGTGTTCGGCGACATGACGACCACTCTACCTCGACATCGTTACCAAGTAACCAGGTAACGATGCGTCCTGTCCGGCCGGCAAGCCGGACGGCCGGACAGGGCGAGTCGACATAACCATCAGTAAAGACATGAGAATGTGTCCGGCACGCGACCTGCTCTCTCCCCACCCATGTCGATCACCCCACCCACGAGCACCAACACGAGCACGAGCACGAGCACGAGCACGAGCACGAGCACGAGCACGAGCACGAGCACGAGCACGAGCACGAGCACGAGCACGAGCACGAGCACGAGCACCGACACGATCACCCACCTCCTCGCGGTCGCGCTCGGCGGCGGGCGGCGTGGGCGGGCGCTCGCCGGCGCGGTCCTGGGCTGGCTGACCAGCCGGCGTGCCGGTGTCGCCACCCTGCGGCGGGCGACCACCGCCGAGCTCGCGCGGGCTCTGCCGCAACGCAGCGCCCGGCGCCTGGCGGCCGCCCTCGAGCTGGGGCGGCTCCTCGCGACCACGACGGCGCAGCGCGGGCGCACGATCCGCGGGCCGGTCGACGTCGTCGCCGCGGTCGGCGAGCGGCTGGTCGAGCTGGAGCAGGAGGGCTTCGTCGCCCTCGCCCTCGACGCCCGCGGGCGCCTGCTCCGGGTGATCGACGTCGCGCTGGGCACCCGGACCAGCGTCCATGTCGGCATCGCCGAGGCCTTTCGCGAGCTGGTGCGGGAAAATGCGGCCTCCACGGTCTTCGTGCACAACCACCCCAGCGGGGATCCCTCGCCATCCCACGAGGACCGCGAGCTGACCCGCCAGCTGACCGCGGCCGGACGCCTGCTCGGCATCCCGGTGCTCGATCACATCGTGCTGGCCGCCGAGGGCTACCGGTCGGTCCTGGGCGATTGCGCAGCAGGGGAGGGAATCACCGCGCAAGAAATGGCGTTTTCTTGGACACGCGCAGCCACCCGACTATGATGGCGGCCAGCCGGAGGACCATGATGAAAGCCGCCACCAAGACCACGCTCGGCCTGACGCTCGCGCTGGGCGCCCTGCTCGGCGTCGGACAGCAGGCGCACGCCGACAACGCGCTCGAGCAGGTGTTCTCCGCGCGCTCGCTCGGCATGGGGGCCTCGCTGCGGGGCGCCGCCACCGGCTCGGCGGGGCCGCTCAACCCGGCCGGGGTCGCCCTGGTCAAGGCCTACGCCCTCGAGGGCAGCTATGGCTATCGCCCCGACGACGGCGAGACCCAGGTCAACGCCAGCGTGGCCGACTCCACCGCGCGCGTGGCCATGGCCCTGTACTACTCGTACATGACCGCGACCCGGGACTACATCCTGGGCGACGGCGCGACCATCCGCACCGGCGAGATCGACCGTGTGCGCCACGAGGTCGGCGCCGCCACCTCGTTCCCGCTCAGCGACCGCTTCGCCCTGGGCACCACCCTCAAGTACACCTCGTTCGAGGCCAACCTGACCGATCCCGCCGACGGCAGCCGCAGCAACGTGTCGAGCCAGGGCCGCGTCAACCTGGACATCGGTGGCGTGGTCGCCCTGGCCCCGCGCCTGACCCTGGGGCTGGTTGGCTACAACCTGCTGGCCCACGACGGCGAGTACCCGCGCGCGTTCGGTGGTGGCCTGGCCCTGGGCCTCGGCGACACCGCGATGATGACCCTCGACGGCGTGGTCGATCTGACCTCGACCTCCGACCTGTCGGCGCCCGGCGACGACCGCCGGGTCAAGGTCAGCGGCGGCGCCGAGGTCGTGCTGGCCAACATGTACCCGGTGCGCGCAGGCGTGATCTGGGGCAGCTACGCCGACGACGTCTACGTCACCGGCGGCCTGGGCTACCAGTCGCCCCGCGTCGGCCTCGACGTCGCCATCCGGCAGAAGGTCGAGGGCGGCTCCGAGACCGTGGGCCTGGTCGCCCTCAAGTTCTACCTGCCGACCGACCAGACCACCGTCCCCTCCGAGATGTAGCCCCGCCCGCCGCGATCCCGGGTATCCTGCACGCACCGCCAGCAGGTGGCGGCCGCCATGGCGCTCGACGAGGCCACGCTCATCAAGCGACTCAGGGAGCGCGACGAACGTGCGTTCCGGCAGCTCGTGGACGAGCACCAGAACCGGGTCTTCGGCCTGCTGGTGCGCATGATCGGCAACGCCTCCGAGGCCGAGGACCTGATGCAGGAGGTCTTCATCCAGGTCTTCAAGGCCATCGACCAGTTTCGCGGCGACGCCAAGCTGTCGACCTGGCTGTACCGGATCGCGGCCAACACCTGCAAGAACCGCATGAAGTACCTGAACCGGCGCAGCTACTCCAAGACCGACGCGCTGGATCCCACCACCGAGGGCGCCGAGGTCGAGGCCGGGGGCCAGCCCCTGGCGGCCCGCGTTCCGACCCCCGACCGCATGCTGGAGGGCCAGCAGCTCGACGCCATCGTGCAGGAGGCCATCGCCACCCTGGACGAGGACCACAAGCTGCTGGTCGTCCTGCGCGACATGCAGGATCTGTCCTATGAGGAGATCTGTGAGGTCACCGGCCTCAACGAGGGCACCGTCAAGTCCCGCCTGCATCGCGCCCGCATGGCCCTGAAGGAGAAGCTGGCCAAGCGGGGCGTGTGAAATCGCCCCGGATCTGGCCCATAATCGAGGACGCGGCATGAACGATCTCACCCACGAGCAAGCCCAGGAGCTGTTCAGCGACCGCTACGACGGCACCCTCGCGCCCGAGCGCGACGCCGAGCTGGCCGCCCACCTCAGCTCGTGCGAGCCGTGCCGTCGTGAGCAGGCCGAGTTCGAGGACGCCATGAAGGCGGTCAAGACCGCCTCGGTCAAGCGCTCGCCCCGGGCGCCCGACCAGAAGGAGTTCACCGCTCGCGTCGAGCGCACGCTGTCGGCGCGCTCCGACGGCCGCTTCTTCGGCCCCAAGGGGATCTGGGGCACCATGCCGATGGCCATCATCTCGCTGCTGATGCTGGCCATCACGCTGGCGATCTACCTCATCGCCAAGCGCAGCACGACCGGCTCGCTCAAGGAGCCCATCCAGCGGCGCGACCACGGCGGCGAGCAGCTGCCGCGCGATCTGCGCAACGAGCTACCCAGGCCCTGATCGTGCTCCTGTTCGCCATCCTCGCGGTCTGCGTGCTGCCCATCCAGATGTGGACGGACGCGCTGCCCAAGTTCGGCTCGGGCATCAACTTCCAGAACGTCCTGACCCTGATCCTGCTGGTGGGCTGGAAGCTCTCGACCGCGCGCCAGGGTCGCAAGATGCTGTCCCCGTCGGAGCCCAACAAGTGGCTGGGCCTGTACCTCGGCTGGTCGTTCCTGGCGCTGTTCTACGGCGTCCTGTTCGCCCCCGTGCAGCTGCCGCTGTCGATGTCGGACGAGCGCTTCATCCACTGGAAGGACGAGGCCACCGGCCTGTTCATGTTCTTCATCGTGGCCAACACGCTCAAGGACGAGAAGGCCATCAAGCGCCTGCTGTTCTGCATGTGCCTGCTGACGCCCTACATCATCAACGTCTACTACAAGCAGTATCACGCGCCGACCTCGCTCAAGACCGCGCAGCTGCAGCCCGACGAGGTCGTGCTCGACGACGACATCGGCAACAACACCGGCCACCCCTACGCGCCGTACTTCAAGCTCGACGACAAGCCGCTGTTCGACGACGAGCACTCGATGTCGGTCACCGACTGGGAGGGCCGCAAGTACGAGGTGCAGCCGACCTCGTACAACCCGCGCGTGGTGCGCATCTTCGGCTACGACCGCCGCTCCGGCCGCGTACTCAACGTGAAGTTCCACCAGGACCGCGGCTCGGGCGCCGCCGCCGCGCAGGAGTTCTCCTGGGACCTCAAGGAGATCACCGGCGTCTTCACGCAGATCGGCTCCAACGAGATGGCGGCGTTCTACGCCAACGCCTTCCTGTTCATGGTCGGCATGCTGGTGTGCTACCGCAGCGTCGGCTGGCGCGTGTACCTGCTGTTCAACATGGCGCTGCTGGGCTGGGGCCTCATCTTCAGCCTGTCGCGTGGCGCCTGGCTGGCCATCTGCGCCGGCGTCGGCTACCTGGGCGCGCGCAAGTCCAAGGGCCTGATGATCGCCTTCGTCGGCTTCATCTTCCTGGCGCCCGCGCTGATGCCGGGGTCGGTGACGTCACGCGCCAGCGGCGGCATGGACGACTCGGCGGCGCATCGCCTCGACTTCTGGAAGTGGGCCGCGGTCGCCGGCACCATCCGCTTCCCGCTCGGCGTCGGCTACCAGTGCTACATCCCGCGCCACCAGGAGGAGACCGGCATCAAGCTCGACACCCACAACTTCTTCTTCCGGACGCTCGCAGAGATGGGCCTGGTCGGCCTGGCGTTGGTCATCCTGCTGCTGCGCGCCGCGTTCCGGACCGGGTGGAAACTCTATGTGGAAGGCAAGAACGGCTTCCAGCGCGGGGTGGGCCTCGGCGCAGCCTTACTTGTCATAGGCAACGCGGTCTCCAACATGTTTGGAGATCGCTTCTCGTACGTGTCGCTGGGCTGCTTCATGTGGGCCTTCATCGGCATGGCCGCGAGGCTGAACACGATCAACGCTGCGGCGGCCAAGGAAGAGGCCGAGCGCAACAAGGCGCGGCCCTCGGCCTCGCCGTCGCATGAGATGGTGCCGTCTGCTGCCGCCCGCCTGGGCGCGTCGACCTAGCCTGACTGGCCGAGACTCAGGCCCTGGTCGCCGCGCCCACCCGCCCGCTGGCGGTCAGCGGCCGTCCTCCCAGTAAAACAGGGTGATCGCCAGGCAGTGAAACGCCTGATCGCTCGACTGCGTGACGATGGTGTCCACGATGTGCGCGTTGGGGTTGTTGCGCAGCCAGGCAGTGACCTTCTCGCCCAGGTTGTCGCGCTCCTGAGCCATGGTTGCGGAGAAAACTTTGACCCCATTGAACTTCTTGTCGTTAGCCATGCTCTCCCGGTCCTCGTGATGATGGAGGTGCCGCCAGGTGCGGCAATTTTGCTATTCTAGCCGAAGCCTTCGAATCTGCTCGAAAATATCGTCAGGTCGCGCGGTGTTCCTTGATGACCTGGCGGATCTCTTCCTCGGACAGGATGTGGTCGGTGCCCTTGGCGGCCCCGAGCAGCCGCTTGACCAGCGCGGGCTTGGGCTCGATGCCGCGCTTCTTCAGCCAGTACACGACGTTGGACTCGCCGCTCATGTGGCCGATCTCGATCTCCTGCTCCTTGCCGAACATCGCGGCGGGTACGCCGGAGTAGATGCGGTCGGCCAGGAAGGTGTCACCGCGGCGCTCGGCCTTGATGATCGCCGAGGCATGAACGCCGGTAGCGGTGCGGAAGGCGTCGGCGCCGGCCAGCGGATAGTTGACCGGGATGGGCACCCGGGTCGCGCGCGCCACCGACTTGCACAGGATGAGCAGCTTCGAGAGGTCGCGGTCGGGCAGCTCGTTCAGCAGCTTGAGGTTGAACATGATCTGGTCGAGCGCGGCGTTGCCCACACGCTCGCCGATGCCGAGGATGGTGCCGTGCACGCGATCGGCGCCGAACTCCAGGGCGTGGATCGAGTTGGTGACGCCGAAACCGCGGTCGTTGTGGCCGTGCCAGTCGATGCCGACCTCGGCGCCCATGGAGTCGATCACGCTGCGCGTGAACTCGATCAGGTTCTTGATGCCGTCGGGGGTGGCGTGGCCGACGGTGTCGCACAGGGTCAGCCGGCGCGCGCCATGCTCGATGGCGCAGCGGAACATGGCGCCCAGCACCTCGGGGCGCGAGCGCGTGGTGTCCTCGGTGACCAGGCTGATGGGCAGGTTGTTCGACACCGCGAGGTCGATGGCGGCGGCGGTGCGCTCCAGCATCAGGGGCAGGTCCCACTCCTCCGCGTAGGCGCGGATGGGCGAGCTGCCGATGAAGGACATGACCTCGATCTCGATGCCGACGCGCTGCGAGACCTCGATGATGGGGCGGATGTCGTTGACGTGGGTGCGCGCGGCGCAGCCGGGCTTGATGCGCAGCTTGGCGTCGAGGATCTCGCGGGCCAGGATCTCGACGTCCTCGGTGGCGCGCTTGCCGGCGCCGGGCAGCCCGATGTCGACGTGGTCGATGCCGACGTCGTTCATCAGGTGGACGAGCTGGATCTTGTCCTCGATCTTGGGGTCGACCACGGAGGGCGACTGGATGCCGTCGCGCAGGGTCTCGTCGAAGAAGGTGATGCGCTTCTGCGTCAGCGGCGCCACCTTCTTGACTGAGTTCCAGTCATAGATGATGTCCGCCTCGGTCAGCTCCGCCGGGGACTTGGCGAGGAACGCTGCCCCCATCTCCTTCGCGAACGGACGTGCCATGGCAGACCATTGTTACCACGCCCGGCCGGACACGCCAACGGGAGGCGCGGCCTTTGTGCTACGGTTCCGCTGATGGCCGCCCCCGCAGCTCCCAAGGCGCAGTTCGAGATCACCTCCGAGTGGGTCGCCGCGCTGTATGGCGCGGCCATCGCGGCGCTGTGGCTGCTGGCGGCGCTGGTCGAGACCCCGGTGTCGGACGTGCTCGGGCAGCGCGGTCGGACCACGCTGGTGATCTACGGCATCCTGCAGCTCGGACTGATGTACGGCCTGGTGCGGCGCAACCGGGTCGCGTGGGTGTTCGCGGTGGCCATCTCGGGGTCGCTGCTGGTGTCTGCTGCCGTGGTTTTCGGCATCGCGGTGATGGGTGGCGACCTGCTGCAGGGGCTGTACGTGCTGCTGCCCTACCTGCTGCTGTTCTCGTCGCAGCTGGTGTGCGCGCCGCGCATGGCGTTCGGCGGCGACCCACGCTTGATGGCGGGCGGCGCGGGGCTGGCGACCGCGGTGCTGTGGATGGTGGCCGGGTTGAGCGATGGGCGCTGGACGGCGGCCTCGCTGGCGGGGTTCGGTGGTGGTGGCATGCCGCTGACGGCCGTGATCATCCTGGCGCTGCTGGAGGCCGGGCTGTCGATCGGGATCCTGATGCGCAGCCGGGCGGCGTGGGCGTTCGCGCTGTCGCTGGCGGCCACGCTGGCGCTGCCCTTGATCATCGCGGTCACGCGCATGCACTGGCAGGGTGACTTCGTGAACGCGACCACTGCGCTGTTCCTGCACGTGACGCTGCTGCCGGTGCAGGCGATGGCGTTCGACTCGGTCGGCCCGGCCAGCCAGCCTGTCAGCGAGAGCTAGCGGAGTCGGAGTCGGACCGGGATCGAAACCGGAACCGGAGCGGAGTCGGAGCCGGAGCGGAATAGCCTCCTCGAACCTTCGGTTCGAGGGGGCTAGTACCGCTTGTGGAAGCCGCCGTCGTCGTGGTCGCCGAGGTCGGGGTCGCGATTCTCGGTCTCGGCGGCGGGGCGTGGGGCGGCGATGATCAGGCTGTCGTCCTCGCAGCAGTAGAACGACAGGTTCAGCTTGGGCACCTTGCCGCCGCACACGCGCGACATGATGGAGACGATGTTGCGGCGGACGTCGTCGACGGCGTCGAGGTGCAGGCCGGGCTCGAGGATCTTGCCCAGGTAGGTGTCGCCGTCGCCGTCCACCAGGCGCAGGTAGGGGCCGTCTTCCTTGGTGACGAAGCCGCGCTCGCCAGGACCGATGCCACCCAGGGCTTCGCGCAGCTTGCTGTCCACCTTGGTGCCGATGAACAGGCGTCGCTTGAGGTCGATCTTCATCGCTGCGTCACCATACTCGGGGCGGCCGGCGGTTGCAATGTGCGCGCCGCGCGCGGGCGGTCACCAGGGCGCCGCGCTGTGATCGACGCCGCTCTCCATGCCAGCGACCAGCGTGAGCAGGCTCTGGTGCAGCACCGCGGGATCACCGTGGGTGTGGCCGCCGTGGCCGGGCAGCACCCAGGCGAAGCGCGGCGCCAGGTCGGCCAGCGCGCGCAGCGACGCTGCCTGTGCCGACCACGAGTACCAGCAGGCGCCTTCGAAGGCGCTGAGCGCGCCCATGCCCCGGCTCCAGTGCAGCGAGTCGCCGGTGAACAGGGTGTCGTCGCGGAAGCGGAAGACCACGCTGCCTCGGGTGTGGCCGGGCACCGGGATGACGCAGAGGTCGGGCGCGAAGTCGATGGCGGCGTCGCCGCGCCACAGGTCGGTCGCGAAGCGCGCGGCGGAGCGGTCGGCGTCGTGGATCCAGACCCGGGCGCCGAAGTGGTCTGCGTAGCGCGCGGCGTCGCCGATGTCGTCGCGGTGGGTCAAGAGGATGTGCGCGAGGCCGCCGAGGTCGGCGATGCGGCGCGCCAGGGACGGCACCCAGCGCGGGCCGTCGATCATGAGGTTGCCGCCGGGGCGGGTCACGAAGTAGGTGGTGGCGCCGAAGCTGTCGGGTGAGTTGTAGCCGCAGCGATGGACGCCGGGCGCGATGAGCTGCGGGAAGGGCTCGGGCAGCGCGGCGAGGTCGGGGCGCGGGGCGCGCACGCCGATGGAGGCGGTCGGGCACAGCAGCATGGCGCGGTGGGCGGCGAGGAGGTCGTCGCGGGTGACCGGCTGGTGGGCGACGATGGACTGGCTGTCGCGGTCGTACGAGGTGAAGACGCCGGGCGCGGTGTCGCGACAGGCGTCGCAGTCGATGCAGGTGTCGTCGACGAACCAGGGGCCCGGGACGTTGGCAGGGTGGGCGCGGGACGGCTTCGCCATGCGTTTTGAGTATGGCCGAGAGTGCGCGGCGGGGCAGTATTGCGGGATGCGGACGGGGTTCTTCGTGATCGCGCTGGTGGCAGGGGCGGGGGTGGCGTTCTGGGTGGGCAGGGCGACGGCGGGGAAGCGGGGCGCGGCGTCGAGGCCGAGCCCGAGCACGAGCCCGAGCACGAGCCCGAGCACGAGCACGAGGCCGAGCACGAGCACGAGCACGAGGCCGAGCCCGAGCCCGAGCACCGAGCCGGGGTCGCCGCTCAGCGTCTGTGTCGACGCGCTGGCGCGGGCCAGGGCTCCGATGGCGAAGGATGCTGGGCTGTCGGACACCCAGGCGCGGGCGCTGCTCGCGATGCTGGCGCCGCATGATCGGGCCCGGCTGGAGGAGGTCGTGCAGGCCGAGGCCAGCGGGCAGCTGGCGACGCACGCCGACGTCGAGCGGCGCACGGTGGCCGCGGTCTTGGAGGTGGCGTTCGCGAACGCGCAGGTGACGGCGCCGCAGGCGGACGCGGTGCGGGCCCGGGTCTGTGCGTTGCGCGGCGCGACGGCCAAGGCGGCGACGCAGCTGGCCCGGGGCGAACTGGTGGCGGCCGACTACCTCGCGCTGGTCAGCGGCGCGCGGGCCGAGGCCGAGGCGGCGCTGGGCCAGGTGCTGGGCGGGCCCCGCCTGGACCGGCTGCGGATGGCGGGGGCCCTCGATGGCCCTCCGTGCGACTGAGCCGGGTCAGAGGATCGGCGCGTCGCCGCGCTGCTCGACCACGTGGCAGGCCACCATGTGGCCGGGGCCGCTCTTGCCGATCTGCAGCAGCGCCGGGAGCTTGGTCTTGCACTCGGGCGGCTTGTCCTTGACCGGACAGCGCGGGTGGAAGGCGCAGCCCGAGGGCGGATTCATTGGCGACGGCACGTCACCCTCGAGGATCACGCGCTTGGTCTTGCGCGTCGGGTCGGGCACCGGGACGGCCGACAGCAGCGCCTTGCTGTAGGGGTGCATCGGCATCGCGTACATGTCGCCGGCGGTGGCGATCTCGACGATCTTGCCGAGGTACATCACGGCAACGCGGTCGCTGATGAACTCGACGATCTTGAGATCGTGCGAGATGAACAGGTAGGTGAGCTTGCGCTCCTGCTGCAGGTCGCCGAGCAGGTTGACGATCTGGGCCTGGATCGACACGTCGAGCGCGCTGATGGGCTCGTCGGCGACGATGAAGCGCGGGCTGACCGCCAGGGCGCGGGCGATGCCGATGCGCTGGCGCTGGCCGCCCGAGAACTCGTGCGGGTAGCGGTGCGCGGCGTCGGGGCGCAGGCCGACCTTGGCCAGCAGCGCGGCGACCTGGTCGTCGCTGTCCTTGCGCGAGCCGGCCAGCCCGTGGATGGCCAGCGGCTCGGCGATGGTGGCGCCGACGGTCATGCGGGGGTTCAGCGACGCGTAGGGATCCTGGAAGATCATCTGCATCTGCTTGCGGAACTTGCGCAGTGGCTCGGTGCCCAGGTCGGACACCTGGGTGTCACCGAAGCGGACCCGCCCGGCGGTGGGCTCGAGCAGGCGCAGGATGGCGCGCCCCAGCGTCGACTTGCCGCAGCCGGACTCGCCGACCAGACCGAGGGTCTCGCCCTCGCGGATCTCCAGGCTGACGTCGTCGACCGCGCGCACCACCCGCTTGGGCGCGAACAGCCCGCCCTTGACCGGGAAGTGCATCTTCAGGTTGTCGACCTGCAGCAGCGGGCCGCCGATCGCGGGCAGCTTGACGTCGGTCGCCGCGGCGCTCACGCCGACACCTCCGCGTCGGATGCGGACGCCGGGGCCTCGGCCGAGACCGGGTGGAAGCAGCGGTGGCGGTGCTCGCCCTCGATGAGCTCGGGCTCCTTGGCCTTGCAGTCGTCCTCGACGTAGGTGCAGCGGCCCTGGAACTTGCAGCCGGTGGGCAGCTCGAGCAGCGAGGGCACCATGCCGGGGATCTCCTGCAGCCGCTTGCGCACGCGCGGGCCGCTCGCCGCTGCCGACTCTTCCTCGGTGCGCGCGGCGCGGGCCGCGATGGCGGTGAAGCTGGGCACGCTGCGCAGCAGGCCCTGGGTGTAGCGGTGGCGGGGCTTGCCGAAAAGGTCGGTCGCCTTGGCCTGCTCGACCACGCGGCCGGCGTACATCACGATGACGTCGTCGCAGGTCTCGGCGACCACGCCGAGATCGTGCGTGATGAGCAGGATCGACATCCCGAGCTCGCGCTGCAGCTTGGCCAGGAGCTCCAGGATCTGGGCCTGGATGGTGACGTCGAGCGCGGTGGTCGGCTCGTCCGCGATGAGCAGGTCGGGCTTGCACGCCAGCGCCATCGCGATCATCACGCGCTGCCGCATGCCGCCCGACATCTGGTGCGGATAGGCGTGGATGCGCTCCTCGGGCGAGGGGATGCCGACCAGCTGGAACATCTCGACCGCCTTGGCGCGCGCGGCCGCCTTGCCCAGCCCCTGGTGCAGCCGGATGGCCTCCACGACCTGATCACCGGTGGTGTAGACCGGGTTCAGCGAGGTCATCGGCTCCTGGAAGATCATCGAGATCTTGTTGCCGCGGATGTGCCGCATCTCGGTCTCGGGAAGCGTGAGCAGATCCTTGCCGTCATAGAGGATCTTGCCGGCCGCGATGCGCCCGGGAGGGGTCTGGATGAGGCGCATCACCGACAGCGCGGTGACCGACTTGCCGCAGCCGGACTCGCCGACCACGCCCAGCGTCTTGCCGCGCGGGATGTCGAACGACACCCCGTCGACCGCACGCACGGTGCCGCCCTCGGTGCGGAACTCCGTCACCAGCCCCTGGATCGACAGCAGCGGCTTGTCAGCCATTGCGCGCGGTTATAGCAACCACGCCCGGCAATGTCACGACGCGAGCGAACCCTATTCGCAGGTCACCAGCTCGGCGGGGAGCTCGCTCTCGAGGTGCCAGGCGGCGTCGGGGATGGCGGGGTCGGGGTTGGGCGTCTGGCTGGACCACTTGATGATGACGTCGGCCTTGCGCGCGGGCTGGGCGAACTTGGTCACCGCCGGGATGCGCACGCCATCGACCACGCGGAACTCGTGGTGCGACAGCTTCCACAGCACCTTGCCCGCGGCGTCGCGCTCCTCGGCGGACATGACGTCGTAGCTGGGCTGCTTGCCGCGGCCGTCGAGGCGGAGGATCTCGCTGCCACCGCCGGGTAGCGCCAGGGTCACCACCTCGGCGCCGGCGCTCTTGTCCCAGGCCAGGGTGCCGGTGGCGCCCACGGGCAGCGGGGCGCTGCCGGTCAGGATGTCGATGATGGCGGGCGGCGAGGCCGCGATCTGCGCCAGCCGGGCCAGGTTGCACGGTGTCGCGGCGCCGACCAGGAAGCGGTTGTTGGCGACGTCGAGCAGCTGGAAGTCGCGCCCGTCGGTGGCCAGCTTGGAGGCGACGCCTCCCGCAGGGTCAACGGCGCGGAAGTGCAGCGACCCCGGCCGCGCCATCAGGAAGTCGACCGCGCCCTTGATGCGCTGCTTGCCGTCCCAGTGATCGACGGTGGCCTTGCCGCGCAGCGCCGTCAGCGCTTGCTGGCGTGCGCCGACCTTGCCCAGCAGGACCTTGACCGCGGGCGGCTGGCCCTGCCGGGTGTAGGTCGTCCCCGGGCAGCCGCACAGCAGCAGCGCCGCCGCCGCTGCCGTCGTTGCCGCGGCTAGCCCAGGGTGCCGCACCCGACCATCGCCAGCGTGTCCTCGTTGTTGCCTTCGTAGCATTCGAGCTCCCGTCCGATCCCTGCGGCCTGGCCGTCGTCGTCTACCCGGATCACGATGTCTGACCGATCGATCCCGGGAGGATTCATGTACAGGCAGCTGACATTCTCACATTGCCCGGGCGCCAGCGTCTGCGTGGTGAAGGCGTCACAGCCCAGCACGGGGGTGGCCCCGGTGCGATAGAACACAACGCGCGTACCTGGACGCGCGTTGACCCCGCCACGGTTGCACACGTCCGCGCTCATGCGCGCGCCCATGTTGTCCACGCACATGAACATGGCACGCGCGACGGTGAGATCCGGCGCACCCGGCGCGGTCGGCGTCCCGGTGCCGGGCACGTTCTGGCGGAAGTTGTTGAGCCCGCTCACACGGAAGTTCTGCATCCACGCGCTGGTGCGCGGGATGCGGCCCTGATCGTCCACGTTGGTGATCGAGTAGGCATGCTGGTTCCAGACCTGGCGCGCGGTCACCCAGCGGTCGAGGCGATCGCGCAGCACGCGCACGCCGCGATCGAACTGGCCCGCGGGGGCGTGGGTGGCGCGGCACACCATGCCGGCGGGGGCCGGGCCGGCGGCGGGATCGGCGCAGGTGTAGCCGGTGCCACACTGTGACGGTGCGGTGCAGCGGCAGCGCGCGATCTCGCTTCCGTTGGTGGCGTTGTCGCGGCGGCAGTGCGCGCCGGTCGGGCAGTCGGCGCTGCTGGTGCAGCGCAGGCCGTCGAAGATGGGGTCGACCGCGGGGCAGAACGACGGCCCGGGGGACTGGCCCGGGCAGGCGTCGTTGCCGGGGACGACGATCTCGGCGTGGCCGTCGGCGTCGGTGTCGGCGATGACCGGGTTTTCGTACCAGGTGCACGAAGTGTGGCTGGCCGAGAAGATGACGTCGCCGCTGCGGCCGTCGTGGACGCGGGTGAAGCACTCGTCGGCGTAGACCACCTCGGCGCGGCCGTCGCCCTCGAAGTCGAACACCGCGACGCCGGTGACGCTGGAGGTGAAGTCCTGTGCGGTGCGCGTCCACAGGATGCCGTCGGTGCGCCGGGTCGGGCAGGTGGTCGCGGTGGCGGCGCCGCCGGGCAGACAGTCGAGGTCGTAGACCACCAGCGAGTTGGAGCCGGCGACCGCGAACTCGGGGCGGCCGTCACCGTCGAAGTCGGCGATGGTGGGTGGGCCGCCGAAGTTTTCCTTGCCCAGTGGCGCCGGGCCCAGCGCGATGGGGCCGAAGATGACGCGGCCGGCGCTGGTCATCACGCGCACGCGGCGGTTGGACACCACGACGATCTCGGGGCTGCCGTCGCGGGTCAGCGGGACGTCGCCGGCGGCGGTGGCGCCGTAGGTGCCGAAGTCGGCCACCGCGGTCTGGCCGGCGCCTCCCAGCGACATCGCGGTCTGCACCCAGTCGCCGGCGGCGCTCGACCACTCGAGGATGCGGGTGCCGTCGGTCAGCTCGGGGGCGCCGTCGCCGTCGAGGTCGGCCAGGACCGGGATGTAGCCGATGCCGTCATAGTCGGCGGTCAGGTCGAGGTCGTTGTCGGTGAAGCCGTCGTCGGGGACGATGGGGAAGCTCTGCGAGCGCAAGACGCCGGCGGCCGAGTAGACCAGACCGCCCTGGATGACCTCGGGCGCGCCGTCGTCGTCGAGGTCGTGGATCGACGGGCCCGACCAGTAGCACTGGTTGGCGGCCGCCGCGACCGGGGTGTCCCACAGCTGGTGCCAGGTCGCGGGCGTGCCGCTGAAGCCCCAGGCCAGCATGCCGCCGCCGACGCGGTGGGCCACGATGTCGGGGCGACCATCGCGATCGAGATCGCCGAGCGCGACCGGCGACGACGCGATGACGTGGGCGGGCAGGGTGGCCTGCACCGCACAGGTCGAGCCGTCGACGATGCGGATGACGCCGAAGTGGGTGGCGTCACCGACGCACGAGAACAGGTTGCCGTCGTCGCCGTCGGTGTAGGTGACGAAGACGATCGAGGGCTGCTTGGTGGCCGGGTCTCCGTCGAGATCGAAGTCGACCACCATCGGGGTCGACAGCACGTTGCGGTGGCCGGGGAAGGCGTCGCCGGCGCCTGGGCTGACCCAGGCGCACTGGGTCTCGGTGACGAAGACGCCGGGCTCGGGGCTGCCCACGCAGGCGGGGTCGAAGGGGAAGCTCTGGTCGTAGGGGATGCACATGCCGGTCTGGCTGTCGCAGCGGGTGTCGCCGCGGCAGTCGTTGGAGGTGCGGCAGGTGCGGTCGTAGGGCACGCAGAGGTCGTTGCGGCAGACCTCGGTGGCGCGACAGTTCAGGTTGGACTGGCACGAGCGTGGGCCGGCGTCCGCGTCGCCGCCGTCGTCGCCGTTGCCGGCGTCGGCCAGCGCGGCGTCGACGCGGTCGCCGATGCCGTCCTCGTCACTGCATGAACAGCCTGGGTGTGCGGCGCTGGAGACAAGCAAGGCGAGCAGGAGCAGACGTCTCATTATGAACTCAGGCTATCACCCTTGCGCCACGCGGAACGCAAGGTGGCAGACGCTTGACGGCGGTCAATGCGCGGGCGACGCGGCGGCGGCGGCGGCCGGGGCCGGGCCCAGGCGGCGCTCGATCTGTTCTTGCAAGTCGATTGCAGGACCGGCGCCGAGGGCCTGCAAGAGGAGGCGCTCGCTCTCGATGGGCTCGCTACTGGCGCGGGCGGCGGCGTAGAGCACGCGGGGGTCGCGCGGGCCGAGCAGCTGGGCGCGCGCCAGCAGGGCGGCGGCGTCGTCGGCGCGGCCGTCCTCGAGCGCGATCTCGACCAGGAAGACCAGGGCGCCGAGGTGGTTGGGGTCGCCGGCGTGGGCGCGCTGCGCGTGCTGGATGGCCGCGGCGCGGTCACCGCGGCGCAGCGACAGACGGGCCCAGGCGACCAGCAGGTCGGCGCTGCCCGGGCGCCGGGGATCGCGACCGGCCAGGGCGTGATCGAGGGTGGCGAAGGCGGCGGCGACATCGCCGGCGGCGGCCTGGGCCTGGGCCAGGGCGATGGTGACGTCGAGGTCGTGCTGGCGCGCGGTGGCCAGCACTGTCAGGCGGCCGCCCCCGGCGGCGGCGCGGCCGGCGCGCGCGGCGGCGGCGCCATAGAGGATGGTGGCGTCGCGGCGGGTGGCCGGATCGGGTGACAGCGCGAGGGCGGCCTCGAGGTCGTCGGCGGCGCCGCGCGGGCGCTTGATGACGAGCAGGCGGGCGCGCGCGATGCGCGGCACCGGGTCGCGTGGCACCGCGGCGATCAGCGCGCCGAGGCGGTCCAGGCCGGCGCGCAGCTGCCCGCTGGCGGCCATCTCCTCGGCCACCCGCACCCGCAGCCAGACGTCCCACGGCGCCGACGCCACCGCGGCCTCGAACTCGTGCCAGGCGCGCTCGTGCGCCCCGCGTGCGGCGTGCAGCTCGGCGCGTGCGGCATACTCCAGCGCGCGCGGTGGCGGACCGTCATCGCGGGTCGTCGAGGTCGCGCGCGGGGCGCAGCCGGTGAACGCCAGCGCCAGTGCCAGCGTCACGGCGACGGCGACGGCGTTGACGCGTGCGAGCTGCCACATCCTGCCAGCGTAGCATGCGGGCCGGTTCGTGCAGGTTCGGGTAGAGTCTCGCGATGGCGTTCGACATCTCCAGTGTCGATGGAACCATGATGGTCTCCATCGCGGCGCGCGACGAGCACATCGTGTTCGAGCTGCCGGCCCAGTTGACCGTCGTGGCGCCCCGACTGGCCGAGCTGGGGCAGCACTTCTACGACTCCTTCCGCGTGGCGCCCGAGAACGTGCCAGCGCTGGCCACCGAGATCGACTTGCTGCGCACGGCCTACCTCCGGCAGCGGGGTGAGGTCGTCGCCCGGGAGAAGAAGGTCCATGCCCGCGATCCGGCCGTGCGTGCGCGCATGATCGAGGGGCTGCTGGCGGCCGACCCCACCCTGGGCAAGCTGCTCGAGCTTGCCGCGCTGTGCCAGCGTGCTGCCGCGCTGGGCGAGGAGCTGCTGTGCGAGGGCGACTGAGTGGCACGGCGTTGCGCTGCTGACGTTCGCAGCGCTCCACCTCGTGGGACCTAAGAGGGGAGACTAGAGGGGGATGTTGCCGTGCTTCTTGGGCGGGTTCTCCTGGCGCTTGTTCTTCAGCATCTTGAGCGCGCGGATGAGCTTGTGGCGGGTCTCGCGGGGGTGGATGACCTCGTCGATGTAGCCCAGCTCGGCGGCGTTGTAGGGGTTGGCGAACTTCTCGCGGTACTCGGCGATGTAGGCCTTGCGCGCGGCGTCGGGGTCGGCGGCGGCGGCCAGCTGGTCGCGGAACACGATGTTGACCGCGCCGTCGGGGCCCATGACCGCGATCTCGGCGGTCGGATAGGCGTAGTTGATGTCGGCGCGGATGTGCTTGGACGCCATGACGTCATAGGCCCCGCCGTAGGCCTTGCGCGTGATGACGGTGACCTTGGGCACGGTGGCCTCGGTGAAGGCGTACAGCAGCTTGGCGCCGTGCTTGATGATGCCGCCGTACTCCTGGTCGGTGCCGGGCAGGAAGCCGGGCACGTCGACGAAGGTCACCAGCGGGATGTTGAAGCAGTCACAGAAGCGCACGAAGCGCGCCGCCTTGATCGACGCATTGATGTCGAGACAGCCGGCCAGGTGCGCGGGCTGGTTGGCCACCACGCCGACCGCCTGGCCGTCCAGGCGCGCGAAGCCGACCAGCATGTTCTGCGCATACTCGGGCTGGATCTCGACCAGCTTGCCGTCGTCGACCACCTTGGTGATGACGTCGCGCATGTCGTAGGGCTTGTTGGGCTCGGGCGGGATCACGGTGTCCAGCGCGGGATCGGCGCGATCGGCGCGGTCGCGCGTGGGGCGCACCGGCGGATCCTCCATGTTGTTCTGCGGCATGAACGAGAGCAGCTCGCGGATGGCCTCCAGGCAGGCGCGCTCGTCGGCGACCGCGAGGTGACACACGCCGGAGCGCGCGGCGTGGGTGTGCGCGCCGCCCAGGGCCTCCTTGCTGACCTCCTGCTGGGTCACCGTCTTGATGACGTCGGGGCCGGTGATGAACATGTACGACGTGCCCTCGACCATCAGGATGAAGTCGGTCATCGCCGGCGAGTACACCGCGCCGCCCGCGCACGGGCCCATGATGGCGCTGATCTGCGGGATGACGCCCGACGACAGCACGTTGCGCGTGAAGATGTCGGCGTAGCCGGCCAGCGAGACCACCCCCTCCTGGATGCGCGCGCCACCCGAGTCATTGAGCCCGACCACCGGCGCGCCGACCTTCATCGCCAGGTCCATGACCTTGCAGATCTTGGTCGCGTAGGCGCCCGACAGCGAGCCGCCGAACACGGTGAAGTCCTGCGCGAACAGGTAGGTCAGCCGGCCGTCGATCTCGCCGTAGCCGGTGACCACGCCGTCGCCGAGGATCTTCTGCTCCTGCATGTTGAAGTCGGCGCAGCGGTGGGTCACGAACTTGTCGAGCTCGACGAAGGTGCCGGCGTCGCACAGGAGCTCGATGCGCTCGCGCGCGGTCAGCTTGCCGGCGGCGTGCTGGCGCTCGACGCGGGCGGCGCCGCCACCCTCGAGGGCGCGGGCCTCCATGTCGGCCAGGCGGGCCAGCGCGGCGGTGGCGGGAGCGGGAGCGGGGGCATTGCCGTTGGGAGCGGTGCTCATGCGGGGAGTCCGAGCCTTTCTTGCACGTAGGCGGTGATGCGCGCGCGGACCTCATCGTCCAGCGCGGTGAACTCGATACGGGTGGTGCGCGCGCTGGCGTCGCGCTCGCTGGTCTCCGACGCCTGCCGGGTGTCGGTGACGATACCGGTGACCGCGAAGGGCTCCAGCGCGACGTCGGGATCGGCCGCCGGCAGCGCGATGGTGACGCGGACGCGCTCGCCGGGCGGCAGGGGCAGCGCGCGCCGCAGCGTGACGCCGCCGGTGTCGATGCTGCGCGTGAGGCGGAAGCAGCGCGGGCCGTCGCCGTCGGTGCCGTGGGCGCGGCTGCCCGGGGCCGGGGCGTGCGTGATCACGGCACGCACCTCAGCCGGGATCTCGAGCGGCGCACCCTCAGGCATCGGCGGCAGTTTGTCGGTCACGACGCGGCCCGTCAAGCCGTGCTCCGAGGGGTGGTGTATATAGGGGGCGTGAACTCACTGGTCTGGATCGCCATCGCGGTGGCAGGTGTCGCCGCAGTCGCCATCGTCGTGAGCCGGGTTCTGTCCAAGGAGGCGCAGGTGCGACGCGGGCTTGCGCGTCTGCCCACCATCGCGGTGCGCGCCGTGAAGCCTGGTCAGGAGGCCAAGGTCGAGGGCAAGGTGCGCTACCACGAGGTCCCGCTGGAGGCGCCGCTGTCGGGCCGGCGCTGCGCCTTCTACGCCGTGCGCGTCGAGGTCCACACCGAGGGTAAGGGCTGGATGCCCCTCATCCTGGAGGAGAAGGGCGAGGACTTCTGGATCGAGGATGACACCGGCAAGCTCCTGGTGCGCGCCGCGGGCGGCAAGATCGTCGCGGTGCATGACGCCTCGCTGCACTCGGCCGCGCTGTCCGACAAGCGCGCGGTCAACGTCGACGCCTTCCTGGCCCGCCATGGCCACAAGCGCGACGGCGCCAACCTCGACGAGCCGCACAAGCAGTTTCGCTTCTTCGAGGGCGTGCTTGAGGAGGGCGAGGTGGTGACCGCGCGCGGCGTGGGGGTCCTGGCGGGTGGCGCTGACGCTGGCGCGCTGGAGCTGCATGCGCCCAGGCATGGCCATGTCCTGGTCAGCGAGGCGCCCGGCCACGGCGCCAGCGTCAACCTGACCTACAAGGTGTAGCCGGTCTCCGCGCGCTCAGCCGCCGTCGAGCGCGGCGATGACGGCGTCGTGGATGCGCGGGCGGTGCTCGCGATAGATCTGGGTCTCGCGCGTGGGATGGACCCGGTTGGTGAGCAGCGCGATGACGCGACCACGCGGCGGGTCGATGACCCACGAGCAGCCGGTGAAGCCGAGGTGCATCACCGCGCTGCGCGCCACGCGGTCGCCGACCTGTGACGACGGCGTGGTCGCGCCGGGCACGACCGGCGCGGGGCCGTCCCAGCCGATGCGCCAGGTCGACCCCGGGACCCCGGCGGGGGCGAAGCAGCGCCTGACCAGCCCGCCGTCGAACAGGCTGGCGGCGCCCTCGTGCGCGGCCGCCAGCGCGAGGCCGAGCTCGACCAGCGCCTCCGCGCGCGCGAACAGGCCGGCGTGGCCGGCGACACCGCCCATGCGGTGCGCGTTGTCGTCGTGGACCTCGCCGATGAGGAGGCCGCGGCGCGGGCAGTGCTCGGTCGGTGCGATGACGGCGCCGTCGGTGCTGGCGGGCTCGCCGAGCGGGCGGAAGCCCAGGCTGGCCGCCAGGCCGAGCGGCGCGGTCACCAGGGTGCGGTGCAGCTCGTCGAGGCGGGCGCCGCCGGCGCGCTCACACAGGAAGCCCAGGCTGATGAAGGACAGGTCGGAGTACAGCGAGCCGCTGCCGGGCGGGCGCTCCAGCGGCGCCTGCCCGATCTGGCGCAGCACGGCGGCGCGGTCGCCCTGCGCGATGCGCTCGAAGAACGGCAGCCACCAGATGAAGCCGGCGGCGTGGGCGCCGAGGTGCCAGACCCGGATGGCGTCGGCGCCGGGCTGGCCGAGCTCGGGCAGCCAGCGCTGCGCCGGCGCGTCGAGGTCGACCTTGCCCGCGGCCGCCAGGCGCAGCAGCACCGTCATGGTCGCGGCCGCCTTGGTCACCGAGGCGGCGTCGTACACGGTGTCCAGGGTGACCGCCGCGCCAGCGCCAGGGTAGGGCGGGCGCGCGCGCTGGCCGAAGGCGCGTCGCAGCACGACGGTGCCCTGGTCGGCGACCACCAGGACGCCGCCCGGGAAGGCGTCCGCGGCGAGTGCGGCGTCGATGGCCGCGGCCACTGGGCCAGCGTCGATCACGTGCTACCTTACAACGGCTTTGAGCAAGTACGAGCTCCTCGAACGCATCGGCGTGGGCGGCATGGCCGAGATCTACCGCGGCAAGTCGCTGTCGGTCGGGGGCTTCGAGAAGCTGGTCGCCATCAAGAAGATCCTGCCCCACCTGGGCCGGGACGAGCGCTTCGTGCAGATGCTCATCCACGAGGCGCGCATCAACGCCTCGCTCAAGCAGCGCAACATCGTGCAGATCTACGACGTCGGCGTGGGCGACGACGGCGAGTACTTCCTGGTCATGGAGTATGTGCCTGGCTGCGACCTGGCCAACCTCATGAAAGCGCTGGAGCGCGGCGGTCGCTTCGAGCTGCCCATCGAGGTCGCGCTGTTCATCGGCGGCGAGCTGTGCGAGGCGCTGGAGCACGCCCACCGCGCGGTCGACGCCAAGGGCAAGCCGGCGGCGCTGATCCACCGCGACGTGTCACCCGCCAACGTGCTGGTGTCGTATGGCGGCGAGGTCAAGCTGACCGACTTCGGCATCGCCAAGAAGGTCGACGAGGCCTCGGTGGTGGCGTCGATCAAGGGCAAGTTCGCGTACATGTCGCCCGAGCAGGCGGCGGCGCGGCCGCTCGACGGACGCTCCGACCTGTTCGCGCTGGGCATCATCCTGTGGGAGCTGACGGTCGGCAAGCGGCTGTTCTCCGGCCTCAGCGACTTCGACGCCCTGCGCATGGTGCGCGAGGGCAAGATCCAGCGTCCGCGCGACGCCACCAGCGACTTCGACAAGCAGCTCGATCGCATCGTGATGAAGGCGCTGGCCCCCAAGGTCGACGATCGCTACGAGCGCGCCGCCGATCTGGCGGCCGACCTGCGCGACGTGCGCTTCCGCCTGGCCGGCGCGGCGTCGCCCGCGGCCGAGCTGGCGGCCATGGTGCGCAACCGCTTCCCGCCCTCGGAGTCCGACCGCCTGGCCATCGCGGGGGCGCAGCCGGTCGGGCTGGATCCGGCGGCGGTCGCGGTGATGCTGCCACAGATGCCGGCGGCGTCGTCGACGCAGGGCAACCGGCAGCGCTCGTTCGTGGAGATCTCGACCGCGGCGGCCTTCAAGTTCGAGGGGCCGGGGGCGGATCTGGCGCCGGACGCCGCGCTCGGTGGCCTCCTGATGACCTCGCCCGAGGAGACCCGGGTGCTGCGTCGCCAGCCCAGCTTGCGCGCGGCGCCGGCGACGGCGACCGAGGCCGCGGGACCTGCCGCGCCGCCCCCGCCGCCAGCGGCAGCCTTGCGCGAGTCGCGTCCTGCGCGCGCCGGGGTGGCGCAGGCAGCGGCTGCGCCGGCTCCCCCGCCTGCGCCGGCGTCCCCGAGCAAGCGCGGCAGCGCGGCCACTGCCAGGGCGCCGGCGTCGTTGCCCAGGGGCAAGCCGCGCTCGGTGACCGGCGTGCAGCGCGACGAGCGCTCGGCGCGGCTGCAGCGCGAGCTGTTCGACGACGTGTCGTCGCTGCAGAAGATCCCGTCGCGCCCCAGCACCCTGGCGCCCGCCGGGGCCGGGCTGCATGACGATGACGCCCCCACCAGCTTCCATGTCGCGGCGCCCGAGGATGATGGTGGGGTGCGCCGGGGCCAGCCGGACGCCCTGCCGCCGCTGGTCCCGCCAGGCCTGGACGACCCCCACGCAGGCGACGCCCACGGCCACGGCCCGCACGACGACGACGACTACGAGGACGAGCGCTCGCGAAAGATCAGGCTGGGCGTGGTGATCGCCGCCGTCACCCTGATCGCCCTCGGTGTTGCGGCGTACTTGTCGGGAATGGTTGGCTAAAGCGCGTTGACAGGGTGGAAGGCGGTGCCTACCATCGAGATCCCTTGTCCCCCACCAATGCCCGCAAGGCTGAACGGCACGACATCTGCCTCCCCATCGAGGTCTCGATGGAGGGAGCGACCCTCAGCGGCAAGACGCGCAACCTGTCGCTGGGCGGAGCCTTCATCGATGGCGGGCGTCCGGTGGCGTTCGGGACCCGGGTCGTGCTGCGCTTCAAGGTCAGCCCTCAGGGCGAGCTCATCGAGGTCGGGGGCACCGTGCGCTGGAACGACGGCTCGGGCTTCGGTGTGCAGTTCGACGGCCTGCATGCGCGCGATGTCTACGCGCTGAACAAGCTGTTCGAGAAGCCTGGGGACTGACATGCGGCTGGCGCGGGCCTTCGCGGCAGGCGCCTTCGCCGTGCTCGGGTCGCTGGCGACGCCTGGTCTCGCCGCGCCCACGAGCACGAGCACGAGCACGAGCACGCCCAGCGTGCGCGTCGGCATCATCGATCTGCGCCCCGCCGGCAGCTTCCGCGACCTCCTCGAGCTGACCACGCGCCTGACCGCGCTGGGCGTCCAGCTGGTGGCCGCGGCCGACTGGGACGGCCTGCTGACCCCCGCCAGCGCCCCCGAACAGAGCGCCTGGACCGCCATCCTGGAGGCCGAGGCCGCCTACGCCGCGCGCGCCTGCGAGCGCGCCCTGCCGCTGACCGAGGGCGCGCTCGCGCAGCTGCTCGCCGTGCGCGAGGCCGACGCCACCCCGGCGCGCCGCGCGGCCTGGTCGCTGGCCCTGACCTGCGCAGACCAGCTGGGTGACACGGCGCGGGCGCGCGTCGCCGCCCGTGGCCTGGCCAGCCTCGGCGCCCCACCGGCGGCGGTGCCGCCCGCGGTCTGGCAGCGCTGGGCCCCGGTCGACTTCGACGCCGTGGTCGGCGTCCCGCCCGAGCTGCGCGGCCGTCTGCGCATCGAGTCCTCGGTGCCTGGCACCTTCGTCATCGTCGACGGCCGTGACGTCGGCGAGGCCCCGGTCGAGGTCGAGCTCGGCCCGGGCGCGCACACCCTGTTCGGGCTCGCCCCCGGCCACGACCCTGGCGAGAGCCAGCTCGACTTCGGCCCGCGTCCGCCCAGCCAGCAGATCCAGCTGCTCAAGCCGCGCCCCAGCGCCGAGGCCGCCGCGCGTGACGCCATCCTGAGCGAACGCGCGCGGGTCGCCGCGGCCCGCTTCGACATCGCCGCCGTCGTGGCCCTGGCGCGCCGGGTGCGCTGGTCGCGCGTCCTGGTGCTGGACGCCGAGGGCGTGCGGCTGGTCGAAGTCCCCGAGGGCATCGCCGGCCCCGCGCGCGCGCTCGACGCCGGCGGCCTGGCCGCCATCGCCGCCGACGTCGGCCGCGCCGGCACCCCCGCGGTCGCGGCCGTGCCCACGCCGTCGCCGACCCCGGCCCCACTCAAGAAGAAGAAGAGATACGGCCCCTGGCCCTGGATCGCCGCCGGCACCGTGGCCGCAGTGGCGCTGACCATCATCCTGATCCAACCTGACGGGGGTGACGACAGCCTCCGCATCCACGTCCAGGTCCCCTGAGTGAAGCGCGCGGCGCTGGCGCTGCTGCTGCCGCTCGTGCTGGCCCTGGCGCTGGCGCTGCCGGCGCGCGCCCTCGCCGAGCACATCCCGGCCGAGCTCCTGCGCACTGGCAACATCACGGTGCGCTTCGACGCCGCCGACCGCGCCGCCGCCACGCGCGTCCTGGCCGCCGCGCCCGACACCCTGGCCCGCGTCGCGCTGCTGACCGGCGACAGCGACGACCACCTCGACATCCGCATCGCGCCCAGCGCCCGCGCCATGCGCGCCCTGGTGCCGCCCGATCTGCAGCCCCCCGCGTGGGCCAGCGGCGTGGCCTATCCCGAGCGTGGCCTCATCCTGCTCACCCTGCGCGACCCGAACGGCGCCGCCGCCGACCTCGACGACGTGCTGCGCCACGAGATCGCCCACGTCTCCCTGCACCGCGCCACCGGCGGTCGCCCCTTGCCGCGCTGGTTCCACGAGGGCGTCGCCCACCTCGGCGAGGGCTTCTCCTGGGGCCACACCTTCACCCTGATGGACGCCGCGCTGCACGGCCGCATCATCCCGCTGGCGGAGCTCGACCAGCACTTCCCCGCGCGCGAGGACCCGGTCGCCATCGCGTACGCGCAGTCGTACGACTTCGTCGACTACCTGGTCGAGAAGCACGGCACCGTCGCCCTGCGCGGCCTGGTCACGCGGGTCGGGCGCGGCATGCCGTTCCAGACCGCGCTGCGCGAGGTCTACGCCGACGGCCTCGACGAGCTCGAGGAGGGCTGGGTCGCCGAGCTGCGCCTGCGCTACCTGTGGTTGCCCCTGGTGACCACGGGGCTCCTGCTGTGGGCCGTCGCGGCGGTGCTGCTGTTCTTTGGCTGGCGCCGCCGGCGCCGGCAGAACCGGGCGCGCCTCCTGGTGTGGGCCGCCGAGGAGGCCGCGCGCGACGCCGCGCGCGACGCCCGCATCGCCGCCCGTCAGGCCAGGGCGGACAGCGCCGCCAGCGTGTCCTCCAGCGCCTCGGCGTGATCGCTGGGCTGGCGCAGGAAGTCCTCGATGGCATCGATGGCCTCGATGGCCGCGTCGGTGCGCGGGTCCGACCCGGCCTGGTAGGCGCCCAGCACGATGAGATCGCGGCGCGCCTCGTAGGCCGCCAGCAGCTCGCGCAGGCGCCCGGCGGCGTCGCGATGCTCGGGCGCGGCGACCTCGTGCATCACGCGTGACAGCGAGGCCAGCACGTCGATGGCGGGCCAGTGGTTGCGCTCGGCCAGGCTGCGCGACAGCACGATGTGGCCGTCCAGGATGCCGCGCACCTCGTCGGCGATGGGCTCGTCGAGATCACCGCCCGCGACCAGCACGGTGTACAGCGCGGTGATGGTGCCGCGCACCCCGGCCCCGGTGCGCTCGAGCAGGCGGGGCAGCAGTGCGAACACCGAGGGCGGATAGCCCTGGCGCGCCGGCGGCTCGCCCGCGGCCAGGCCGACCTCGCGCTGCGCCCGCGCCACCCGCGTCACCGAGTCCATCAGCAGGAGCACCCGCGCGCCCTGCTCGCGGAACCACTCCGCCGCCGCGGTCGCCACCGCCGCCGCCTCCAGGCGCACCAACGCCGGCGCGTCCGAGGTCGCGCACACCACCACGCTGCGCGACAGGCCCGCGCCCAGCGCCCCCTCGACGAACTCGCGCACCTCGCGGCCGCGCTCACCGACCAGCGCGATGACGCTGACGTCGGCGTCGGCCTGGCGCGCGATCTGCCCGAGCAGCGTGCTCTTGCCGACACCCGCGCTGGCGAACAGCCCCACGCGCTGGCCCTCGCCCAGGGTCATGGCGGCGTCGATGGCGCGCACCCCGGTGGTCAGCGCCCGCGTCACGCGCTGCCGCTGCAGCGGCGGTGGCGCCGGGCGGTCGACCGCCCATGGCTCGACGTCCTCGAGCGGCCCGCGCCCGTCGATGGGCCGCCCCAGCCCGTCGAGCACGCGCCCGAGCAGGCCGCGCCCCGCCCGCATCATCAGGGGCTGCCCGCTGGCGCGCACCCGACACCCCGGCCCCACCCCCGCGGTCGGCCCCAGCGGCATCAGCACCACCTGCTCGCCGCGAAAGCCCACCACCTTGGCGGGCAGCTCGCCGCCGGCACGCTCGATGGTCACCAGCTCGCCGGCGCGCGCATCGGGCAGCGTCGCGCGCAGCACCAGGCCGGTCAGCTCGGTGATGCGCCCGGTGACCTCGGGTCCGCGCGTGGCGTCGACCACCGCCAGCGCCGCACGCACCGTGTCGTCACTCATCGTCACTCGCCACCGGCTCGGCCCAGCGCTGCGCCGTCGTCGCCCAGCAGCGCCCGCTCCAGCGCCGCGAGCTGCACCTCCAGCCGCGCATCCACGGTGCCCGCCGCGGTCTCGATGACACACCCGCCGCGTGACACCGCGGCATCGGCGCAGAGCTCCACATCACACGGCTCGGCCAGCACCGCCACCAGGCGCGGTCGCGCCGCCGCCAGCGCCGCGACATCCTCGGGATGTGCGCGCAGCGTCAGCCCGGCCCCGCGCGCCAGCGCCAGCGCCGCCGCCGCCACGTCGACCACCACCTCGGGTCGCGTGACGAGCTCGCTGGCCAGCAGCTTCTCGGCCACCCGCATCGCGACGGTGGCGACCTCGCGCTGCGCCCGCGCGCGCACCTGCGCCGCCGTCGCCAGCGCCCGCGCGATGATCTCGGTGGCCTCGCCATGCGCCGCCTGCAGCCCCTCGGCGTGACCGACCCGGCGCGCCTCCGTCAGCGCCGCCGCGCTGCTCTCGCGCACCCGCTCGGCCTCGGCGTGCGCCGCCGCCACGATGGCGGCGGCCTCGGCCTGGGCGGCCGCCAGGGTGGCCTCGGCGCCCTGCCGCGCCTCGAACACCGCCGCGGGGATGCGCGCCCCGACGCCGCCCTTGATGATCATCGCCCCGCGCATGTTACCCGTCACCCGGGCCTGCTCGCCACCTGCATGACCGCGTCCCAGGTCACCACCACACCGTCGCGCGGCGCCTCCAGCAGCGCCCGCCCCAGCGTCCAGGGCAGCCGCTGCGCCGTCTCGCGCAAGATCTCGCCCCCCGCCGCCACCAGCGCCGGCGCCAGCCAGCGCGCCACCGCGCCCGCCGCCGACCTCGCCGCGCCAGCCGCTCCCGTCACGTCCGCCGCCTCACGCCCCAGCCGGCGCCAGACCCGCTCCAGCACCGCCAGCGGTGCCCGCGGCAGCTCCGCCCAGCCGCGCGGCTCCGCCCCCGTCAGCAGCGGGGCCGGCATCGGCACCAGCCCGAGCCGCGCCACCACGGCACGCACGACCCACTTGCGCAGCCGCACCGGCGCGGCACGCTCGCCACGCAGCACCGCGCCCAGCCCGGCCGGCTCACCCGCCAGCGCCTGCTCGACCCAGCTCGGATGCAGCCCGGGGTCGCCGCCCACCGGCAGCGCGCGCTGCGCCTCGGCCACGATGACACGCACCCGCTCGTCCCGCCCCCGCGCTGCCTGCGCCGCCACCTCGCGCGTCACCCGTGTGCGCGCCGGCTCGCCCAGCCGCGCCAGCACGGCGCTCGCGCGCGTCCCCTCCAGCAGCGCCGCCGCCACCATCGCGCGCTCCGGCGCCGTCAGCTCGCTCAGCGCCACCGTGCCCGCCCCGGCCACCGCGACCACCAGCACCACCGCGACGTCACCGCCACCGCCCGGTCCCCGCTCGCCGCGCCGCTACGTCGGCGGCCGCGTCGGCTGCCGGCGCCCGACCTGGCGCAGCTTGAAGCGCAGCAGCTTGCCCGCCGCGTTCTTGGGCAGCCCCTCGACGAAGTCGATCCAGCGCGGGTACTTGTACGGCGCGATCTCGCGCTTGACGAACTCCATCAGCTCCAGCGCCAGCTCCGCCCCCGGCGCGTGCCCGACGTTGGGCACCACGTAGGCCAGCGGCTTGACCAGGCCGTCCTCGTCCTCCGCCGGCACCACCGCGCACTCCCACACCGCCGGGTGCGCCAGCAGGGTCTGCTCGACCTCGATCGGCGACACCCACTTGCCGCTGACCTTGAACAGATCATCGGTGCGCCCGCAGTGAAAGTAGTTGCCGTCCTTGTCGACCAGCACGCGATCGTGGGTGTGCACCCAGCCGTCGCCGCGGAAGGTCGAGCCGTCGTCTCCGCGTCCCCAGTAGCGCCGCGCCACCGTCGGCCCGCGCACCTCCAGCGCGCCGATCTCGGTGGGCCCCAGCACGCGCCCATCGTCCCCGACCACGCGCGCCTCGAACCCCGGCAGCACCAGGCCGCTGGAGCCCGCCTTGGCGGCGCCGGGTCGGTTCGAGATCACGAAGTGGAACGCCTCGGTCATGCCCAGGCCATCGAGCAGCTCGACGCCGAACATGCCGCGAAAGCGCTCCATCAGGCGCGCCGGCAGCGCCTCGCCACCGCTGACACAGCGCCGCACGCTGGAGCACACCCCCTTGGCCACCGCGCCATCGGCCTGCTCGAAGTCGTGCACCATCTGGCCATACAGCGACGGCGTCGCGAAGAACACCGTCGGGCGCCAGACCTCGAGCACCTCGAACATGGTCTTGGGCCGCGCGCGCTCGGGCAGCAGGAACGACTGCGCGCCGGCACACAGCGGGAAGAACAGCCCGGCGCCCAGCCCGTACGCGCTCGCCAGCTTGACCGCGGAGAACACCTTGTCGTGCTCGGTCAGCCCCAGCACCCCGGTGCCATACGCGGCATAGGCCCTGACCGGCGTGCCATGCGCGTGAGCGACCCCCTTGGGCGCGGTGTCCCCGCCGCCCGCCGAGTACAGCAGGAACGCGGGGTCGTCGATGTCGCACTCCTCGAAGCCGCATACCGGATCGGCCGCCGCGTGCAGCGCCGCATAGTCGAGCTGCCCCGGCCCCGCGCCATCCAGCGCGATCACCGTCTGCACCTCGCCGAGGTCGCCGCGGACCTCCTCCAGGGCCGCCGACAGCGACTGCTCGACCACCACCAGGCGCGCGCCCGAATCCGCGATCAGCGCGCGCAGATCGTTGGGCCGCCACAGCTCGCTGAGCGGCACCGCAAGCGCACCCAGACGGATCGTCGCCAGGATGAAGGCGGCCTGCTCGAGCCGATCGGTCAGCAGGGTGATGACGCGATCGCCTTTGCGCACGCCATGTTCGCGCAGCACATTGCCCGCGCGGCCGGTCTCGTCGGCCAGGTGCTGGAAGGTCCAACCGCGCGAAGGTTCACGCAGCGCGACCCGCGCGCCCCACCCGTCTTCAATCCGGCGGTCGAGCAGCTCGACGCACAGGTTCATCGCGTCCGCATCATATCACGCCCGGCGCCGGGCAAGGTTTGACGCCCCACGCCGAGCGCGCTATACGCCGCCCATGCGCATCAGCGGAGGGGCCGCCCGCGGCCGGCCGCTCGAGGCCCCTCGTGGTGATGCGACCCGCCCCACCGCCGATCGCACCCGGGAGTCGGTCTTCAACATCCTGGGAAACCAGCTCGACCTCTCGAGGGCCCGCGTGCTGGACGTCTTTGCAGGGTCGGGCGCCCTGGGCCTCGAGGCCATCTCGCGCGGCGCCCCCAGCGCGGTCCTCGTGGATCACGACGCCGCCGCGGTCGCCGTCATGCGCAGGAACCTCACCGCCCTCGGCCGCGAAGCTGCTGGCCACCCGGTCCGGATCGTCAAGGATGACGCCGCCCGGGCCATCACCCGGCTGGCCCAGACCGGCGACCGCTTCGAGCTCTGCTTCCTCGACCCGCCCTACGCCGCTGTCGCCGCGCTGGCCGCCGCGCTGGCCCGGCTGCCCGCGGTGCTGGCCCCCGGCGCCGTCGTGGTGGTCGAGTACGATCGGCGCAGCCCGCCCACCTGGCCGCCGGGGCTTTCCCCGGAAGACGTTCGCGAGTACGGTGACACCCGGGTCGCCTTCCTGCGCGCCCCCAGCATCGAAGGTGAGGTCACCTCATGAGCAAACTGGCGATCTACCCCGGCTCGTTCGATCCCCTGACGCTGGGCCACGTCGACATCGTGCGGCGCTCGCTGATGATCTTCGACAAGGTCGTCATCGCCATCGCGGTCAACGTGCGCAAGCAGCCGCTGTTCACCTTCGACGAGCGCAAGGCCATGATCCTGGCCAGCACCCCCGACGTGGCCCCGGGCCGCCTCGAGGTCGACGCCTTCGAGGGCCTCCTGGTCGACTATGTCGCGCGCCGCGGCGCCAAGGCCATCGTGCGTGGCCTGCGCGCGCTGGCCGACTTCGAGTTCGAGTTCCAGCTGGCGCACATGAACCGGCGCCTGGCGCCCGACGTCGACTCGGTCTTCCTGATGACCTCCGAGGCGCACCACTTCGTGTCCTCGTCGCTGGTCAAGGAGGTCGCCAGCTTCGGCGGTGACATCTCGGGCTTCGTGCCCGCGCCGGTCGCCGCCGCCCTGCACGCGCACTACCCTCGCCCCGCGAGCTCCCCGCAAAAGCCCTGAAAGGAACCATGTCGCAACTTCGTCTGTCGTCCCGTCTCGACCTCGTCAAGCCCTCCATCACCCTGGCGGTCACCGCGAAAGCGGCGCAGCTCAAGGCGCAGGGCGTGGACGTCACCAGCTTCGGCGCTGGCGAGCCCGACTTCGACACCCCCACGCACATCAAGGACGCCGCCAAGCTGGCGCTCGACAAGGGCCAGACCAAGTACACCCACATCGCCGGCACGCCCGAGCTGCGCACCGCCATCTGCGCCGAGATGCGCCTCGCGCACGGCCTCGACGTCACGCCCGACCAGGTCATCGTCAGCTGCGGCGCCAAGCACTCGCTGTACAACCTGTTCCAGGCCCTGCTGAACCCCGGCGACGAGGTCGTGATCCCGGCGCCCTACTGGGTCTCGTACCCCGACATGGTGCTGCTCGCGGGCGGCACCCCGGTCACGGTCCCGACCAGCGCCGCCGACGGCTTCCTGATGTCGCCGGAGAAGCTCGAGGCCGCCATCACCCCGCGCACGCGCGCCGTCATCATCAACTCGCCGTCGAACCCGACCGGCGCGGTCTATCCCAAGGCCGCGCTGGGCGCCCTGGTCGAGGTCGCGCTGCGCCACGAGCTCCTCATCATCTCGGACGAGATCTACCGCCGCCTGGCCTACGACGGGCCGGTGGCCTCGCCGGCCAGCTTCGGCCCCGAGGCCGCGCGCGCCACCATCCTCGTCGACGGCTTCAGCAAGACCTACTCGATGACCGGCTGGCGCCTGGGCTACACCGTCGGCCCCAAGCCGCTGATCGAGGCCATGACCACCATCCAGGGCCAGTCGACCTCGAACCCGACGTCGATCGCCCAGGCCGGCGCGGTCGCCGCCCTGACCGGCCCCAGCGACGAGCCGGTCGAGAAGATGCGCCTCGAGTTCGCACACCGCCGCGACGTCATGGTCAACAAGCTGAGCGCCATGCCGCACGTCAAGTGTCTGCGCCCGGGCGGCGCCTTCTACGCCTTCCCGGACCTCGGCGCCTACGCCGGCAAGGCCCCGCCGGGTGGCAAGCCGCTGGCCGACGACGTCGCGCTGGCCGACTGGCTGCTGACCGCGCACAAGGTCGCGGTGGTCCCGGGCACCGGCTTCGGCGCGCCCGGCTTCGTGCGCCTGTCGTACGCGACCTCGCTGGCCGCCATCACCATCGGCCTCGCGCGCATCGCCTCCGGCCTCGCCGAGCTGAGCTAGCCATGCCGCTGCGCTATGTGGTGGACGACGACGCCCCGGTCAAGAAGGCCGCCGGCGGCGCCGTCGCCTACGCCAAGAAGCTGCCCGCTCCGGCGGATGGCGAGAGTCCACCCCACGAGGGCTGCGCCACCTGCGCCCTCCTGGGTGGCACCACCGCCTGCTACGGCGTCATCCAGCCGCCGGTCTCGGCCACCGCCGAGGAGTGGCTGGTGGCCCGCCTGCCCGCCGATCTCGAGAGCCTGTCGGGGCTCTTGCTGCGCAAGACGCTGCACGACATGCGCTACGAGGGCGAGGGCGGCAAGGCGCTGCGCAAGGCCGGCCTGCTCGAGGCCTCGGGCCCCTACATCAAGCACTACGGGCCGTTCTTCCGGCGCTACCCGGTGTCGTCGGAGCAGCTGCTCGAGCAGCTGTTCTGCGTCGGTGACTGGTCCCCGGTGCACGCCCTCGGCCTGCTCGGCCAGCTCGGCGCCATCGAGGTCGACGGCGCGGCGCTGACCAAGGTCGACGACGCCGAGCGCTACGCGGAGCTCGTGCAGCACCCCGAAAAGCGCAAGTCGCGCACGCGCTGCTCGCTGGAGATCAGGGAGGGCGACGATCGCTCGGTGGTCGAACTCAAGCGCCTCCTGATGGCCGGCTGGGCAGCCTTCGTGCGCGACTGTGATCTGAAGATCGTGGAGGATGCGTAGCTAGGCGTGCGCGGCCGGCTTCTTCGCCGCCACCTTCACATCGATCTTCCTCGGCTGCGCCTCGACCCGCTTGGGCAGGCGCAGCGTCAGGATGCCCTCGTCGAGCGAGGCCTCGATGGCGCCGGCGTCGACCGTGCTGGGCAGCGAGAACGAGCGCGTGAAGCTGCCATAGGTCCGCTCGATGCGGTGGTAGCCGTCGCGGTTCTCTTCCTTGTCCAGCCGGCGCGTGCCCGACAGCGTCAGCACGCTGTTCTCGCAGTTGATCTGCACGTCCTCGGCCTTGACGCCGGGCAGCTCCGCCTTGACGAAGATGGCGTCCTTCTCCTCGTAGATGTCGACCAGCGGCTGGAACGAAAGCTGGCGACGATCCCCGGTCCAGCGCGCCTCGGCCTCGTCCTGCATCCTCTGGAGCTCGGCAAACGGATTCCAACGCTGCAACATGGCTAGCCTCCTGCGTCCGCACACGCCACTCCGGCGCGGACATCATCTGGGGTTGTCGCGACACCTGCCCGACTCCTTCAGGGCGGCACCAGCGATGCCGGCAAACTAAACACGCCGTCGCGGCCGTCAACCCCCTTCGCAGCCGGTGTACACTGCCCGCGCGAAAGGAGGTCGCATGCGTCTCGGTCCCATCCTCGTGCTCGGCCTGGCGTCACTCGGCATGTCCGCCTGCTCCCTGTTCACGGTGCAGCAGGATCCGTTTCAACCCATGCAGATCAGCGCCAAGCGCCCCGACCCACCCCCGGCGCGGGTCGTCCTGACCGACTCCGCCATCACCATCATGGACAAGGTGCAGTTCAAGGTCGGCAGCGCCGAGCTGCTGCCGGTCTCGTTCCCGCTGCTCAACGAGGTCGCGCGGGTGATGAAGGAGAACGAGCAGCTCGAGCTGGTCCAGATCGAGGGCCACACCTCCAGCGAGGGCGGCGCCGCGGTCAACAAGAAGCTGTCGCAGGCGCGCGCCGAGTCGGTGCGCAAGTACATCATGTCGCAGGGCATCGACGGCAAGCGCCTCGTCGCCAAGGGCTTCGGCGCCGAACGTCCCATCGCCGACAACGCCACCGACGCCGGCAAGGAGCAGAACCGGCGCGTCGAGTTCAACATCATCAAGCAGGGTCCCAAGAAGACCCTGGTGCAGGACGAGTAGGAGACCGCCATGCGAACCCTCATCCTCATCTCCACCGCCCTGGCGTGCGTCGGCGCCGCCGCGGGCTGCGGCAACACCGGCACCGGCCAGGCCGTGCGCGACGACATCACGCTGCAGATGACCCGGGCCAAATCCCCGATCGCGAAGTGCTACGAGACCGCCCTGCAGAAGAACCGCAAGCTGCGCGGCATGATCCAGCTGCACGCCATGGCCGAGGCCAAGACCGGCAAGTTCATCAACGTGGCCATCGACCGCAACGAGCTGCCCGATGACGCCCTGGCCGCCTGTGTCATCGCCGAGGTCGGCAAGCTCAAGCTGGCCAAGCCGACCAAGAGCAAGGTCGCCATCAGCTACCCGCTGGAATTCATCCCCGCGGATCTGGTCGGCAAGACGCCAGCGCCACCCGTCCCCCCGGTCGGCAGCGGCCCACCGCCGGCGCCGCCCCCCCCGTAAAAGCGGGACCGGGACCGGACCTCTGGCCCTGTGCCCGGGCAAAGAGCCCTCTGGTTTTCCGGCCACAGCGAAGCGAATCGCGTGGTTTCGCCCCGCCAAGCCGCTGAAACCCCCTCGACAGCTGCAGTCGAAAGCATGATACTGGTCCAATACGGGCTGTCGTCGTGGTGACGGAGTCTGGTCGTTACGCACCGTTTGGAAAGGATTCGGGTACGGAAAGTTATGGGTACGAGGCTCTACGTAGGGAACCTCCCGTTCTCGTGTGATGAGGCACGGCTGAGGTCGGTGTTCGAGCAGGATGGTCGCAAGGTCGTCGAGGCAAAGCTGGTGACCGACAGGTTCACTGGCCAGTCACGCGGCTTCGGGTTCGTCGAGATGGGCAGCGACGACGACGCGCAGAAGGCGATGGGGGCGCTGAACGGTCAGCCGTTCGATGGTCGCCCGCTGGTCGTCAACGAAGCGCGAGATCGTCCGCCCCGCGGCGCAGGGGGCGGCGGCTACGCCGGTCCTCCCGGCGGCGGTGGTGGGTATGCACCCCGTCCTGGCGGCTTTGGCGGTCCTCCTGGTGGTGGTGGTGGCCCCGGCGGCTATCCTCCGCGTCCCGGTGGCTTTGGCGGTGGCCCTCCTGGTGGTGGCGGCTACGGCGGCCCGCGGCCCGGTGGCTTCGGCGGAGGGCGCTTTGGCCCACCCGCTGGCGCGCCTGGTGGCCCGCCCGTCGAAGGTCGCGGCACCGATCGCCAGAAGCGGCGTGCCGCGCACGACCGCGATCGTGGCAAGGAGGCCGACCGCAAGCCCGCCCCGGGTCTCGGTGGCGGTGGTGGAGGCAAGAATCGTCGCGACTACCGCGACGACGACGACTACTGAGCCCCTCGAAGCGTAGCTTCGAGGAGCGAATCCGGTTCCGATCTCCGAGGCCCCTGGTTCCGCCAGGGGCTTCATCATTTGTGCGCCCGGCACGGGCGTGATCAGGAGGTGAAAGTCCTCTGGGGAACCCGGTCGCAGGGACCCCACGCGAACCGCAAGGCGAAATGATTCCAGCCGTGAGGCTGGCGCTGAAGGAAGCGGTAG
>JADYYK010000293.1 GCA_020853705.1 Deltaproteobacteria bacterium
GGTCGAGTAGCCGAGGGGGTGCGGCGAAACGCCGCACCCTCCCCGGCCCTCCCCAGATCCGGACAAGGAGATTTCCACCATCCGGCTCCTCCGCGGACACGCCTCACGGAGACCAGGCGACCCAGTTCGACGCGACCATCACGCGCGGTCTGGGCAAGGGATAGTCGAGGAGAAGATCCTGGAAGCGATCCCAGCCCATTCCGCCGTGCTGGCTGCGCCGATTGAGCCACTTCAGCCAAGCTCGCTTCACGTGATACACGAGCCGGTCGAGACTCCGCATGTTGCCGCGGATCCCGAAGTAGTTCATGTGGCCCTGGATGCGCCTCTTGAGCGCGACGTGCTGCTCCTTGATGGGCTCGTGCCGGTGGCTCCGGCACCAGTCGTACGCGGCCATGATGGCCCGCGCCAAGCGAGCACGCCGGGTCTTGCAGCCGACGCTCCAGACTCCGTTGCGGCTTCGACGCCAAAAGAGCGTGAAGCCGAGGAAGTCGAAGGTCGAAGGACCTTTCCCGCCGTCCTGACCCCGCGGTGGTCTGCGGAAGTCGAAGATGCGCGTCTTGTCCGGGTGCAGGGTCAGGCCGAATCGCTGCATCCGCTTCGGGAGCACCATCATCACCCGCTCCGCGTCGTCCCGCAGCTGGAAGCCGATCACGAAGTCATCGGCGTACCGCACGAGCGTCGCCTTGCCACGAAGGCGCGGCTTGACCTCGTGCTCGAGCCACAGATCGAGCGCGTAGTGGAGGTAGACGTTGCCCAGAAGCGGCGACAGCACCGAGCCCTGCGCCGTGCCCACGTCCGGGGTCGTGAAGCTGTCCCCGTCGAGCACGCCCACGTGCAAGCACTTTCCGATGAGCCGATGAAGCGACCCGTCGGGCACCCGCAGCTCCAGCATCTTCACGAGCTCGGCTCGATCGATGCTGTCGAAGAAGGACACGATGTCCGCTTCGATGACCCAGTTCGCCTCGCCTCGAATCGCCGCACGGTCGAGTACCGTCAGCGCGTCATGGGCCCTGCGTTTGCGCCGGAAGCCATACGAGCATTCGAGAAAGTCCTGCTCATACACCGCGTCCAGCACTTCGCGCAGCGCGTCCTGGACGATCTTGTCCTCGACGCACGAGATCCCAATCGGCCGCGTTTGGTCTCGACCCTTCGGGATGTGCACACGCCGGATCGGCTGGTGGCGGTACCGCTTCGTCACCAGTCGTTGGTGCAGATCGTGGAGCTTCACCTCGACGTCCTGCCCGTAGTCCTCCTTCGTGATGCCATCCACACCAACGGCGGCGTCCTTGCGGATCCGGTCGTAGGCACGGCGAAGCGCCCCCTCATCGATGAGGTGGGCCAGCGAGTGAAACCGCGCTGTGGGTTCTGCTTTCGCTCGTTCCGCTACCTTCACGAGTCCTGGTGACATGTGCTCCGGCGTCGATGCGCTGGGCATGGGTCCCTCCTGAAGTTCGTGTCTCGCACGGGCCGCCTTCGCTCGGCCGGGTCCGGGTGCCTGCCGTTCCCCGACGTCACAGCTCGTATGCAGCCCTCCGACTCCCTGGTCTCCGTCGGCCGCCGCTCCGGTTCCCCTTGCGTACGGCCTTACCTCGACTGCGGCGCTGTTCTTGGCCGAGCAACGCGTGCGACCGCGGACGCGTGCTCGTCGGAGACGGGTCACCGGCTCCCCGCAAGACCGGGTTCAATCGAAGAGAGGTCAGGGCCTCCCAGGTTGCTGGGTCGTCCTCTTCGTGCGTGCCGTGTTTCATCTACCTCGCCGGACGCGCCGCCTCCTCGCCCATGACGGCGACGGCGCTGCTGCCTTCGGAGATGCCGACCTCTTGGGCATCCGGGATCGGGCAATTTCGAGGCTGGCCGACGGCCCACACGTTCACGTACCTACGCATCGCCGCCGCGGTTACCCGCGTCGTCGCAAGGCTCGCTACCGGTCTGCCGGGCTCGGCTTTGACCGGGCGGGATTCGCACCCGCAGGACGACTCATCCAAGTTTCAGGCCATTACAACCTCCTTCCTCTTGGACCAGCATGGTCCTGGTCGCACCGGCAA
>JADYYK010000087.1 GCA_020853705.1 Deltaproteobacteria bacterium
ACCGCTTCCTTCAGCGCCAGCCTCACGGCTGGAATCATTTCGCCTTGCGGTTCGCGTGGGGTCCCTGCGACCGGGTTCCCCAGAGGACTTTCACCTCCTGATCACGCCCGTGCCGGGCGCACAAAACACGAACGCCGCCCAGTAGCGGGCGGCGTCGTGCCGTCTACTTGACAGCCTGTCCAGGTCCTAGATCGTGGCGAAGCCGGCGTCGGGGATCTTCAGCGCCGAGTCGTCCTCGTTGGCGATGAGATCCGCCTTGTAGGCCACGCCGGGCAGCACGTTCTTGGCGAAGTACTTGGCCGCCTCGATCTTGCCGCGGTAGAAGGCGTGGTCGGCGTCGGTCTCCGGCGTGGTCGCCAGCTTGTCGGCCGCGATCTTGGCGCCCACCAGCAGCAGCCAGCCCACCGTGGTCTCCGACATCATCTCCAGGAAGCGGTTGGCGTTGAGCGGCACCATCTCCACACGGCCGCCCTGGAACCAACCCATCAGGCGCATCGCGGTGCCCATCAGGGCCTCCTGCGCCTTGCCCAGCACCTCGGCCGAGCTGCCCAGCGTGGCGTGGCCCTTGGTCGCCGCCACGAAGCCGCCGATCTCCTGGCCGAAGCGCATGAAGTTGGCGCCGCCATTCTGGCTCAGCTTGCGGCCGACCAGGTCCATGGCCTGGATGTGGTTGGTGCCCTCGTAGATCGAGAAGATCTTCGAGTCACGGCAGTACTGCTCGATGCCGTAGTCCTTGAGGTAGCCGTAGCCGCCCAGGGTCTGGATGGCGGTGGTGCAGATCTGGTAGGCCTGATCCGAGCCATACGCCTTCACCAGCGGCACCAGCAGATCGACCATGCCCTGGTGGAAGGCGGCCTCGCCGTCGTTCTTGCCCTGCAGCATGCGGGCGCGATCCGAGTGCACCGCCAGCTGCAGCGCCAGGCAGCGGATGCCCTCGACGCGCGCCTTCATGTCGAGCAGCATGCGGCGCACGTCGGCGTGCTCGATGATGGCGACGCGCGGCGCCGAGGCGTCCTTCCACTGCTTGATCGACGCACCCTGCTGGCGAATGCGCGCGTACTTGAGCGCGTTCAGGTAGGCCGACGAGGCCACCGCGATGCCCTGTACGCCGACCAGGATGCGCGCGCCGTTCATCATCTTGAACATCTGCGCCATGCCCTGGTGCTCGACGGTGCCGACCAGCTCGGCGGTGCAGGTGCCGCCCTCGCCGAAGTTCAGCACCGCGGTCGAGCTGCCCTTGATGCCCATCTTGTGCTCGATGCCGCCGACGCTGACGTCGTTCGACCCGCCCGAGCTGCAGTCGGCGTTGATCTTGTACTTGGGCACCAGGAACAGGCTGAGGCCCTTGGTGCCGGCCGCGGCGCCCTCGACGCGCGCCAGCAAGAGGTGGATGACGTTCTGGGCCAGGTCGGAGTCGCCGCCCGAGATGAAGATCTTGGTGCCGGTGATCGAGTAGCTGCCATCGGCGTTCTTGACCGCGCGCGAGCGCGCCGCGCCGACGTCGGAGCCAGCGTTGGGCTCGGTCAGACACATGGTCCCGGCCCAGGTGCCGTCGCTCAGGCGCTGCACGTACTTCTTCTTCTGCTCCGGGGTGCCGAAGCTGGCCACCACCTCGGCCACGCCCTGCGACAGCCCGGGGTACATCGAGAAGGCGGTGTTCGACCCGGCCAGGATCTCCTCGAAGCACAGCGCGACCGCGAACGGCGCGCCCTGGCCGCCGAACTCGTGGTGACCGGCCAGCTGCTTGAAGCCCGCCTCGTACAGCTTCTTCCAGGCGTCCTTGAAGCCGTCGGGGGTCTTGACCTGACCGTCCTCGATGCGACAGCCTTGCTCGTCGCCGGAGCCGTTGAGCGGCCCCACCACATCGCAGCAGAAGCGGTAGCCCTCCTCGAGGATCATGCCGACCTGCTCTTCACCCCAGTCCTCGAACGGCGCCTTGCCCAGCATGTTGCCGAGCCCGAACTGCTCGAACAGGAGGAAGCGGAACTCACGGAGGTCGGCGAGGTACAGGTTCTGCGCTTGCGACATGGGCTGCTCCTTCGCTAGCTGCTTGGTGCCGTCGATATGATGCCCGCCCGAAAGGGCTTGCTTATGAATAATGAATCATGATTCAGTCTTTGACGCAACGCATAAATGCAAAAGGAGAGCGGCATGTCCCCCCCGATCCGGTCCGCAGCAGTCCTCGGCGCAGGTGTGATGGGCAGCGGAATTGCAGCACATTTGGCCAACGCCGGGATTCCGACGCTGCTGCTGGACATCGTGCCGCCCAACCTGACCGAGGCCGAGAAGGGCCAGCGCGCGGCGCGTGATCGCTTCGCGGCAGGTGGTCTGGAGAAGGCGCTGAAGGCGCGGCCGGCGGCCTTCATGCATCCGTCGCGGGCGCGCCTGGTGCGGGTCGGCAACCTGGAGGACGATCTCGACCAGCTGGCCGGCTGCGACATCGTGATCGAGGCGGTGCTGGAGCGCCTCGACGTCAAGCAGGCGCTGTTCGCCAAGCTGGAGGCCGTGGTCGGCCCCGAGACCATCGTGACCTCGAACACCTCGGGCCTGCCCATCGCGCAGATGATGGCGGGGCGCTCGGCCAAGTTCCGGTCGCACTTCCTGGTCACGCACTTCTTCAACCCGCCGCGCTACATGAAGCTGCTCGAGCTGATCGCGGGTCCCGACACCGACCCTGCGGTGTTCATCCGCGTCGAGCGCTTCGGGCGCCATGCGCTGGGCAAGGGCATCGTGATCGGCAAGGACACGCCGAACTTCGTGGCCAACCGCATCGGGGCCTACTCGATGCTCAAGGCCATCCACCAGATGCTGGCCGACGGGCTGACGCCCGAGGACGTCGACCTCATCGCGGGCGAGCCGCTGGGGCGCCCCAAGAGCGCGGCGTTCCGCACCGCCGACGTGGTCGGCCTCGACACCTTCGTGCACGTGGCCGACAACTGCTACGCCGCGCTGGAGCAGGACGAGGAGCGCGAGGTCTTCAAGGTGCCGCCCTACATCCGGGCCATGATCGAGAAGAAGCAGCTCGGCGACAAGACCAGGGGCGGCTTTTATCGCAAGCCGCCGGGCGCCGGGAAGAAGGACATCGAGACGCTGGACCCGGCGACGGGCGAGTACCGCGCCAAGAAGACCACGCCGGCCATCGCGGGCGCGACCAAGGCGCTGAAGAGCGTGGAGGATCCCAAGGAGCGCATCCGCAAGATCATGGCCGACACCGGCCCCGCGGGGGCCTTCGCGTGGAAGTGCACCTCGGCGGCGCTGGCCTATTCGGCGCGGCGCATCCCGGAGATCTCGGACAGCGTGGTCGCCATCGATGACGGCATGCGCTGGGGCTACAACTGGGATCTGGGGCCGTTCGAGGTCTGGGACGCGCTGGGCTTCGAGGCCACGCTGGCGCGGCTGAAGGCCGACGGCGTGGCGCTGCCGGCGTGGATCGACGCCATGGCGGCGGCGGGCGCCAAGTCGTTCTATGACGGCGAGCGGGTGTGGTCGCCGGTCGAGGGCAAGTACGAGGTCCACCAGGGCGATCCGCGCGCGGTCACGCTGGAGCGGGCGCGCCGCGGCGGCGCCCCGGTGCTGTCGAACGGCGGCGGCGCGCTGTGGGACGTCGGCGACGGCGTGGTGGCGTTGACCTATGCCACCAAGGCCAACTCGGTCGACCCCGACGTCATCGCGCTGTACCAGCAGTCGATCGAGCGCGCCGAGCGCGACTACCGCGCCATGATCATCTTCAACCAGGGCGAGCACTTCTCGGTCGGCGCCAACCTGTTCGGCGTGGTCATGGCGGCCGGGCAGAAGCAGTGGGAGCAGCTGCGCCAGATGGTGCGCGCCTTCCAGGGCGTCGCGCAGCGCATGAAGTATGCGGCGGTGCCGGTGGTGGCGGCGCCGTACGGCATGGCGCTCGGCGGCGGCCTGGAGGTCTGTCTCGGCGCGACCGCGATCCAGGCGGCGGCCGAGACCTACGCCGGTCTGGTCGAGGTCGGCGTCGGCATCATCCCCGGCGGCGCCGGCAACATGAACCTGCTGTGGCGCGCCTTCGAGGGCGTCCCCGAGGGCGCCAAGGTGGATCCCTACGCGCTGACCACGCAGGTGTTCATGAACATCGCGCTGGCCAAGGTCGCCACGTCGGCCGAGGAGGCCCAGCAGCTGGGCTACTTCAGGAAGAGCGACGGCGTGACCTTCGACAAGGCGCGCCTGCTGACCGACGCCAAGGGCCGCGCCATCGGCCTGGCCGAGGCCGGCTACCACCCGTCAGCCCCGCGGGCCTACACCCTGGCCGGCGAGAGCGGCATGGCGACCCTGAAGATGATGGTCGGCTCGCTGGTGCAGGCCGGCCAGGCCACCCCGCACGACGCCCTCATCGCCAACAAGCTGGCCGAGGTCCTGTGCGGCGGCGTCGACGGCGCCGCCGGCCCGGTCACCGAGGAGCGCATGCTCGAGCTCGAGTGCGAGGCCTTCCTCAGCCTCGTCGGCGAAGCCAAGAGCCAGGAGCGCATGCAGTTCATGCTGATGAACAA
>JADYYK010000088.1 GCA_020853705.1 Deltaproteobacteria bacterium
CAGCCCTTCATGCACCCGGCGACGCGTGACGAGGGACACAGCGGGTGCCGCTGCCAGTGCGTCGCGAGGCACGCGGACGACGTGCGGCGAGGGCGTGTCCCGTGCGGTCCAGTTCAAGCCTGCGCGTACTGCTCAACCGCGTTACAATCCATCTCGATGGCGAGCGATGTCGACAAGGTTCTCGCAGATGCCCTGAGGCTCCCCACCGAGGCGCGCGCCAAGCTCGCCGGGCGGCTGCTCGAGAGCCTCCAAGATGGCGGCGAGGATCTCGACGACGAAGACCGCGTGCGTCTGCACACCGCGCTCGATGAAGCCGAATTGGAGAGCCGGGCTGGCCTCGGTCGGCCTGTGGGCCCGTTTCTGGCCGAACTGCGCCAGCGCTCGCGCTGAACACCCCAGCTCTCCCACCGACCAGTGCCACCCGGGGTGCAACCCTAGTGCAGGCGCGGTCCAGCTCCACGTACCGCGTGCCACACCGCCCGGATCTCGACCACACCACGGGCGTCGTCCACCACATGGTAGACGTGGTGGTGCGTGCGCCTGAGCAAGAGCCGCCGAGCAGTCCGATAGGGCGCGCCCACGCTATGGGGTAGCGCCTCGAGCGCGAGTGGCTGCGACCAGCTCGCGCTCGAAGAGGTCAGGGGCCTCGGCGCGGTGCTCACGCCACCAGGCGTCGATCACGGTGACCTGGCGCTCCGCTCTCGGCATGATGAGGACGCGGTAGCGCTTCACCCGGCGACCTCAGCGGCACAGACCGTCGAACTCTTTGCCGGCCTTGGCGTAGTCGTTCATGGACTGGCGCAGGTGCTCGAGCTCGGCGCGCAGCTCGTCGGCGGCGCGGGAGTCGGCGGCCTCGACGCGCAGCGATTCGTAGGCGTTGGCGATGTTGCCCAGGGCCAGGCGCATCTCGACCAGCTCGCCGGTCAGGCCGCGCCACGCCGTGCGCAGCCGTTCTTGCTTCGGATCGACCTGCTCCAGCGCGCCGAGATCGGTGGCCAGCTGCTCGGCCAGGGCGCGCGCGCTGTCGCGGCCGCGCGTGAAGTCCGTGGTCGGCAGCGCCTGCGCGATCGCCCCCAGGTGTTCGCGCACCCGGGTCAGCACCGGCTTGGCCCCGGCGGCCAGGCGCTGGCACTCACCCTCGGTCAGGCTCTTGCAGCCCAACCCGGGAGCGAACGAAAGCACCACGACCAGCCCGAACCAGGCGCGCACACCGCGTTCATACCACGCCGGCGGCTGCTACCCGAAGCAGTAGTAGTAGCCGCTGGCGCCGCCGAACCACATCTTGCCGTCCTCGACACAGGCGCCCGAGTGGGTGCGATCGCCGATGTCGTACTGCCAGATCAGCTTGCCGGTCTTGGCGTCGAGCATGCGGTAGAAGTTGTCGTAGGAGCCGAACAGCACCTTGCCATCGACCAGCGCGGGCGAGTACCAGGTCGACGCGCCGATCTTGAAGGTCCAGACCTCCTTGCCGGTGGCCGGATCCAGGCAGTACATGGTGCCGTTGTTGCCGCCGACATAGACCTTGCCGTCGTACGACGCCGCCGATGACCAGACCCCGGTCGGGATCTTGATCGACCACACGATCTTGCCGTCCTCGCGGGCCAGGCAGTGGAAGGTCTTGTCGCCCTCCTCGCAGCCGATATACAGCTTGTCGTCGATGAGCAGCGGCGAGGCGTCGGTGTCGCCGCCGATCTTGGACTTCCACACCAGCTTGCCGTCGCTGATGTTGCACGCGCGCACGTGGCCGTCGAGGTGGCCGAAGTAGGCCCGGCCCTCGGCGATCCCGACCGACGACTCGATGCCGCCCGAGCCGGGCGTCTCGCCCTCGCCGATGCCGAAATCGGTGTGGAACAGCATCTTGCCGGTCTCGGCGTCGAAGCACTTGAACTTGCCGTCCTCACCGCCGACATAGACCTTGCCGTCGAGCACGCACGGCGACGAGTCCATGTCCGAGGGGCCGACCCAGTCCCAGACGATCTTGCCGGTCGCGGCGTCGATGCAGCGCAGGTGGTTGTCCACGTTGGGCACGTAGATCCGGTTCTTGTAGAAGCACGGCGAGCCCTTGAACATGCGGTCGGCGGCGTAGACCCAGACCAGCTTGCCGGTCAGCGCCTCGAAGCAGTGGAAGTGGCCGCCGGTCGAGCCGACGAAGACATAGTCGCCGTACTTCAGGGTCTGCCCCGACCAGCCGGTGCCCCTCCAGGTGATGGGCTCGCCATGCTTGAGGGTGGCGAAGTCGGCCATGCGGAACTTCCACAGCAGCTTGGGGCTCTCGGGCACCTTGCCGGAGCCGTAGTAGGTGTGGGTCAGGTTGCCGCGGAACATGCGCATCGAGCCCGGCTTGGACTCGCTGCTGTTCGAGCCGTCCCAGGCCGGCAGCTTGGCCTCGACGTTGGTGTGCTTGTAGGGGTTGCGCTCGGGACGCCCCAGGGCCTGCCACTCCGGGACCTTGTCCTTGCCCTTGGGCGGCGGCGCCTTGGGCTTCGCAGCCTTCTTGCCGGCGTTGGCGAGAGCGGGGGCAGCCACCAGGCCGGCCGCGGCGAGCTGCAGGAAGCGTCTCCGGTCCATGCTCATGGGGACGCAACCTACCACGCACATATTCCACGACAACTGGAATGGGGCGCACATCGTGGCCGTAGGCCGGCCATGGGGTGGATGCTGCTGATGTTGATGGCGCTGCCCGGGGTCGTCGCGAAGCGGCAGGACCAGCCGCTGCCGGTGTCAGCCTGGGTCGGCGCCTGGAGGGGCGGCGATGACAGCCTGATCATCACGCGTGAGGGCAAGGGCGTGCGCGTGGTCGGCACCGCCGTCTGGCACGGCTGGGGCGACAACACCCATGAGGGCGCGTTCGACGGCGCGGGGCCGGTGGGCAGTCGGCAGATCGAGCTTCACGACAAGGACGACTCGTCGTGTGTGCTGGTGCTGTACCGGGTCGGCGACGAGCTGTGGGCCGAGGATCCCGGTCAGGGGATCTGCGGCGGCGTCAACGTGACGTTCAGCGGGCGGTACCAGCGCAAGTGAGGCGAGCGACTACGGGGTGGTGCGGATCTGCAGCAGCTGGCCGGGGCTCTCGTCGCGCGGGACCACGGTGAGCGGCTTGGCGGTGACGCCGCCCTCGCTGGGCACGACCTTGAGCAGCTTGCTCGAGGCGGTGGCCCAGTCGAGCAGCAGGCGACGGGCGCGCTCGCTGCCGGTCTCGTTGACGTAGTCCTCGATGAGGCCGCGCAGGCCGGCCAGATCCTCGGGCGTGGCGGTGTCGACCTTGACGTCCTTGTGAAGACGCTCGGCGGCCAGGCCGTCGTCGTCGAGCAGCCAGACCACGCCGCCGGTCATGCCGCTGCCCAGCACCGGGTTGACCGGGCCGAGCACGACGCCGACGCCGCCGGTCATGTACTCGAAGGCGTACTTGCCGGCGCCCTCGGTCACCATGATGGCGCCCGAGTTGCGCACGCCGAGGCGCTGGCCGGCGCGGCCCTCGACATAGAGGATGCCGCCGGTGGCGCCGTAGCAGGCGGCGTTGCCGATGGCCGAGTTGTCGCTGCGCTTGTCGACCGCGCGCGGCTGGCGCACCACCAGCTTGCCGCCCGACATCGCCTCGCCGACCGAGTCGTTGCCGTAGCCGTCCAGACGCATGTACATGCCGTCAATCAGATTGAAGCCAAAAGCCTGACCTGCGTAGCCGTCAAACGTCAGGTTGACGGGGCGGCGCGCACCATCGGCGGCGCGCGGGTCGAGCTCGCCAAGGACCATGCGGTAGGCCAGCGTGGCGCCGACCGCGCGATCCACGTTGGTGATGGGGAACCTGACCTCGATGGGGCCGACGGGCTGGATGTCGGCGCTGCCGGCGCCGGCCAGGTGGCCGCGCACCTCGGCCACGATGCGGGCGTTGAGCTCGCTGGTGACGTCGATGTGCAGCGCGCTCTGGGCGCGACCGGCGCGGGCGCCAGCGCGGCCGCCGTGGGGATCGGTCAGCACCTCGCTGAGATCCACCTTGTCGATGCGGGCATCACCGACCACGCGCTGCTCCAGCAGATCGACGCGACCGACCAGCTCCGACGGGTGGCGCAGCCCGAGCTCGGCCAGGCGCGCGCGCAGATCGGCGGCCAGCGCCATGAGATACGTCTCGACGCCCTTCTTGGCGTCGACGTAGCGCGCCTCCTCCTCGTCGGCGAGCTGCTCGTCGGCGCTGCGGCCCTTCTTCTCGGTCATCAGGCGGCGCGCCACCAGATCCGACTGCGTGGTGATGCCGGCGGGGCAGTTACCCTTGGCGCAGCCGTGACAGAAGATGCACTGCTCCGCGATCATCAGGGCGGTGCCCAGCGACACCTCGTCGGCGCCCAGCGCGAGGATGGCCGCGATGTCGGTGCCGGTCTTGATGCCGCCGTCGGCGCGCAGGCGCACGCTGGCCCGGATGCCGTTGATGACCAGGGCCTGGTGGACCTCGGAGATGCCGCGCTCCAGCGGCAGGCCGGCGTGCTCGATCGACGACGATGACGCCGCGCCGGTGCCGCCCTCGAAGCCCGAGATGTCGATGACGTCGGCGCCGGCCTTGGCCACGCCGACCGCGATGGTGCCGATGTCGGTCACCGCGGGGCACTTGACCGAGACGCGCGCCTTGGGGTTGGCCTGCTTGAGGTTGTAGATGAGCTGCGCCAGATCCTCGATCGAGTAGATGTCGTGGTGCGGCGGCGGCGAGATCAGGGTGACCCCGACCTGGGTCTTGCGGATGGCCGCGACCTCGGCGGTGACCTTGGCGGCGGGCAGCATGCCGCCCTCGCCCGGCTTGGCGCCCTGGCCGATCTTGATCGAGATCTCGTCGGCGTGCGCCAGGTAGCGGGCGTCGACGCCGAAGCGGCCCGAGCCGACCTGGCGGATGCGTGAGCGATCGGCCTCCCACTGGCGGCCGCGATCGCGGCGATCGTCCTCGCCGCCCTCGCCGCAGTTGGACATCGCGCCCATGGCGTTGAAGGCGGCGGCGATGGCGCGGTGGGCCACCCGGTGCAGCGCGCCGTGCGACATGGCGGCGCCGCGGAAGGTGCTGGCGATGATCTCCTCGGGCGCGGCCACCACGGCCACCGGCAGCGGCTTGCCCGCGGGGCGGAAGCGCAAGAGGTCACGCAGGTAGACCGGCGGCGTCTCGGCCAGGATGCTGACGAAGCGCTCGTAGGCGCCGGGGTTGCCGCGCGCGGTCTGCTGCAGCTCGTTCCAGACGTCCTTGCGGTAGATCGCCAGGTCGCCTTCGCCCTGGGGACGGGCGCCGGCCTTCCAGCGCGCCACGATGTCCTCGTAGATCTCGTCGAGGCCCGCGCCGCCGAGGTGCGACTGCACGCCGGGCAGGTAGTAGTCGACCACCGAGGCGTCGAGGCCGACGGCCTCGAACAGGCGCGACGCGCAGTAGCCGGCGACCGACGTGATGCCCATCTTCGACATGGTGCGCTTGACGCACTCCATCAGGCCGGCGAGGCCGTTCGAGATGGGGTCCTTGCCGTTGCCCTCGCCCGGCTTGAAGTGCGCCAGGCAGATCTGCAGGAACAGGTGCGGGTGGATGGCGTCGGCGCCGTTGGCGATGAGGACCGCGGCGTCGTGGCCCTCCTGGACCTCGCCGGTCTCGACGATCAGGCTGGCGTGGCGACGACGGCCCTCGGCGACCAGCGCGTTGTGCACCGCGCTGACGGCCAGGATCATGGGCAGCGGCAGGCGCGGCTTCTGCTCGGGCGCGCCGCCGTCGACGCCAGCGAAGGGCTTGACCAGCGCCATCTTGTCGCTGAGCAGCAGGATCGACGCCTGCCCGGTCTTGACCTGCAGCAGCGCGGCGCGGGTCAGATCGGCGATGCGCTGCGCCAGCACCTTGGAGGTCTGGTGCTCGGAGTACTCGAAGGTGCAGTCGAGCACCGCGCAGCGCGGGCGATCCGGCGACGCGGCGTCGCGGATGCGCACGGTCTGGTCCTCGGTGATGAAGGGCGTCGGCAGCCGGTACTGCGGCTCCGGGTTGTAGACCGGCTCGTACTCGTGCGCGGTGGGGCGGCGACCCAGGAAGACCGTGGTGTCGAACGCCGAGCCCTCGCGGATGGGATCGATGGGCGGGTTGGTGACCACGGCGACGATCTGCTTGAAGTACTTGGCCAGGGTCGGGCGCTGGCGCGAGAACACCGCCAGCGGGCGATCGTAGCCCATCGAGGTGATGGGCTCCTTGCCCTCCTGGGCCATGTGGCGCGCGGTCTTGACGCGCTCGGGGTTCCAGCCGAAGAGGTTGAGGATGGAGTTGTCGGGCTTGGCCGGCTGCTTGGCGCCGGCGGCGGGCAGCTTGGGCGCGGGCAGCGTGGTCAGGCGCGCCTCGGCCAGCTCGCCGAAGTTGATGCGCGAGCCCTCGACCACGCGGGCCAGCACCTCGTCGGGGCGCAGGATCTTCCTGGCGCGCAGATCGACCGCGACGGCCTGGCCGGGATCCAGCTGCCCGGTCTCGGCGATGTCCTCGGGCGCGATGTCGAGCGCGCCCAGCTCGGAGCCGATGAAGATGCGCCGCTGCCGTGTGACCAGCCAGCGCAGCGGACGCAGCCCCATGCGATCGAGCTGGCCGACCAGCACGTCGCCGTCGGTGGCCACGATCGCCGCGGGGCCTTCCCAGGCGCCCAGGGTGCCCAGCGCGCGCTCGACGCCCTGGTAGTAGCGCACCACCTCGGGGGTCAGGCGCGGCAGATCGCGGTAGGCCATCGGCATCACGCGCGCCAGCGCCTCCATCAGGGGCACGCCGTGCATGCGGAACAGCTCGACCACGCGATCGAGATCGGCCGAGTCGGAGCCCTGCTGCATGAGCACGTCCTGCATGCCCAGCTCGGCCTCGAGGTTGCGCACCGCGTTGCGGTTGGCCTTGATGGTGTTGATCTCGCCGTTGTGCGAGATCAGGCGGAAGGTCTGGGCCAGGTACCAGTTCGAGAAGGTGTTGGTCGAGTAGCGCCGGTGGAAGACCACGACGTCGGACTTCATGTCGGGGTCGGTCAGGTCGGCGTAGAAGCGGCGCAGCTGGTCGCCGTCGACCAGCGCCTTGTAGGAGACCGTGCGCGACGAGAATGACGGGATGTAGATCCCGCGGAACCAGCGCTCGAGGTGGCCCTTCACGCGGTACAGCGTGGTGTCGAGGTCCTCGGGCGCGACCATGCCCTCGCCGATGAGGACCTGCCAGATCTCGCGGCGGGCGTCGAAGGCCTTGCGCCCGAGCACGCGCTCCGAGACCGGGACCTTGCGCCAGGCCAGCGGGGCCAGGCCGTGCTTGCGCAGGGTGGAGTCGATCTCCTGCTGCCAGGGCGGGATGTTGGTCGACTCGCCGCTGGGGAAGAAGACCACGCCGACGGCGAGGGCGTGGCCCTCGGGCAGGTGGCGGCCGGGGGCGATGAACTTGCGGAAGAAGTCGACGTCAGTGCCGATGAGCAGACCGGCGCCATCACCGGTGTCGTCGATGCTGCCGCCGCGATGCTCCATGCAGCCGAGGCCGCGCAGGGCCTGGGCGATGACGTCGTGCGATTTGCCCTCGAGGTCGGCGACCGCTCCGATGCCGCAACCGCCGCGGCTGGGATGATTGCGGTAGTACTCGACCAGCTTCGCGAGCAAATCGGGCTGTTCACGCATCGACTGCGCAGTTTGACGCAATGCGGCAATGATGGCAACGAGGAAAGATGGAGCATCCGCGACATGCATGTCCGGGTGATTGCCGCGCGCGCGGGGCGGACCTTGGCAAGGCGGCGGAATCGCACTCACGGGCGGTCGGCACGCAACTTGGAAAGAGCCGGCAGCATGACGACGCGCACCGCCCTCAGCTTCCTCCTCCTCGGCCTTGGCGCCTCGGCCGCTCACGCACAGGTCTGGGGCGATCCCTACTCGCCGCCAGCGCCCGCACCCGCGCCCGTGCTGGCACCCGCGCCCCCGCCCATGCCCGCGCCAGCGCCGGTGTCACCGTACGCGCCGCCGCCGACCGCCTGGGGCGCTCCCGCTCCCGCGCCCCCGCCAGCGAGCCCACCCGCTGCTGCTGCGTCTTCCAGTACCAGCGCCGCCACCGTCACCGCCTCCATCGCCATCGCGGCCGCCCCAACGCGCACGCCGATCGCCCTCGACGACGACCCCGCCGCTGACCGCACCTGGCTGTCGCCCACCCCCGAGACCCAGCGCCGGGGCAGCTGGACCTACAACAACTACGAGTTCCTGGTGCACGGCATGAGCTACGGCATCGCCGACAACCTGCAGGTCACTGGCTTCGTGCTGCCCGCCTACTCCGAAGGTTCGCCCGCGATCTACGGCGCCAGCGCCAAGGTGCGCGTCCTCGCGGGTGGTCCGCTGCGCCTGGCCCTGACCGGCTCGGTGTGGAGCGTCGACGCTGGCGACGGCAGTGACAGCACCATGGTCGTCAGCGCGGGCGGCACCGCCGCGCTGTGCCTCGATCGCGGCTGCACCTCGCAGCTCGGCGTCAACACCGATCTCATCAAGGCCGGCGGCGACAGCACCAACTACGCTGGCGGAGGGGACAGCAGCGAAGACAGCGGCGTCGCGCGCATCTCGGCCTACGCGGCCATCCGCATGTCCAGCCACCTGAAGCTGCTCGCCGAGCTGAACCGCGGCCGCATCGGTACCGGCAAGCTCGAGCTGGCTGACGACGGGCTGCTGATGCTGGGCGTGCGCTTCCACTCCAGGTGGGCCGCGGCCGACCTCGGCCTGGCCATGCCGATGAACTTCTCCGATGATGACCCCGACACCCGCGGCGCCTTCCCTGCCATCAACCTGACCTACCGGCCGTGAGGTCCACCATGCGCCTCCGCAACCTGCGCGCTGCAGCCATTCTGGTCGCCGTCGTCGCCGCCAGCGCTGGCGCGGTCATCGCCGGCTGCGCCCTCTTCGACGAGTGTGCGGATATCTCGTGCTTCCCCTGCCCGCCCAGCCGGATCGAGGTCTCCGAGACCGACACCGGCGCGCCAGTCACCGAGGTCACCGTGACCGACGACACGAGCGGCGCGATCCTGGGCACCGGCTGCAACGGCGACAGCGACGCCGGCACCTGCACGGTGAACCTCTACCTGCACTCCGGCGCCCACAACCTGCGGGTCTCGGCCAAGGACCACGGCACCGTCATCCAGCGCGTCACGGTGCCACCCGGCGGCGACGGCTGCTGCACCTGCAGCTTCATCCAGACCCCCGTCCCGGTCCGCCTGCCACGGCTGTAACGCCACCGTCGCGTCGACGACGCTCTGCAAGGTAGGGCTCGACATGCCCCACAGTACGACGCCGCCCGCCGATCAGCTCTTGCCACGACGAGGTTGTCGCGGCAGCGCGCCGGCCGGCCTTCAGACCTCGCGGACTTCGAGCCTGGCACCCGATGTGCACCACCGGGGTGCATGAAGCCCCGTGCCGTGCTCGCGTTCGTGCTGGTGCTCGCCAGCGTGTTGGCCTTCGTCGGCTGTGAGGACTGCTCCAGCGTCTACTGTGGTGCCTGTCCGCCCTCGATCACCTTCGAGATCGTCGAGGCTGGCACCGGGGCCCGCGTCAACGACGTCACGGTCACCAACAGCCTGAACGACGCGCTCGGCATCGCCTGCGCAGCGGGCCAGGCCGACGCTGGCCCGGGCGTGTGCTCGTATTCGTTCTCGGCCCCGACCGGCTCGGTCACCTTCGTGTTCTCGGCGCCGGGGCACGGCCAGGTCTCGAAGACCGTCAAGGTGCCCGCCGCGGGCGAAGGCTGCTGCGCCTGCCCGTACATCGCCGAGCCCATCCAGATCGCGCTGCCCCGCCTGTAGCGCCCGCGCGCTACAGCTCGAGCTGCGCCTTCTTCTTGCAGAACTCCTTGGTTTCGTCCTGCATCGCGGCGGGCAGCTTGGCCAGCCACTTGCGGGCGTCGTCGGCGTCGCCCTCGAAGCAGTGCGCCTGCACCATCAGCTTGATGACGCGGGGATCGTTCGGCGCCAGCTTGCGGGCCTTGGCCAGCTCGGTCAGCATGAAGCGGCCGTTGCCGCTGGCGACCCAGAACTGGGCGTCCTCGAGCAGCTTCTCGAGCGCCTTGTTGCGGCGCTCCTTGAGGTCGGACGGATCCAGGTTCTGACACTCGGTCAGCACCTTGTCGGCCGCGGCGACGTCGTCGGGCGAGTACTTCTTGAAGAATGCGATGTCGTCCTCGAGCATGTCGCAGCGGCCCTCGCGCAGGCGCTGATCGAGCATGCGCTTGTGGGTCTCGATGGCGCCGAACTTGGCCAGGCGGATGGCCCGGACCAGCTCCTTCTTGTTCTCGAAGCTATCGGGGATGCGGGTCAGCGCCTTCTCGGCGACGTCGTACTGCTCCTTCTGGATGGCGTCGGAGTACAGCTTGATGGCCTCACCCATGTCGGCGGTCCAGACCACTGGAGGCTGACCGGTGGCCACCGCCGGCGACGCGCTCGGCGACGGGCTGGGCACCGCGGCGTCCGGCGTGGCCTTGGGCGGCGTGGCCACGTTGAGCGCGCCCTTGGGGTGGCGCGGGGTCGCGCCGGCGCCGGAGCCCGAGCCGCTCAGCGCGGGCGGCGCGATCATGCCCGAGCCAGGTCGCGGCGGCGCCAGTGGCGCCACCGGCAGCGGCGAGGCGGCCGGATCGATCGATGGCGCTGGCGATGCCGACGGCGATACCGCCAGCAGCGACGGCGAGGGCGACGGCAGCGCCGACTCGCTGGGCAGCGGCTCCGCGCTCGACCCGGCCGCCAGCATCTTGTCCTCACCCTGGTGGCGCGCCAGCCGCACCGCGACCGCAATGACCGCGGCCACCGCCAGCACGCCCGCGCCCAGCGCGGCCCAGGCCAGGCCACGCCGCTTGCGCATGGTCAGCGGCGCCGGCGTGCCGGTGACCACCCACGGCCCTGGCGTCGGCGACGGCGGCGGCGTGCGCCCCATCGACAGCCGCGGCGACAGCGCCGCGAAGCCGCCGCTGACCCGCGCGGTGTAGGCGTCGACCGGCAGCGTCTGCGCGACCTCGTCGAGGGCATGCGCCATCGCGGCGGCATCGGCCCAGCGCGCGCCGGGATCCTTCTCCAGCGCACGCATGACCACGCGCTCGATCGACTCGGGCACGTCGGGGCGCAGGTGGCGCGGCGGCACCGGCGGCTCGGAGATCTGCAGGCGCAGCAGCTCGAACAGCACCTCGGCCTTGAACGGCACCCGCCCGGTCAGCGCCTCGTACAGGATGACGCCGAGGGCGTACAGGTCGGCGCGCCCGTCGATGGGCTTGCCCAGGCACTGCTCGGGCGACATGTAGTAGGGCGTGCCCAGCAGCGAGCCGGTGCGCGTCGGCCCCGGCTTGCCGCTGATGGCGCCGGAGTCGCCGGTCAGCTTGGCGATGCCGAAGTCGAGCACCTTGACGCGACCCGAGGGCGACACGAAGACGTTGTCGGGCTTGAGATCGCGGTGAATGATGCCCTTTTGATGCGCGGCGCCCAGCGCGCCCAGGATCTGGATGGCGTAGGTGCACAGATCGCCGAGCGGCACCGGCGCCTCGTTGAGCAGGCGCGCCAGCGGCTGCCCGTCGAGGTACTCCATCACGATGTAGGGTCGACCGTCGGCCAGGTACGCGAGATCGACGATGTTGACGATGCCCTCGTGGCGGATCAGGTTGACCGCGCGCGCCTCGGAGAAGAAGCGATCGACCAGCTCGCGATCGTTGGCCAGCTCGCCGGTCAAGAGCTTGATGGCGACGCGGCTGCCGATGGCGGGGTGCACGCCCTTGTAGACCCGCCCCATGCCGCCAGCGCCGAGCAGCTTGGCGACGCGGTAGCTGCCGATGGTCTGCCCGAGCAGCGGGTCGTCGGACAGCCGCACCGGATAGTTGTCGACCGGGCACAGCTCGCCGGCTGGCGCCTCGTCGTACTTCTGCCCGCACTCGCCGCAGATCCACATGGTGCGCTTCGAAGCTACCCCACTGTCCGGTGTCGTACCAGCACGGCCCGGTACTACGCGGGCGTGGGCAAAACGCTCTCCACGCGGGTGGAAGTCCGGGTCTCGATGGCCAGGCCCGCCAGGGCGTCACAGCGCTCGTTCTCGGGGATGCCAGAGTGGCCCGGGACCTTCACGAAGGCCAGGTGCGGGAAGCGCCGGCACAGCGCCCTGAGCTCCGCGACCAGCTGCAGGTTGGCCTTGGGTTTCCACGGCTTGGTGATGATGCCGATGGAGTAGGCGCTGTCGGTGTGAAGCAGGATGTGGGCGCCACGATGCTCGGGCGCGACGGCCTCGAGCCCGCGCTGAATGGCGGTGAGCTCGGCGATGTTGTTGGTGCCATGGCCCAGGAACTCGGACAGCTCCAGCCGGCGATCGACGTCGATCAACACCACGCCGAGCCCCATCGGGCCTGGGTTCCCGATGCAGGCGCCGTCGGTATAGATGATGATGGTGCCGGGCGTGACGGGCGTCACATGATGGCTGGACGCGACCGACTTCGCGGCCTTGCCAGCGCTGGCCTTGGCCTTGGCGGCTCCAGGTGCGGCGGCAGCGGCGTGGGCGGCGGCCTCGTCGCCGGCCTCCTCGATGACGGCGGTGTCGGCGTGCGGCGCCAGGTTCGCGGGCGCCGCCCGGTACAGCTTCTGGGTCGCGCCCAGGCGGTACTTGATCGAGACCCGACCGTCGTCCACCAGCAGACTACCGTCGGGGTTGGCGCTCGCGTATACCGTATCTCCGCGCAGGACGCGCTTCACCCAGAGCACGCGCGCACCTTACCATGACGTCACGCCCTGCCCTGCTGCTCGCGCTGGTGGCCGTAGCCGGGGCCGGGGCCGCCGGCTGCAAGAAGGTCACGCGCCACGGTGACCCCGCCGCCGCCGAGGCGACCGGCAAGGCCGCGCGCGGCGAGCGCGACCTGAAGTCGACCGAGCTGGCGCGCTATCTGCCCCCCGACACCGACCGGGTGTTCGCGCTGGATCTGGCCGCGCTGCGCGGCGCGCCCCTGCTGGACGTGCTGGCCATCCCGTTCATGAACGGGCCGCCACAGCCGATCGCGCACACCTGGGACGAGGCCTGCAAGTTCAGCCCGTGGCGCGACGTCGAGACCATGATGCTGGGCGCCGGTCCGCGCGGTCCGTTCACCTGGGTCGCGCGTGGCCCGGCCCTGAACGAGCACCCGCTGATGGACTGCATCATCCGCGAGCTCGCCGCCGCCGGCCCGAAACATCTCAACCCCAGCGTCACGCCCGAGGGGACCATCTATCTCCTGAACGATCACGCCTATGGCTTCGCCTTCGTGGCGCCCCATGTCGTCGTGGGCGGTCCGCCCGACCGGGTGCTGCACGCCATGAGCATGTCGAGGCTGATCGGCAGCGCCAAGGACGCGCCCAACCCGGCGCTGGCGCCGCTGCTGGCCAAGATCGACGCCGGGAGCAGTGTCTGGCTAGCGATGACCACCGTGCAGGGCGACCTCGCCGCGCTGGGCGGCACCGGCCTGTGGGGCGGTGGCCGTGCCAACGGCGCCCAGCTGGAGCTGCGGCTATCGACCGGCCTGGGCTCGGCGCAGCGCGCGCGCGACGCGGCGACCTCGCTGGCCTCGGGGCTGGTCGGCGTGGCCGAGCTGCGCGCCAGCAGCCTGGCCGACGACCTCGTCCTCGACCTCACCTTGACCCAGGCCCAGACCCCTGGGGTGATGAAGGATCTCGGGCTGTCGCCTTGACACGCCCCGGGAACGCCGCCTATAAGGCGGGAATTCTTTGCCGACAGGGCGGGTTGGGAAACCCTGCGGACCTTTGGAGGAGACGAACGTGACCAAGAAGATCAGCCTGGCTCTGGTGGCGGCCCTGGCGCTCAGCGTGGGTGCGGCCGGGTGCAAGAAGAAGAAGAAGGAAGCCCCGAAGGATCCGACGACGTCGGCGAGCCCGGAGAACAAGGGGGGCGCGGGCGCCAGCCCGGCAGCGGTCCCCGCCGGTGGCGCGGGCAGCACGACCCCGGTCGCGGGCGCGAGCGGCATCGGCGCAGACGCGCTGGCCAGCCTGCCCCAGGGCATCAAGGCGGCGGTCGGCATCAACATGGCCGGCGTCAAGAAGTCGTCGTTCTTCGACATGCTGAAGAACAAGATGATGTCCGAGGACAAGAACGGCGAGTTCCTGAAGTTCGTGCAGGACTGCAAGTTCGACCCGTTCACGCAGATCGACTGGATGGTCGTCGGCATGGAGCAGGTCGGCAAGGGCGGTGACTTCGCCGCCGTCGTCGCGCGCGGCAAGTTCGACGAGGCGACCCTGATGCCCTGCGTGATGCAGAAGCAGGCCGAGAAGGCCGATGGCGACAAGTTCACCATCGAGGACTACAAGGGCAAGAAGCTCTACGTCTCGAGCAAGACGCCGGAGAAGATCATGGCCTTCACCAGCGCCAACACCCTGGTGGTGGGCCAGAAGGCGTGGCTGACGTCGCTGATTGACGGCGGCGCCAAGACCGCCAAGGACGGCGCCATCGCCGCCATGGTCGGCAAGGTCGACACCGCGCAGGCCCTGTGGCTGGCGCTCACCGAGCTGCCCGCGGGTGGCATGGGTGGCCCGATGCCGATCCCGGGCGGCGCGCCCAAGGCGATGTGGGGCTCGGTCGACTTCTCGAGCGGCATCGCGGCCAAGCTGTCGCTGCAGCTGGCGTCGGCGGACGCGGCCAAGGGCATGGCGGACATGGCCAACGCCCAGGCTGGCATGGCCAAGCAGTTCTTCGACAAGATGCTGGTCACTGCGTCGGGCGACACGGTGTCGATCGACATCGGCATGAGCGAGCAGCAGATCAAGATGCTGGTCGGCATGATCGGCATGGGTATGAAGCGTGGCGGCATGGGCATGGGCCCGGGCGGCCCGTAGTCAGCGCACCTTTAGTTCACACGAAAACACGAGAGACCATCATGACGAAGAGCCCCATGAAGACCGTCGCCGAGAAGTTCGGCGGCAAGGACAAGCTGGTCGAGAAGCTGTCGGACCTGCTCGAGCGCGGTGAGGAGAGCAAGGACGAGCTGAAGGCGCGCCTGCTGGCGGCCTCGAACCAGAAGCTCCTGCGCCTGCATCGCATCGCGACCGAGATGAAGGACGGCTTCGGCGGCTCGCGCGAGAAGCTGGTGGACGGCATCCTCGGCAAGCTGAACCGGGTCAAGGACGCCGACTACAAGACCAAGCTGCTGGCGTACACGCCCGGCAAGCTGCTCGACATGTACAACTCGCTGAGCAAGCGCCTGGGCGGCAAGCCGGCGCCGAAGAAGCCGGCGAAGGCTGACAAGACCGAGAAGAAGGCGCCCGCGAAGAAGAAGACCAAGGCGGCGTAGGCCAGCCCCCTCGAAGCGTCAGCTTCGAGGAGCGCTGTCCCGCTCCGTCTCCGGAACGCGGAAGTCGAGTGTTCGAACTGCGGCGTCGTCCTTCGGGGCGGCGCCGCTGTGTTTTCGGGCCCAGGTCCCGGTCAGACCTCGCTGCGGTATTCGGCGCGCGACAGGCGCCAGATGCCGATGGCCAGGAACAGCGCGGCCAGCTCGAGCAGTCGCAGCGTGCTGGTGCTGACGCTCGGCATGCCGACCTTCTGCTCGCCGATGAGGCCCCAGGCCACGCGACGGATGTGGGAGCCGAGCGACACCCGCGCCAGCACGGTCGGGATGTTGCCGATGATGAACTCGACGCCGAGGATCCAGGCGAACACGGCGGCGAAGGGGCGCCGCGGGAACACCGCGCCGGCGGCCGCGGCCAGGCAGCAGCTGCCCAGCAGGCCGATGCTGGTCGCCACCAGCACACGCGGCAGCCCGTAGTTGCGGCCGTCGTCGAGGAAGCGGGGCATGCCGCCGCTCTTGAAGACCTGGTACTGGGCCAGCACCGAGAGCGTGAAGCCGACCAGCAGCACCAGGTAGGTGGTCAGCAGCTTGCCAGCGACCAGGGTCCAGCGCGGGATGGGGTGGGTGAACAGATAGGTGTAGGTGCGATCGTCGAGCTCGTCGGCCAGCATGCCGGCGCAGTGCAGCGCGGGGATGAACAGGATCAGCGGCTGCAGGGTCAGCGCCAGGATGCTGATCTGGAAGGCGTCGCTGGTGCCCGGCCGCTTGACCATGGTCGCGATGGCGATGGGCAGGATGAGCAGGCCAATCGACACATAGAAGGCCTTGCCGCGGGTCAGGCGCGCCAGCGCGATGCGCGCCACCACGGCGATGCCAGTGAAGACGCTGGGGCGACTCGGCGCGGGCATCAGGCGTCCTCCAGCGCAGTGGTGCGCGCGCCGGCCACGCGCTCGGTGAGGTAGCGGAACACGGCCTCGAGGTTGTTGTCGGGCGAGCTGAGCTCGGTGATGTGGATGCCGCGATCGAGCGCGAAGGCCGGGATGCTGTCGTAGGCGGTGTCGGGCGTCAGGGTCTCGATGATCATGCGACCAGGGGCGGCGCTGGCGGCGGAGACCTCGACGCGCACCGCCAGGCCGGCCGTCATCAGGGCGCCGGCCAGCTCGTGCGGGCGATCGCAGTCGACGCGCACGCGGTGAGGGTGGTGATCGATGAGCTCGCGGATCTTGTAGATGTTGCCCTCGGCCAGCACGCGACCGCGGTAGATGAGGACGATCTCCTGGGTCAGGCGCTCGACCTCGTGCAGCACGTGCGAGGACACCAGGATGGTCTTGCCGGCGCGGCCGAGCTCCTCGAGCAGGGCCTGGATCTGCGCGCGCGCGATGGGGTCGGTGCCGGTCAGCGGCTCGTCGAGGAAGAGCACGTCGGGATCGTGCACCAGCGCCTGCGCCAGCTTGGTGCGCTGGCGCATGCCCTTGGAGAAGCCGCCCAGGCGGCGGTGCATCGCCGAGGTCAGATCGAGGCGCTCCAGGGCCTCCTCGGCGCGCTTCCTGGCGGCGGCGGCGTGATAGCCCGAGATGCGCGCCATCGCGGTGACGAACTCCAGCGCGGTCAGCTCGGTGTAGACGCCCTCGTGCTCGGGGCAGTAGCCGATGCGGCGCAGCACGTCGCGGTTACCGTAGACGTGCTCGCCGAGGACCTTGACGTCGCCCTGGCTGGCGCGCATCAGGCCGGTGACCAGCTTCATCATGGTCGACTTGCCGGCGCCGTTGGGGCCGAGCAGGCCGGTCACCCCGGGGCCGACCGAGAGGGTGACGTCGTTGAGGCCGATGACGACGCCGTACCACTTCGAGCAGTGCGCGAGGTCGATCATGTCAGGTCCCCAGCGACGACAGCTCGACGCGGCGGATGCGCCACAGCAGCGCCAGCGAGGCGCCCCCGAACACGCACAGCAGCATGGTCAGCGAGGTCTGCCAGGGCGGCGCCCAGGTGCGATCGAAGGTCCACTTCTGGAACAGGCCGTAGCCCAGCCCCTCGACGGCGTCGCGCAGCGAGATGACGCGCAGCTTGACGTTGTTCGACACCTTGGCCAGCGGCAGGCTGATGGCGAAGCTGATGAAGAGCAGCAGCGTGTAGGACGCCTGGGCGTAGATCTTGCGCGGTGTCAGCGACGACATCAGCACCGCCAGCGCGGCCAGCGCCAGCGTGACCACGCCCGCCAGCGCCAGCGTGCGCGGGATGACGCCGAGCGCGCGCACCATGACCTCGACGTGGGTCTCCATCACCACGCGCACCGCAGCCAGGCCGACCGCGGGGACGACCACCACCAGGCCGATGGCCATGATGACGCCGAGCAGCTTGCCGACCACGTACTGCTGCGGCCGCAGCGGGCGCGCGAAGTAGAACTGGAAGGCGCCCGCGCGCAGATCGTCCGACACCGCGCCGGCGCCCACGATGGCGCCCGCGAGCACGCCGATGAAGACCAGGCTGCGCGTGACCGCCCACATCACGTAGGTGTCCTTCTTGGGCAGGAAGGCCTTGGCCTGCTCGAGCTGCGCGATGCCCTGGGTCTGGCCCTGGACGAAGATGAAGACGCCCCACACCGCGACCACCATGAAGGACATCCACATGCAGCGCCGCAGCCAGGGGTTCTTCCAGCCCACGCGGAGGACCTCGCGCGCGATGATCCAGGTCCGCGTCCACGGGCCCGAGCGCGGGCCGCTGTAGGCGCCGTAGCCGAGGTCGTGGATGAGGCCGCGCTCGACGGCGGGGGCGGCGGCGTTGCCGTTGCCGTTGCCGGGCGGCGCGGGGGTCGTGCTCATGGGGCGGCTCCCGGGGTGGGCGCTGCGGGGGTGGCGGCGGTGGCGCCGGCCAGGCCGCCGGTGGCGTGGCGCGCGGCGTCGTCGGCGACGGTCTTCAGGAAGGCGGCCTCCAGCGTCAGCTTGCGCACCGCCAGGTGACGCACCTGCAGGCCGCGGCTGCGCGCCTCTTCCAGCACCAGATCGATGCTGGCGCCCGCAGGCAGCGCGTCGACCACGACGGCGTCGCCGTCCATGCGCACGGTGCAGCCCTTGGCGGTCAGACCGGCGACCAGCTCGGCGGCGCCCGACTTGACGCGCACCTCGAGGCCCCGGTCACCCTTGCCGCGCAGCTCGTCGAGCGTGCCGTGGTAAGCAATGGAGCCCTGGTTGAGCACCAGGGCGCTCTCGCACACGCGCTCGACGTCGGCCAGGATGTGCGTCGACACCAGCAGGGTGGCGCCGCGCCGCTTGGGGATCTCGAGGATGAGCGACAGCATCTCCTCGCGACCGCGCGGGTCGAGACCGTTGGTCGGCTCGTCGAGGAAGAGCAGCTCGGGGTCGTGCACGATGGCCTGCGCCAGCTTGACCTTCTGCTTCATGCCGGTGGAGTAGGTCTCGACCGGGAGGTAGCGCTTGTCCTCCAGGCCGGCATAGTCGAGCGCGGCGTGGGCGCGCTGCATGGCCGGCGTGCGCGGCAGCCCCGACAGCTCGGCGGCGTAGGTGCAGTACTCGACCGCGGACATGCCGGGCAGGTAGCACTCGCCCTCGGGCATGTAGCCGACGCGGGCGCGGATGGCCAGCGCCTGGGTGCGTGGATCGTGGCCCAGCACCTTGGCCTTGCCCGAGAAGTCGAGCAGCCCGAGCAGCACCTTGAGCAGCGTCGACTTGCCGGCGCCGTTGGGCCCGAGCAGCCCGATGCGCTGACCGCTGACCGAGCCGGTGAGGCCGCGCAGCGCCTGCACGCCACTGCCGTAGTTCTTTCTGACACCCTCGAGCTCGAGGATCACGGCGGCAGCTTAGCACCCATGTGGGCGCGCGGCGCGGCTACTGCGTCGGCGGGCCGCCCGGTGGCGGCTTGCGGTTGCGCTGGTAGCGCCCGTGGCCGAGGGCGACGATCTCGAGGTGCACCGGGACCACGCCGGCGTCGATCATGCCGAGCAGCTTCGCCGCGGCGAACGAGACGTCGATGATGCGGCCCTTGCCGTAGGGGCCGCGATCGTTGATGCGGACCAGCGCGGTGGCGCCGTTTTGGTGGTTGACGACGCGCACCCAGGTGTCGAAGGGCAGCGACTTGTGCGCCGCGGTCATGGCGTTCTGGTCGAAGATCTCGCCCGAGGCGGTGCCGCCGCCATGGTGCTTGCCGCCGTACCAGGTCGCCTTGCCGGCCTCGTGGCCGGCGTCGTCGAGCACCGGCGCGGGCGGCGGGGCGCGCTTGCTGGGCCGCTGCTTCGCGGGCGCCATGTAGTAGCCGGTCGGTCCCGGCGCGCGCGGGCCACGGGTGACACAGCCAGCGGCGGGCAGCCCCAGTGCCGTAGCCGCGAGGCAGGCCAGCGCGGGCAGCTTCACTTGGGGCACGCCTTGCCGATGCTGGCGCCGGCCTTGGCCAGCGCGGCGCTGCGCAGCGCGTGGCCGGTGGGGCCGCTGCCCAGCTTCTTCCAGCGCTCGTAGCCGTGGCGCGGCGCCTTGACGTCGTCGCTGCCGCCGAGCACGTCGCGCAGATAGGCGGTGTACTCGAAGGTGTCGGAGTGCTCCTTGGGGTGGCAGCCCTTGCAGGTCGCCTCGGGGGTGTCGAGCGAGATGGTGCGGGGCCTATCCTGGCCGTCGGCGTCGACGTGCAGGCTGCCCGGGCCGTGGCACATCTCGCACTGCACGTTGCGCAGCACCGGGGTGTCGGCCTGGGTCGCCAGCGTCGAGCCGCCGGGCGCGTCGAAGCCAGTGACGTGGCAGCTGATGCAGTCGCGATCGAGCTGCTTGCCGACCACCTCCAGCGTGGCCCAGGCGCGCGCGTGCACCGAGTTCTTCCAGAACTCGACCGCGGCCTTGTGGCAAGACTCGCACTCCTCGACGCCGACGAAGTGCGCCTTGCCGGGGGCGGGCGCGGGTGGCGGGCCGGCGGCGCGCGCGGCGCCCAGGTTCATCTCGCCGATCTTCGCGGTCAGCGCGCGCTTCTGCTCGACGATGTCGGGCGCGCAGTCGAGGCCCTTCTTGATCGGCTGCAGGCCGGCGGTGAACCAGCTGCCCTGCGCGGGCGCCTGCAGCGGGGCGCTCTCGAGCTTGGTCTTCAGCGCCTCCAGCTCGCCCAGCTCGGCGCGCTTGCCGGCGATGAACGCAGGATCGGCGTCGGGCGCGGCGGCCCAGGCCGCGATGTCGGCGCTCAGCTTGGGGATGCGCTCGGCCAGCGACTCCAGCTCGGCGGCGGCGCGCAGCGGGCCGACGGCGTCGACGACGCGCGAGCCGGTGACGGGGCGCGGGCCGACGAGGTGCAGCTCGAGGTGGCCCAGCTTCTGGCCCTTCTCGGCGGGCACCAGGAGCCAGGTCGCCTCGACCAGCTCGGGCGCGGCGCCGCCCAGCTCGACACCCTGGCCGACCACCGCGAAGTCGAGGCCGGGGACGGCGCGCACCAGCGCCTTGGTCTTGGCGCGGGTCAGGTGGGCCAGGGCGATCACGACCTCGGCGCCCTCGGCGCGCAGGCGGGTCAGCGCGGCCTGGGCGGCGGCGTGGGCCGGGGTCGCGCCCAGCTTGGCCATGCCGGCGTCGGCGTCGTCGACCACGGTGAACACGCCGACCTTGATGCCGCCGACGTCATGCACGCGGCCGGGGACGACGCCGGGCAGGCCGGGCAGGTTCTCGACGCTGCGCCCGGGGGCGACCGCCTCGACACCGCCCGAGAGATCCTCGGGGCCGACGCCGATCACGTCGACCGGGAGCTCGCGATAGGCGCGGGCCACCAGCTCGGCCTTGAGGCGCTGCTGCGGGGCGTCCTTGTCGTACAGCTCGGTGTGCTCGAACAGCACGCCGCCGGCGTCGATGACCAGGCGCGGACGCTGGGTCAGGATGGGGGCGATCCGGGCCAGATCGCCCAGCGGATCCGAGGTGCAGCCGCAGGGTTCGATCTGCCCTTTCAGCTCGGTGAGGTAGTAGATCTTGGCCGTGCGGTTCTTGCCGGCACCCGTGCCGGCCTTCTTGCCAGGACAGCCGGCGCATGCGAAGACCATCGCACCGAGCCCCAGCACCAGGGCAAACCCCTTGAACATGCGCGGGGTTATGGCATGCGGGGCGGTGATCGACAAGCGCGAAAAGTTATTGACAGTTGGGGGGTCCGCCCGTATTTTTCGTCGTCTTTTCGAGCCCTAGAGAACAGGAAGAGGTCCATGGTCGCCATTCGGATGGCCCGCGCCGGCGGGAAGAAGTCGCCCTACTACAACGTGGTCGTTTGCAACTCGCGCAGCCCGCGCGACGGCCGCTTCATCGAGCACCTCGGTGTCTACGATCCGACCCGCACCCCGGTCGAGGTCCGCTTCAACGACGAGCGCGTGGCCTACTGGCTGTCCAAGGGCGCGCAGCCCTCGGACACCGTCGGTGAGCTGCTGAACCGGCGCAAGAAGGCCGCTGCCGCCGCCGCTGCCACGAAGTAATGTCCGCCACGCCCAACCTCCCCGAGCTCATCGCGTACATCAGCCGCGGCCTGGTCGATCATCCCGATCAGGTCTCGGTCGAGGTCGTGCGCGAGGACCGCACCGATGTGCTGGAGCTGACGGTCGATCGTGAAGACCTCGGCAAGGTCATCGGCAAGCAGGGGCGCATCGCACGCGCCCTGCGCGAAGTGCTGAACGCCGCCGCCACCCGCGGCAAGATCCGCACGCGCACCGTCCTCGAGATCCTCGAATAACTCGCCAGGGCGCGTGACCGTGCCGCGCAAGGATACCCTCACCATCGGCGTCGTCGCGCGTCCCCACGGCGTGCGTGGCGAGCTGCGCGTGCACCTCTACGACGAGGACTCGCTGGCGCTCGACGCGTGCAAGCGGGTGGTGCTGTCGCGCGCCGGCCGTCCCGACGAGGTGCGCGCGGTGACGCGGGTGCGAAGGGTGCCCGAGGCCTACCTGATGTCGCTCGAGGGCGTCGCGGATCGCGATCAGGCCGACGCGCTACGTGGAGTGGAGGTCGCGGTGTACCGCGCCGAGCTGCCGCCGCTGGCCGAGGGCGAGTTCCTGATCGCCGACCTGGTCGGGCTGCGCGCCGAGGACACCGCGGGCAACCACCTCGGCGAGGTCGCGGAGGTCCAGCGCACCGGCGCCCAGGATCTGGCGCTCGTGGTGCGCGGGGACGAGGCGCGCCTGATCCCGCTGGTGCCCGAGCTGGTGGTCGAGGTGTCGGACAGCCGCGTGGTCTTCGATCCGCCCGAGGATCTGCCGGTCGAGCGGGTGCGCCGCTGATGCAGTTCGAGGTCATCACCCTGTTCCCCGAGCTGTTCGCCGGCCCGCTGGCGGCGTCGCTGCTGGGCAAGGCCGTGGCCAGCGGCCTCATCCAGGTCTGCTTCACCAGCCCGCGCGACTTCGCGACCGACAAGCACCGCACCGTGGACGACACCCCGTATGGCGGCGGCGTCGGCATGGTGATGAAGCCCGATCCGCTGGTGGCCGCGATGGAGGCAGCCATCGCGGCGCGCGGGCCGGCCTGGCGGGTCATGATGTCGCCGCGCGGGGCGCCGCTGACCCAGGCGCGGGTGCGCACGCTGGCGGCGCGCGAGCGTGTGCTGCTGCTGTGCGGACGCTACGAGGGCATCGACGAGCGCGTGCGCGCGGCGCACATCGACGAGGAGCTGTCGCTGGGCGACTTCGTGCTGTCGGGCGGCGAGCTGGCGGCCGCGTGTGTGATCGACGCGGTCGCGCGCTATGTGCCCGGCGTGCTGGGCGACGCCACCTCGGTCGACGTGGAGTCGTTCTCGGCCGGCCTGCTGGAGCACCCGCAGTACACCCGGCCGCCGGTGTTCCGCGGCGCCGAGGTGCCCCCGGTGCTGCTGTCGGGCAACCACGAGGCCATCCGACGCTGGCAGCGCAAGCAGGCGCTGCACGAGACCCGCGCGAGGCGGCCCGACCTGCTGGCGACCGTGGAGCTGAGCGCCGAGGACGAGAAGCTCCTGGCCGAGGAGCGTGACGCGTGAGCGACCTGCAGGCGCTGGCGGCGCGCACCTATGCCGCCCTGGTGCACTACCCGGTCTACGACCGCCGCGGCGAGGTGGTGACCACCGCGGTGACCAACCTCGACATCCATGACATCGCGCGCAGCACACGGACCTACGGGCTGGCCGGCTACTACCTGGTGACGCCGATCCAGCTGCAGCAGGACATGATCGGTCGCATCCTGGGCCACTGGCAGGATGGCCCCGGGAAGGCGGTTCACCCCGACCGGGCCGAGGCCCTGGACCGGGTCAAGGTGATGCCGTCGCTGGCCCAGATGCGGGCGGACATCGCCGCGCGGCATGGCGGAGTGGCCTGCGAAACCACCGCCACGGCGGCCAAGCAGCGGGGCGATAACGCTGTAAAGACAGTCGGTTATGCCGCGTGGCAGGGGGCGGCGACGGCCTCGGCGGCACCCCAGCTGGTGCTGTTCGGGACCGGGTGGGGGCTGACCACCGAGCTGCTCGGGCAATGCGACAGGATCCTGTTGCCAATCCAAGGAGAGTCCGACTATAACCACCTCTCCGTTCGCTCGGCGGTGGCGGTAACGCTCGATAGATTGTTCGCAGATCGCGCCGGCGACGCATGAATTTCAAGCAAGAGAGAGAGATTGGGTCATGAGTGACGTCGTCAGCATCGTCAAGGCCATCGAGAAGAAGCAGCTCCGCGCCACCGCCTTCCCCGAGTTCCGCGTCGGTGACACCGTGCGCGTGCACGTGAAGATCAAGGAAGGCGAGAAGGAGCGCGTGCAGGCGTACGAGGGCGTCGTCATCGGACGCACCCTGAACGGCATGCGCGGCACCTTCACCGTCCGCAAGATGAGCTACGGCGTCGGCGTCGAGCGCGTGTTCCCGTTCCACACCCCGAACATCGACCACGTCGATGTGGTGTCGCACGGCCGCGTCCGTCGCGCCCGCCTGTACTACTTGCGCAACCTGCAGGGCAAGGCGGCTCGCATCTCGGAGAAGAAGCAGGCCAAGGACACCGCGGCGCCCGGCGCTGACAAGGCGCCGGCCTAGCCGCTGCTGGGTCTCGCCTGAGCACGACCCGCAAGGGGGCCTCGTCCGAGGCCACTGCCCGCGCTTTCCTCGAAGGCCTCGGCCTTCACATCCTGGCTCAGAATCAGCGCTTCGACGTCGGCGAGCTCGATCTCGTGGCGGAGGATCCGCGCGCCGCCGGTGCTGGCGCTGGTGCGGACGGCGCCGTCCTGGTCTTCGTCGAGGTGCGCTCGCGCGCCAGTGATGATCTGGGCACACCGGTCGAGACCGTGAATGCGCGCAAGCAGTGGCGGGTGGCGCGCGCCGCGCAGGCCTGGCTGCTGGCGAACCCGGCCTACCAGGGGCGCACGATGAGGTTCGACGTGGTCGGCATCACCTGGGATGGGGATCCGCCGCGGATCGAGCATGTGGTGGACGCGTTCGACGACGTCGGGTGAGACGGAGCTATTGCAGTAGCAGCAGCATGCGGTCGGCGTCGTCGGGCTTGATGTCGAGCATCTCCTTGAAGCGCTTCTTCATGCCGTCCTGCAGCTGCTGCGCGCGCCGGCTGTACTCGGCGGCGTCCCACTGACCCTCGGCGCGCATGCGCTGGTAGGTCTCGAGGTCCTCCTGCCAGTTGTTGACCAGCCCCTCGATGCGCAGGCGGTCGTTGGCGGTCAGATCGCGGCGGATGATGCGCTGCAGCTTGTCCCAGGTCGGCTCGCTGACGGTGGTGTGCTCGTGCTGGTAGACGGTGCGGTAGTCGCCGTTGGGGTCGCGCACGCGGGGGTCGCGCGGCGCCGGGGTCGGGGCCGCCGAGGTCGATGGGGTCGGCGTGGTCGGTGCCGGCGTGGTGCCGGGTGGATCGCCCGCGACCACCAGCGGCGCGGCCGGCCGACGCTTGCGCGGGCCGTCGTCCATCAGGTTGTAGACCAGCAGCGCCACCGCGCCGAGCGCGACCAGGGCCAGCCCGCCGACCAGGAACATGGTCGCCGAGCCGCGGTCGGAGCGGGCGCGCGGGGACATGGGCTGGAGTATAGCGGGCGGCGCCGTCGGCGGTAGTCAGCCCAGGGCCAGCGGCGTATGGTCGCGCCATGGCCGAGCCGTGGCAGTACACCATCCAGGAGCGCGTGCGCTGGGGCGACGTCGATGCCGCCGGCATCATCTTCTATGGCGCCTACATCCGCTTCTTCGAGATCGCCGAGACCGAGCTGTTCCGGTCGGTCGGCCTGCCCTACACGGTGATGTTCGAGGAGCTCGATCTGTGGCTGCCGCGCAGGCACCTCGAGTGTGACTTCCTGCGCCCGGCCAAGCTCGACGACATGCTGGAGGTCGCGGTCTGTGTGGGCCGCGTCGGTACCACGTCGTTGCGCCTGGAGTTCGAGGTGCGCCGCCCCGGGAGCCCTGA
>JADYYK010000089.1 GCA_020853705.1 Deltaproteobacteria bacterium
CTCGGCGATGAAGGCGTCGTCGTCGAGGCGCTGGCCGGCGTCCCGGTGCAGCTGCTGGCGCGCCTCGCGCAGCAGCGCGCGGGTCGCCGGCGTGAGCTCGAAGTTGACCGGCGTCAGTACCTCGGCGGGGTCGGGGGGGTTGTCGGGGTCGGCGCCGAGGACATGGCCGGCGACCAGGCGCTCGACCTCGCGAACGGTGCGGCCGGCGGCGCGCTCCAGCCAGGCCAGCTCGTTCGCGGGCGTGACCACGCGCGTGAGCTCGCGCACTGCCGAGTAGCCGACCACGCCCGCGGCCAGCGCGGCTCGCGTGCGCGGCAGCGTGGCTAGCGCCTCGACCACGCGCACGCGCTCGTAGGCCAGCCGGGACGACAGCTGCAGCCGCGCCTCGGCGTACTCGTGGAACGACGCGAACCCGAGCGCCTCGTGTACGCCGAGCGCGCGCGCCTCGAGCAGCGCCGCGACCTCCTCGGCCTCCGCCCGCTTGCGCCGCTCGACCGCCTGGACGACCCGGCCGTCCGCCTGCTGGATCTCGCTCGCCGCCCCCACCACCTGCACCTGCGTCATCCGGGTCTCCTGCTCGTGTGCGCACCTCCTTCCTACCATGCAGATCTGGACCGCTCTGGCTGCGCCCAGGTGCGACGAAGCGCGACGCTGACGCGAAAAGCGACCGACCGGGTCGCCGGCGCGTCCAGGCGCGAGCTGGTGACGGGCAGGGGCCATCCCAGGACGCAGCGCTGGCTCGGGGCAGCCTGCGTCCGTGGAGTGTGTCAATAACAAAGTGCGAAAAATGCGCACCTGATCGTCATGACGAACAACCCAAGCTCGCGGTGGTGGCACGAGCGTGGTCGTCGGCATTGGCGCTAGACGGGCGCTAGACGTTGAAGAAGAAGTGCAGGATGTCGCCGTCGGCGACCACGTAGTCCTTGCCCTCCATGCGCATCTTGCCGGCGGCCTTGATGGCGGCCTCGCTCTTGTACTGCTCGAGGTCGGCCAGGGTGTAGACCTGGGCCCGGATGAAGCCCTTCTGGAAGTCGGTGTGGATGACGCCGGCGGCCTCGGGCGCGGTGGCGCCCTTGCGGATGGTCCAGGCCCGGACCTCCTTCTCGCCCGCGGTGAAGTACGACTGCAGCCCGAGCAGCCGGTAGCACTCGCGCGCCAGGGTGGCCAGCGCCGGCTCGGTCAGGCCGTACGACTGCAGGAGCTCGGTGCGCTCGGCGGGGGCCAGCTCGGCCAGCTCGGCCTCGATCTTCCCGCACAGGATGACGACGCCGGCGCCCTCCGCCCTGGCGCGCTCCTCGACCAGCTTGCTCCACTGGTTGCCGGCGGGCAGATCGCCCTCGCCGACGTTGCAGCAGTACAGCACCGGCTTCGAGGTCAGCAGGCCGAAGGTCGACAGCAGCGCGCGCTCGTCGGCGCCGAGGCTGGGCAGCAGGGTGCGCGCGGCCTTGCCCGCGGCCAGGCAGGCCTGCACCTTGGTCACCAGGGCGAGCTCGGCCTGGGCCTCCTTGTTGCCGGTCTTGGCGTTGCTGGTGGCCTTCTTGAGGCGCTTGTCGGCGCTGTCGAGATCGGCCAGCGCCAGCTCGAGGTCGATGATCTCGATGTCGCGCAGCGGATCGACCGCGCCGGCGACGTGGACCACGTTGGGATCGTCGAAGCAGCGCACCATCATGAGGACGGCGCTGGTCTCGCGGATGTTGGCCAGGAACTTGTTGCCCAGGCCCTCGCCCTGGGCGGCGCCCTTGACCAGGCCGGCGATGTCGACGATCTCGACCGAGGTCGGGATGACCTTCTGCGGCGGGATGTACTTCGTGATGCGCTCGAGGCGCGGGTCCGGCACCGGCACGATGCCGATGTTGGGATCGATGGTGCAGAACGGGTAGTTGGCGGCCTCGGCCTTGCCGGCCGTCAGCGCGTTGAAGACGGTGCTCTTGCCGACGTTGGGCAGACCGACGATTCCGACCGAGAGAGCCATGGCGGGTTGGTACCCAATTCGTGCCTTTGACGCAACCGGTCATGCACGGCCGGTGCCCGCGAAGTTTGCGCTGGCGGCCAGCCCCGATTTGGCTAGCATGCGAGCCAATATGATGAACACGAGTCGCCTTGTGGGCCGCCTTGGATTCGCAATGACCCTGCTGCTGGCCTCGTCAGCAGCGTGGGCCAACAACACAGCCCAGACGCTGCCGTTCAGTCAGGACTGGTCCAACGCCGGCCTCATCACGGCCAACGACGACTGGAGCGGCGTGCCCGGGATCATCGGCTACCGGGGTGATGGCCTCACTGGGGCAAACGACGTCGATGCGCGGACCGTCGTCGCGGACGAAACCACGGTCGACGTGGTCGCCAACATCGCCAACCCCAACACCAACACCTCGGGTGGCGTCGGCGAGGCAGCCATCACCAACCCCACCATCGCGCTGCAGGGCTCGGGTACCGCCGATGCTCCGTTCATCGTGCTGCACCTCGACACCACGGGGTTCAGTAACATCACGGTGGCCTATCTCGTGCGCGATGTCGACGGCTCGGCTGACGACACCGCCCAGCAGGTCGCACTGCAGTTCCGAGTCGGCTCGAGCGGCGACTTCACCGACGTCCCGGCTGGCTACGTGGCGGACGCCACCACGGCCAACGCCGCGACCCAGACCACCATGGTCAGCGTCGTCCTGCCCGCCGCCGCCAACAACGTTCCGCTGCTCCAGGTCCGCATGATCACCACCAACGCGAGCGGTAACGACGAGTGGGTCGGCATCGACGACATCTCCGTCACCCAGGGGGTCCTGCCCCCGACCAACCCGTCCGGCGTCGGCACTGCCACCCCGTCCAGCCAGGGCCAGTCGGGCACCACGCTGCTGACCGTCGCCGTCACCGCCGGCACCAACCCGACCAGCACTGGCGTCGGTGTCAGCGCCGACCTGTCCTCGATCGGCGGCTCGGCCACCCCGGCCTTCCGCGACGACGGCATGGGCGGCGACGCCACTGCGGGTGACAACACCTTCTCGTTCACCGCCACCGTGGGCCTGGGCACCAGCGCTGGCGCCAAGTCGCTGCCGTTCACCATCAGCGACGCCCAGGCGCGCACCGGCACCGGCAACATCGCGCTCACCGTGCTGGCGCCGACCAACCCGGCGGGCACCGGCGTCGCCAGCCCCGACATGGGCGCGCAGAGCTCGTCCACCACGCTCACCGTCACGGTGACTCCGGGCACCCTGCCGGCCTCGACCGCCCTCGCGGTCGGCGTCGATCTGACGTCGATCGGCGGCTCGGCCACCCAGCTCTTGCTCGACGACGGCGTCGCCCCCGACGCCAGCGCCGGCGACAACATCTTCACCGCCACGGTCACCGTGGGCGCCGCCGCCACCGGTGGTGCCAAGAGCTTCCCGGTCACCATCACCGACGCGCAGGCGCGCACCGGCAGCACCACCATCGCCTTCACCGTCCTCGGCCCGAGCAACCCCAGCGGCGTCGCCAGCGCGACCCCGGCCAGCGTCAACATCGGCGAGCAGACCGTCATCGCCGTCGCCGTCACCGGCGGCACCAACCCGGCCTCGACCGGCCTGACCGTGACCGCGGACCTGACCGCCATCGGCGGCTCGGCCACCCAGGCGCTGCTCGACGACGGCATGAACGGCGACGCCAGCCCGGGCGACGACATCTTCTCGTTCAGCGCCAGCATCCCGCTGGTCACCACCCCGGGCGTCAAGACCATCAATGTGAGCATCGCCGACGCCGAGCTGCGCACCGGCACCACCTCGACCACGGTCACCGTGCGCACGCCGACCAACCCGAGCGCCGTGGGCACCGCCAGCCCGACCCCGGTCCTGGTCGGCGCCATGACCCTGCTGCGCGTCACCGTGACCCCGGGTGACAACCCGACCTCGAGCGGTATCGCGGTCGCGGCCGACCTGACCACCATCGGAGGCAGCGCCAGCCAGCAGCTGTTCGACGACGGCACCAATGGTGACGTCACCGGCGGCGACAACGTGTTCTCGTTCAACGCCGCGGTCGCGGGTGGCACCTCGCTGGGCGCCAAGACGCTACCGGTCGTGGTGACCGACGCCCAGAACCGCATGACCAGCGCCTCGATCGCGCTGACCGTGCAGGCCGGCTCGGGCCCGGTCGGCGTCGGCGCCGCCACCCCGAGCAGCCTGATCGCGGGCGCCGGCACGCTGCTCACCGTGACCGTGACCCCGGGCTCCAGCCCGACCTCGACCGGCCTCACCGTGGCCGCCGACCTGACCTCGATCGGCGGCTCGGCCACCGCGGCCTTCTTCGACGACGCCAGCAATGGCGACGTCACCGCGGGTGACAACGTGTTCTCGCTGCAGACCACCGTCGCGGGCGGCACCACCCCGGGCGTCAAGTCGCTGACCGCCACCATCGGTGACGACCAGGCGCGCAGCGGCGTGACCTCGATCGCGCTGACCGTGCTGGCGCCCAGCAACCCGAGCGGTGTCGGCGCCGCCAACCCGGCGACCGCGCAGGCCGGCGCCATGACCCTGCTCACCGTCGCGGTGACCCCGGGCGCCAACCCGACCTCGACCGGCCTCGGCGTCAGCGTCAACCTGAGCTCGATCGGCGGCTCGGCCACCCAGGCCTTCTTCGACGACGCCACCAACGGTGACGTCACCGCGGGTGACAACACCTTCTCGTTCCGCGCCACCATCGCGCCCGCCACCGCGGCCGGCACGCGCGGCCTCAACGTCACCATCACCGACGCCCAGGCCCGCACCGGCACCACCAGCATCACGCTGACGGTGACCGCGGCGCCGACCAACCCGACCATCACCACCTCGGCCAACCCGAACCTGACCACCGCGGGCAGCCAGACCCTGCTCGCCGTCGCGGTGACCCCGGGCACCAACCCGACCAGCACCGCCATCGCGGTGCAGGCCGATCTGCAGGCCATCGGCGGCTCGGCCACCCAGGCCTTCCTCGATGACGGCCAAAACGGCGACGCCCTCGCCGGGGACAACATCTTCTCGTTCCGCGCCACCATCGCGGGCGGCACCTCGGCGGGCGCCAAGACGCTGCCGGTCATGGTGATGGACGGCCAGGCGCGCACGGCGTCGGGCTCCATCGCGCTGACCGTCAGCGTGGGCACCACGGGCCCGGTCGCGGCCGGCACCGCCACGCCGTCCTCGGTCCTGCCCGGCGCGCAGACGCTGATCGCGGTCACCATCACCCCGGGCACCAACCCGGCCTCGACCGGCATCACCGGCACCGTCGACCTCACCGGCCTCGGCGGCAGCGCCACCCAGGCGCTGTTCGACGACGGCTCGAACGGCGACGCCACTGCCAGCGACGGCGTGTACTCGTTCCGCGCCACCGTCGCCGGTGGCATCTCGGCGGGCCAGAAGTCGCTGCCGGTCTCGGTGTCCGACGCCCAGGCGCGCACCGGCAGCACCAGCATCACGATCACGGTGCTGCCGACGCCCAGCAACCCCACCGCGGTGGGCGCGGCCAACCCGGCCATGGTGGCCGTGGGTGGCACCTCGCTGCTGACCGTCACCGTCACGCCCGGCAACAACCCGACCTCGACCGGACTCGCGGTGACCGGCAACCTGACCGCCATCGGCGGCTCGGCGACGCAGGCCTTCCGCGACGACGGCATGATGGGTGACGTCACCGCCAGCGACCGCGTGTTCTCGTTCAACGCCACCGTGCCGGCGGCCACCGCGACCGGCGTCAAGTCGCTGCCCGTCACGGTGACCGACACCCAGGCGCGCACCGGCAGCGGCACCATCGCGCTGACCGTCAATCCGGCCAGCGCCACCTGCGGCAACCACGCCCTCGAGGCCGGCGAGCAGTGCGACGACGGCAACACCACCGCGGGCGACTGCTGCTCGGCGACCTGCAGCTTCGAGGCCGCGACGACGACCTGTCGCGCCGCCGCGGGGGCCTGCGACGTGGCCGAGCTGTGCACTGGCAACAGCGGCTCGTGCCCGAGCGACGTCAAGAGCATGGGGGTCTGCCGCGCCGCGGCCGGCACCTGCGACCTGCCCGAGATGTGCGACGGCGTCAACAATGAGTGCCCCTTCGACGCCAAGAGCAACCAGGTCTGCCGTCCCGCGGCGGGCGCCTGTGATCAGGCCGAGATGTGCGTCAGCTCGAGCAACGAGTGCCCGGCCGATGGCTTCCTGCCCGACAACCTGGTGTGCGGCGACGGCACCACGCAGTGCAAGGCCGGCGCCTGCGTGCCGATCGACAACGGCGGCGGCGACTCGGGCTGCGGCTGTCGCGCCGGTGGCAACTCGCGCATGCCGGTCAGCGTGATGCTGGCGCTGGCGCTGTTCGGTGTCGTCCTGGTGGTTCGCCGTCGTCGTCGCAAGTAGTTGGCCGCTCCCCGCACCATCGCCGTCCCCGCACGCAGCATCGCCGCGCTCGACCTCAGCAAACTCAGCCGCAGCTTCGCCCCGGCGCACCTGACGCCGGGGCGGGCGCGCGGCCTGTGCGGCAAGCTGACGCTGACCACGGCACGGCCGGCGGCGACGTCAGCCACGCCGCTGTGGCAGGACGACGCCTGGCGGCGCTACCTGGTGGTGCTGCTGAAGGAGCTGCCCCACTTCGCCTACTTCCTGCGCCCCGACGGCGAGCACTTCGTCGAGTTTGTCCTGGCCGTCCTGCCACGAAAGCATTTACAGCGTGACAAGGCTGGGGCGCTGGCGCCGGACGGCCGGGTGCTGGCGCAGGTGCTGGCCACGCTGCTCGATCCGGTGGCCGACTATTGCCGCAGCGTGGGCGACGACCCCGCCGAGGTGACCGGCCGGCTGCTCGGCGGCTTCGGGCCCATCGGCGCCGCGCTGCGCGACTACTTCAGGTGATATCGTCCCGGGATGCGACTTATCCATTCGCGGGCCCTCGGAGTCGCCCTGCTCGTCCTGGTGGTCCCCGCGCTGACCCTGGCCTGCTCGAAGAAGGCGCGCGACGAGAGGTCCGTGATCGACAACCACGTCGGCGCGCGCGACGGCGGCGCGGTGGCCACGGCGTCGCCGTCGCCATCGACCTCGACCAGGCCGCAGGCCCAGACGCCCCTCGCGGAGTGCCAGGGCGAGCGCACCCCGGGCACCGGCAACCCCAGCTCGGGCGGCGACTGCAAGACCGACGCGGACTGCACCGCCGGCAAGAACGGGCGCTGCCACCACTCGCCGGGCGGCGGCCCGCGCATGCCGTGGAACAGCTGCAGCTACGACCACTGCTTCGCCGACGCCGACTGTCCGGCCGGCAACCTGTGCGTGTGCAACCGCCAGGGCGGCAACGTGTGCAACCTCAGCAACTGCCGCACCGACGCCGACTGTGGCGGCGCCCAGTGTGGCTTCGCCCCCAACGTCAAGTGCTGGGGCCCGGGTGGCAGCTTCTGCCGCACCGCCAAGGACAGGTGCAAGACCGACGACGACTGTCCGCAGCCCAGCGGGGGCGGTCGCGCATCGTGCACCTTCGACCAGGACACCCAGGCCTGGGGCTGCAAGCTGCACGAGATCTGCCCGGTGGGCTGAGCCGCGCTATCATGCCTTGATGAAGCTGGCCCGGCTCGCCCTCGCGCTCGCGCTCACCGTGGGGTTCGCGGGCTGCAGCGGGGATGGCGATGGCGATGGTGGCGGGGCGACCGTGCAGCTCGGGCCCAACCTGGGCGCGGTGCCACCCAGCAACCTCGTCACCTGCGCCGACGGCTATCCGGTGCAGATCAACCCCAGCTTCCCGCAGCCCTTCACCGGGCAGGGCGCCCAGTCGTGTCTGCTGGTGACCTTCTTCCCGGGCGCGCAGCCCAGCAGCGACGGCACCGTGGTCTCGGCCAACATCTTCGTCGGCGCGGTGACCGGGCCGATGCGCTTCGTGCGCGCGCGCGTGCTGCTGCAGAACCCGCTCGGGCCGACGTGCTGCTCGGTCGAGCAGTTCGGCGACATCTTCACGCCGACGCCCAACGCCATCACGACGGTGCAGCTGGGCTTTCCGATCACCGCGGACCACGTGCCCGCCCCGAACGACTTCACCACCATCGCCGCCGGTGACCTCGTCGGCCTCGAGGTCCTGTCGCCCACGGTGCCGTTGCCGGGCAACTGGACCGCCAACGGTGGTGTGGTGCTGGAGCTGCCGAACTATGCCTGGTTCCCGGCGCTGTCAGCGCGCGGCCTCAGCGCGCCGACCCAGAACCTGCGCTCCGAGGGCAGCTACAGCGGCTTCCTGCCCAGCTACAACATCGACTTCAGGGCGCGGTGAGCGGGCCCGAGCGGCGCTACGCCGCCCAGCCCTGGTAGCCGCCCAGCGAGGTGCGCGCGTTCTCCAGCGCCTGCTCGAAGGCCATGGGGCCGAACTGATCACGGGCCAGCGCGCCGGCGGCGATGACCGCGCTCAGGAAGGTCTTCGCGGAACCCAGCGGCTCCTGGATGTTGGCCGGGGCCTTGCGCTTGACGGCGTCGGCGAGCGCACCCTCGAGCTTGGCGAGCACGTCCTGTAGCTGGACCAGGTCTGGGGGGGCTGCGGGACGGCGGTGCCAGCTTCTGCGGTGGGGGTAGCTCACTGACCACAGGATACTCGGGATCTGCCTCCGTGGGGGACTGGACCGCGGGAATCAGCATGGGGGCCGACGACGTTCAGGTTCCATGAACCAGCTGGTGAAGGGGCTCTCCGTGCTGTGCGTGACGCTGGCCACGGTGGGGGGGGCGACCTCGGCGTCGGCACGGGCGCCAGGCCTGGCGGCGCGCGGCCTCCGTGACGGCGCCAACCATCACCTCGGGGACGACAGCTTCGTGGCCCGCTTCGGGCGCGCGCCCGGTCCCGGCGACAGCGAGGCGCTGCGCATGCACACGCACCTCACCTATGTGCGCGCGCTGCTGGGGGCGCGCCCGGCGACCGCGCCCGCGCTGGCGCCACGACGGGCCGCGCTGCTGGCCGCACTGGACGACTACATCGCGCATGGCGCGACGCCCGTGAACCGCGTGCTCCCGTGGCGCAACCCGGTCTTCATCGACGGCGACGGCGCCATCTGCGCGGTCGGCTACCTCATCGAGCGCAGCGCGGGGCGCGCCCTGGCCGAGCGCATCGCGGCGCGCCACCGCTACGATCTGCTGGAGGACATCGCCGCCGCCGAGCCCGAGGTGGTGGCCTGGGTGGCGGCCTCGGGCTTCACCCTGGAGGAGCTGGCGTCGATCCAGCCCGGCTACCTGGGCCCCGAGGTCGACCGCTGGCAGCTGTGGACGCTCGACGAGTCGCGCCCGCACGACGGGCCGTGGCGGCTGGAGCAGGACGGCGTGGTGACCAGCGGCGCGTGGCGCGGCGGTCAGATGGACGGCAGCTGGACCCGCACCCGAGAGGGCCAGCGCCTGGGCAGCGGCAGCTTCGTGCGCGGGCGCGGCACCTGGCGCGCCGAGTCACCCAGCGGCGTGCTGCTGGCGACCGGGCCGGTGCGCGGCAGCCACCCCGACGGGCAGTGGCGCTTCTTTCATCCCAGCGGGCGCGTTGCCGCCGAGGGCGCCTTCTCGCGCGGCCATCGCCACGGGCGCTGGCGCTTCTTCCATGATGACGCCGCCGCCACCGTGATGGCCGAGGGGCGCTTCAGGCGCGGCGCGCTGACCGGGCGCTGGCGTCACTTCGACGCCCGCGGCGAGCTGCTGGCCACGGCGTGGAGCGCAATGCCGCCGGGCTGGCGCGGCGACGACGCCTTCATGCTGCGCGTCACGCCGGGAGCCACCGGGGTCACGCTCGAGGTGCACCAGGGCACGCGGGCGGGGGACTGGCACCGGCTGGATCGGGTGCGCACCGATGATGGCCACGTCTTCTTCCTGCGCTGGGAGGGCGAGCGCCAGGCGTTGTTCGACAGCAGCGGGCGCCGGCTGGAGCAGGGCGAGGTCGCCTGGATGGCGACCGGATGCAGCTGGAGTCCGACCCTGCGCAGGCTGGCGGTGAGGGGCGCGCTGCCCAGCCTCCATGGCCTGCTCATCGAGGCCGACGCCGCCGAGGACGTCGACCCCGGCGACGGCAACAAGCGACAGCGCACCGCTGCCAGCATGGCGTGCGGCGAGAGCCCGCTGGGCCCCGCCGAGAGCGCCGCGCTGAAGCGCGCCATGGCCGCGCTGGTCGCGGTGCGGGCGCCGGTGCCGGCCGAGATCCTGCGCTTCATCCCGGTCGACGCCAACGCCGACGGCGATCCAGGCAACGACGACAACCGGCGCGACCTGACCCGCCTGCTGGCCGACAACATGAGCTGGTACATCGAGTGGCCGCACATCGACGGCCGCTTCGAGGAGGTCCTGGCCACGCTGCCGGATCACTACCCGCCGGGCGATGGCAGCCAGGACGCGCTGATCGTCGAGGGGGTCGTCATCCGCGAGCAGTGAGCGAGTCAGCGAGCGCGCCGCGCGCGCGACTCAGCCGACGCGGTTGCGCCCGGCCTGCTTGGCCTGCTGCACCGCCTGCTCGGCCTCGCACACCAGCCCGGCGCTGCCGTGCACGCGCGGGGACGACGCGCTGGCGACGCCCGCGCTGACGGTGCAGCGCACTGGCGCCTCGGCGCCGAGCTCGAACAGGGTGCCCTCGATCAGCGCGCGACCGCGCTCGGCGACCACACGGGCGCCCGCCTCGGGCGTGTGCGGCAGGATGACCAGGAAGCTGTCGTCGCCGAAGCGACCGATGGCGTCGCTGCCGCGCAGGTTCTCGGCCAGCCGGCGCGCCGCCTCGCGCAGCACCGCGCTACCGGCGGCGGTGCCGTGAGCACGGTTGATGGTGGCGAGCTCGTCGAGGTCGAACACCACCACGCTGAGCGGGGTGTGGTGGCGGCGCGCGCGCTCCAGCTCCATGGCCAGCTTCTCGACGATGTGGCGACGCGTGAAGGCGCCAGTCAGGCCGTCGCGGATCGACAGCGCGCGCACGCGCTCGCTCAGGCGGGCGTGCTCGCACACCAGCTGGGCCTGGTGCGCCAGCGTCTCCAGCCAGGGGCCGGCGTCGGCCGCCAGCTCGCCGCCGGCCAGCGCCAGCATGCCGATGACGCGCTCGCCGACGTGGACCGGGGCGCTGTGGAAGCTGCTGCGCGGCGAGCTCGAGGCCACGCTGTCGGCGGCCGGGCCGAGGTTCAGGACCGTGACCTCGCCGAAGCGCACCATGCGCCGCTCGCACAGCAGGGTCTCCAGCACCTGCTGGTGCAGCGCGGCCAGGGCGTCGCTGGTCAGCGGCCGGCGTTGCAGGGTGATGACCTCGACGCCGTCATGCTCGTCGACCAGGGCCAGCACCGCGGCCTCGGCGTCGAAGTTGCTGGCCAGCTCCCCGAGCACGGCGCCCGCGGTGGCCTCGAAGCCCTCGACCTCGCGCGGGATGCGCGCCAGCGCGCCCAGCAGCGCCGACTCCTGCAGCTGACGGGCACGCTCGTGCTTGCGCCAGCTGAAGGGCGCGTCGAACGAAAGCATGGCCTCGACCATCGTCATCACGGTTCTCCTGGCGCTGGTGGCGTTCGCAGCGAGGTAATGCAACCCGCCGGCCAGCGCGCCCCGGGCGCAGACACACCACCGCGCAGCGCCAAGTCGCCGTCGCCACGAGGCCGCGGGGGCCGCGCCTACAGCGCCCACATCGTCACCCTGGAGCCGCCGCCATGGTGGGGCAGCCCGACAGGGCGCGCGGGCCTGCTACGGCCGGGCCTTCAGCGCGGCCGCGAACTCCGCATAGCTGCCGTCCACGGTGGGCAGCAGCTTGGCCTCGACCATGGCCATGCCGAGCTCGCTGCGTGTCGCCGGGTCGCGGCACTCCAGGCCGAACTGGATGATCTCGGCGACCACCTCGGTGGTGCCGGCCTTGAAGATGGTGCCGCTGTCGACCATGTAGAACCAGGCGTCATACAGGTGGCGCTCGCCGTCGGCCACGCGCCACAGCTGGCAGAAGCCGTGGAAGCTGGGGCCCTCCTCGCCGCCGGGCTCGAGGCGCTCCTCGGCGCTGCGGTCCTCGCCGTCATAGGCCTTGCCGGCCGCGACCAGCTGGGCGCGCTCGCTGGCGCTGAGGTCGTCCACCGACTGGATGTCTCGTACCGCTTCGAAGCGTGTCGCCATGGCCGATGATATACCGTGGCGCATGCGCTCATCGCGTCTCTGCATCCTCGCCGCCGTCCTGGCCACCGTGTCCCTGGCCGCGCCGCGGGTCGCCGACGCCTGAGGCCTGTCACCCCCCGTCGGTCCGACGGGGCTGCCCTACGAGTGCGATGGCACCGTGGTCGACACGCCGTGGCGCGCCAGCCTGGCGGTCAGCGTGTTCTCGACCACCGTCAACCTGGACGGTCGCGACGTCGACCTCGCCGAGGCCAGCGTGTCGGCCTCGGTCGGCTATCACCCGGGGCCGAAATATGGTGCCAGCCTGGGCCTGGGCGCCATCCTGGGCGGGCGCATCGACAGCGACACCCGCGACGGTAGCCGCGCCGGCGCCGGCGAGGGCGACATCGACCCCGGCTTCCTGGCCACGCTGTCGGGCACCTGGCTGGCGCGCTACGAGACCGAGCGCGGCCCCTTCGTGATGGCCAGCCTCAGCCTCGGCTTCTCGACCACCACGGCCGACTCCGAGGCCGACGGCGGCGCGCCGCACCGGCTGACCTCGGGCGACGCCCGGGTCGGGGTCATGGTCGGCAAGACCTACGGGCGCCTGACGCCCTACCTGGTGGTGCGCGCATTTGGCGGCCCCGTGCTGTGGACGCTGGACGGCGAGGCCGTCAGCGGCGGCGACGTGCACCACTACACCATCGGCCTGGGCAGCAGCCTGCGCCTGCCGGCGCGCCTCGGACGCGTTGACGGCTTCCTCGAGCTGATGCCGCTCGGTGAGCGCAGCGCCAGCGCAGGCCTGAGCCTGAGCTTCTGAGCTATCCTGGCCATGTCGATGGGGCAAACCGACCAGGCGGGGGCGGCGCCATGACCGCGCCCACGTCCGCGGCGCCGCCCGCGCTGCTCATCCAGTTCGTCGCCGGCACCAGCGTCGAGCGCGAACCATCCTTCACCACCGGCCTGCCAGTGCTGCGCAACGGCCCGCCGGGGACCTTCGTCTGCTTCGGCGACGGCGACCGCGTGCCGCTGCCGACCGATCAGATCATCTTCAGTGCGGTCGTCGCTGGCTGCGCCCAGGTCGGCTTCGGCGGCATGCAGTTCGTTGCCGAAGAAGACGGCTGGCTGGTCTTCCACCGCGTGCGCGATCTGCTGCCCGAGGCCGAGCTGTCCCCCGAGCGCCGCCGCCGCATGACGCTCGCGCCGCGCATGGTGACGGCGATCTTCGCGCACGGCCGCCAGGTCTGGCCGGTGACGGGCTACCACTGAGGTGATACCGTCGCGCCGGGGAGGTCACTCATGAAGCTGCTCGCGTGCGCGTTCGTGGTCGTCGCAATGGTTGGCTGTGGTGGCAAGAAGAAGGACGGCGGCGGCGGCGGGGGCGGGGGCGTGCTGTGGAAGACGGCAGAGCAAGAGGTCAAGCTGAAGTGGGGCAGCGGGGACATGGTCATCAAGGGCAAGCTGCCCACCGGCTGGGAGCAGAAGGAGCAGATGGGCGGCGTGCGCTGGTCGATGCCCGAGGTCAAGGGCATGGTCAACGCCTCGCTCGACATCAGCCCGAACTATGGGCCGAAGAAGGCCAAGGAGTCGGCCGAGGACGCCGGCGATCCCAGCTACAAGCCGGTCGATCCCGCGACCGAGACGGCCGGGCGCTGGAGCCGGGTCCAGACCGAGGGCTATGAGATGAGCCCCGGCGTGGTGCGCTTCCTGGTCAATGTGTACTGGGAGGTCGGCGCGGTGACCATGCGCTGCTCGGGGCGGGTGGTGGCCAAGAAGGACGTCGGCGCGGCGTGGCAGCAGATCCTCGACATCTGCCGCGGGGTCGAGGTCACGGTGCCCGCGACGTAGCGCGCAGGTGCCCCGACCCCGCGTGAAGTCGCGCGGCGCTACGGCGTGGGGCGGTTGCAGGCGATGTTGTTGTTGAAGATGAGGTCGGTGATCTTGGCCTGGTACGCGTCATGGCTGGCGGCGCCGACCGCGCTGACCGACTTGCGCACCTCGGTGTAGTAGTCCACGTAGTCGCAGAACCACAGCCCCTCGCCCGAGTAGTCCCCGCCGTAGGCCGCGCGCTGCGTGTACATGCTGCGCAGGTTGAACCACATCGAGTAGATGTCGTCGGCCGCGAAGTGATCGCCGGCGCCGGCCTTGGCGCTGTCGTCGTCGTTGCGGGTGTCGTACCAGTCGCACAGCGCCTTGGTCACGTTGAGGCGGAAGCCGCTGCCGAAGCCCAGCGCGCCCGGCACCGGGGTGCTGGCGTTGTCGTCGAACGACGCCTTGTCACAGCCGTCGGTGACGTCGAACACCGCGTGCGAGATGAACTCGGCCCAGGCCTCCTTGAAGGCGATCTGGCGCGACACGCACTCGCTGCTGTCGCCGCACGAGATGCCCACGCCGTCGAAGCCGTAGTCGCCGTCCCAGGCACGCTGCATCAGGATGTGGCCGTACTCGTGCGCGGGGGTGTCACCGTCGGGCCACGACGGGTCGAGCGTGCTCGAGATGACCACCAGGGTCGGGCTCTTGGCGGTCGCGGTCGAGGTCTGGGTCGACGGGAACACGTACTGCAACTCGCCGTAGCTGTCCTTGTAGAACGGGATGTCGCCGTCGCGGTTCAGCGTGGTGATGGTGTCGACGATGGAGGCGTAGTAGTTGACCGCCTTGGTGGTGTTGTTGGCCACCGTGGGCGAGCTGCCCGCGGGGTTGAAGTTCATGCGCGACAGCGTGCGGTCGTCACCGTCGTTGACCAGCAGCGGCGCGCTGGAGCTGGCGCCCGGGTACCACAGGAAGTACGGGTCATTCGTGCTGGTGTTGATCGAGAAGCAGCCCCAGTCGGCGCCGCAGTAGCGCAGGCGCACCTTGAGCGCGATGGCCAGGCGCGAGCGCGAGTCGTGGTCGCAGCGATCGGTGTGCGTGAAGGTCGCGGTGAACGAGCCGTCGGAGGCGATGGCCACGCTCTTGATGAGGTCCTCCTGCTTGCAGTCGACGTCGAGCGGGCCGTAGCCTTCGTCGCGCTCGATGACGTCGACCACGGCGTAGTGCGCGCCCAGCCAGTTCTCGCTGCACGCGCTGCCATCGTCGCGGGTGCCGTTGACCTTGCAGCGCGTGCCCGGGTTGCCGCTGGGATCGCGGCGGGTCGCGAACAGGCCGTCGTTGCGGCGGTCGTTGTAGAAGACCTTGCCGCGCAGGGTGACGGTGCCGCTGGCGCCGACGGCCGCGCTCTGCGATGCGATGCCGGAGCCGGGGTCGGCGACGCCGGAGCCTGGGTCGGGCTCGCTGACGCACGCGCTGGAGAGGACACAGAGGGACAGGAGGAGGGAGGTCTTGGTCATCATGTGCGGGCTGTATTTCACCCGCCGTGCCATGGCGAACCGCTTGAAATCACGAGACGATTCGCGAGGGGCCGGCCGACACTGCAGGGCCCAGCCTGCAGGCGCGGCCCGGCGGCCCCGACGGCCTCGGGTCAGGGCGTCTCGGCCAGCAGCTTGCGCGCGGCGGCCAGGGCCTCGGCGCGGCGCGCGGTGCGCAGCTCGAGCAGCTTGGCCCAGGTGGCCTTGCGCTTCTTCTCCAGCGCGCCGAGCTTGCACTGCGCGATCACCTTGCGCTCGGTCTGGTTGCGCATCGACTCGATCTTGGCGTCGGTGTTCCAGCGCCAGGGCCTGGCCTGGATGGCCTCGATGGCGCGGCTGGTCTTGTTCCACAGCATGGTGTTGCAGGCGTCGTAGGCCTGGTTGCTGGCGCCGAGATCCTTGACCAGCTTGGCGGCGGCGGGGCCAGCCGGGTTCTGCATGGCGTAGCTCAGGCCGGCCTCGGGGATGCGCGGCGCGTCGGGCAGCGTGGCGGCGCCGGCGGGCGCCTCGGCGAGATCGCGGAAGTCGACCTCGAACAGGTTGCCCTCGGCGGTCAGGATGTCGCGCCCGCCGACCAGCAGCACGGCCTCGTCCTTGCGCGGGAAGGCGCGCGCCGGCGCGTCGGCGCTCGGCCACGAGCCGCCAGAGCGGTTGGCGTCCTGGCCGCCGATGCCGATCAGTGCGGCGCTGCCGGCGTCGAGATCGCGGCGCACGAACACGCGCAGCTGGCGCGGCGCGGCCGCGAACAGGGCGAAGCGCACCTCGTCCTGGCGGGTCAGCTTCTCGAACTCCAGCTGCGGGAAGTGCAGCAGGATGTCGCGATCGGCCAGCGCCAGCTTGGCCGGGATGGTCGGCGCGGCGGCGGCCGGGTCGCGCGGGGTGGTCGGCCCGGTCAGGAGGATGTTGGAGATGGCCGGCGCGGTGGCGTCGCCCCCCAGCGCGATGCCGTAGATCCCGGGCTCCAGGCGCGACAGGGTGTAGCTGTCGCGCTGCTGCAGGCACTGCATGGGGATGTTGCGTGCGTCGGGCGGGATGGGGCCGACCACCAGCACGGTGGAGTCGTCGTGGCTGCGCACGTCGAGGCGCAGATCGGTCACCACCTGGCCGACCTCGAGCACGAAGTCGGGGCGGGCGCGGAAGTACGTCACCCCGCAGCCCTGGGCGGCGCGGGCCCAGCGCGTGCGCGGGCCGCCGGCCGGGATGTGCATCACCATGGGCGTGGCGGGGGCGGCGTCGAGCTTGACCCGCGCGATGTCGGTCGCGGTGTCCCAGTCGAGATCGAGCTTGCGGCCCAGCTCCTCGAAGCGCAGCGCGACGTTCATGGTGTAGTTCTGCTTGGTGTCACCGACATAGATCTCGACCTTGCCGGCGGGCCACTCGTCGAGCATCAGGCTGGGATCCTGGCCGGCATACTCGGTCACCGCGCAGGCGCCGCGGCCATTCCAGACCACGGCGACCGCGCCGGCTCCGGCGGCGGTGACCTGCAGCTTGCGGGTCATGGTCTTGAGCTCGAGGATGGCGAGGGGCTGTTCGGCGTAGCGGGCGTCGCAGGCCAGGCCGAGGTTGTTGGAGCGCATCGGCGTGGTCGCCGGCAGCGCCGCGAACGCGGTCGGGTTGTGAAAGCTGGGCGACAGCTTGAGCAGCCTGGGCGCGGGTGCGCCGGGTGCGGTCGCGGGCGTGGGTGGGCCGGCCAGCGCGGGGCCGCCCAGCGCGGCGGCGGCGAGGGTGGTGAGGATGACGATGGTGCGCGGAGCGAGCTTCGACATTGCGGGTGCCTCCAGACTAGGTCTGGCCGCCTGCCAGAGCAACCAGTGTGCCCTGTGGCGCACGCGAGGATTCGCGGTGTTGGGGCGGCGGACGGGCGAAGTTGGGTGATCGAGGACCCGATGCTGGGTGATGCAGAACCCGATTGGGTATCATCTGGCGCTGGACGTGATGCAGCGACTGGGTGACTTCGAGCTGGATGGCGTCCTCGGCGAGGGCGGCAGCGGGACGGTGTATGCGGCCCGGCTGGGCGGCCAGGCCTGTGCGCTGAAGGTGCTGCGCGCGGACGTCCTGGTGGGGCCCAAGGAGCAGGCGCGCTTCCTGAGCGAGGCACAGCTGCTGGCGCGCATCGATCACCCCGGGGTGGTGCGCCTGTTAGGGGCGGGGACGCTGCCCGATGGGCGGCCGTTCCTGGCCATGCCGCTGCTGGCGGGCGAGACGCTGGCGGCGCGGCTGGCGCGCGGGCGGCTGGCCGTGGACGAGGCGCTGCGGCTGTTCGGGCTGCTGGCGGAGGCGGTGGCGGCGCTGCACGCAGCGGGGCTGGTGCACCGGGATCTGAAGCCGGAGAACGTGTTCCTGGTGCGCGGCGGTGGTGGTGGTGGTGAGCGGCCTCTGCTGCTGGATCTGGGGATCGCGCGGGCGGTGGATGCGCCGCCGGGGACCACGACGCGGTCGGGGCTGGTGCGCGGGACGCCGGCGTACATGGCGCCGGAGCGCTTCTTCGGAGCGCCGACCACGGAGCGCAGTGACGTCTACGAGCTGGCGGTGGTGCTGTACCTGATGCTGGTGGGGCGGCTGCCGTGGGCCGACAGCAGTGACGCCGAGGGGCGCCTCTTGCCGCTGCGGCCGCGCGACGCCGGGGTGGAGCTGCCGGGGGCGCTGGAGGAGGTGCTGCTCGGCGCGCTGTCGACGCGGCCAGAGCAGCGGCCACCGGACGCGCGCGCGTTCGCGACGGAGGTGGCGGGGGCGCTCAGGCGGAGCGCCAGCGCGGCGGCGGGGCGGCGCACGGGGGAGCAGGTGCCGAAGCCAGCGCTGCTGGCGGCGGTGCCGGCGGCTTCGGCGCGGGGTGGCCGGCGAGGGCTGATTGCGGCGGGGGTGGTGGCGATTGCGGCGATAGGGATCGTGGCGTGGAGACGCACGAGCACGAGCACGAGCACGAGCACGATCCCGAGCACGAGCACGAGCACGAGCACGAGTCCGAGCACGAGCACGAGCGTCGCGGCCTCGGTCGCGCCGAGCCCGTCGCCGACAATCGCTGCCGCGGCCGCCCCATCGCCGTCGCCGACAGCGTCGCCGGTCGCCAGCGCGTCGCCGGTCGCCAACGCGAGGCC
>JADYYK010000090.1 GCA_020853705.1 Deltaproteobacteria bacterium
CGAGCACGAGCACGAGCACGAGCACGAGCACGAGCACGAGCACGAGCACGAGCACGAGCCCGAGCCCGAGCACGAGCCCGAGCACGAGCCCGAGCACGAGCCCGAGCACGAGCCCGAGTCCGAGCACGATCCCGTGGCACGCGTATGTGCTGCTGCTGCGGCCGCGCCGGATCCTGGCCAAGCTGGACAAGGTCCGCGCCTCGGGCCTCCCGGTGTCGCCGCTGCCCAACCTGTGGCAGCTCGAGCTCGGGGTGCTGCGCATGTGGCACCGCATCCTGTTTCGCAGCGACACCGTGGGCACCTCACCCGAGGGCCGCGTGCGGCCCACGCTGCGCGCGCGCCTGCTGCACTGGCGGCCGCTGCGCTTCCCCTTCCTGGTGGCCGAGCGCGCGGTCGCGCCGCTCGACTCCACCGGCATGGTCAGCTCGCGCGAGCGCGTCATCCGCCACCTGCTGGGCGCGCACCACGACAAAAACCAGTTCGTGTTCGACCTCGAGCTCTTGCAGTCCGAGCCTGGCGCGCTCGAGGAGCTGGCCCGGCGTGTCGCCGCGCTGAACGGCCCCCACGCCGGCACCCGGCGCGCGCAGTGGCTGCGCGACCTGACCGTGTTCGAGGGCTATCACGAGTCACTCGAGCGCGCGGTGCGGACCGCCCTGGCGCACGGCCTGGCGCTGACGCCCGCCGAGGCCAGCAGCGCCGACATCTCGTTCCGCGGCTATCTGGCCTGGTGTGCGCGCCAGCCCGCGACCCCGGCCGCCACCCTGGCGGCCTGGCGCCGCGGCAGCTTCAGCTTCGCGCCCGAGGCCAGCCCATGATCGCCGCCGACCTGCTCGACCTGCCCGCCGCCGAGCTGATGAAGCTCCTGCTGGCCGGCCACCCCATCGACCCGGCGAGCCTCGACGATCGCGAGTATGACGGCACCAGCCTGGGGCTGCCTCACCTGGTCGAGCGGCTGACCTGGAAGCGCTTCCGCAAGGCCTTCCACCGCGATCCTGGCACCGGCCGGCTGCGCGGCTGGAACATCCGCATCGACAACCGCCAGCCCGGCTACACCCCGCTGACCAGGCGCGGCACGCCCATCACCTTCGGCCACTTCGCGGTGGTGGCCCCCGCGGGCTACCGCATGCCGCAGCCGGCCACACGCGGCCTGCTGCTCGACTATGGCGTCGGCAACGGCCGCTTCGATCCGCTGTCCCGCCTGCGCGACCCGCTGGTCGCGCTGCACCCGGGCGATCCGTCGCTGCTGCTGGGCTGGACCTACCTCGACCTCGGCCTGACCCAGGTCGGCACCCCCAGCTTCTTCAGCCTGCAGCGCTCGGGGCCGCTGTCGCGAGTGCCGTAGCGCCCAGCACGCGCGGCAGGTCACGCACGAAGACCTCCTGGTTGGAGAAGTGTTTCTTGCGCGCATCGACCACCAGGGTGCGCGTGCTGCCATCGAGCAGCTTGAACTCCAGGATCTGACCGTCGCGCGTGACCTCGCGGATGGCGGTGCGCTCGAGCTCCTCGACCCCCTGGTTCTCGAGCACCGGCGAGAACGCGCCGACCTTGGTCTTGATCAGGAACAGGCGCTTGCTGGTCAGCGCGGCCAGGAGCCCCTTGGCGCCGATGGCGGCGAGGCCAGCGACCACGCGATCGGTGCCATAGGCCTGGTGCGTGATGCGCTCGCCGCTGCCCAGCAGCGGGGTGACCTGGTCATGGATGAAGCGGTCGCCGGCGGTGCTCAGCGTCGGCGGCTGCGTGCTGACCGGGAGCGCGGCGTCGGCGGCCATGCGCGCCTTCTTGCGCTTCGAGCCGATCCAGGTCAGCACGCCGACCAGCAGCAGGATGAGCCACAGCGAGTAGCCCCACACATAGGCCAGCGGCGAGATCGAGTAGCTGGGCAGCGGGGCGGGCAGGGTGCCGTCCGCCTGCAGCGCCGCGATGCGCGCCTTGTCGAGCGGGATGTAGCGCTCCTGCCCGACGATCTTCAGCACGTACCCGTCGTTGGTGAGGTAGGCGGGCGCGCCGAAGCTGTGCGTCGAGTACTTGTAGGCCAGGCACAGCCTGGCGCCGCCGGGGCCCGGCGCCGAGATGTCCTGGATGCAGTTGATGGTGTCGTCCTGCCCGAACATGAACGCCATGGCGGTATCGTCGGGCGCCCGTCGGGGCCAGTCAACGTGTACGATCGGGCCATGCGCAGGCCCTGGCTCGCTGGCGTCGTCCTGCTGAGCGCGACCGCCCCGGCCGCTGCGCGCGACCTGCCGGTCAGCACCGCGGCCGAGCTGACCGCCGCGCTGGCTGCGGCGCGCGGCGGCGATAGCGTCATCCTGGCCGCCGGCACCTACCGGCTGACCGGCGCCAGCTGCGCCACCGCGGCCAGCGCGGCCGCGCCCATCGTCGTGCGCGGCGCCACGCCGCTCGGCGCGCGCATCGAGTTCGACGGCCTCGAGGGCTTCCGCGTCACCGGGCCGGGCTGGCGCTTCGAGGGGCTCGAGGTGCGCGGCGTGTGCGCCGTCGACAGCGACTGCGAGCACGCCTTCCACGTCTCCGGGGCGGCCGACGACTTCGTGCTGCGGGGCTCGCGCCTGGTCGACTTCAACGCCCAGCTCAAGGTCAACGCCGCCATGGTCGGCGGCATCATGCAGGCGCCCGATCGCGGCCTCATCGAGGGCAACGAGCTCTACGACACCCACGCGCGCGCGACCGCCAACCCCACCACCAAGCTCAACATCGACAGCGGCGACGACTGGGTGCTGCGCAGAAACTACATCCACGACTTCGAGAAGGGCGGCGGCGACAACGTCAGCTACGGCGCCTTCCTCAAGAGCGGTGGCAAGCGCGGTCTGATGGAGCACAACCTGGTCGTGTGCAGCAGCACCGGCGGCCCCGGCACCCGCATCGGGCTGTCGCTGGGCGGCGGCGGCACCGCGCCCCAGTTCTGCGCGCCCGCCTTCAGCGCCGGCACCCCGTGCGCGGTCGAACACGACGGCGGCACGCTCCGCAACAACATCATCGCGGCGTGCTCCGACGTCGGGATCTACCTCAACCGCGGGCGTGACAGCCACATCCTCTACAACACGCTGGTGGCCACCGCGGGCATCGACTTCCGCTTCGACACCAGCACCGGCGAGGCGGTCGGCAACCTGATGGCCGGGCAGCTCCGCATGCGCGACGGCGCCACCTTCACCGGCACCGGCAACCGGGTGGCGGTGCCCGACGCCATGTTCACGGCCTGGTACCAGGACCCCGGCCATGGTGATCTGCGCCTGCGCGGCGATGTCTCCGCGCTGATCGGCGCCGGCCCGGCGCGCGCTGACGTGCGTGACGACTATTGCGGCCGGACGCGGCCCAGCGGCGCCTTGACCGTGGGCGCGCTGGAGCATGCGCTGGGCAGCTGCGGCACGCTGCTCGGCGGCCCGGCCGGCGCGAGCGATGGCGGCCCGGTGGTCGGCTCCGACGCAGGCAGAGGTGGCGATGGCGGCTCGATCGGCGGCGATGGAGATGGTGGCGCGCCTGCGGGCGACGACGGCGGCGGCTGCGGCTGTCACACCGCGCGAGGCACAGGGGCGGCGGCGGGCCCGGGGCTGCTGTGCGTCGCCCTGGTGATGCTGATGCTGGTGCGCCGGCGGCAGCAGGCGCGGCGCGCGGGCGCGGGGCGCTAGCTCTTCGGCAGCAGCCGGGCGGCCCTGGCGTCGACCAGGATGTCGGGCTGCGGGCAGGCGTGCGGCGCGGCGCCCGCGTGCATCTCGGCCTCGCCTTCGCCTTCGCCTTCGCCCTTGCCATGGCCCTCGCCGCTGCAGCTCGGCGCGGCGCCGACGCGCACGGCGCCCTCGATGACCATGCGGCGACCCACCGAGTCCTTCGGGAACACGATGCTGTGGTCGATGCTCTTGGCGATCAGCTTGGTGCTGCCGTCGGTCAGCTCGATCCAGCAGCCGCGGTGCTGGCACACCCCGGTGACGGTGCCCTCGACGCGGACCATGCGCTCGCCGAGCTCGCCAGCGCGCGCGGCGATGTCGCCCAGCGCGACCGCCTCGGCGCCGTCGATGGCCTGCCCGGCCTGCCAGGCCTCGGTCGGCGTCGCGGCGGCGGGGGCGCCAGGGGCCGCGGCGGGCGCGGCCTGCAGCGGCTTGTCGGCCGCGGCGCGACGATCATTGCAGCCCGCCAGCAGGGCCAGCGCGGAGACACAGGGGACCACGAACCATCCAGAGCGCATGCCCCGTGGCTAGCATGGGTGGGCTGGTCGCGACAAGGGTGAGCCTGATTCGCGCAAGCCCTGCGTGACCGCGATGACGCAGCGTGGCAAGTGTGCTACGAGAAGGCGAAGTGACCGCGCCCGCCGCCCTCCAGCGCCGCCTGACCCACCTTCGCCAGCTCGAGGCCGAGAGCATTCACATCCTGCGCGAGGTCGCCGCCGAGTTCGACCGGCCGGTGATGCTGTACTCCATCGGCAAGGACTCCTCGGTGATGGTGCGCCTGGCCGAGAAGGCCTTCGCGCCCGGGCCGCTGCCCTTCCCGCTGCTGCACATCGACACCACGTGGAAGTTCCGCGCCATGATCGACTTCCGCGATCGCTTCGTGAAGGAGCGCGGCCACGAGCTGCGCGTGCACACCAACACCGCGGCCATCGCCGAGGGCATCAACCCGTTCGATCACGGCTCCAACAAGTACACCCAGGTCATGAAGACCCATGCGCTGCTCGACGCCCTGCGCGCCGGCGGCTACGACGCCGCGTTCGGCGGCGCCCGTCGCGACGAGGAGCGCTCGCGCGCCAAGGAGCGGATCTACTCGTTCCGCGATCGCTTCGGCCAGTGGGATCCCAAGAGCCAGCGCCCCGAGCTGTGGTCGCTCTACAACGGCAAGATCAAGAAGGGCGAGTCGATCCGCGCCTTCCCGCTGTCGAACTGGACCGAGCTCGACGTCTGGCAGTACGTCTGGCTGGAGAACATCCCCATCGTACCGCTGTACTTCGCCGCGCCGCGCCCGGTGGTGGAGCGCGACGGCGCCCTCATCATGGTCGACGACGAGCGCATGCGCCTCGGCCCCGGTGAGACCCCGCGTACCGAGGTGGTGCGCTTCCGCACCCTGGGCTGCTATCCGCTGTCGGGCGCCGTCCGCAGCGAGGCCACCACGCTGCCCGCCATCATCCGCGAGATGCTGCTGGCCACCCACAGCGAACGCCAGGGTCGCCTCATCGATCACGACGAGGAGGGCTCGATGGAGCAGAAGAAGCGCGAGGGCTACTTCTGATGCGCGAGCTGGAGGACGCCGAGCTGGCGCGCACCGACATCGAGGGCTACCTGCGTCGCCACGAGCACAAGGAGCTCCTGCGCCTGGTGGTGATCGGCTCGGTCGATGACGGCAAGTCGACGCTGATCGGGCGCCTCTTGCACGACGCCCACGGGATCTACGAGGACCAGCTGTCGGCGGTGCAGCGCGCCTCCAGCAAGGGCGCCACCCGCGGCGAGGGCTCCGAGGCCGCCATCGACTTCTCGCTGCTGACCGACGGCCTGCGCGCCGAGCGCGAGCAGGGCATCACCATCGACGTCGCCTACCGCTACTTCTCGACCGCGCGGCGCAAGTTCATCATCGCCGACACCCCGGGTCACCTGCAGTACACCCGCAACATGGCGACCGGGGCCTCGACCGCCAACGTCGCCATCATCCTCATCGACGCCCGCCTGGGCGTGCTGGCGCAGACGCGTCGCCACGCCTACATCGCGTCGCTGCTGGGCATCCCGCACCTGTGCGCGTGCGTGAACAAGATGGATCTGGTGGGCTGGGATCAGGCCGTATTCCAGCGCATCGCCGACGAGCTGGGCGCCTTCGCGGGCAAGCTCGGCATCCCCGACGTGCGCTGCCTGCCCATCTCGGCGCTGCGCGGCGACCACGTGGTCGATCGCGGCGACGTGGCGCCCTGGTACACCGGGCCCACGCTGCTCGAGTACATCGAGGAGGTCCCGCTGACCGGGGATCTGAACCTCACCGACCTGCGCTTCCCGGTGCAGTACGTCATCCGCCCCAGCCTCGACTATCGCGGCTTCGCCGGGCAGATCGCCTCCGGCGTGGTGCGCCGTGGCGACGAGCTGGTCGCGCTGCCCTCGGGCCGGCGCAGCACGGTGACCTCGATCGACACCCACGACGGGCCGCTCGAGGAGGCCTTCGCTCCGATGAGCGTGACCTTGCGCCTGGCCGACGCGATGGACATCAGCCGCGGCGACATGCTGGTGCGCGAGGGCGCGCGCCCGGAGTCGTCGCAGCGGCTCGACGCCATGCTGGTCTGGATGGCGGAGCGGCCGATGGATCCCGACAAGTCCTACCTCATCAAGCACACCACGCGCATGGTGCGCGCCAGCATCGAGCGCGTGGTCGGCATCGTCGATCCCGACACCTTGCAGCCGGTCCCGGCGCCGCGGCTGGGCCTCAACGACATCGGCCGCGTCGAGCTGCGCTGCCACCAGCCGCTGTTCTTCGACGCCTATCGCCGAAATCGCGGCACCGGCGCCTTCATCCTGATCGACTCGCTGAGCAATGACACCGTGGCCGCCGGCATGATCCAGGCCGGCACCAGCGCGGCAACCGGCGCCGACGCGGGGCCGGCGCGCGAGAACGCCCCGCAGGTCAGCGCGGCCGAGCGCCGCGCCCGCCTGGGCCAGAGCGGCGCCGTGGTCACCATCGGCGGCAGCGACGGCGCCAGCGCCCGCGAGCGCGCCTTCCTGATCGAGCGGGTGCTGTTCGACGCCGGCCTGGTCGCGGCCGTGGTGCCCGAGGTCGGCGCCGCCGCGGTGGCCGCCGCCGGGGTCATCGCCCTGGTGGTGGTGCCACGCCCCGCGCTGGCGCTGGACGGCGCCGCGGTGACCTCGGCCAGCGACGACCACGAGGCCGCCGCGCGCGCCGTGCTGGCGGCGCTGGGCGCGGCCGGCCGCACCTCGTAGCCCGCCGTCGTCCGGCAACGCTGGCGGGGGCTGCGGCGTCAGAAGGATCGATCATGCGCAACCTGCTCTTGTGCGTCACGCTGGTAGGCTGTGTCGGCGGTTGCCTGAGGTCCCACCCCAAGGCGGACAAGTCGAAGCCCAAACCCGCGCCGGTGCCGGCGCCGAACTACTATGATCCCGGCCCCCACTACGGGCCCACCGCGCCGCTACCCAACACCCCACACAAGGATCCCACCTACGGCCCGCCGGGCGGGCCCATCGTCGACCCGCCGCGCTGACCGGGCGGTCTAGATCTGGTCGCAGGTCTCGATGAACAGGCCGCCCGGCGGCGCCGAGATGCCCACGAACTCGAAGCCCGCGCCGGTGGTGCCCGAGACGTCGAGCGACCGGTTGCCCACCAGCGGGAACAGCGCGACCCCCGACGCCGTGGTGGCGGTGGCGCCGATCTCGACCCGCTCGCGATCGGCGCTGAGGAAGAAGACCTCGCTGCCCGGCTTGAGGAAGGGGTCGGCGCCGTCGGGCACCGTCCTGGTGGGCCGGATGCCCGCGACCGGGGTCAGCGTGCGGTCGCGGTAGATCACCACCGCCATGCCGTAGTGCGTCCAGTCCAGGCCCGACAGGCCCAGCGCCTTGCGCCAGGTGTCCAGCGTGGCCTGGTTGACCACGTAGATCCGCATCGGATCCAGCGTGCGCACGCCGGCGACCGGCGCCGGCAGCTTCTTGTCGTTGATCGACAGCGCATAGCGGTTGCCGCCGATGACGTCGTCGGCCATCAGCATGACGATGCGGGGGTTCGACGACGCGCACGACACGTCGTCGAAGCGGGGCCGGAACCCGTTGCTGCTGTCGGCCACCGCCAGGGCCAGCGGCTCGCACGTGGTCGGGAAGCGCTGGGGCACGTCCCACGCCGTGTTGTAGGCCAGCTGCACCGAGAACTCCGGCGGGTTCTGGGTCTCGAACTGCAGCAACTCGGGCACCACGGTGACGGTGCACGCCATGGTGCGCTCGGCCGCGGTCTGACAGGTCACCAGGCCCGAGTCGGGCTGCTGCTGCTTGCCGTCACTGCCGCCACACCCGACCAGCCCCAGCAACGCCAGCGCCGAAAAGACAGGATGCCTCATGGCCTGATCATGCCACGAGGCACCCGGAAACTGGTGGCAGGACGTGGCGACCGCCCGGCGGGCTCATTCGACGCCGTAGCGCTTGAGCTTCTCGTACAGCGTGCGCTCGCCGATGCCGAGCAGCTCGGCGGCGCGGCGTCGATTGCCGCCGACCGACTCGAGCGCGCGCAGCACGGCGTCGCGCTCCAGCTCGGCAAGGGTGAGGGTGCGCAGCTCGGCTGGCGCGCGTGGCGCCACGCCCACGCTGCCCGCCACGGCGGGCGCCGGGCCGCCGGCCGCAGCGCCCGCGCCAGCGCTGGCCTCGAGCCAGACGTGCTCGGGTCGGATGACCTCGCCGTCGGCCAGGATGGCCGCGCGCTCCAGCGCGTTGCCGAGCTCGCGCACGTTGCCGGGCCAGTGCCAGGCCGCCAGCTTGCGCTCGGCCTCGGGCGACAGCCGCAGCGCGGCGCCGCGCTTGACGTCGCGCGCCACGCGCAGCAGCAGCGCGCGCGCCATCGGCACGATGTCGGCGGGGCGCTCGCGCAGCGGCGGCAGGCGGATGGGGAACACCGCCAGGCGGTGGTAGAGGTCCTCGCGGAACTTGCCCGCGGCCATCATGGCCCCGAGATCGCGGTTGGTGGCCGCAATCCAGCGCACGTCGACCTCCAGGCTGCGGGTGCCACCGACGCGCTCGAAGCGCTTCTCCTGCAGCACGCGGAGCAGCTTGGCCTGCTGCTCGGGCTTGAGCTCGCCGACCTCGTCGAGGAAGAAGCTGCCGCCGTCGCTGAGCTCGAGGCGGCCACGGCGCCGCTCGCTGGCGCCGGTGAAGGCGCCCTTCTCGTGGCCGAACAGCTCGCTCTCCAAGAGGGTCTCGGTCAGCGCAGCGCAATTGATGGCCATGAAGGGCTTGTCACGGCGCGGGCTGCCGCGGTGCACCGCCCGCGCGGCGACCTCCTTGCCGACGCCGCTCTCGCCCAGCAGCAGCACCGTGGCCGAGGTGCGCGCCACCTTGTCGAGCGCCTCCAGCACCGGCTTCATGGCCGGATCGCCGTAGCCCAGCGCGGGCTCGCTGCTGTGCTCCAGCTCGGCGCCGGCGGCGCGGTCACGCAGGCCGCGGCGCTCGACCGCGCGGGCCACCAGCAGGCGCAGCTCGTCGGGGCCGCTGATGGGCTTCTGCAGGTACTCGAAGGCGCCCAGCTTCATGGCCTCGACGGCGCTGTTCACGGTGCCGTGCGCGGTCAGCACGATGACCTCGACCTCGGGCTGCTCGGCGCGCACCTTGCGCAGCAGGCTGAGGCCGTCCATGCCGGGCATCTGGAGATCCGTGATGACGACGTCGAAGCTGCGCTCGTCGAGCAGGCGCGCGGCGACGCGGCCGTCCGGCGCCGCCGTGACCGCGTGGGCGTCGAGCTCCAGCGCGTCGGTCATGAACTCGCGCAGTCCTGCTTCGTCGTCGGCGATGAGGATGCGTGCCATGGGCTGGTGCCAGTTCTAGCCTACGCCGGAGGCAGCGTGACCTGGAAGATCGCGCCGCCGCCCGGCGCGTTGGCGGCCGTGATCTTCCCCTGGTGCAGCTCGACCACACGCTTGGCCACGGCCAGGCCGAGGCCGGTGCCCTGGATGCGCTTGGTGAAGAAGGGCTCGAAGATGTGAGGCAGATCGTCGGGCGCGATCCCGGCGCCGCTGTCGCGGATCTGGAAGCGCAGCCGGCCGCTCTCCAGGCCGACGCAGGCGCGCACCGGGGCGCCGGCCTTGACGGCGTTGTCGCACAGGTTGCCCAGCACCTGGCGCATGCGCTCGGGATCCAGCGACCAGGTGCGCGGCGCCGCGCCGAGGTCGAGCTCGATGGCCGGTGCCGGGCCGCCCTCCGGGGCCGCCGCGCTGGCGACCTCGCGCAGCAGCGCCGCCGGGTCGACCTCGCGACGATGCAGCTCGCCGGTGCGGGCGAAGGCCAGCAGGTCGTTGGTCAGGTCCTCCAGGCGCACCGCCTCGTCGACCACCCGATCGGCCTTGGCGCGCGGCTTCTCACCCGCGGGCAGGAGCTGCGCCAGGAGCTGCGCGTTGCCCTTCAGCGACGCCAGCGGGTTCCTGATCTCGTGCGCCAGCACGGCCGACAGCTGACCCAGGCTGGCCAGGCGCTGGGCCTGCTCGAGCTCGCGCTCCTGGCGTGCGCGACGCATGAAGACGCGCACCAGCACCAGTGCGATGACGAGCAGCGTGCCCGCGGCCAGGCCGCCGATGAGCAGCGTGCGCTGTGCGCTGGCGCGCAGCGCCTCGGCGCGCTGCGGGGAAAACTCCAGCAGCAGCAGCAGGGGGCCGCTGGGGCGGTCGTCGCCCGGTCGGCGCCGGCTGCGGCCGCGGCGCTGCGGCTCGCGCACCAGCACGCGCACCACCCCGCCGACGCGCTGCGGGGTGTCGTTGCGCAGCCCGGGCAGTGCGCTGGGGTCGCCCGCCGGCTTGCCGGCCTGGGCCACGACGTCATAGCGCGGCGTCAGCAGCGCCAGGTAGCGCAGGCCGTCGTCCTCGAGCTCCTCCAGCAGCCCCGCGAGCACGGCGTCGTCGGGCGCCTGCCCGAACTGTCCCAGCGCACCACGCACGGTCTGCTGCAGCGCGTCCGACTGGCCGCGCACCAGGGTGTCGGAGGCGCCCAGCACCCCGCTGTGGGTCAGCCAGACGGTGACCGCGAGCGCCGCGCCCATCAGCACGACGGCCGCCACCAGCGCCCAGCGGCCGAGGGGGGACAGTCTGCGCGCGGCGGTCATGGCGCTCCGATTCTACCTGGGTGGCGAGAAACGCGAGACGCGGCGGCTGCCTTTTGCAGCCGCCGCGTCCGCTGCTGAGGGGGGGTTACTTGGCGCGCGCGAACTTCGCGGCGCGCGGGCCGGCCGGGCCAGCCTTGGTCGCCTTGCCGAACTGCTTGTCCTGGCCCAGCTTGCCGGGCTTGAACTGGCCGCGCGGGCCACGCGGGCCGCGCTCGCGATCCTTGTCCTTGCCGGGCTTGGCGGCCTTGAACTCGTCGTACGAGATGGTGCCGTCGTGGTTGGCGTCGATCTCGCCGAAGCGCGCCTTGAGGTGGTCCTCGCGCTTGACCGCGTGCTCGGCGTCGTCGAGCTTGCCGTCCTTGTTCTTGTCATACTTGGCCAGGTCGGCCGCGCGCATGGCCTCGAAGCGCGCCTTCATGGTCGCGTGCATGGCCGTCTTCTCGGCGTCGTCGAGCTTGCCGTCCTTGTTCTTGTCGAACTCGGCGATCATGTCGGCGCGGCGCTCTCCGCCGCGACCGCCCTTGCCGAATCCGCCCGGGCCCTTGCCGCCGCCATGCGCGAGGGCGACGCCCCCGATCCCGACAGTGGCGATTGCGATGGCGAAGAAACCGATCCTCTTGTGCTTGCTGTCCATGATTGCCTCCTTGGCGAACCACCGCTATTGCAGCCGTCGGGCCAGCCTGGCCCGCGTGCGATTCCGGGCACCTCGCCGATGTGCGCCCCTGCGCTTCCCGCGCTCCTGCGACTTCGGCAGAGGTCGTCCTGCGAAACCCGCAGGGTGGAGATATGCTGGGGCGTGGCCGACGATCCCCCCCTCGAGCTGGCGCGCCGTCCGGGCCGCCCGGCGGCCAGCCCCGACACCGGTGCGGGCACGCCGGAGCCGAACTTTCACCCCGAGCGCTACACCCACGCGCCCGAGCGCGAGGACGCCGCCGCGCACGTCGGTCGCGTGCTGACGCCCGCGCTGTCGCTGCTGGTCGCCATCCCGGCCAGCTTTCTGCCCGCGCCGTGGCGCCACCGGCTGCACCTCGATCGGACCGCGCTGGGGCCGGGCACCGTGCTGGGCTGCCTGATCGTCAGCGTCGCCGCGGTGTTGCTGGGGGCGCACTTCTACCAGGCCTTCCTCGACGACATGGCCGCCGAGCGCCTGGCCACGCTGCGCCAGCTCGCCGAGGCTGGTGCCGAGAAGGGCCAGCTCTCGTACGGCCCCATGATGGTGGTCGGCCTGCAGAGCTACCTGGAGTTCCTGGTCACCCCCGCGGGCCTCGGCTGCGTCTATCTGTTCGGTGAGTCGCTGGTGCGCGGCGCCGCGGTCGCGGGCGGCTTTCGCCTGCCGACGCTGCCGCTGTGGCTGCTCGAGCTGGCGCGCGCCGGCGTCGCCGCGGTGCTCGCGCGGCACCGCCTGGGTGCGCTGGTGCCCGACGAGCTCACACGCGGCCCGGGTGGGGTGCTGTGGAAGATCGCCACCTGCCGCGAGCGCGGCTGGAACCGCGAGACCACGCTGAGCTACCAGGACCGATTCTACCAGGTCACCCAGATGGAGGACCGCGGCGCTGGACCGCGGCGCTTCCTCTACACGGTGCGGCAGTCACCACCCGAGCTGGTCATCCGCCACTTCGTCGGCTACGCCCCCGACGCCCTGCTGCCGCTGCACCGCCGCGACGCCGGCAGGTGACCGCGTCGGCCAGCGGCTGAGGTGGCACCTGCTCAGGGCGCGGGCTTGGACAGGCGGGGCAGGACCAGCTTGGCCAGCCCCTTCAGGGTCTCGAACACGCCCTGGCCACTCCTGGCGGCGGCCTCGAACTCGGGCGCGCGGTTGGGGTTGAGCAGGCCGCGCAGCGACTCCAGGGAGGCGGCCTCGGGGGCGTCGCGCTTGTTGTACTGGATGACGTGCGCCAGCTTGGCCAGCTCGAGGTCGTTGTCGACCAGGTTGCGGCCCAGGTTCTCGAAGCTCTCGATGTTGGCCTCCATGCGACTCTCCTGCGAGTCGGCCACGAAGATGACCCCATCGGCGCCCTTCAAGATCAGCTTGCGGCTGGCGTCATAGAAGACCTGGCCGGGCACCGTGTAGAGGTGAAAGCGCACCTTGTAGCCGTGCACGGTGCCGAGGTCGAGCGGCATGAAGTCGAAGAACAGGGTGCGCTCGGTCTCGGTCGCGAGCGTGATCATCTTGCCCTTGGACTCGGGCTTGGTCTTCTCGTGCACCCACTGCAGATTCGTCGTCTTGCCGCACAGCCCCGGCCCGTAATAGACGATCTTGCAGTTGATCTCCTTCGACAGGTGGTTGATGAAGCTCATCGCAGCTCCTCCACCATGGCGTGCACCTTCGCGGGCGGCCACTCGAACAGGGCGCCGAGCTGCTCCAGCACGGCGAGCTCGGACGGATCCAGGTGCTGGTCGGCCATCGCGACCACGGCGGCGAAGCGCAGCGCCAGGTCACGCTGGTGTGGATCGTCGACCTCGGCGGCGGCGGCGCTCAGCCGCTCGCGCCGGCCCAGCATGGCGACGGCCTCGTCGAGATCGCGAAAGTGGCGCGCGAAGCTGGCCTGATCGACGACGTCGCCGGTGGCCTCGGCCAGCGCCTGCGCCAGCACCTCGCGCTCCGACTCGGCCAGCCCATCGGCCGACGCGACCAGGTAGGCCAGCTCGAGTCCGGCCAGAAAGTGGCGCGAGGCGCCGTTGGTTGGCTCTGCCATGGTGGCCTCGGCGCCAGCACGCAGCCAGGCCTCGGTCTCCTCCGAAAGCCGCATCCCCATCCCCGTACGCTACGGGTTTTGTGCGCCAGGCTCAAGCCCGACGCAGGGTTGGCGCCCGGACAGCGCCCGGTTGACGCGCCTGGTCGAGCGCTTTCTGAGACTGATCCAATTGTGAGATCACTCGCGCAAATCAAGACTCTGGAACCAGCGTGCGAATTCGGGTTCTGCTTCTCGCGCCGGAGGTCGTCATGTCGAACACCGAGACCAGCGGGTTCACGCGCCTGATCGCAGAGACGCACCGCAACCAGGGGGCGCAGGTCACGCGTCGCACCAGGGCTCCTGTCGCGCGCCCCGTGGTGCGCTCGGTGACGCCGCCGCCGGTGGTGCCGGTGCTCGAGGCCGCGCCGGTGGCGGTCCCGGTGGTCGCGCGCCCGACCGCGCCGCTGCCCCGGCCGCGCACGGGCGCCGCCCTGCCGGCGCCGCGCGCAGCGGCCCCGCTGCCCCGGCCGCGCAGCGCCGCGCCGCTCGCGACCGCCCCGCGGCCCGGAGCGCTGCCTCGCGCCAGGGCGCCGCTCCCCGCGCACACGCCGGCGCCGACGCTGCTGCCCTCGGTCGGCGCGGCCACCGCGCGCGCCTCGGCCGCCATCCCGGTGGCTCACGCGCCGTCGCTCGAGGATCCGACGCCGCTGCCCCCAGCCGCGCTGGGCCACGAGCGCTGGTTCGACGAGTTCGACTCACCCGCGGTCCTCGAGCTCGACCTCGACGACCTGCAGCCGGTCGACCACGAGCCGCGCCGCCGCGTCGATCCCTGGGAGAACGCCGAGACCCGCCCCTACGATCCGACCGAGTTCCCCGCGCTGGCCAGCGCGCCCGCCCAGGCTGCGGGCAAGCGCAACCGGCGCTGGTGGGCGCTGGCACTCGGCGTCGGCGCCGTGCTCTGGATCGTGGTCGCCATCTCGCTGCTGACCGGCGGCTCCTCGCGCAAGGGCTCCACCAGACTGCCCGTCACCGGCACTGTCACGGCGCCGGCGTTGGTCGCGGCGCCGCCGGCGCCGGCGTTGGTCGCGGCGCCGCCGGCGCCGGTCATCGAGCCAGTCACCGCCACCGTCACGGCCCCGGCCGCGCTCGCTGATGCTCCGGCCTCGGTCCCCGCTCCGGTTCCGGCCGCCGCCTCGGCTCCGGTCCCGGCCGCCGCCCCGGCCCCGGTCACCGCCGCCGCCCCGGCCCCGGTCACCGCCACCGCCGCCGCCCCGGCCCCGGTCACCGCCACCGCCGCCGCCCCGGCCCCGGTCACCGCCGCCGCCCCGGCCCCGGTCACCGCCGCCGCCCCGGCCCCGGCGCTCCCCGCCCTGGTCGAACCCGTCCTCGCCACCCTCGAGCTGCCCAGGCTCACCGCCACCACCAGCGTGCAGCTCGACGGTCTCGCCCTCGGCGCGGGCCCCATGCGCATCGACGGGCTGACCGCCGGCCCGCACCAGCTGGTCCTGCAGGAGCCGGGGCGCGCCGCGCGCAGCCTCGACATCGACCTCGCCCCGGGCAAGGTCACCCGCCTGTCCGCCGCCGCGCCCGCTCCGGCGCCGACCAAGTCGCACAAGAAGTCGCGCCGCCACCGCCGCTGAGCCCACGCGCCTTCAGCCTTCAGAACCAGCGCCCGTCAGCCCGTCAGCCCGTCAGCTCACGCTTCACGCCAGAGCGCGCCTCATCACGCCACCGCGCGCCGCAGCTCGCGCCCGGCCAGCGCCTCCAGCTCGCGCACCGCGCGATCCTCGGCCACATCCTGCTCGATCGCCTGGGCCATCCGCGCCGCCCCGGCCGCGAACGCCGGCTCGTCGAGCAGGCGCCCCAGCGCCTTGCGATACGCGGCCACCGACGCCGTCGGCTTGACGCGCAGCCCCGCGCCCGCGACCTCGACGCGCACCGCGTTGTCAGCCTGATCGCGCCCCAGCGGCACCGTCAGCACCGGCACCGCGTGCGCCAGCGCCTTCATCACCGTGCCATGGCCGCCGTGCGCGACCACCACCTTGGCCTCGGGCATCACCACCCGGTGCGGCGCCGAGCGCACCACGACCACGTTGTCCGGCACCGCGAAGTCGCCCGGCGCGAAGACGTCCCCCAGCGTGACCAGCCCGCGCACCGGCAGCTGCCCCAGCGCCGCGATGATGCGCCGGGTGGCCTCGCCCTGATCCTGGAACGTGGTGCCGAGGCCAACCAGCACCAGCGGCCGCCTGGCCAGCTCGCTGCCGGCGTTGCGCCACGGCGACGTCCACTCGGCCGCCCACGCCGGATCGGCCAGCTCGGGCCCGGTGTAGATCACCTGCTCGGGCAGCCGGGCCCCCGCGGTGAAGTCATAGCGCTGGCAGGTCAGCACGCGCAGGCGCGCGCTGCGCAGCAGCTGGTCGAACACGCCGGCCAGCGCCGGCAGCCCCAGCCCGGTGCGTGCGCCGTTGACCAGCCCGAGCCCCTGCTTGTCGAACGTGCGCACCATCATGCGCCGCACCACCCGATCACGCAGCCGCCCCAGCCAGCTGCGCGCCGGCCGCCAGCCCAGCCCGAACGGCGGCACGCCCTCGGTCGGCGGCGCATACGGCGTGTGCATCAGCGTCGCCGTGGGCAGCCCCGACTTCTCGGCCCCGATCAGCGCCCCGAACAGCAGATAGTCGATCGCCAGGGCATCGGCGGGGAAGCTCTCCAGCGCGGTGAGCACGTCGCGCGCGTAGGCCGCCGCGGGCCCGAACATCAGCGTGCCGGCGACCCGCGCCAGCTTGGCCAGCGCGCTGCCGGGCTGCCAGTCCTTGACCAGGTCGTCCTGCCGGCTGCGCATGTTGTGGTGCGGCGCGCTCGCGAACGGTGCGAACGAGCAGCCCGCGGCGCGCGCCTCGGGCTCGATGGCGGCGTCGGCCAGCACGCGCACCTCGTGGCCCCGGGCCGCCAGTCGGCGCGCGATCCCGAGCTGCGACGACACGTTGCCGCCACCCTCGACCATCACGAACAGGAAGCGCTTCGGCGTCGTCGCCGCTGTCATCGTCATCGTCGTCCCCCCGCGAACGCCGCCGCCAGCGTCTGCACCAGCCCGAGCATGATGGCCTCGGTCTCGGCCGGGCTGCGCCCGAGATCCATGCGCCACAGCTTCCACAGATAGAAGTCGGTCACGCTGAACAGAGCGTCGAGCCGGCGCTCGCGCTCGGCGCCGCGCCGCGGCAGCAGGGCTGCGAAGCTTCCGGCCAGCCAGCGCCGGTGCAGCGCGCGGGCATTGACCAGGGCCATGTGCAGGGCAGGGCTGTGCGCCTCGTAGCGCAGCATGCGCCAGTTGCGCTCGCCCAGCTCGGCATAGCTGGCACACAGCGCGCGCACCGCGGCGGCCGGATCGTCCGCGCGCTCAGGCTGCCGCGCCTGCATGACCTCGGCGCTCTTGTGCGCGACGGTGGCCTCGAACAGGCCGTCCTTGGAGCCGAACTTGCGCAGCACCGTCTGCAGGGTGACCCCGGCGTGCGCCGCGATGGCGTCCAGGGTGACCGCCTCGGGATCGCGCTCGGTGAACAGCGTGACGGCGGCCTCCATGATGCGCACGCGGGTCTGCTCCGCGGCCTCGGCGCGGGCGCCCATGTGGTACTGCCGCCTCGGCATATTCATGTGAGTATTGCTAACACGAATATGCGGCCCCCGTCAACCAGGGGGGAAGTGCCGCCGGGTCCAGCGCGTTTCTTGCCGCGCAGCGCGGCTTCCGCCACGCTATGCAGCAGACGAGGTGGTCATGGCTCCGGCACCAGGTTGGCGGCGAAGCAAGCTCTGGGTCTCGATCGTGAGCGCAGCGCTGGCGAGCTGCAGCGGCTCCCGCGGCGGGGTGCGTCCGCGCGAGGCCGAGGCCGACCCCACCCCGGGCGGAGGCCCCAGCGTCCCGGCCCCCGCGGCGTCGCCGCGCCCGACCATGGCGGCGCGCAGCGAGGCCAGCCCGACCCCCCGCGTGCTGGCGACCCCGGCCGACGCCCCCAGCCCGGCGCCGACGCCGAGCGAGGCCCCCGCGCCCTCACCGTCGCCCTCCGCCACGGCCATCAGCTTCCGCGGCCGCGACGTCGACGAGCTCCTGAACGCCATGGCCACCGCGCCGGTGGTCAAGGTGCTGCGCAAGATCTCGCGCAAGGCGCCGATCTACCAGCTCGACCTCGGCAACGGCCTCGAGATCGCCTTCAAGCCGCAGACCTACGAGCGCCCGGTGCTGTGGCGCAACGACATCCTGGCCTGGGAGCTCGGCCGCCTGCTCGGCATCCACGACCGCGTGCCGCCGGTGACCGCGCGGCTGGTCTCGCATGATCTGCTCAAGGATCCCACCGAGGTGCTGGTGCACTCCAAGACCACGCCAGGGCTGGCGCTGGGCTCGGCGGCGTACTGGATGCCGGTGCTGGTCGACACTCACCTGACCGGCAAGGCGGGCCAGGAGCGCTGGGGCCGCTGGCTGGGCATCCAGTTCGCCATCCCGACCGACGCCGCCACCGCGTCGCTGGCCGAGCAGGTGTCGACCCTGGTGGTGTTCGACTACCTGCAGGCCAACACCGATCGCTTCAGGAACTCCGAGAACCTGATGGCCGACGAGCATGGTCGCATCGTGTTTCGCGACAACAACGAGGGCTGGAAGGCGGCCCAGCTCGGCGACCTCAGCACCAACACCAGCCTGTTGCGCAACGTGCACCGCTTCTCGCGCAGCCTGGTCGATAACCTGCGCAAGGCCGACACCCCGGCCTTCCAGGCCCGGCTGCAGCCCTGGATCGACGCCGGGCGGCCGCTGTTCGATCAGCAGCGCCTCGACCTGTTCGAGCGCCGCCGCGTCTTCCTGCTGAGCTACATCGACCAGCTCATCAAGATCTACGGCGAGGCTGCCGTGCTGCCCTGGCCGTAGCCGCGCCGGCGTCACCCATGACCCGTGCCGAGCTCGTCAGCTTCATGCAGCAGCAGAGGTGGGCCGTGCAGGCCTCGCGCAGCGCCGACGGGACGCCGCAGGCCGCGGTCATCGGCGTGGCCATCGCAGCCGAGCCCGCGCTGGAGCTCTACTTCGACACCCTGTCGAGCACGCGCAAGCACGTCAACCTGGTGGCCGACCCGCGCATCGCGCTGGTCATCGGCTGGGATGACGGCCAGACCGTGCAGCTCGAAGGGCGCTGCGATCAGCCGAGCGGCGCCGACCTCGAGCGCCTGCTCGGGCACTACCTGGCGCGCTTCCCCGACGGCCTCGAGCGCAAGGCCTGGTCCGGGATCGCCTACTGGCGCGTGCGTCCGCACTGGCTGCGCTACAGCGACTTCCGCGGCGCCTCGCCGCGCATCATCGAGCTCGACGCCGCCACGCTGGCCGCGCTGACCTGACCTGGCCGGGTGGCCCGGCCCGCGAATCCGACCCGCCCGGTCGTGCATCGACAGGGCATGACCATCGTGACCCTGTCGGGCAGCCTGCGCGCGGTGTCCTCCAACGCCGCGCTGCTGCAGGCCGCCGCCGCGCTGGCGCCGCCGGGTATGCAGGTCGTGCACTACACCGGCCTGGGCGACCTGCCGGCCTTCAACCCCGACCGCGACGGCGAGGACGCCGCCGCCAGCGCGCCGGGCCCGGTGCGCGTGCTGCGCGCGCTGCTGGGCCGCGCCGACGGCTTCATCATCTCGAGCCCCGAGTATGCCCACGGCGTCCCCGGCGCCTTCAAGAACGCGCTCGACTGGGTGGTCTCCAGCGGGGAGCTGGTCGAAAAGCCGCTCCTCCTGCTCAACGCCGCGCCCGCCGGGGGCCAGCATGCCCACGCTGCCCTGGTCGAGATCCTGCGCACCATGTCGGCCCAGGTGCTGACCGAGGCCTCGCACATCAGCCCCTTCCTGCCACGCAAGCTCGGCCCCGAGGGGCGGCTCGACGACGCCTCCGCCGCCGCGGTGCGGCGCAGCCTCGCGGCGCTGGCGCAGGCCGTCACCGCGCGCCTGTTATCCTGGCCGGCATGAGACCCATCATCAATCTCGACGAGGTCGTGCTGGAGCGCTTCAGCCATGGCGAGCGCTTCGAGACCCAGGACGGCGCCATCGGCCCGCAGCTGGGGGCGCGTCAGCTGGGCTACTCGCTCAACGTGGTGCCACCCGGCAAGCGCGCCGTCCCTTTTCATTGTCACCATGTCAATGAAGAGATGTTCCTCGTGCTCGAGGGCAGCGGCGTCGTGCGCATCGGCGAGCGCGAGCACGCCATCCGCAAGGGCGACGTCATCGCCGCCCCCGCCGGCGGCCGCGCCAGCGCGCACCAGATCATCAACACCTCCGCGCACGAGCTGCGCTACCTCAGCGTCAGCACCATGCTGCCCACCGACGTCATCGAGTACCCCGACTCCGGCAAGGTCGCGGTCATGGTCGGCAGCCCGCCGGGCGAAGATCCCGCCGCCCGCACCTACAACCACCGCGGTCGCCCCGGCCCGGCGCTCGACTACTGGGACGGCGAGTAGCGCAGGCTCAGGTGTCGACCTCGGGCTCGCGCGCGACGTAGGGCGAGTGCACCACCACGTCGACGCTGTGGTCCCGGCCATCGACGCGCACCACCACGATGAGCTTGAAGCCCATGCCCTCGGTGGCGAAGGGATCCCCGCCGCCGATCTTGGCCCAGTCGGGGGCGCCGAGATCGAAGCTGACCTCGAGGTCCTGCGTCGGTGACACCACGCCGTCCCAGGGACGATAGCGCCCGTCACTCGCCGACCACACCTGGGGGTTGCGCGCGCCGAGCTCCTGGATGTGCTTGTCGCCCTTGGCGTCGAGCAGCTCGACCTTGGCCAGCTCGACGCGCGCCGGGGCGTCACCCGCGGCCGCGACCAGGTGCAGCTGCACGGTGGACTGGCGGCACGACCGCGCGGGGCGCTCGGCCATGCTGTCGTTGCTGTCGCTGTCGCGCGGCGCCCTCTTGGCGTCGTCAGCGCTGGTGTCCCGGCGCGCGGTCTTGGCGTCCCGGACCTTGACCATGTCGCCGGCGCTGGCGCTCTTGGGCGGAGCGGCCGACGCCTTCTGACAGTCATCGGCCAGCACCGCCGAGATCAGCGTGACCTCGACCGGCAGCGCACGCATCGGCGCGGGCGACTGGCTCGGCTTGGGGCCGCCATCCTTGTTGACCTTGGAGCAGCTGGCCAGCGCCAGCGCGATCCCGACCACGACGCTCGCACGCCTCGCACGCCTCGCACGCATGACGGCTCCTCTACTGGGGCATGTGAAACGACAGCAGCCAGACCACCGGTCCCTGATAGGCATCCATCGGCTCGGTGATCTCCCACGACGCCGCCCGGCACACGCTGCCCGACCAGTCGCAGCCGACCGAGAAGTCGCGATAGGCGTACGGGGGCCGGCTCTTGTTGGGCAGGTCGTAGCTCGCCGAGTAGTAGAAGTTGGGTCCGCCCGGCACCAGCCCCGGCGGCGGCCCGTAGGTCGACGTCTGGGTGTCCATCGGGTGATAGGGATACATCGGCTCGACCACCGACATCGGCTTGCCGTTGTACATGGCGTTGCCGTGGTCGCCGTCGCTGCCGGTGTACGACCACCACGAGTGATAGATCTGGAACGACGAGTGCTCGCCGCCGTAGGCCGCCATGTTGGTGAGGTACAGCATCGACAGCGGGTTCAGCCCCAGCAGGTAGTGCAGGTGCTGCTGCGCGCGCGCCGCGACCTCGGCCGCGGTGTGGCTGCCGCGCACGTCGAAGCGCAGCGCCATCAGGAGATTTGCGCCATAGAAGCCCTGGGCGCGGTTACTGCCCCAGCTCCAGTCCCAGCCGTTGCCGGGGCCGCCGTACAGCGGGCCATACAGGCCGGGCTCGCTGAAGGCGCGATCGACGATGGCGGCCTGCACCGCGGTCTTGATGGTGCTCTTGAGCTGCGTGGTCGCCGCCGGGTTCGACAGCACGTGCCAGGCTCCGGTGGAGACCGTGCTCTCGCCCGGGGTCACGCTGCCCGGCAGCATGCCGTCCCAGGTCGACCAGGCGAAGCCCTCGACCACGGCCTTCGCGGTCGTCACCGAGGCATCCATGCGGTACACGGCCGCGGCGGCGGCCAGGCGCTGGCGGCGCTCGCCGGCGTCGGTCGGGGTGCGCGTGGCCAGCCAGCCCCAGCCGGCGGCGGCGGCGGTCGCGTAGCCGTTGCCGATGGTGGTCTGCCCGGCGGCGCGGAACACCACCGCGGCGTGGGCCAGCGCCGAGGTCGCGTTGGCGGTGGCGCTGGCGATGGTGACGCCGCCGCCCGACCAGCCGTTGCCGTCGGGCGAGGTGGTGTCGAAGTAGACCCGGCTCTCGTTGGAGGCGCTGGGCGGTGACACCACGGTGGGGTCGCGGCCCTTGACCGAGGACATGAAGTGGCCGTCGGGGCGCTGCATGCGCACATAGAAGTCGAGCTCCCAGCGCACCTCGTCGAGCAGATCGGGGATGCCGTTGCCGCTCTCGGGCAGCGCCAGCCGCCCGTCGGCCCAGGCCGCCGGGTTGACCTCGTAGGCGAACAGCAGCTCGGGCACGCCGCGCCCCCACAGGGTCTTCTGGTAGTCGCCAGCGTCGTGCCAGCCGCCGTGCACGTCGAGGTTGCCGTTCTGCGCCGAGCCCGGGCCGGGCGGGGCGCTGGCGTCGGTGCCGTGACAGCTGCCGTCGGTCCAGCGCCCACCCAGGCCGGCCGCGCCGGGCAGCACGTCGCTGGCGTAGGGCATCACCTTGTCGTGGTTGCAGCGCTGGAAGTAGAACGACTTCATGGCCGCGCGCCCGACCAGGTCATAGCTGTCGGCGGCGATGCTGAAGGGGTACGAGCGCAGCGCGCCGCCGGGCAGGTAGAGGTAGTAGGTCCCCGGCGTGGTCAGGGCGCTGAAGTCGACCGTGCTGACCATGTCGCTGGAGTCGGGCTCGGTGGTCAGCGCGCTCGAGGTGTAGGTCCCGGCCACGCTGCCGTCGCCGGCGCGGCGCACCTCGACCGAGGCGCTGGCGTGGCCCAGCAGCACCGCGAGCTTGCGGTCGGTGGGGCGCCAGCCGATGTGGTCGGTGCGCAGGTCGCCGCTCAGGGTGCCCATCAGGCCTGCAATGGAAGCATCGGGTCCAGCGTCGACAGAGGGCATGACCTGTCCGTCGCCCGTCGAGACCGCGCCATCCGGCGTCAGCACGTTGCCGCCATCATCGACCGGCGGCTTGGACCCGCCACCCCCACAGCCGGCCAGGGCAGCGCCGACCACGATCCATGTACCCAGGCGTGTCATGTCTGGTAGATCCTACACAAAGACGATGGTCATGATGACGAGACGTGGAAGAGCCAGGACGATCGGGTGCTTCGCGCTGGCGCTGCTGGTCGGCGCGGGTGCCACCCCGGGGCCGGTGCGCGCCGAGTCGGCCGCGCCGCCGCTGACCCCGACCAAGATCACCGATCCGACCCGGCAGCTGGCGCGCTTCTCCGAGGCGCTGGCGCGGGTCAAGGCCGGCAAGGCCGGCGCCGTCGTGCGCATCGCGCAGTATGGCGACTCCATCACCTCGAACGACGCCATCACGCGGCGTGCGCGCGAGCGGCTGCAGACCCTGTTCGGCGACGGCGGCGCTGGCTTCGTGCCCGCGGGGCTGCCGTCGCCGAGCTATCGCCACCACACCGTGCTGCGCACCGGCACCGGCTGGAAGACGCGCGCCATCCAGTTCGGCGGCCTCGCCGACAAGCGCTATGGCGTGGGCGGCGCCTCGTTCGAGGGCAGCAGCGGCGCGCAGGCCAGCTTCACCACCACCAAGGCGGGGCTGGGCTCCAAGGTGTCGCGCTATGACGTCTACTATCTGGCCCAGCCCGGCGCCGGCAAGCTGGAGGTCACGCTGGACGGCAAGCCGCACTCGGTGATCGACACCGCGGCCCCCGAGATCAAGAGCGCCTTCACCGCGCTCGAGGTGCCCGATGGGGCGCACAAGCTGCAGCTGCGCGTCACCGGCGGCAAGGTGCGCCTGTATGGCGTCGTGATGGAGCGCCCGGGCCCCGGCGTGACCTATGACAACTTCGGGCTGGCCTCCAACTCGGCCAAGGCGCTGGGGTCGATCCGCCCCGACCACCTGCGCGAGCAGCACGACCATCGTGGCCTCGACCTCATCATCATCTATCTCGGCGCCAACGAGGCCGACTGGTACCCGCCCGGCGACAAGTCGATCGCGGCCTACCAGGAGGTCTATGGCAATACCCTGGCTGCGCTGCGCGCGGCGGCGCCCAGGGCGTCGTGCCTGGTGATGTCGCCGACCGACGCGGCCAACTTCACCGAGGGTAAGCTCATCTCCAAGGCGGTCATCCCCGGCCTGGTCGAGGCCCAGCGCAAGGCCGCCGCGGCCAAGGGCTGCGCCTTCTGGGACGCCTTCACCTGGATGGGCGGCAAGGGCTCGGTGCGCAAGTGGCGCCTGGCTGGCGAGTGGGAGCCCGACCTCACCCACCCCAACGGCGCCGGCGCGGCCAAGGTCGCCGACGGCCTGGTCGACGCGCTGCTGGAAGCGGCCGGCGTCAGCAAGTAGCATCGGCCATGGCCGATCCGATGATGTCACGCGCCAGCGAGCTGGTGGGCCTCCTGTTCCAGGCCCACCCCTGGCATGGCGTCGCCACCTTCGCGGCGCCCGACGTGCTGCAGGTCTATGTCGAGCTGGTGCCCACCGACCCGGTCAAGTACGAGATCGACAAGCTCAGCGGTCACCTCAAGCTGGACCGGCCGCAGCGCTTCTCCAGCCTGTGCCCGACGGTGTACGGCTTTCTGCCCCAGACCTACTGCGGCGACAGCGTGGCCGCGCGCTGCGCCGAGCGCACCGGGGCGACCCACATCGAGGGTGATCACGATCCGCTCGACGTCTGCATCCTCAGCGAGAAGACCATCGTGCACGGCAACTTCCTGGCCCGCGCGCGCGCCATCGGCGGCCTGCGCATGGTGGACGGCGAGGAGGCCGACGACAAGATCATCGCCGTCCTCGAGGCCGACCTGGCCTACGGCGGCTTCCAGGACATCGGCGACTGCCCGCGCGCCCTGGTCGAGCGCCTCGAGCACTACTTCCTGAGCTACAAGCAGCGCCCGGGTGCCAGCGCCAACCACAAGGTCCGCATCGCCGAGGTCTACGACCGCGCCGAGGCCCTCGAGGTCATCGCGCGCAGCCAGGCCGACTACCGCGCCCGCTTCGGCGCCCCCGAGGACCGCCTGGGCGAGCTGCGCCGCCTGCTCACGACGCCCTGAACGTCACCGCCGCGCCCAGTCCTTGGCCCAGCGATCCAGCGGCTCCAGCGCCGCCAGCAGCGCGCGCCCCGCATCGGTCAACGCATAGCCACTGCCGTCGGCGTCGGCGTCGACCGCGATCCCCGCGCTGCGCAGGTCAGCCAGACGCTGGCTCAGCACGCTCGACGACATGCCCTGGCAGCGCGCCTGCAGGCCGCGAAACGTGGCGGCGGGCTCGCGCAGCTCCCACAGCACGCGCAGAGTCCAGCGCCGGCCCAGCAGATCGAGCAGCGCCATGATGGGCCGACCGGTGCGCGAGGCCCGGGTGGGCTGGCCGGGGCGTGGAGTCTTCACGGGTTTGGCAGGTCCCTTGACTGCTTCGAAATCAAAAGCTAGCCTCCTGGTGACGTGCTTCGAAATCAGAAGCAGCCAACATCGAGGAGGATAGTTCATGACCGCCGCCACGCCAAGCCCCCGCATCGCCGCGCTGACCCCGCCGTTCGCGCCCGAGCTCGACGCCATGCTGAAGAAGTGGATGCCGCCCGGCAGCGCCGTGCCGCCGCTGGCCCTGTTCCGTACCCTGGCGGTGCACCCCGAGCTGTCCAGCCGCATGCGCCCGCTGGGCGCCGCCCTGCTGGGCCACGGCCTGCTCAGCGCGCGCGAGCGCGAGCTCTGCATCCAGCGCACCTGCGCCCGCGCCGGCGCCGAGTACGAGTGGGGCGTGCACGCGGTCGCCTTCGGGGCGGCCGTCGGCCTCAGCGAGGCCCAGCTGGCCGCCACCGCGCGCGGCCGCGCAGACGATCCCGCCTGGACCCCGCGCGAGCAGCTGCTGCTGGCGCTGGCCGACGAGCTGCACGACAGCGCCACGGTGTCGGCCGCCCTGTGGACCCGCCTGGCCGCGGAGTGGACGCCACCCCAGCTGCTCGAGCTGCTGGTGCTGGCCGGCTGGTACCGCACGCTGGCCTACGTCATCAACGCCATCGGCATCGAGCTGGAGCCCTGGGCGGCGCGCTTCCCGGCGCCAGGCAGCGACCCAGGCTAGCAGCCCCGAGCGGGCTGTTCATCGCCGCGGGGCGGGGCAGGGGGCGCTGCCGCCTCAGCGGTGCGAGTGGCGGTGGTGCGCGTCGCTGACATGGGGGTGCTCGTGCGTCAGCGGGGCGTGGCGGTGCGGATGGCTGTGGGGCTCGGTGACCGGGCCGCTGCCGGCGTGGGCGTGGTCGTGCTGGTGGTGCTCGTCGTGGTTGTGGCTGTGGTCGTGCACCACCTCGGCGTGGGTGTGGCGGTGGCTGTGGCGCGCGCGCAGCAGCAGCACCACACCGAGCAGCATGGCCGCGGCACCGGCCGCGTCGGCGCGGCCGGGGTGCTCGCCCAGCAGGGGGATGGCCAGCAGGGCGCCAGCGAACGGCGCGGTCGCGAAGATGGCGGCCTCGCGCGCCGCCCCCAGGTGGCGCAGCGCGATCATGTCGAGCAGGATGCTGACGCCATAGCTCAGCGCACCGACACCCAGCGCGAGGCCGACCGTGGTCAGCGGCGGCAGGCCGGCGCCGGTCAGCAGCGCCAGGGTCCCCGTCAGCAGGCCCGCGCTGAGGGTCTTGAGGCGCACCACCTTGGCCGGATCGCGCAGCGACAGGCGCTGGGTCAGGTTGTTGTCACCGGCCCAGCACAGGCAGGCCCCGGTGATGGCCGCGATGCCCCAGCCGTCGGCGTGAAGCTCGCCAGGCCGGTAGCCCAGGGCCGCGCCGCCCGCGACGATGACCAGGGCGGCGGCGACCTCGCGCCGCCCCAGGTGCTCGTGAAACAGCAGCACCGCCACCAGCATGGTCGACGGCGCCTCCAGGTTGAGCAGCAGCGACCCCGCCACCCCCGACATGCGTCCGAGGCCCACCAGCATCAGCACTGGCCCGCCGACGCCGCCGAGCAGCGCGATCCCGACCATGGGCCAGGCGTCGGCGCGGCGCAGGCGCGCCTCGCTGCTGGCCGCGCCGCGCAGGGCCAGCCAGCCCGACAGACCCAGCGCCGCGCCCAGGTACAGCAGGCTGGCCAGCAGCAGCGGCCCCACACCGGGGAGCAGCAGCTTGGCCACCGGCGCGCTGGCGCCGAACAGCGCCGCGGCCAGCAGGCCGGCCAGCATGCCGCTGCCCGTCTTGCCAGCCGTGTTGGTGCTGGGCGACCCCGCCATGGGGAGGTTCTACGACAATCCGGGCCGCGATGCTTGCAGGGCGTGCCAAGGTGGGAGAAAGTGACCGGGCATGCGGACCCGACGCGCGCGACGCGCACTGCGCTCCCGGCTTGTCCTGCTGGCCCCCATCGCGCTCGGCGTGGCCCTGTTGCTGAGCTGGGGCGCCCGGCTCGTCGCGCAGCCCTCGGCCGCGCCGAGGCCCGCCACGCCGGTGCCGAAACCGTCGACCCGCGTGCCGCCGCCGCCCGCGGTCGCAGGTGCCCCCGCCGCCGTGGCCGCAGCTGACCCGGCCACGCCCGCCGCCACCAGCCCCGATGCGCCCGCCGCCGCCAGCCCCGACGCGCCTGACAGCCCCGACGCCTCGGTCACCGCGACGCCCACCACCGGCGCTGGCGTCGCCGCCCCGGCCAGCGGCCCGGTCCCGGTCTATGTCGGCGTCTACGCCTTCCAGGTCCCGCAGCTGGCCCTGGCCGAGTCCAACTACCTGGTCGACTTCTGGGTCTGGTTCCGCTGGAAGGGCGACTTCAACCCGACCGAGACCTTCGAGCTGCTGAACCAGTTCGAGGGCGACATCGTGCGCACCTTCGTCTATGTCGACGAGGCCGGCAACCCCAAGGCCGAGGACGTCGGCGACGGCTGGCAGTACCAGGTCATGCGCATCCAGAGCCGCTTTGGCCGCTCCTTCGACGTGCGCGACTATCCGTTCGACGATCAGGAGCTGACCATCGCCTTCGAGGACAACGACCAGACCACCGACCAGATGGTCTATGTCGCCGACAAGGACACCGACCTGGTCGACCCCGGCCTCAAGGTCGACGGCTGGATGATCGATCACATTTCGGCCAAGGTCGGCAGCCACTCCTACCCGACCAACTGGGGCGATCCGCGGCGCGGCCCTGGCGAGGATCGCTACTCGCAGTTCAGCTACACCATCCACCTGCGGCGCCCGGTGCTGGGCTACCTGGCCACCACGCTGGTGCCCATCGCCATCTGTATGCTGATCACCATCTCGGTCTTCTTCCTCGGGGTGCAGAACTTCGAGGCCAAGCTGGGGCTGGCCACCACCTGCCTGATCTCGGCGGTCGCGCTGCAGCTGACCGCGCAGGGTGATCTGCCCAAGACCGGCCAGATGGTCCTGCTGGATCACGTCTACAACCTGTCCTACGTCACCATCTTGATCACGCTGGTGGAGTGCATCTGGTCGGCGCGGCTGCACGACGCCGAGCAGATCGAGAAGGCCAAGAAGCTCGACCTCATCGGCCTGGCCATCACCGTGGTGGTCTTCTTCGGCGGCACCACCGCCCTGATCGCCAGCCGGCTCTAGCGGAGATCGCGCGGTCGCGGAGCCCGGGTTGACAGCTCGCTCGCGCCCTGTTAGTAACCATATGGTTCATTAACCATCTGGTTCAAGACAGCCCAAGGAGAGAGCGCCATGAAGGACAGCATCGCCGACCGCGAGCTCGTGGTCACCCGCCGCTTCGACGCCCCGCGCGCGCTGGTCTGGTCCGCCTGGACCGAGCCGGCGCGCTTCTGCCAGTGGATGGGGCCGCGCGGCTTCACCACCACCGTGCAAGCGATGGACGTGCGCCGCGGCGGGCAGGCGCTCTACCTGATGGTCGGCCCCGACGGCACCGAGTGGATGAACCGCGCCCGCTTCACCGAGGTGGTGCCGCCCGAGCGGCTGGTCTACCTGCTCGACGCCGGGGTCGACGACGATCCCGCCACCTTCGAGGTCACCGTCACGCTGGCCTCCAGCGCGGACGGCAAGCAGACCCAGCTGACCATGCGCACGCTGTTCCCGTCGGCGGCCGAGCTCGAGCGGGTCAAGGCGTTCGGCGCCGTCGAGGGCGGCCAGCAGACCCTCGACAAGCTGGCCGCGCACCTGGCGGCGGGCTGATGCAGGCCGCGCAGCTCGACGCCGTGTTCGCGGCGCTGGCCGATCCGACCCGGCGCGCCATCCTGGCCAAGCTGGCCCGCGGCGAGGCCACCGTGACCGAGCTGGCCGCGCCGTTCGACATCAGCATGCCGGCCATCTCCAAGCACCTCAAGGTGCTGCAGCGCGCGCGCCTGATCTCGCGCGGGCGCGACGCCCAGCGCCGGCCCTGTCGCCTGGAGGCGGCGCCGCTCGCGCAGGCCGCCAGCTGGATCGACGACTACCGGCGCTGCTGGGAGGAAAGCCTGGATCGCCTCGACGCCTACCTGAAGACCGTGCAGCAGCAGCCCCGCCGCGCCCGCGAGCAGAGGCCCAAGGCGAGGCCCCGTGGCCGCCAGCACTGACCCGCCCTGGCGCCTGGTGATCGCGAGAGTGCGCCCAGGCCGCTGTTGTACACTGACGCTCCAGTGGTGGGGACGGGTGACCAGGAGATCCAGAGGCTGAATCGCCTCTACTTTGCGCTCACCCAGATCAGCCAGGCCATCGTGCGCAAGCGCTCGCGCGAGGAGCTGCTGGACCGGGTGTGCCAGATCCTGGTCAGCGACGGCGGCTTTCGCCTGGCCTGGATCGGCTGGCTGGAGCCGGTGACCCAGCTGCTGGTGCCGGTGAGCCAGGCTGGCCCGGGCGTCGACTACCTGAAGGGCACCAGCGTCTATGCCGATGATCGCCCCGAGGGCCGGGGCCCGACCGGGCGGGCCTTCCGGGACGACCGGCCCTACATCTGCAACGACCTCCGCGACGACCCGGCCACGCTGCTCTGGCGCGCCAAGCTGGAGCAGCACGGCATGCACGCCTCGGCGGCGCTGCCCCTCCACGTCGGCGGCGTGGTCGCGGGCACCCTCAGCGTGTATGCCGATCGCGTCGGCTACTTCCAGGACAAGGAGCTGGCGCTGCTGGTCGAGGCCGCGGCGGATCTGTCGTTCGCGCTCGACAACCTGGCGCGTGACGAGGAGCGCCGCCAGACCCGCGCCGAGCGGCGCCGCGCCGAGGAGGCGCTGGCGCGCAGCGAGCAGCGCTATCGCACCACCCTCGACAACATCCTGGAGGGCTGCCAGCTGCTCGACTTCGAGTGGCGCTACCTCTACCTGAACGACGCCGCCGCCAAGCAGAACCGGCGCCCGAGCAGCGAGCTCCTGGGTCAGCGCATGCCCGACATGTGGCCCGGCATCGAGGCCACGCCGGTGTTCGCGCTGCTGCGCCGCTGCATGGAGGCCCGGGTCGCGCTGCACGAGGAGACCGAGTTCACCTTCGCGGACGGCGCGACGGGCTGGTTCGACGTGCGTGTGCAGCCGGTGCCCGAGGGCATCTTCGTGCTGTCCATCGACATCAGCGAGCGCAAGCAGGTCGAACGCGTGGTGCGCGAGCTCAACGAGAGCCTGGAGGCCAAGGTGCACCAGCGCACCGTCGACCTCGAGGCCGCCCGCGCGCGCGCCGAGGCCGCCGATCGGCTCAAGTCGGCCTTCCTGGCCACCATGTCGCACGAGCTGCGCACGCCGCTGAACTCCATCATCGGCTTCACCGGGATCGTGCTGCAGGGGCTGGCCGGGCCGTTGACCGCGGAGCAGCGCAAGCAGCTCGGCATGGTGCGCGGCAGCGCGCGCCACCTGCTCGAGCTCATCAACGACGTGCTCGATCTGTCGAAGATCGAGGCCGATCAGCTCGAGGTGGTGGCGGAGCCCTTCGAGCTGCCGGAGTCGATCGAGCGCGTGCTGGGCTCGGTGCGCCCGCAGGCCGACAAGAAGGGGCTCACGCTGGAGGCCCGGGTCGCGCCGGTGCTGGGCCGCATGGTCAGCGACCGGCGCCGGGTCGAGCAGATCATGCTCAACATGCTCTCCAACGCCCTCAAGTTCACCGACCACGGCGGCGTCACCGTCAGCGCCGAGCGGCTGGACGCCTGGCCCGCGCCGCCGACGCAGGTGGCCTGCCCGGCGCTGCGCCTGTGTGTCGAGGACACCGGGATCGGCGTCAGGCCTGAAGATCTGGCCGCGCTGTTTCAGCCGTTTCGGCAGCTCGACACCGGGCTGTCACGGCAGCACGAGGGCACCGGGCTGGGGCTGGCGATCTGTCGCCGGCTCGCGACACTCCTGGGAGGGGATATCATCGCCAGCAGCGAGTGGGGCAAGGGCAGCCGCTTCACTCTGACCCTGCCCCTGGAGAGGCCGACCGCATGAGCCAGACCGTGCTCCACACCGTGCTTCTCATCGAGGACAACGAGCAGAACCGCTACCTGGCGACCTTCCTGCTCGAGCAGCGGGGCCATCGCGTGGTGCCCGCGGTCGATGGCCCGAGCGGCATCGCGCTGGCGCAGTCGCTGCGGCCCGACATCATCCTGCTCGACATCCAGCTGCCGACCATGGATGGCCACGCGGTGGCGCGCGCGCTGCGCGCCATCGAGAGCCTGCGCAAGATCCCGATCATCGCGGTGACGTCGTACGCTCTGGTCGGTGATCGCGCCAAGTGCCTGGCCGCGGGCTGCACCGGGTACATCGAGAAGCCCATCGACCCCGAGACCTTCGTGACCGAGATCGAGGCTGCCGCGCGCGCAGCCGGGGAGGGCGACGCGGCATGACGCGCATCCTCATCGTCGATGACAAGGAGGACAACCTCTACTACCTGAAGGCGCTGCTGGAGGGCCACGGCTATGAGGTCGAGGCCGCCCACCACGGCGCCGAGGCGCTGGTCAGGGCGCGCCAGCAGGTGCCGGCGCTGATCATCTCCGATCTGCTGATGCCCATCATGGATGGCTACACGCTGCTGCGTCACTGGCGCGCCGATCCGGGGCTGCACGACGTGCCCTTCATCGTCTACACCGCGACCTACACCCGGCCCGAGGACGAGGCGCTGGCCATGACGCTGGGCGCCGACGACTTCATCTTGAAGCCCACCGAGCCCGAGGACTTCGTGGGCCGCGTGCGCGCCGCGCTGGTCAAGGTCGCGCGCGGCCGCACCCCGGACCCGACGCCGCCGCCCAACGAGGGCCAGCTCGAGCTGTACAGCCGCACGCTGATCCGCAAGCTGGAGGAGAAGTCGCTGCAGCTGCAGGACCTGAACCAGGCGCTGCAGCAGGACCTCGCCAAGCGCGAGACCGTCGAGCGCGCCCTGCGCATGCGCGAGGTCGAGCTCGGCATGCTGGCCGAGGCGCTGCCCGGGGTGGTCTGGAGCAGCGGCGCCGACGGCCGTCCGAGCTACCTCAACCGGCGCTGGATCGAGTACACCGGCCTCAGCCTGGACGACAGCCTGGGGGAGGGCTGGCACAGGGCGTTTCACCCCGACGACCGGGCGCTGAGCCGCGAGGCCTGGCGCGCCGCGGTCGCGAGCGGTACCGCCTACTCGGTGGAGTGTCGCCTGCGCCGCGCCGACGGCGTGTATCGCTGGTGGCTGATGCGCGGCGCGCCGGTACTCGGCGCCGACGGCGGCGTCCTCAAGTGGTTCGGCACCTGCACCGACATCGAGGAGCTCAAGCAGGCCCAGGCCAAGCTGGCCGAGGCCGAGGGGCTGCGCCGGCTGGCCGGTGGCGTGGCCCGCCTGGGCGGCTGGCGCATCGAGCTCGAGCCCGAGCTGCGCCTGGTCTGGTCCGACGAGGTGTGCGCCATCTACGAGCTGCCGCCGGGCAGCCAGCCCTCGGCCGACGAGGTGCTGGCCTTCTATGCGCCCGAGTACCGCGACGCCATCATCAAGGCCATCGAGGCGTGCGCACGCAACGGGGTGCCCTTCGATCTCGAGATGCAGGTCGTCACGCTGAGCAAGCGGCGCATCTGGGTGCGCGTGATGGGCCACGCCGAGCGCGATCCGAGCGGCAAGATCGTGCGGGTGTTCGGCGCCTTCCAGGACATCGACGACGTGCACAAGCTGCAGGATCAGCTGCGCCAGGCCCAGAAGATGGAGGCCATCGGCGTGCTCGCGGGCGGCGTCGCGCACGACTTCAACAACCTGCTCTCGGTCATCTTGAGCTACTCCCACCTGGTGCTCGGCCAGCTGGAGCCGGGCGAGCCGATGCGCGCCGACGTCGAGGAGATCCAGCGCGCCGGCGAGCGCGCCACCGAGCTGACTCGACAGCTGCTGGCGTTCAGCCGCAAGCAGCTGCTGCAGCCGCGCGTGCTCGACGTCGGCCAGGTCGTGGCCGGCATGGAGAAAATGCTGCGCCGGCTCATCGGCGAGGACATCGAGCTGGCGTTGCTGGGGGCGCGTCCCCTGGGCAAGGTCCACGCGGATCCCGGGCAGATCGAGCAGATCGTGATGAACCTGGTGGTCAACGCGCGCGACGCCATGCCGCGCGGCGGCAAGCTGACCCTGGAGACCCAGAACGTCGACCTCGGCGCCGCCTATGTGGCCGAGCACCCCGGCACCACGCCGGGGCCGCACGTGATGCTGGCGGTCAGCGACACCGGCTGTGGCATGGACGCCGCCACGCGCGAGCGCGTCTTCGAGCCCTTCTTCACCACCCAGGAGCAAGGCAAGGGCACCGGCCTCGGGCTGTCGACGGTGTTCGGCATCGTCAACCAGAGCCACGGCCACATCCGCGTCTACAGCGAGCCGGGGGTCGGCACCACGTTCAAGCTGTATCTGCCCTGCACCGACGCCCCGCTGGAGGCGCTGGTGCCCACGGCGGCGCCCAGCAGCCTGCGCGGCAGCGAGACCATCCTGCTGGTCGAGGATGAGGAGCAGGTGCGCCTGCTGTGCCGGTCGATCCTGCGCCGCCAGGGCTACAACGTGCTGGAGGCCCAGAACGGTGGCGAGGCGCTCCTCATCAGCGAGCGCTTCGGCGCCAAGATCCACCTCTTGGTCACCGACGTGGTGATGCCGCGCATGAGCGGGCGCGAGCTGGCCGAGCGGCTGGCGCCGATGCGGCCCGAGATGCGCGTGCTGTTCGTGTCGGGCTACACCCCGGACTCCATCGTGCACCACGGCGTGCTCGACGCGGGCGTGGCCTTCCTGCAGAAGCCGCTCTTGCCCGAGCCGCTGCTGCGCAAGGTGCGCGAGGTGCTCGACCAGGGCAGCGCGCCGGTGCGCGGGCCGATCCTGGTGCTGGAGGACGACGCCCAGATGCGCCGCCTGGTGGTCACCATCCTGAGGTCCGGCGGCTACCAGGACATCGTGCAGGCCAGCAGCGGGGCCGAGGCGCTGGAGCTGGGCCGCGCCGCGGATCGCCTCAGGCTGCTGGTCACCGACGTCACCCTGGGCAGCGTGCCCGGCACCGAGATCGCCGGCCAGCTGGGCGCGCGGCATCCGGGGCTGCCTGTCATCATCATGTCAGGATATGACCTGGAGACGCTGGGTCGGCGCGGCATCTCGGTCCCCGAGGCGCTGTTCCTGCGCAAGCCGTTCTCGCCGCAGGCGCTGCTGGACCGGGTCCGCGACCTGGTGGGCTGAGCCGGTCAGGCGGGTTCGCGGCCCGCGCGCGCGACCAGCACCAGCAGCAGCACGACGGCCTGCGCGAAGACCAGCAGCACCAGCCAGGGGCTGGCGCCGGTCAGCCCGGCCAAGCTGACCCGGCCCAGCGCCCCGACGCGGGCCAGCGCCGGCATCAGCCGGGGCTGCACCATGCCGAACAGCAGCGCACCCACGATGAGCCCCGAGAGGCCGGCCACCCAGGCGTCGAGGCGGCCCTCGCCGGCCTCGGCCACGATGGTGCCGGGGCAGTAGCCCGCGCCGGCCATGCCGACGCCGAAGATCACGCCGCCGAGCAGGTTGGGCAGCAGCGTCGTGGGCGGCAGGGGCACGTGCGCGCCGAGGCCGAGCTCGCCGCCGACCGCGATGGCGACCGCGCCGACCACCAGCGCGCTGAGCATGAAGCGCAGCACGGTCAGATCGGTGAAGCGATACACGTTCACGATGCGCGCGTAGTGCGTCAGGCCGGCCTTGTGCAGCGACCAGCCGAACAGGAAGCCGAGCAGCAGCGCGGGCAGGATGGTGGCGCGCATCAGCGCGGCCTCCCGCGGTAGAGCAGCCAGGCGGTGGGGATGCCGCCAGCGAACATGCCGGCCATGAACAGGAACGCCGCGGGCGCCAGCGCGGCGCCGCCGGAGATGGCGAGGCCGCTGGTGCAGCCGCCCGCGATCCCGGCGCCGAACTGCACCAGGATGGCGCCCACGAAGGCGACCATGAGGCGCGTGGCCCGGCTGGCGGCGAAGCGCGGCTGCCACTGGGTGTCGGGCAGCCAGCGCGCACGCGCCTCACCCGAGACGGCGCTGGAGGCGAAGGCCCCGCCGAGCAAGCCGATGACCAGCCAGACCTGCCAGGTGATGGCCGGGGCCATGACATAGCGGTAGTACTGGCTGTGCGGGAACAGCCAGCGCCCCGGGTAGGCGGCCAGCTTGTCGAACGCGCCGGCGACGCCGAGCGGCCGACCCCACACCACCTCGGAGGCTGCGACCACCAGGCCGAGCAGCGCCCCGGCGAGGTAGGGGCTCCACAGCTTCTGGCGCAGCCAGCGGGCCAGGGCCGGGCGCCGCTGCGCCGGCCTGCGCGCGAGCGCGAAGGCGAGTGCGACCGCGAGCAGCAGCGCGAGGCCGGCCAGCACGCGGTTGGCCGACGCGGCGGCGGCGTGGTGGTCGGCGGAGGCGGTGGCGGCCCTGGGCGCAGTCGGTGCTGCGCCGGTGGGTGGGGTGGTCGCGCCCGCGCTCGGCGTGTGCGACAGGTAGCGCTCGGCGCGCGCGCTGGCGTCGCCGCTGTGACAGCCGGCGCAGGCGCGTGCGGGGTCCGCGAGCGGCGAGCGGAGGCCCCAGTGCGCCCGGGCCTTGCCCTCGGCGGCGGCGTCTCCGCCATGGCAGGCGGCGCACAGGTCGGCGAAGCCGTGGTCGGAGTGCCAGGGTTGCGGGCTGCGCAGCACCGGGCGCAAACCCTGCGTCTCGTGGCAGGTCACGCACGACGAGGCGTTCGAGGTGCACTGCGCCGAAACCGGTGCGGCGACGCCGAGGTAGCCGCAGATGACGATGACCGGGAGCCAGCCGCGCATGCCCTGATGCAGGGCATCGGGCGTGCCAGGCGCCGCCCGCCGCCCCCGACGCCGCGGACTCCGCGTTGGTCGCGCCCCGTCGGTCGCAAACCGTGCGCTGGCGGGGCCCCACAGTGGCGGCGCTTGCGCACTGATGGACCTGAATTCGCCGGCTCGCGCGGGCCTGGCGGTTGCAGCAGGGCCCCGCGGAGGCGCTCATGTCCAGCACCGGCCGCGCACATCTCATCGATGGTTTCATGCCGACCTGGTCGCTGCGCCAGGTCGACCGCATCGCGGTCGCCGCCAGCCCCGAGGCCACCTGGCAGGCCGTGCGCGCCGTCGACCTGTATCGAACCGCCTTCATCCGCGGCCTGTTCGAGCTGCGCACCTTGCCAGATCGGCTGGCGGCGCGGCTGCGCGGCCGGCGCTATCACAGCGCGTCGACGGCCACCATCGACGACATCGGCCGCGCCGGTGAGGGCCCCGGCTTCCGCATCCTCGACGAGCAGCCTGGCAGCGAGGTCGTGGTCGGCGCCATCGGGAAGTTCTGGCAGCCGTCGATCCCGTTCGCGGCCGTCGCGCCGGCCGACTTCGCCGCCTTCAGCGCGCCCGGCTTTGGCAAGGTGGCCTGGTGTCTCCGCGTCGACCCGCGCGTCGGCGGCGGCGCCTGGATCGGCGTCGACGTGCGGGTCAGCGCCACCGACCCGGCCTCGTGGCGCCGCTTCGAGCGCTACTGGCTCGTCATCGGGCGCTTCTCGCACCTCATCCGCAGCATCGTGCTCGCCGAGTTTCGTCACCGGCTGCACCCCGGGCGCCCCGACTTCACGCGCGCGCTGCCCGGTGACGACGTGCTGCCCCACGCCAGCGCGATGCGCACCGACGCCGTCACCATCGAGGCGCCGATTCGCGCGGTGTGGCCATGGCTGGTGCAGATGGGCTGCCGGCGCGCGGGCTGGTACAGCTATGATCGGCTCGACAACGGCGGCGTGCCCAGCGCTTGCGAGATCGTCCCGGAGCTGCAGCACATCGCGGTCGGCGACCTCTTGCCCGCGACGCCCAGCGACCCGGGTGGCTTCGCGGTGCTGCGCGTGCAGGCGCCGCACCTGCTGGTGCTGGGCTCGCCCGGGCTGCTGCCACCGGCGCAGCGCCCGCCCGGCTCGGACGGCTTCGGCATGTTCGGCGCGCGCTACCAGATGACCTGGGCCTTCGTGCTGGAGCCCATCGGCGCCAGCGCGACCCGCCTCATCGTGCGCGTGCGCGGCGACATGGCGACCGGTCCGCGCGCGACCCTGACCAGCGCCGCGGTGCTGTCGCTGCACGCCGTGATGGAGCACGCGCAGCTGCGCAACCTCAAGCGTCGCGCCGAGACCACGGCGGCTGAGGTTCACTGATCCGAGGCTTCGGGTGGAGGTGAGTCATGGAAGACTTCCTGTGGGGACTCTGGAACGGCCTGACCGCGTGGCCGCTCCTCATCGTTCATGCCTTCGGGGGCTGGCATCGCTTCCCGGTCTATGACGTGCTGCGCGACAGCGGCTGGTACCAGTTCGCGTTCTTGCTCGGCAGCGGCTCGCCGTTCCTGGGGCTCCTCGGCCGCAACAGGACGATCATCGTCGCGGACAGACGGCGCCGCGGCGACCTGGCGCCGCCGCCAGCCCCTCCGCCCCCCGCGCAGGAGCCGCACGGGCCGCCTGGAGCTGGCGCAGTCGCGCACCAGCCATGAGTGCATCCGGACAAGGCGTGGACCCTTTCGGCGCCGTCTGGCTCCCACTGCCATGAAGCTCCTGAAGCGTTTCGGCGTTCCTGTCTTGCTGGTGGCGGCGCTGGTGTACCTGATGTGGCCCAAGCGCGGGGATGTCAGCGGGGCGGACGCGCGCGCGCTGGTCGCCCAGGGGGCGCTGCTGCTCGACGTACGCACGGCGGGCGAGTTCGCCGGAGGGCACATCGAGGGCGCGCTCAACATCCCGGTCCAGGAGCTCGGGCAGCGCCTGGGCGAGCTCGGCGACAAGGCTCGACCCATCGTGGTGTACTGCCGCAGCGGCAAGCGCAGCAGCCGCGCCGCCAGCATGCTGAAGGGCGCGGGGCACAGCGCGACCC
>JADYYK010000091.1 GCA_020853705.1 Deltaproteobacteria bacterium
CCCAGTGGTCTCCGTCCTGACCTACTGATAGTCTTTGCCACCAAGCTCCCGTAGCTCAGCCGGATAGAGCACCTGTTTCCTAAACAGGGGGTCACGTGTTCGAGTCACGTCGGGGGCACCAGCAGGAAGTCGGCTCGTGAGCAGCGTCGTCGGGTGTCGGGGGGTGGTGGTCGCGGATCCCGTGCAGGGGGCGGGGATCGCGGTGCGCTGGCTGTATCCAGCGCCGGCGGGGGCGCTCGTGCGCGACGAGGCTTTCGGGCCGTTCACGGTCGAGGTCGCGATGGACGCGCCGGTGGCCGGGGCGCGGCGGCCGCTGGTGCTGGTGTCGCACGGGACCGGGAGCACGCCATGGCTGCACCGCGGGCTCGGGCTGCACCTGGCGCGGGCGGGGTTCGTGGTCGGGCTGATGCAGCATCCGGGCAACTGTCGGGGGGACGACGGGCTGGCGGGGACGCTGGAGAACCTGGTCAATCGGCCGCGGCACGTGCGGCTGGTGATCGACGCAGCCTTTGCGGATGCGGCACTGGGGCCGCGGCTCGGGCCCGGGGTGGCGGTGGTCGGGCACTCGCTGGGCGGCTACACCGCGCTGGCGGTGGCGGGCGGGGAGCCGTCGGCGTTCCCCTGGGAGGTGCCGCTGACCAGGAAGGATGGGCCCGAGCCGTTCTCGGTCGACCATGACGCGCGGGTGCGGGCGCTGGTGCTGCTGGCGCCGGCGACGCCGTGGTTCGCGGCCCGGGACGCGCTGGCGGGCGTGCGCGTGCCGGTGCTGATGCGAAGCGCTGGCAGGGACGAGCACGCCGAGCCAGTGTTCGCGCGGATCGTGGAGCAGGGCTTGCCGGCGCAGGCGCGGCTCGATCATGTGGTGGTGGAGGGGGCGGGGCACTTCTCGTTCGTGAGCGAGTACCCGGCCGAGCTCAGGAGCGCCGCCATCCCGCCGTCCCAGGACCCGGAGGGATTCGACCGGACGGCATACTTGCCGGTGCTGTTCGCGGACATCGAGAGGTTCCTGCGCGCCGATCCGCCGGCGTGACCCCGGCGTACTGCTGGCTGGTAGCTCGGCCAACAACCAGGAGGGGGTTCACATGCGGATGATGCTGAAGGTGTCGATTCCGACCGATGCGGGCAACAAGGCGATCGTGGATGGGACACTGCCCAAGGTGATCGGACAGTTCATGGAGCGCCACAAGCCGGAGGGCGCCTACTTCACGACCTACCATGGGCGCCGCACCATGTTCGCGTTCGTCGACATGCCCGATCCCAGCCAGATGCCGGTCATCGGCGAGCCGCTGTTCATCGCGCTGGGCGCGGAGATCGAGGTCATGCCGTGCATGAACGCCCAGGAGCTGGCGGAGGGCGTGGCGGTGGCGGCGAAGAACCGCTGAGCTGTCAGGTCAGAAGCCCACCCCGCCGAGCAGGCGGATCCACAGCCGGCCGTAGGGATCGCCCAGCGCCGGATCCTGATCATCGAGGCGGGCATAGACGCCGCCCGACATCCAGACGTCACCCTTCTGGAACATCGCGGTGGGGCCGGCGTAGTGGCGGTAGCCGTCGTACAGGTTGCCCCAGTACTCGGCGCCCACGGTGACGCTGGGGCTGACATCGTAGGTCACGCCGCCCGAGGGCGCGAAGATGGCCTCGATCTCGGCCTCGCCGAGCCACTCGTACTCCTGCTCCAGGGTCAGGTTGGCCATGGTGCTGAGCTTGCCGAAGCGCTTGCCCAGGATGACCTTCTGCTCGAGCTCGATCTCGTCGCGGTACTCGACGGCCTCGAAGTAGATGGCCAGGTCGACCGGCCACTGGCCGGCCTCGGCGAAGCGGTAGCGCAGGCGCTGCTTGCTGCCCTTGAAGCCGAGGGCGGGGCGCTCGGCCGCGGCGGGCTGGTCGAACACCAGGTAGGCGCCGAGCTCGAGGCGATCGGTCAGGCCGAGCTCGAACTCGGTCTGCAGCTGGAAGGCCAGGGTGGTGACCTTCTCGCTGCCGCCGCCGGGCAGCGTGCGCGTGACCTGCAGCGGGATGGCGTCGATGTACTGCTCCATCTCGAAGCCGCCGCAGGGCAGCGTGGCGTAGGGGTAGGTGAAGGGCAGTGAGCGCGGGTTGGCGGCGGCGGGGCCGGCGGCGAGGACGCTCAGGGCCAGGGTGGCGAGGGCGAGGACGGTCGGGCGAGGCAGCTGGAAGCGCAAGCGGGTCTCCTTGATTTTGAGAAGCATTATCAACTGAGGCCCAGGCTAGTCAGATGCGACGGCCGCGTCAAGCGAAGGCTTTGCGCGTTCTCGAGGGGGGCTACGGGAGGCTCAGGATGCGCTGACGACGCGGGCGTGGGCCTGCTCGAGCGCGCTGGTCAGGCGCGCGGCCCAGGCGGCCTGGCCGGTGGCGTCGGCGATGAGATCCTGGCGCAGCTCGACCTCGACGTGCAGCAGGCCGCGACGCTCGCCGTGCACGACCACGGTGTAGTCGCTGTCGTCGTTGACCGCGTAGGGCTGGTTGTCGCCGACCACCAGGCCGGGGTCGGCGCGCAGCACGTCGAGCATGGCGCGCCCCAGGCGTGGGTCGCGGTTGTACAGCATGCCGGCGTGCACGCTGCGGCGCTCGCCCTTGAAGACCGGCGTGAAGCTGTGCAGCGACACCAGCACGCTGGCGCGGCCGGCGGCCTGGCGGCGGTCGAGCTCGGCGCGGATGCGCGCGTGGTAGGGCTGAAACAGGGCCTCGGCGCGCGCGGCGGCGTCGGCCGTGGACAGGCCCTGGTTGCCCGGGATGGCGGTGTACTCGCTGAGCGTGACCATCGACTGCGGGCTCGACAGCGGGCGGTTGAGATCGATGGCCAGGCGCGAGTAGCCGGCCAGGATCAGGAAGCCGTCGAGCCGCGGGGCCAGCTGGCGCGCCACCCCGGCGATGCCGATGTCCCAGGCGATGTGGCGCTCGCGCTCGCTGGCGCTGACGCCGAGATCACCCAGCGCGAGCGGCAGGCGCGCGCTGGCGTGATCGCAGGTCAGCACCCAGCGCGAGGTGGCGTCTGGATTGACGACCTCGAAGGCGGGCGGCTCGTCGGGCTGGAGCAGGGGCATCGCGGGCGGGGGCGGCGTGCGGGCTACGGGGTGGTGCCGGGGGTGGGGGCGGGCTCGGTCGCCGGCGGCTTGAGGCTGGCGATGATGGCGGCGACGGTCTTGCTGTGGGCCTTGAACTTGGCGGCCTCGACCAGGCTGATGATCATGAGGCCGTGGTGATCGGGGGTCTCGAGCACGTGCAGCGCGACCTTGACCGGCTTGGGGCCGAGCACGCCGGCGCCGACGAAGACCTTGCCGACGTTGCCGTTGATGGCGGCCTTCTTGCCCTTGTCGAGCTTGAGCTTGGGCATCATCTTCTTGAGCATCGCGGTCACGTTGGTGACCACGGTGAGCAGGTTCTTGCCCTCGGTGCTGATGATCGAGATGTTGACCTGCTTGTTGGGCTCGTCGAGCGCCATGGTGTTGTTGCCGGCGTCCTTGTGGGTCCAGCCCTCGGGCACGTCGACGGTGGCGTTGGAGAGCTGCAGGGTGACGGTCTCGGCCGAGGCCTGGGCCGACAGGGCGAGGGCCAGGGTGGTGGCCAGGGCGAGGCTGCGCAGCGGACTCTTCATCGGGGGCTCTCCTTGACTGGGCTGGCGGAAGCGCCGCCCGGGGGGGCCAGCATAGCGGAGCGGGGGGCGGAGCCGGAACGGACGTTTCAGGCCAGCCTGCGCTTCGCGCAGCTGGCCTAAAACGTCCGATCGTTGTCCTTGTGCCAGAGCGGCGAGCGGGCATCATGGGGGGCATGAGGCGCGTCGTGGTGGTCGCGTTCGATGGCTGTCAGCCGCTCGATGTGTTCGGGCCGGCGGAGGTGTTCGCCGGCGCGGCGGAGGCGCAGCAGCGGCGCGGGGCGCGCGATCGCGGCTATCAGGTGGTCATCGCCGGGGGCAGCGGGCTGACCGTGCGCAGCGAGCGTGGGCCGGCCCTGCTGGCCGAGACCACGCTGGCGCGGCTGGCGCGCGGGCGCGGCGCCATCGACACCCTGGTGGTGGCGGGCGGCGCCGGGGCGCGGCGGGCCGCCGAGCAGCCGGCCGCGGTCCGCGCGGTGCGCCAGCTGGCGGCGCGGGCGCGCCGCACCACGTCGGTGTGCACCGGGGCCTTCGTGCTGGCGGCGGCGGGGCTGCTCGACGGGCGCCGCGCGACCACGCACTGGGCCTACTGCGACCTCCTGGCCAGGAGCTACCCGCGCGTCCAGGTCGAGCGCGACCCGATCTATGTCGAGGATGGCGCGCTGTGGACCTCGGCCGGGGTCACGGCGGGGATCGACCTGGCGCTGGCGCTGGTCGAGCGCGATCTCGGGCGCGAGGTCGCGCTGCTGCTGGCGCGCTGGCTGGTGGTGTTCGTGCGCCGCGCCGGCGGGCAGTCGCAGTTCAGCGCACAGCTGGCCGCGCAGACCGCCGAGCGCGACGTGCTGCGCGAGGTCCAGGCCCATGTCCTCGAGCACCCGGGCGCGGCGCTGGAGGTGCCGACCCTGGCCCGGCGGGCCGGCATGAGCGTGCGCAACTTCTCGCGCGTGTTCAGCGCCGAGGTCGGCCTGTCACCGGCGGCCTTCGTGGAGCGGGTGCGCGTCGAGGCGGCGCGGCAGCTCCTGGAGACCACGCGGCGCGCGGCCGGCGAGATCGCCAGCGCGGTCGGCTTCGGCACTCCGGAGGCGCTGCGGCGGGCGTTCGCGCGGCGCCTCGGGCTGGGCCCGCGCGAGTACCGGGCGCGCTTCGGCGCGGCTGCCCCGGTGCTCGACGGTCAGACCAGATGACGGAGCGCAGGAGCGAGGCAGTGAAGAGCGAAAGGGAGGGAAGATGAGGCTGGTATTCATGCTGTTCCCGGGCATCACCGCGCTCGACGTGGTGGGCCCCTACGAGGTGCTGGCGCGGCTGCCGGGCGCCGAGGTGGTGTTCGCCGGGCTGACCCGGGGCGAGGCGCGCACCGACAACGGGTGCCTGGGCCTGATGGCCGACGCGGCGCTGGAGGAGGCCCTTGCGGCGGACCTCCTGCTGGTGCCGGGCGGCTTCGGGACGCGGGCGCTGGAGCGCGACGCCCGCGTGCTCGACTGGGTGCGCGCCATCGACGCCGGCACCCAGGTGACGGCCTCGGTGTGCACCGGGGCGCTGGTGCTGGGCGCGGCCGGGCTCCTCCGCGGGCGGCGCGCCAACACGCACTGGGCGGTGCGCGAGCGGCTGGCCGAGTATGGCGTCAGCCCGGTGGCCGAGCGCGTGGTGCGGGACGGCAAGTACGCCACCGCGGCCGGGGTCTCGGCGGGGATCGACCTCGCGCTGGCGCTGGCCGAGGAGCTGGCCGGGCGTGCGGTGGCGCAGGCCATCCAGCTCGGCATCGAGTACGACCCGGCGCCGCACCTCGACGCCGGGGATCCGCTGCGCGCGCCGGCCGAGATCAGGGACGCCGTGCTGGCGCGGGTGCGTGGGCGTGACGCCGCGCTGAAGCTGCAGGCGGGCTGAGCGTCACCGGGTCTCCCAGGTCAGCCACCAGCGCGTGGCGCTGCCGCTGGAGGTCTCGACGCTGCTGGGCGGCGGGTCGCCGGGGCCGACGTTCTTGATCTCGCCCTCGATGAGGCGGTGCTCGCGAGGGGCGACCGCGTGGCTGGTGCGGCCGCCGAACTCGGGGATGTTGATCGACGAGTAGCGGTAGCGCACCACGCGCACGTCGCGCGAGCTCTGGTTGATGACCCAGCTCTTGCCGGCGTGGGTGGTCAGCCGGACCGCGCCGTGGTCAGCCTGGTAGGTGCCGTCGGTGAGCAGGACCAGCCGCTTCACCTCGAGCTGGCCGCCGTGCTCGGTGATCACGAAGACGCGGGTGTCGCGGGTCAGCAGCCCGAGCCAGATGACCAGGCCGATGAGCGTCACCAGCGCGCTGGTGATGCGCCCCCACAGCAGCAGGCGCTTGCCGAGGTTGCGCGCGAACACCGAGGTGGAGAGCGCCAGCACGATCCCCGCCAGCACGGTCACCCCGATGACCACGACGCTGAGCTGCTTGAAGGTCTCGGCCGCGAGCAGCATCGAGCGCGCCTCAGCCCAGGAACTTCACCAGATCGAAGTCGTCGTCCTTGCGCAGGGCGTCGGAGCCGTCGCGCAGCACCGAGGTGGCGACATCGCAAGCCAGGCACCAGTGGATGTCTCGACCGCCGATGCGCCCGCCGACCAGACGATAGATCCGCTGGGCGCGCTCGCCGCACGCGGCGCACAGCTCGCGCACCCCGTCGACCTTGAAGCCGCGCTTGATGAGCTTGCGGTCGAGGTTCTCCATCTCGCGTTCGGTCATGCCGGCAGGCTAGCAGGTTGTCGAGAAACGCGCCTTCGGTGCGGTTCTCGACAATCCTGCTATCCGGAAATCAGGGCGATAGCAGGCCGTTGAGAATGCCTTCCAGCCTCTCTCAACCGCCTGCTGCAGGTTGTCGTGCAGATTTCGCACTCCGGCTGCATGAACTGCAGGACCTTCCAGCAGACCTTGGGGAGTTTCGGCGGGTTGCCGTCGGCATGCGCGCTGCATTACAGGTCAGCATGGCGGCTGGCAGAAAGAAGCATCGCACCTGGTGGATCGCGGTCCCGGTGATCCTGGCGGGGATCGCTGGCGCGCTGTACTGGCGCTATGGCCGCGCCGAGGCGCAGCCGACGCGCTATGTGACCCAGGCGGTGGGGCGGACCCGCATCATCGCCACGGTCACCGCCAGCGGGACGGTGTCGCCGCTCAAGACGGTGCAGGTCGGCAGCCAGGTCTCGGGCCGGGTGCTCGAGCTGAACGCGGACTTCAACGATCACGTCAAGAAGGGCCAGGTCGTGGCGCGCATCGATCCCCAGCTGTTCATGGGCGAGATCACCAAGGCGCGCGCCAACCTGCTCTCGGCGCGGTCGTCGGTGCTGAAGGCGCAGGCGACACTGGATGACGCCAAGCAGGCTGACGCGCGGGCGCGCACGCTGGCCGCCAAGGGGCTGGTCGCGCAGGTCGACGCCGACACCGCGGCGGTCAGCCTGCGCTCGGCGACGGCGTCGAAGACGGCGGCCGAGGCCTCGGTGTCGCAGGCGCGCGCGGTGCTGCAGCAGGCCGAGATCAACCTGGCCTACACCACCATCGCCTCGCCCATCGATGGTGTCGTGATCTCACGCAACGTCGATGTCGGCCAGACCGTGGCGGCGTCGCTGTCGGCGCCCACGCTGTTCACCATCGCCGAGGACATGCGCGCGATGGAGATCCACACCAGCGTGGCGGAGTCGGACGTCGGTGTGCTGCGTGACGGCATGGACGTCGAGTTCACCGTGGACGCCTTCCCGGGCGAGCGCTTCAAGGGCAAGGTCACCCAGATCCGCAACTCGCCGGTCACGGTGCAGAACGTGGTCACCTACGACGCGGTGATCCGGGTCGACAACGGCGAGCTCAAGCTGCGCCCCGGCATGACGGCCAACGTCACCTTCATCGTGGCGGATCACGCCGACGTGGTCGCGGTGCCGAGCACGGCGCTGCGCTTTGCGCCGCCGAATGCCCAGAAGTTGCTGGAGGAGGCGCGGGCCAAGCGGACCGGCGCGAGCGCGAGCGCGAGCCCGGGGCCGAGCACGAGCCCGAGCACGAGCACGAGCACGAGCACGAGCACGAACACGGGCACGAACACGGGCACGGTCGCCGAGGGTGAGGGTGGGCGGCGTGGGCCGCGCGGCAACGGTGGTGGTGCGGCGCCGGCCGGTGGCTGGAAGGGGCGCTCGCAGAGCTCGCGCACGGTGTGGATCCTGGTCAACGACCAGCCGCAGCCGGTGCGGGTCGAGATCGGGCTGACCGATGGCAGCATGACCGAGATCGTCACTGGGCCGCTGCCCGAGGGCGCCCTGGTCATCACGGGGTCGAACGGCGCCAAGCCGGCGACCGCGCCGGTGCAGCAGCAGCGCGGCGGCGGCCGCACGGGTCGCCCGCCCGGTGGGCTGGGGCTGTGAGCGCCGTGGCGACCAGCCCCGGGCGCGAAGCGTCAATGGCGGCTCCGGCTACCGACGGCCAGGTCATCCTGGAGGCGCGCAACCTCGAGAAGATCTACCAGATGGGTGACGTCGAGGTGCGCGCGCTGCGCGGGGTGTCGCTCGAGATCAGGGGCGGCGAGTTCGTGGCCGTGATGGGCACCTCGGGCTCGGGCAAGTCGACGCTGATGAACATCCTGGGCTGTCTGGATCGGCCCTCGGGCGGCAGCTACCTGCTGGAGGGGCGCGAGGTCGCGCACCTCGGTCGCGGCGAGCTGGCCGAGGTGCGCAACCATACCCTGGGCTTCGTGTTCCAGAGCTTCAACCTGCTGTCGCGCACCAGCGCGCTGGAGAACGTCGAGCTGCCGCTGGTGTACGCCGGGGTGTCGGGGCGCGAGCGGCGCCGGCGCGCCATCGCCGCGCTGGAGCGGGTCGGCCTGGGCGGGCGCATCGACCACAAGCCCAACCAGCTGTCGGGCGGCCAGCAGCAGCGCGTCGCCATCGCGCGCGCCATCGTCGGCGAGCCGCGCATCATCCTGGCCGACGAGCCGACCGGCAACCTCGATACCGAGACCTCGTTCGAGATCATGGCGCTGTTCCAGGAGCTCAGCCGGTCCGGCATCACCATCGTGCTGGTCACCCATGAGCCCGACATCGCGGCCTTCTGTGGCCGCGTCATCATGATGCGCGACGGCCGCATCCAGTCCGACAAGGTCCAGGTGCCGCTGGCGGCGACGCACCACGTCGGAGCCGGGGCCGCGGCCGAGAAGGTGGCGTCATGAGCCCGCTGGGCACCGTGCGGGTGGCGCTGCGCGCGCTGCTGCGCAACAAGATGCGGTCGTTCCTGACCGTGCTCGGCGTCATCATCGGCGTCGGGGCGGTCATCGCCATGGTCGCCATCGGCGAGGGCGCCAAGGCCGAGGTGCAGTCGGCGTTCGAGAAGATGGGCACCAACATGCTGGTGGTGCGCTCGGGGTCGACCCAGACCGGCGGCGTGCGCGGCGGCGGCGGCTCGCAGCCGACCCTGACCTACGCCGACCTGGAGGCCATCCGCACCCAGACCACCGCGGTGACGCTGGCGTCGCCCAGCCTGCGCAGCAACGCCCAGGTGCTGGCCGAGGGCCAGAACTGGGCCACCTCGATCGAGGGTGTGTCGCCCGAGTACTTCACCATCCGCAGCTGGGGCGTGACCTCGGGCGCGCTGTTCGGCCAGAGCGACGTCGATGGCTCGGCCAAGGTGGCCATCCTGGGGCGCACCGTGGTGACCAGCCTGTTCGGCACCGAGGCCGATCCGGTCGGCCTCACCGTGCGCATCAACAACGTGCCCTTCATCGTCATCGGCGTCGCCGAGCGCAAGGGGCAGTCCGGGTTTGGCCAGGACCTCGATGACACCGTGTTCATCCCGTACACCACGCTGGCGTCGAAGATCCAGGGCGGCCTGCAGAAGTACCTGCGCGGGTCGATCTACATCGGCGCGGCGTCGTCGGCGGGCACCAAGCTGGCGCAGGCCGAGGTCACCGAACTCCTGCGCACGCGCCACAAGCTGCGCGATGGCGTCGACAACGACTTCAGCGTGTCCAACCTGGAGGAGGTCGCCAGCGCGCGGGCGCAGGGCACCGAGACCATGACGCGCCTGCTGGCCGGGATCGCGCTGGTCAGCCTGCTGGTGGGCGGCATCGGCATCATGAACATCATGCTGGTCTCGGTCACCGAGCGCACCCGCGAGATCGGCCTGCGCATGGCGGTGGGCGCCAAGCCGCACCACGTGCTGGGGCAGTTCGTGGTCGAGGCGGTGCTGCTGTCGCTGATCGGCGGCGCCTTCGGGGTCGTGCTGGGCGTCGGCGCGGCCAAGTATCTGGCCATGCAGTTCGGCTGGAAGCTGCTGGTGCAGCCCCAGATCGTGGCGATCGCGCTGGGCTTCTCGGGGCTGGTCGGCGTCGGGTTCGGCCTGTACCCGGCGCGCAAGGCGTCGCGCCTCGATCCCATCCAGGCCCTGAGGTACGAGTGATGCTCTCCCTGATGGTGGTGGCCGCGACGGCGGCGCAGCTCGGCACGGTGACGCTGGACGACGCCATCCAGACGGCGCTGAGGCAGCACCCCGAGCTACGCGTGGCGACGGCCGGGGTCGAGGTGGCGCGCACGCGGGTCAAGGGCGCGCGCGCCGGGCTGTTTCCCACCCTGGGGCTGTCGGCGCGCTATGGCCTGTCGGCGGGCCCGGAGGCGCCGGGCGGCACGTTCTGGAGCGCGGAGGGCGCGCAGTCGTACAGCGCCGGGCTGAGCGGCAGCCTGCTGCTGTGGGATTTCGGGCGCACCAGCGACCGCGCCGAGGCGGCCGAGGCCGGCGTCGAGGTGCAGCTGCGCTCCCGCGATGCCACCACGCGTGGCATCGTGCTGGAGGTGGAGCTGGGCTACTACGAGGCGCTGGGGCGGCGTCGGCTGGCGCAGGTGGCGGAGGAGACGCTGGCCAGCGAGGAGCGCCACCTGGGCGAGATCGAGCAGCTGGTGGCGGTGGGGGCGCGGCCGCCGATCGATCTGGCGCGGGCGCGCACCACGGTGGCCAGCGCGCGCAGCCAGGTGGTCAGCGCTGACAACGCCTATGCGCTGGCGCGGGCGGGCCTGGCCAGCGCGATGGGGATCGGGGCCAGCGACTTCGAGGTCGCCGAGGTGGTGGCGCCCGCGGTGGCGGGGGAGACCGACGCCACCGCGCGCATGCTGACGGTGGCGCTGGAGCGGCGGCCCGAGCTGGCGGGCCTGCAGGCCAGCATGCAGGCCCAGCGCCTGACCATCCGGCAGGCCGAGCACGCGCTGTATCCCACGCTGCGGCTGGGGGCGGACAGCAGCTATGGCGGCAGCAGGTTCGAGGAGCCGCGCTGGGGCGCGTCGATCGGGCTGACCCTGTCGTGGACGCTGTATGACGGCGGCGCGGCCGCGGCCAGCGCCAGCGCGGAGCGGCTGTCGCTGATCGTGCTGGATGCGCAGCAGGAGTCGCTGCGGCGCAGCGTCGAGCTGCAGCTGACCCAGGCCCGGCTGGAGGTGTCGTCGGCCAAGGCGGCGGCGCTCGCGGCGGCGGAGCAGGCCGCGGCGGCGGCGGAGCTTCTGCGCCTGGCCGAGGAGCGCTATCGGGCCGGGGTCGGCAACGTGATCGAGCTGGGTGACGCCCAGGTGGCGGCCAGCAACGCGGCGGCGGGTGAGGTCGCCGCGGCGGTGCAGCTCAGCTCGGCGCGAGCCCGCTTGAAGTGGGCGCTGGGGCTGTAGACTCTGAGGCAGATGGCGCCGACGACCTCAGGATGGAGCTCGCGAGGACCGCTGGTGCTGGCCGTGCTGGTCAGCGCCGTGCTGGTCGGCATGGGGCTGTGGGTCAGCCGCACGGTGTCGCGGGCCTGGCAGGTGTCGGCGCGCGGCCTGGGGGCCGGCTTCGTGGTCGCGGCGCGCGAGCAGCTCAGGGGCCCGACGGCGCCGGACGCCGCGACGCTGGAGAAGTTCGTCGACGAGCATCGCTCGGAGGGCCTGCGCTATGTGGGGCTGATCAGCAATGACGGCAAGGGCGTCGTGCTGGCGCAGGCGGGCACAGCCAAGGGCGAGACCCTGGAGCTGGGCAGCTTCAGCTTCGTGGCGGGGCGGGCGCGGCTGGTGTCGTTCCTGCCGCGGCGCGACCGGGTGGCGGGGGCTCCCGAGGTGTCGCCGTCGACCGAGCCTGCGGCTCGAGCAACGCCGGGCGAGCCTGCGGCTCGACCAGCGGGAGCGCCGGACCGGACAACGCTGGTCGAGCCTGCGGCTCGACCAGCGTTGCTCGTCTACGAGTTCACCCCCCTGATCGCCAACCAGCTGCGCAGCGACGCGCGCATGCTGATCGTGGTCATGGTGGTGGCCAGCCTGGTGCTGATCGGGCTGGCGCTGTGGGTGCTGCGCGGCACGCGCGTGCGCGAGCGGCTGCTGCTGGAGCTGGAGCGTGGGCGCCGGCTGGCCGCGCTGGGGGAGATGTCGGCCGTGCTGGCGCACGAGCTGCGCAACCCGCTGGCGTCGCTCAAGGGGCACGCGCAGCTGCTGGTGGAGGCGCTCGAGGATGGCGGGGCGCCACGCAAGAAGGCCGACCGCGTGGTCAACGAGAGCGTGCGCCTGGAGACCCTGGCCAACGATCTGCTGGAGTTCGTGCGCACCGGTGAGCTGCACCGGGCGCCCACCGAACCAGGCGAGCTGGTGCGCGGCGCGGTCAGCGAGGTCGGCGCCGAGCGCTTCACCGTCGAGGTCGCCGAGGGGCTGGGCAAGCCCGCGCTGGATGGCGCGCGGCTGCGCATGGCGCTGACCAACGTGCTGCGCAACGCCGCCCAGGCCAGCCCCGAGGGGCGCGTCGCCGAGGTCCGGGTCGGGCGCGACGGCGGCGCGGTCACCGTGGTCGTGCGCGACCACGGCGGCGGCATCCCGGCCGGCGAGGAGAAGGCCATCTTCGAGCCGTTTCACACCAAGCGGGTACGCGGCGTCGGCCTCGGCCTGGCCATCGCGCGCAGGATCGTGGAGCTGCATGGCGGCACCATCGAGGCGCGCAACCACAAGACGGGCGGAGCCGAGTTGACCATCTCCTTGCCGGAGCAGAGCTGATGAGTCGCATCCTGGTGGTCGACGACGAGGAGGGGCTGCGCAGCTTCGTGGGCGAGACCCTGGAGCTGGCCGGACACCACATCACCACGGCGGCCGATGGGCTGGAGGCGGCGCGGCTGGTCGATCGCCACGGCTATGACCTGGTGGTGACCGATCTCAAGATGCCGGGCCTGGACGGCATGGCGCTGCTGGCCAAGCTGACCGCGGAGCAGCCCGACGTCGAGGTCATCATGATGACCGCGCACGGCAGCATCGACTCGGCGGTGGCGGCCATGAAGGCGGGCGCCTTCGACTATCTGCAGAAGCCGATCGGCAGCCCCGCCGAGCTGCGCCTGGTGGTGCAGCGTGCGCTGGAGCGGCGCTCGCTGCGCGCGGTCAAGGCCCAGGTCGAGCGCAACGCCGGGGATCTCGAGCCGCTGACCTGGGGCGCGCCGGCGATGGAGCCGGTGGTGGATGCGCTGCGCAAGGTGGCGGCCACCAGCGCGACCGTGCTCTTGCTGGGTGACAGCGGCACCGGCAAGGAGGTCGCGGCGCGCGCGGTGCACCACTGGAGCGAGCGCGCCAGCGGGCCCTTCGTGGCGGTCAACTGCGCGGCGCTGACCGAGACCTTGCTGGAGAGCGAGCTGCTCGGCCACGAGAAGGGCGCCTTCACCGGGGCGGTCGCCCAGCGTCGCGGACGCATCGAGCTGGCCCAGGGCGGCACCTTCTTCCTCGACGAGGTCGGCGAGCTCAAGCCCGAGCTGCAGGCCAAGCTGCTGCGCGTCTTGCAGGAGCGCCGCTTCGAGCGCCTGGGCGGCAGCCGCACGCTGGAGACCGACGCGCGCTGGATCGCGGCGACCAACCGGGATCTGCGCGCGATGATCGCGGCGGGGACGTTCCGCGAGGATCTGTACCACCGCCTGGCGGTGTTCCCGGTGCGCATGCCGGCGCTGCGCGAGCGCCGGGCCGACATCCGGCCGCTGGCGGCGCAGCTCCTGCTGGGCATCGAGAAGGAGCTGGGGCGGCGCGAGCTCAGCCTGGCGCCGGCGGCGGCGGAGCAGCTGGAGCGGGCCGACTGGCCGGGTAACGTGCGCGAGCTGCGCAACGTGCTGGAGCGCGGCGCCATCCTGGCCGGCGGCGGCACCATCGAGGTCGGTCACCTGTGGCTGGATCCGGCCGGCGGCTCGGGTGGGGCGGTCGGCGGGGCAGGCGCGGCCGGCGGCGGCGGGGCAGGGCGCCTGCCCAGCGGCACCCTGGCGGACCTCGAGCTGCTGGCGATCCAGCAGGCGCTGGCCGAGTGTGGCGGCAACCGCAAGGAGGCCGCCGAGAAGCTGGGCATCGGCCTGCGCACGCTGTACGACAAGCTGAAACGCTACGAGATCAGCTGAGCGCGAGCGCGAGCGCGAGCGCGAGCCCGAGCCCGAGCCCGAGCACGAGGCGGAGGCTACTTCGGGGGCAGCGCGACGCGGGCCAGGGCCTGGGCGCACGCGCTCGGGGCCGGGGTGCCCGACAGCCAGCCGAGCAGACACAGGTAGCCGGGATCGTCGCGGTTGAGCCACAGCTTGGGGCCGACATGGGCGACGCCGCCCTCGGCCTTGCTGAGCGGCTTGAGCAGGGCCAGGTGGCGCGCGGGCGCGGCGCCGGGATCGACCGCGAGCAGGCTGGCGACGTTGGCGGCCAGCTCGGGGTCAGACAGGCCGGCGTCACGCGACAGCCCCTCGGCGCGCAGGCCGATCTCGCTGTACAGGCGCAGGGCGCGGCCGCGGTCACCGTGACAGTCGAGGGTGGCGCAGCTGGCCTCGAGCAGCGGGTGCAGATCGCGGGCGTAGCTTGCAACGTCGCCGGCAGGGGCGAGGACCTCGCCGGGTTCGTCGCCGGTGCACCCGGGTAGCGCGAGCGTCGCGAGGACCAGCGCCAGCGCGAGGGTACGGGGGCGCGCGCCGATCATGGCGTCTCCAGCACGTAGATCCGCCCCGGTGAGCTGGGCGACTCGGGCGGCGCGTGGCAGGCGTTGCAGCTGCCCTCGCGCTGGATCCGGCTGCGCATCTCGACCTTGCGCGAGCTGGCGGTGACGCTGACCTCGAGCGGGTAGCTGGGCGTGAACGGGATGTCCAGCTGACCGCGGCCGCGATCGCGCGGCTGGTCGAGGCCAGGGGCGACCGAGATCATGAAGTTGCCGGTGCGGTTGGTCAGGACGTCGAACTCGCGCCCGGCGGCGTCGCGCAGCGCGACCCGGGCGGCCTCGACCCCGGCGAGGTCGCCCTTGCGCAGATACACCGTGCCCGCCAGGGCGAAGCGCACACCCTCGGCGGCGTAGTCGGGGCCGTGACAGAGCAGGCAGAACTGGCCCGGGCGGTGCTCGGGATCGCCGTCGTCACACTCGCGCTCGCTGGCGCACAGGCGGTCCTGCTCGCGGCGCGCGCGCTCCTCGGGGCTCTCGCCCAGACAGCCGGTCAGCGCCAGCGCCAGCACAGGCAGGATCACAAGCCAGCGCGCGCTCATGGCGTCCACCGCACGCCGACCTGACCGATCAGCGCCAACCGCCGGGACAGCAGCAGGTAGTCGTCATAGCTGGTGCGCATCGCGCTGGCCTCGCCATACAGCGACAGCGCGTCACCACGCTGCCACTCGACGCGGGCGCCGCCGGTCAGGTTCTGGTAGGTCGACAGCTCGCGATCCAGGGTGCGATAGCGCGGCAGCACGCCCCGCGTGACCACATAGGTGCGGCGCCAGAAGCTGGCCGCGGCCTGGGCATACAGGCGTCCGAACAGGCTGACGGTGAGCTGCTCGCCGAGCCGCGTGCTCAGCGTGGGCTCCACGGTGTGCGCCACGATCCCCCAGTCGTCGAGGTACAGCTGGTAGTCGAGCCGCGCCGCGCCCAGGCGCCCCAGCCAGCGCAAGAGGCGCACCGCGACGGCGTGGCCCACGCGCAGATCGGGGACCTCCTCGGGCGGGCGCACCGCGTCCGACCAGCGCGAGAAGTTGTGGAGGCCCAGGGTCTCGCCGCGCGCCGCCAGCATGTCGACCGTGGCCTGCTCGAACAGCGGCACGTAGCGATACGGCTTCTCGAGATAGCCGTCCTGCACCGTCAGCGTGTACACCGCGCGCGCCACCGTGCGCGGGCCCAGCACCTGGGTCAGCGTGATCTCGGCGCCGTGGCTGGCGAGGTCGCGCTCGAACACCGCGCGCGAGGTCTGGGCGCGCCCGATGCGATCGAGGCTGAGCGCCCAGCCCAGCTGCAGCGTGGTGTCGGGCGAGCCGAGCTGGGTCTCGAGCGCTGCGCTGAACGCGTGCGAGGTGTAGTCGCGCTCCTTGGAGAAGGCATAGCCCAGCGACGGCACCCAGCGGCCGAAGCTACGCAAGGCGTCGATATCGAGCTCGCTGCGCACCTCGGTGAAGCGCCTGCTCGCGGCCGACACCAGATCGACCGAGGCCGCGCTGACGGCGTCCACCACCTCGCGGACCTGGACCTCGCCGCCCTCGATGCGGCGGCGCACCGCGAGCTGCGGGCTGACCACCAGCACGTTGTCGTCGTCGCCGTACACCAGGGTGTCCTGCGAGATCCGCCAGGGCCCCTCGGCGCGCGCGCGGCCGGGCGCCAGTACGCAGAGCAGGAGGACGATCCAGGGCCGGCGCGTCGGCTTCATCAGGCGCGCCGATGATGCGCGGAGGTCAGGCCGGGGTCAACGGCAGCGTCAGGCGTCAGGCGTCAGGCGTCAGGCGTCAGGCGTCAGGCGTCAGGCGTCAGGCGTCAGGCGTCAGGCGTCA
>JADYYK010000092.1 GCA_020853705.1 Deltaproteobacteria bacterium
CGAGCACGAGCACGAGCACGAGCACGAGCACGAGCACGAGCACGAGCACGAGCACGAGCACGAGCACGAGCACGAGCACGAGCACGAGCACGAGCACGAGCACGAGCACGAGCACGAGCACGAGACGGGGTCAGGAGCATGAGCATGAGCGCGCGCGAGCGGGTCATCGTGGCCCTCGACGTACCTGGCCTCACCGAGGCCGAGGCGCTGCTCGGGCGCCTGGGCGGCGCGCCGCGGGTCAAGGTCGGCCTGGAGCTGTGGGCGGCCGCGGGCGCGCGCGCGATCACGGCGGCGCAGGCGGCCGGAGCGCGGGTGTTCCTGGATCTCAAGCTGCACGACATCCCCGAGACGGTCGCGCGCGCCGTGCGTGCGCTGGGCGGCCTCGGCGTGGATCTGCTGACGGTGCACGCCTCGGGGGGGCGCGCGATGCTGGCGGCGGCGGCCGAGGCGGCGCGTGCGCTGCCCGAGGCGACGCGCCCGCGCGTGCTGGCGGTGACCGTGCTGACCAGCATGGATGAGGGTGATCTGGCCGAGACCGGCTGCATGGGTCCGGTGGCCGAGCTGGTCACCCGGCGCGCCGCGCTGGCGGCGACGGCGGGCGCCGACGGCGTGGTGTGCTCACCGGCCGAGGCCGCGCTGGTGCGCGCGGTGGTGCCCGAGGGCTTCCTCATCGTGACCCCGGGCGTGCGCGCCGCGGGCGCCGAGCGCGGCGACCAGAAGCGCGTCGCCAGCGCCGCCGAGGCGGTGCGCGCCGGCGCGACCCACGTGGTGGTCGGGCGCCCGGTGCGCGACGCCGCTGATCCCGCGCTGGCGCTGGCCGCGCTGGCCGACGAGATCGCCAGCGCGAGCGTGCGCTGATGGCGGCCCGTCAGGTCTACGGCGTCAATCCGGTGCGCGAGCTCATCAAGAAGCGCGCCGATGACGTGGTCGTGGTCTACCTCCTGGAGGGCGAGACCGGCCCCGCGCTGCACGCGCTGCGCGCCGAGCTGGCCACACGCAAGGTCCCGGTCGAGCAGCGCTCGCGCGCCGAGCTCGACCTCATCGCCGGCGACGGCAGCCGGCACCAGGGTGTCATCGCGGTGGCCGGCGAGTATCCCTACAGCACCACGGCCGACATGCTGAAGCGCGCCGCCGACGCCGGCGAGCCGGCGCTCATCCTGGCGCTCGACGGCGTGCAGGACCCGCACAACCTGGGCGCGCTGGTGCGCTCGGCCCACGTGCTGGGCGCGCACGGCGTCATCGTGCCCAAGGATCGCGCCGCCCAGGTCACGCCCGCGGTGGTCAAGACCTCCGCCGGCGCCACCGAGCACATGGCCATCGCCCAGGTCGTCAACCTGACCCGTGCCCTCGAGGAGCTCAAGCAAGAGGGCCTGTGGATCGCCGGCGCCTGCTTCGACGACGGCCAGGGTCAGGGCAAGGCCAGGGCCAGCAGGATCCAGCAGCCCTGGGAGGTCGACCTGACCGGGCCGGTGGCTCTGGTCATCGGCGCCGAGGGCAAGGGGATCCGCCCCCTGGTCGAGCGGACCTGCGACCTGCGCATCGAGATCCCGATGGTCGCCGGCGTATCGTCACTCAACGCCGCGGCCGCCGGCGCGGTGTTGCTGTACGAGGCGCGCCGTCAGCGCCTGGGGAAGGGGACGGCGGTGGCGGGCGGCGGGGACGAGGAGGGCGGGGACGAGGAGGGCGGGGAGGACTAGAGGTAGGGCCCCTGGCTCGAATAGGGCGGACCTGCGAGCACGAGCACGAGCACGAGCACGAGCACGAGCACGAGCACGAGCACGAGCACGAGCACGAGCACGAGCACGAGCACGAGCACGAGCGTGAACCCGACCCCGAGCGTGAACCCGACCCCGAGCGTGTGGTGTTCCGGGCGATTCGCGGCATCATGGACCTCATGATCCGCGGCTCGGGTGTGGTGGTGGTCCTGGTGCTGGCGCTGGGCGGGTGTCGCAAGACGCCGCGGCGAGCGGGAGTCTCCGACGCCAGCGTGGCGGCGCGGGCCGTCGCGGCCGATGCTGGCGCGCTGGTCGACGCGGCGGTGGCAACGGACAGCGAGGTCGAGGCTGACGCTGACGCCGAGGTGCCGGGGGTGCTGCGCGGGGAGCCGGCGCTGGGGCCGTTCGCCGCGCCCGAGGAGCTCTGCCCGGCGCTGCTGGCGCGGCTCGAGGCCGCGGAGCGGGACCGCGCCAGCTGCGCGCGCGATGGTGCGCCGGGGTCGGGGGCGGCGCCGTACCTCGGCACGCACACCTGGCAGTTCGAGGATCCCGACGAGGCGGTCACCCGCTATCTGGTGTTCCAGCTCGACGGGCGCTGGTTCGCGGCGGCGGCGGGCGGCTTCGACATGATGAACACCTCCAATGGCGACGTCACCGTGGGTCGCCCCAGCGCGCGTGACGTCATCCCGGGCGGCGCGCCCGAGCTCCTGTTCGACGTGGTCGAGACGAACTCGGACATGGACGACTTCGACAACGTGCGCTTCGACGAGGTCACGCGTCGCACGGTGTGTAGCACCGGGCCCTCGGGCCAGCCGAGCTGCGTCGCCGTCACCCTCGCAGGCCGCGGCGAGAACCACTCCGACTTCGCCGAGCGCAAGCGCTACCGCTTCGCCCTCGAGTGTCCTTTCCAGCCCGACGGTCGCGTGGCCTGCCGCCTGCGCGGCAAGCGCCCCGATCCAGACCTCGTCGAGGGCCTGGAAGACACCTTCACCCTGGTCTTCCCCTGACCCGCGCCGCGCTGCCGCCCAGCCGGGCATGTGGCCGGCCCGCCGCGGAGTCGCGGCCTGAGCGGGCGCCTCGCTGTGATCGACCGAGAGCGCAGCTCGATCGCGTGAGCTGAGCCCGAGGTCAGTTGTCTTGCTTGCTGAGGAAGGCGGCCTTGAGGACCTTCTCGCCGTGCGACGGGAAGTAGGCGGTCACGATGTCGCCGCGGATCTCGGTGACCTCGCCTTCGCCCCACGACGGGTGGCCGACCACGTCGCCCTTGGCGAAGTGCTGTGGTGCCGGGGTCAGCGCGGCCGAGCGCGCGTTCTTGATGGCGCGGGCGCGGGCGACGCGGGCGCGGCGGCGCGCCAGCGTGGTGTCGAGCAGGCCGGGCACCGAGCGCGGCGCCATCGGATCGGGCAGGTTCAATACCGGGGTGCCCGCGACCGCCGGGGGCTGGCGCAGCGCTACCGGGGCGCGCTTGCGGGCGGCCGACTCGCTGCGCAGCAGGCGCAGGCGGTTGCCGACCGCGCGCGACGGCGCCAGCGCGGCGGTGGCCGGCGACACCACCTCGGGGGAGCGCGTGCCGGCCCCGTCGCCGGCGGCGATCCCGATGGCGGCGCTGCCCGGGTGCAGGGGCAGGCGCTGGCCGAACTTCAGGCAGTTGTCACAGCGTCCACATCTTTCACCGACGGGCGCGCCGAAATACGCAGACACGACCTTGGCGCGGCACAGCGACGACTGCGCGTAGCGCAGGATGGCCTGCAGTCGGGCGCGATCCTGGGTGCGCTTCTCGGCGTAGCGCGCGCCCGCGGCGACCAGGGCGCGGTCATCAGGGCAGCGCCCCACCGGCATGATCTCGCCCGGGCTGTGCTCCTCGGCGAAGCCGGCGTCCTTGAGCGCCGACACGATGACGCGGGTCTTCTTCTCGGGCACCCGCGCCAGGTCGGCCAGCTCGCGCAGCGGCAGCGGACGCGGCGGCCCGGCCGGCGCCGCGGGCGCAGCGGCGTGCGACGTCGGCACCGAGCGGTGCGTCGTGTGCGTCGCGGCCGCGTGCAGCGCCGGCACGCCACGGAACGGCGTCCCCGCGGCCACCGACGGCGCCGGCGCCGGCGAGCTGCCGGGCGCGCCCGGCGGCGTCTGCCGGAACAGCGCGGTCGCCACCGCGCGGGTCTGCTCCGGGGTGGGGTAGCGCCCGCCCAGGAAGAAGTTCTGGATGCGCTTGTCCTCGGGCTGGTACAGCAGCACGCACTGCGCCGGCTTGCCGTCGCGGCCCGCGCGACCGGCCTCCTGGTAGTAGGCGTCGATGGAACCCGGGAAGTTGTAGTGGATGACGAAGCGGATGTCGGGCTTGTCGATGCCCAGGCCAAAGGCGTTGGTCGCCACCATCACGCGCGGCTGGCCGCGCACCATGAAGTCCTGCTGCGCGTGCTCGCGCTCACGTGCCGGCAGGCGGCCGTGGTAGAGGCCGCACTCGACGCCCGAGCTGCGCAGGAAGTCGGCCAGCGCCTCCACGTTCTTGACCGTGGCCGCGTACAGGATCCCCGAGCCCTCGGTGCGCCTGAGGATGCGCAGCAGCGCCGCGCGCTTCTTGCTCTCCGAGGCGGCGCGCAGCACGTGGTAGCAGAGGTTGGGGCGCTCGCAGCCGATGTCGACCACGGTCGGCGTGCGCATGCCGAGCTGGCGGATGATGTCGAGCTTGACCTGCGGCGTCGCCGTTGCGGTCAGCGCCAGGATGGGCGGGCCGCCGAGCTCGCGCACCGCCTCGGCCAGACCGAGGTACGCGGGGCGGAAGTCGTGGCCCCACTGCGAGATGCAGTGCGCCTCGTCGACCACGAACAGGGACACCTTGGCGCGCGACAGCTCGGCGCGGAACTCGGGATCCATCAGCCGCTCGGGCGTGACGTAGGCGATCTTCGACATGCCCTCGCCGAGGCGCGACAGCGTGGCCAGCTCGGCGCGCGGTGACAGCGTGGAGTCGAGGCGCAGCACCTCGACGCCGTGCGCGGTCAGCTTGTCGGACTGATCCTTCATCAGCGCGATCAGCGGCGACACCACCAGGGTCAGGCCGTCGAGCTCCAGCGCTGGCAGCTGGTAACACAGCGACTTGCCGCCGCCGGTCGGCATGATGACCAGGGCATCCTTGCCGCACAGCACGGCGCGCAGCACGTCCTCTTGCCCGGGCCGGAAGCTGCCGTATCCGAACACGCTCAGCGCGCGGCTGGCGAGGTCCTGCATGCGATCCTCGAGCGCCGCCAGGCCCGCGGCCGAGGTCTGCGAAGCGGGTTCGGCCGCGCCACGCGGGGCTGCCGGCGCCGGGAACGGCACCTGTGCAGAAGCAGCCGGGGAACTGCCAATCCCCTGTGCATCGAGGACGGCCATCGCGCGCAACAATCGTCCGAGTGGTGCGGAAAAAGCAAACGATTTTTGCAGATAGCTCACTTCGTGAACCTCGGATGGTCCGACCTCAGGCCCCTCGGCGAAGCCGAGGAGCCTGTTCCGTTCCGCTCCTCGATCCGCCCCGCCGCTCCGTGATTCGGCGAACGCTCCGCATGTGGTAACGTGCCGCGTCATGTCGTCCCCTCCATCAAAGAAGCTCCCCGTCGCCGTCGTCGGTGCCACCGGCCTGGCCGGCCAGCAGTTCCTGACCGCCCTCGCCAACCACCCCCAGTTCGAGATCGTCCGCCTGGCCGCCTCGGCGCGCTCGGCCGGCAAGAAGTATGGCGACGCCATCCGCGAGCAGAGCGGGCAGTCGCGCTGGTACGCCGACGGCGAGCTCGACCCGCGCTTCGCCGCGCTGCCGGTGGTCGACTCGACCGAGCTCCAGGTCAGCGACCTGGCCGCGGTGTTCACCGCGATGGAGTCCGACGCCGCGCGCGAGCTGGAGCCGCTCTACGCCAGGACCACCCCGGTGTTCTCGACCGCCAGCGCGTTCCGCTACGAGAACGACGTGCCCATCCTGGTGCCCGGCGTCAACCTCGAGCAGGCCGCCCCGCTGATCGCCGAGCAGCGCCGCGCCCGGGGCTGGAAGGGCTACATCACGCCCAACCCCAACTGCACCACCACCGGCCTGGTCATCACCCTGAGGCCGCTGCACCAGGCCTTCGGCGTCAAGCGCGTGTTCATGACCTCGATGCAGTCGATGTCGGGCGCCGGCCGCTCGCCTGGCGTGCTCGGCATGGACATCCTCGACAACGTCATCCCGTACATCAGCGGCGAGGAGAAGAAGGTCGAGATCGAGACCAAGAAGATCCTCGGCAGCGTCGCCGGGGCCGCCATCGTTCCGGCCGACATGAAGGTCAGCTGCACCTGCACCCGGGTTGCAGTGATGGAGGGCCACACCGAGTCGGTCTTCGTCGAGCTCGCGCGCGCGGCCTCGCCGGAGGAGGTGCGCGCCGCCTGGGACAGCTTCGGCCTGGGCGCCAACGGCTTCTTGACCCGCGGCCTGCCCTCGGCGCCGCGCCGCCTCATCATCACGCACGACGATCCGTTCCGCCCGCAGCCGCGCCTGGATCGCGACAACGAGGCCGGCATGGCCACCACCGTGGGGCGCCTGCGCAAGGATGACGCCCTCGACAACGGCTGGAAGTACATGCTGGTCTCGCACAACACCAAGATGGGCGCCGCCAAGGGCGCCGTCCTGGTCGCCGAGGCGCTGGCGGCCGACGGGCTGGTCGGATGACGACCGCCCCCGCGTCGGGTCCCATCAAGCGCATCGGCGTCCTCACCGGTGGCGGTGACTGCCCCGGGCTGAACGCGGTCATCCGCGCGGTGACCCGGCGCGCCATCCTGGGCTACGGCTGGGAGGTCGTGGGCATCGAGGACGGCTTTCAGGGCGTCTACGAGAAGCGCGCGCGGGCGCTGGATCTGCCCTCGGTGCGCGAGCTCCTGACCCGCGGCGGCACCATCCTCGGCTCGTCGAACCGGGCCAACCCGTTCGCGTATCCCATCAAGCGCGCCGACGGCAGCGAGGAGGTGCGCGACGTCTCCGACCAGTGTCTGCAGAACATCCGCGACCTCGGCGTCGAGGCGCTGGTGGTGGTCGGCGGCGACGGCTCGATGACGATGGCGCAGGGCCTGTACGAGAAGGGGCTGCGCGTGGTCGGCGTGCCCAAGACCATCGACAACGATCTGGCCGCGACCGACTACACCTTCGGCTTCAACACCGCGGTCGAGGTCGCCACCGAGGCCATCGATCGCCTGCACACTACAGCGGAGAGCCACGATCGCATCATCCTGTGCGAGGTCATGGGGCGCTACGCGGGCTGGATCGCGATGGCCAGCGGCCTGGCGGGCGGCGCCGACGTCATCCTGCTGCCCGAGATCCCGTACCAGATCGACCGCATCGTCGACGCCGTCAAGCGGCGCACCGCCAGCGGCGTGACCTACTCGATCTTCGTGGTCGCCGAGGGCGCCAAGCCAGCGGGCGGCGACGTCGCGGTGCTGCGCGCCGGTGACAAGACCCAGCAGGAGCGCCTGGGCGGCGCCGCCGAGCGCCTGGCGCGCGAGCTGGAGTCGCGCATCGAGTACGAGATGCGCGTCACCGTGCTGGGCCACATCCAGCGCGGCGGCACCCCGACCGCGTTCGACCGGCTGCTGGGCACGCGCTACGGCGTGCACGCGGTCGACCTCATCGCGCAGAGCGGCTTCGGGCGCGTGGTCAACCTGCGCGGCAACGACATCGGCTCGGCGCCCATCATCGACGCCTGCCGCAAGATCAAGCTGATCGACCCGGCGGGCCAGCTGTGCGCGACCGCGCGCGCGGTCGGCGTCGAGCTGGGCGCGCCCTGACCGCGGGCGCCTACTTGATGGTGTAGACCAGGGTGACCTCGGCGCCGCGGCGGGTAATCTGCACGCGCACCTTGCTGGCGGTCTTCAGCTTGGTGTAGATGGCGAGCGCGCTGTCGGCGGAGGTGAGGGCGTCGCCGTTGACGCTGGTGATGGTGTCTCCATTCTGGAGGCCGGCGGCGGCGTAGATCGAGTTCGGCCGGACCGCGTACAGCTTGATGCCGTTGGGGAAGCCGTTCTTCATCGAGGGCACGATGCGCGCGCTGCGCGCCACGGTGGTCGGGTCGGACAGCAGCCTGTCGAGCTCGGTGCGGCTGACCTCGAGCTCGAGAAGCTCGGGGCTGACGCTGGTCACGGTGATGCCGGGCACGCTGGTCGGGCCCACGGTCAGGGTCGGCGCCGGCGCCGGGCGCGGCAGAAGCCCGCCCATGCCGAAGTCGGACGCCGAGCCGCGCAGCGTGTAGCGCAGGCGGACGCTGTCACGCCCGCGCATCAGCTCGACCTCGAAGCCGCCGCCGCGGGCGGCCTGGTAGGCGGTGAACAGGCTGTCGGCGCCGCGCAGCGGGACCCCGGCGAGCTTGCTGACCACGTCGCCCGTCAGCAGGCCGGCGCGCGCCAGCACCGACCCGGTGCGCAGCTGGGTGATGCGATAGCCCTCGGTGCTGGCGGCCACGCGGACATCACCGGCCAGCCCCTCCAGCATGGCGGCGGCGAGCGCGTCGTTGCCCAGCTGGTACGAGGTGGCATCGACGCTGGTGATGCTGACCTCGAGCCCGCTGCGCGGCTTGTCGGGCAGCTGGGTCGCGGGTGGCTCGGCGGGCTTGTCGCTGTGCTTGCTACAGGCGGCGCCAGCCAGGGCCAGCAGCGCGCCCAGGCCGGCGCCGAGAAGGATGGGGAGGTGGTCGCGCGTCACGGCCAGATGATACGCAATCGGCGGGTCTTTCCGGGCCGCCGCGACATCAGGGCGCGCCAGGCGTGACAACCGGCGCGCCAGCGGGTCAGCGCGTGTGACAGGCGGCCAGGGCTGCGCTGCTGTGCGCCGCCAGCAGGCAGTCGAGGTCGGCGGCGCTGGCGCGGGCGACACAGCGCGCGATGTCGCTGCCGCGCTCCAGGGCGGCGCGGCGGTCGAGCTGGCCGAGCTCGAGGGCCGGTGCGCCGTCGGCGGCCAGGGTGGCGCGGGTCAGCGCGGCCAGGTGATCGACCAGGGCCGGGCAGCGCACGGTCCAGGGGCGCTCGGGGGCGGGCAGGGCGTTGCCGCCGTCCCAGGCGTCGCTCGGGCTGGGCGCGGGGCCCAGCCACTCGGTCTCCTCCAGGGGGCGGAGGGCGGGCTCGCCGGCGCGCCCGCGCAGCTCGGGGCCGGGGTCGTCCTTGCTGCAGCCCGCGCTGGCCAGCGCCAGGGCCAGCGCCAGCAGCGCCGCCGCGGCAGGCGGGCGGGTCACGGCACCCCGCCGTCGGGGTCCTCGTCCCACTGGAAGCAGGCCAGCAGCGCCTCCGAGGTCGGCTCGGCGGCCAGCACACAGGCGACCTCGGTCGCGGTCGAGCGCATGCACTCGTCGAGCAGGCGCCGCCGATCGGCGGGATCGCGCGGCCCGGCGTCGGGCTCGCGGCGCGGCACCCGCGGTGGCGGCGGCAGCAGCGCCAGCGCCTTGTCGACCGCGCGCTCGCAGTCGGCCGCGGCCGGCGGCGCGCCGCGGGGGCGCGTCACCGGCTTGACGCCGGCGTCCTCGGCCTGGACCGGCGTCACCACCACGGGGGGCACCCACTTCGAGGGGGCGGTGCTCTTGCCGTGGGTCTCGGGGCCACACCCCGCCAGCGCCAGCGCGAGAGTGGCGAGAGCGAGCCATGAGGACGAGCGAGAGGACGAGCCCGAACCCGAAACCGAACCCGAGCCCGAGCACGAGCACGACCCCGCGCACGAGCCCGAGCCCCTGGGCGCCATCACGGGCATCGCGACAGATCCTCCGCTCGCCGCGCCCGCGCCACGCAGCTGGCCTGCGTCCGTGTGCCCAGCATGCACGCGCGCTGGAAGTCCGCGCGATCCCGGGCCATCTCGGGCACCAGCTTGACCAGGTTGGCGATGGCCTCGTCACACTCGGACGCGCGCGGGCGCGAGCCGACCGCCTCGGCCGCCTCGGCGAAGCCGCCCGCCGCCGGGCCACCCGCGTTCTCGCACTTCTCCAGCTCGCGCAGCCCGCGCGCCTTGGCGATGCAGGTCGCCAGCTCGGCCGAACCATCGAGACACAGCAGGGTGAACTGCCTGAGCTGCATCGGATCGAGCGTCAGCCCCTTGAGGCGGGCGTAGGTCTGCACTGCCTTGCGACACACCTCCTCGTCGCGCGGTTGCCCGCCATCGCCCCCGCCCCCGAGATCGACCTCGCCGCCAGCGCCATCCATGCCGCCGTCCGGGTCGACCTCACCCGGGCCCGGCGTCGGGGTCGGGGTCGGCGACGCGCTGCCCTGGGGCGCCCGGTCAGCACCCCGCGAGCAGCCCGCGCCCGCGCCACCTGTCAGCAGCGCCACCAGCCCGACCAGCATCAGCCCTCGCGCCCGGCCGACCACGCGCATCATCCGCTGGCGCTGACGACCCGCTCGCGCGGGCTCCACAGCACGCGGCCATCGCGCACGTAGCACGAGCCCTCGACGCCCTTGGCCTGCAGCTTGGCCTCGGCCGCCCGGGTGGCCAGCTCGGGGTAGCTCTGCAGATCGTTGCCGCGCGCGGTCAGCGCCGCCAGCGACACCGACATGATGGGGAAGCGCCGCATCACGCCATAGCGATCGCGGGTCTCGATGTAGCCGCGCTCGCGATCGGCCTTGTGGTAGTAGAGCGGCGCCAGTCGGTCGAAGCTCTCGATGATGGTGGTGGCCACCCGATCGACGCGGTCGGCGCTGGTGATGAAGACGAAGTCGTCGCCCGCGATGTGGCCGATGAAGTCGCCGGCGCCGCCCTCGCGCCCGACCACCTCGCGCACGATGTCGCCGATCTGGCGGATCATGCCGTCGGCCTTGGCGTACCCGTAGTAGTCGTTGAAGGCCTTCAGGTTGTCGAGGTCGAGGTAGCAGAAGGCGGCGTCCTCGCCGCAGGCCAGGCGGCGCACGATCTCGCTCTCGATGGCCGACACCCCAGGCAGCCGCGTGGTCGGCGAGGCCCCGACCTCGCGCTCCTTGCGCTCCAGCGCCTTCTCGACCCGGGCCAGCAGCTCGGCCGAGTCGAACGGCTTGACCAGGTAGTCGTCGGCGCCCAGCTTGAACGCGCGCACCTTGTCCGAGGTCTGCCCGCGCGCCGACACGAAGATGATGGGCGTCAGCGCGGCGGCGCGATCGGCGCGGAAGCGGGTCGCGGTCTGGAAGCCATCGACGTCGGGCATCATGACGTCGAGCAGCAAGAGGTCGGGGCGGAAGCGCTTGGCCTCGGCGAGCGCGCTCTCGCCGTCGGCGGCGTCGCGCACCACGAAGCCCTCGGTCTCCAGCACCTCGCGGCAGATCATGCGGATGCCGGGATCGTCGTCGACCACCAGGATCTTCTGCCGGCGCTGGCCACGCTCGCTGAGCAGGCGCGCCGCCGTGGTCTGGAACGCCGCCAGATCGAGCGGCTTGTCGAGGCAGGCGTCGGCGCCCGCCGCGGTGGCGCGCTCGCGGCGGGTGGTGCGCGAGACCACCATCACCGGGGTGTGGCGGGTCTCGGGATCGTGCTTGAGGATCTCGAGCAGCGTCATGCCCGGGCTGGCGGCGCCATCCCCCGGCCCCGCCATCAGGTCGAGCACCACCAGATCGGGCTTGTCCTCGCGCGCGATGGCCAGCGCCTCGTCGGGGTCGCGGGCCACCCGCACGCGATGGCCCGAGCCGACCAGGGTGCCCTTGATGACATAGGCCGCGTGGCGGTCGTCGTCACAGAGCAAGATCTTGCGCTTGCCGGCGGTCGCCAGCAGCGTCGCCGGCGCCGCTGCCCTGAGGCCGCCGGGCGGCGTCATGCCGACGCCGGCCTGGTAGTTCGGCGGCAGCCCCGGGTCGGCGCCCATGCCGACGCCGTCACCGGCCTCCTGCGGCGGCGCCACCGGCAGCGTGGCCACGAAGGTGGTGCCGCCCTGCGCCCCCGGGTCCTCGACCCAGATCCGGCCGCCGTGGGCCTCGATGATCGAGCGCGAGATCGACAGCCCGAGGCCGGTGCCGCCGACGCGCCGCGTGCTGGAGGCCTGGACCTGCTCGAACTTCTCGAACACGCGCTCGCGGTCGACCTCGGGGATGGAGTCGCCGTTGTTCCACACCGAGATGCCGACCTGCCCGGCGGCGACCCCGGGGCCGAACACCTCGAGCTCGACGCGGCCGCCCGTGGGGGTGAACTTGAGCGCGTTCGAGAGCAGGTTGTTGAGCACCTGGGTCAGCCGCTCGGGATCGCCCAGGATGCGGATGGGCCGGCGCGACGCGCTGAAGTTCAGCGTGATGCGCTTCTCCTCGGCGGCGCCGCGAAACTTGTCGCAGGCGTGCTGGCCGAGCTCGTCCCACATCACGGGGCGGATGGCCATCGAGACCTTGCCCCGCTCCAGCTTGGTGGCGTCGAGCAGGTCATCGACGATGGTCGACAGCTCGCTGCAGGCCTCGCGCGCCAGCGTCAGGTAGCGGCGCTGCTTGTCGGTCAGGTCACCGCCGTACGACTTGAGCACGATGTCGAGCGCGCCCGTGATCGACGTCAGCGGCGTGCGCAGCTCGTGCGAGACGATCGACACGAACTCGCCCTTGCGGTGGTCGAGCGCCTTCTGCTCGGTGATGTCGCGCAGCACGACCACCAGGCCGACCGGGCGGCCGTCGGGATCCATCACCGGCGACACGATGGCGTGCAGCACCTTGTCGCCGACGCGGATCTCCTCGCGCAGCGGCTCGCCGGCGTCCCAGGCGTTGCCGCGCACCAGATCGAACGGGTAATAGCCGACCTTGTCCTTGAGATCCTGCGCCGTGATCGCGGGCAGCTGCTCCTCGGGCGGCAGCCCCAGCATGCGCCGCGCGGCCGGGTTGACCAGCACGGTCTCGCCACCGGCGGGGCCGCTCGACATGATGACGCCGTCGGCCATCGACTCGACCATCAGGCGCAGCTTCTGGCGCTCCTCGAGCAGACGCGTGGCCAGGCGGCGAACCGCGGCCGAGGTCTGGTTGGCCAGGATGTAGAGCAGCTTCTCGTCGTCCGGTGAGAACGCCGCGTCGCGCAGCGCGACCAGGTAGATCACGCCGACCACGCGGCCGTCGATGACCAGCGGGATGTGCGTGGTCGAGCGGCCGCTGTGCGCCGGCGCCTTGGCCCCCGAGGGCAGGCGCTCGCCCGAGACGTCGACCACCAGCTCGCGCTCGCCCAGGGTGCCGCCGGTCAGCGCCGACCACAGCTCGACGCAGCGATCACGCACCGCCAGCAGGGTGGCCTCGTCGCACGGCGTCTCGCAGTGCAGGTGCATCACGGTGCCCGGGGCGTCGCCCTTGACCACGATCAGCGAGGCCCCGACGTCGAAGCTGACGATGCGGTGCAGCGCCCGCGTGATCAGGCTGCCGATCTCGCGATACGAGCCGAAATCGGCGGCCTCGGCCGAGACCTCGTAGAGCACCGAGAGGGCGTCGAGGCGACGCTGCATGCGCGACTGCAGGCTGTCGCGCTCGCGGCGCAGGGCGCGCTCCTCGAGGGCGTGGTGCACGGTGGCGCGGAGGTCGCGGGCGTCCCAGGGCTTCTGCACGTAGCGGTACAGCGTGCCCTCGTTGATGGCCTCGATGAGGTCCTCGGGATCGGTGTACGCGGTCAGCAGGATGACGGGCAGGTCGGGGCGCAGCTTGCGCGCCTGCGCGGCCAGCTCGAGGCCGGCCATGCCGGGCATGCGCTGGTCGGTGATGAGGAGGTCGATGTCCTCGGCGCCCAGCACCGCCAGGGCGGCGGCGCCGCTGCCTACCGGGAGCACGCGATAGCTGGCCTGGAACGTCGCGTCGAGACGGGCCAGGTTGTCCTGGTCGTCGTCGACCACGAGCAGCGTGGGGCGGGCGGCGTTCACTTCGCCAGAGGATAGATGGGAACGTGGCGATCCTCAATGTTGCCGGGTCGATGGGTTCACAGAGTTGTCACCTCACGGCGTCCGAGCGCGTGCTCTCCTGCCCCCCGATGATGAAGATGAACTCGATGCGCGCGGTCGCCGTGGCGGTGCTGGGGTCGCTGGTGGGCGTGGGTTGTGCGCCCTGTCCGTTGCCGGTGGCCAGGCTCGCGGGGCCGCGCACGCCGGCCGAGCTCGACAAGGGCTGTAGCAAGGGATCCGCCAAGGATTGCTGGGACCTGGCCACCATGGTGTGGAGCGGTGAGGGGGCTCCGAAAGATGATGTGCGCGCCGTCGGGCTGATGCGACGTGCCTGTGACGGCCAGCTGCCGGCGGCCTGTGCGGCGCTGGGGCGGGCCTACCTGCTCGGGCGCGGCACCGCGGTGGACCCCGCGGCGGCGGCCCCGGTGCTGGAGCGCGCCTGTGATGATGGCGAGGCGGCGGCCTGCAACGACCTCGGCACCCTGGCGCGCGGCGGCTCGGGTGTGGCCAAGGACGACACGCGCGCCGAGCAGCTGTATCGGCGCGCCTGTGACGGCGAGATCATCGAGGGCTGCGGCAACCTGGTCGGGGTGCTGCGCGCGCGGGCGGCGGCGGCGGCCGAGATCGCGCCGCTGGCGAAGCGCGCCTGCGACGGCGGTCATGCGCCGAGCTGCAACGAGTGGGCGCTGTATCTGTGGACCGGTGAGGGCGTGGCGCGCGACGCCGCGGCGGCGGTGCCGCTGCTGGGGCCGGCCTGTGACGCGGGGCGCGCGCGGGCGTGCGCCTACCTGGGTGACGCGCTGATGGCGGGTGACGGCGTCGCGGCCGATCCTGCGCGCGCGGCCGAGGTCTACGGCAAGGCCTGTGACGGCGACGAAGCCAGCGCGTGTCTGGCGCTGGCGAAGACCCTGGACAGCGCCGACGCGGCGCGCGCGACGACGCTGTATGGCAAGGCCTGCGACGGCGGGCAGGCGCCCGCGTGTGCGGCGCTGGCGCGGCGGCTGGATCGGGGTGAGGGTGGCCCGCGTGACGCGGCGCGCGCGGCGGTGCTGTACCGGCGGGCCTGCGATGGTGGTGATGCGGCCGCGTGCGGGGGCCTGGGCGTGCTGACGCTGAAGGGCGACGGTGTGGCGGCGGATCCAGCGGCCGCGGTCGCGCTGCTGACGCGCGGCTGCGACGGCGGCAAGGACGGCGGCGCCGCGTGCGGGGTGCTGGGGCGCCTCATCGAGCGCGGCGAGGCCGGTCAGACGGTCGACGTGTACAAGGCCTACGCCGCCTACGAGAAGGGCTGCGACGCCAAGGATCCGCGCGCGTGCGCCTTGCTGGCCCGCATGTACGAGCGCGGCGGCGCGGTCGACAAGGACGTCCCCGGCGCGCTGACGCGCTACCAGGCCGCCTGCGACGCCGGCGAGCAGGAGGGCTGCGCGGGCCTGGCCAACCTGCTGCGCACGGGGAGCGGCATCGCCACCGGGAAAGGCGAGGGGAAAGGCGAGGGGAAAGACGAGGGGAAAGACGAGGGGAAAGACGAGGGGAAAGACGAGCCGCGCGCGCTGGTGCTGGCGACCGCGGCCTGTGACGCCGGCAGCGACTACGGTTGCTGGGTCCAGGGCAGCATCGTCAAGGCGGGCATCAAGCTGCCCAAGCCGGGCGTGAGCCTGAAGGCCGACAAGAAGGCGGCCAAGGCGCTGTTCGTCAAGGCCTGCGGCCTGGGCTACGCCGACGCCTGCAAGGAGAAGTAGGGCGCGGCCGGCGGCTGCAAAGCGACGGCAAAGTCGCTACAGTGCGCCTCGTGCCCCGCGCCATCATCTTCGACATGGACGGCACCCTCGTCCACAGCGAGCAGCAGGCCGCCGACGCCGTCGGCAGCACCCTCGAGACCCTCGGCTACCGCCTGAACCAGGACCAGCGCGACTTCATCGTCGGCCACGCCTGGCAGGACATCTGGGCCCGCCTGCAGGCCGATCTCGGCATCCAGATGGGCCTGATGGAGTTCATCGATCGGTACATGGGCGAGTACGAGCGGCTGTCGCGCGCCCACGCGCCCGAGCTGCCCGGCGCGCGCGCCACCGTGCGTCGCCTGGCGGCGCGCTGGCCGCTGACGCTGGTGTCGGGCTCGTCGCGCCGCGAGATCGAGATGCACCTCGGCATTCTGGGGCTGCTCGACTGCTTCGCCTGGTACATCGGCGCCGACGACTATGCCAAGGGCAAGCCCGACCCCGAGCCCTACCTCAAGGCGTGCGCCAAGCTGGCGCTGCCGCCCAGCGCGCTGGTCGTGATCGAGGACAGCCGGCCCGGCATCCAGGCCGCGCGCGCGGCGGGCATCCCGGTGATCGCGGTGCGCGCAGGCAACTTCGCCAAGCAGGATCAGTCCGAGGCCGACGTGGTGGTCGACACGCTGAACGACGTCACCGAGCAGCTGCTGGAGAAGCTGAGCCCGAACTGAGACGCCCGGCGCTGGGGGCCGGGCAGCGGGCAGCGGGCAGGGTGGGTCGTGGCCGTGAACGTGGCCGTGGCCGTGAACGTGCTCGTGCTGGTGCTCGTGCTCGTGAACGTGCTGGTGCTCGTGCTCGTGCTCGTGCTCGTGAACGTGCTCGTGAACGTGCTCGTGAACGTGCTGGTGCTCGTGCTCGTGCTCGTGAACGTGCTGGTGCTCGTGGGACTCGTCTCGAGCCTGCGGGCGAGGCCGGCTGATCCGGCCTCGCCCGAGGTCCGTCAGCGGGTCATGCGCCAGAGCATGGCGCCGACGCGGCGACCGAGGTCGAGCGCCAGCTGCACCTCGGTCGCGTCGAGGTCGCCCCAGGCGACGGCGACCTCGAGGGCGGCGGCGACCTCGAGGTTGCTGCCCGCGGCGACACGGTAGTGATGCGGCCTATCCTTGCCGGTGCGGCCGGCGCCTTCGGCGATGTTGAGCGCCACGGAGGTTGCGGCGCGCCGGACCTGGTCAGCCAGGTCTCTGTCTGCCTGCCGGAGCCGCCCCAGCGGACCCCTGAGGGCGGCGATCAACTCCATCGAAACCTCCAGAACCTCGAGTGCCATGTGAACCTCTCCTGTCCTGCCCGTGATTGGGCCCCTCGCCCCTGGAGGGGCCCAATCGCGAGGCAGGACGGCCTTTCACCACGCCACACCGAGATGGAGCCCAAGGCGACGCAGGTGGCGCGCCACCTGCGTCGCCGCCCAGCCCGGCCGACTTGAAAAGGGCGCACATCCGAAACCAGCGAGATCACGCCCACGCCCACGCCCACGATCACGATCACGCCCACGATCACGATCACGCCCACGCCCACGCCCACGCGCACGAGCACGAGCACGAGCACGAGCACGAGCACGAGCACGAGCACGAGCACGAGCACGCCCACGCCCACGCCCACGCCCCCATCACCCTCAGCCCAGCGCCGCCCCCCGCTCCCCACTCGCGCCCCCGCCCCTCGCCCCCGGCGCCCTCGAGAAAACGCTTCCGTTTGTCAATAACCGCTGAAACACGTTCAGGAAAACACCCTTCCAATGGCCGCGCGGCGGGGGTTACACTCGGCGGGCTCGTGGTCCCCTTGGTGGTGGTGTGGGGACCTCCATACCCCCCTTCTGCGCACGCTTCTGCGCCGGGACGATAGACGATGGCAGAGCCTCAGGAGTACCTCGGGATTCTCGAGCAGGAGCCGGAGAACGAGCAGGCCCTCACGGCGCTCGAGGAGCTGGTCACCAATGGGCACGGCCAGAAGCATGGGCCGGAGCTGGCCGCCGCTCTGGCCGAGGCACGACGTCGTCACCGCGAGCGCGGCGAGCTCGACATCACGCTCAAGCTGCTCGACCTCGAGCTGGCGCTGGCCAAGGAGCCCGGCGTCCGCGCCGAGCTGCTGTGCGAGAAGGGCCGCGTCCTCGAGGACGACGTCCTCGATCAGGCCGGCGCGCTGAGCTGCTTCCAGGGCGCGCTGCAGGCCAACCCCGATCACGAGGGCGCGCAGAGCGCGCTGTCCAACGTCGAGGTCTTCAAGGGCGTCTGGCAGAAGCTGGTCAAGAAGTACCTCGACGAGGCGGCGTCCTCCACCGAGCGCCAGCTGACCGCCGAGAGCTACCTCAACGCCGCCAAGCTGTACGGCCGTCACCAGCCCGACTCGCCCGAGATGGAGCGCTGGCTGCGCAAGGCCATCGAGGTCGAGCCGCGCAGCCGCGAGGCCGCCGCCCACCTCGAGCGCCTGCTCAGGCGCGAGCAGCGCTGGGACGAGCTGGGCGCGCTGTACGAGCAGCGCACCGACGCCGCCGCCAGCAAGGAGGAGCGCATCGCCGCGCTGCTCAGCGCCGCCGACCTGGCGCGCACCCAGCGCGGCAAGCCCGAGCAGGCCCTGGAGCTGCTCACCAAGGTGCTGGCGCAGGATCCCAGCCACCCGCGCGCGCTGCGCATCCTCATCGAGCACCACACCGCGGAGCAGAACTGGACCGCGCTGGTGCACGTCTACGAGAACGCCATCAAGACCAAGGCGCGCGGCACCAGCGCGCAGGCCGAGAACGCGCTCGCGCTGCAGATCGGCATGCTGTACTGGAAGAAGCTCGAGAACCTGGGCGCCGCCGAGGAGCACTTCCGGCGCGTGCGCAAGACCGAGCCGGCGCACCCGCTGGCCATCGACTTCTACCGCGAGTACCACCGCGAGCGGAACGAGCTCAGCAAGCTGGTCACCCTGCTCGGCCAGGCCCAGAAGGCCGAGACCGATCCGGGCCGCCGCCTGGTCCTCGCTGTCGAGATCGCCGAGCTCAGCGAGGGCGCGGGCGCCAGCGCCGAGAAGGCCATCGATGCCTGGAAGGGGATCCTGCGTCAGGATCCGCTCAGCCAGGGCGCGCGCGACGCGCTCAAGCGGCTGTACACGCGCACCGAGAAGTGGAACGCGCTGCTCGAGCTGCTCAAGGAGGAGGTCGAGGCCATCCCCGCCGAGCCAGTTCCCGCGCAAGCGGGAACTGTCCGGACTCCCCCGACCCTGAACGAGGCGCGCATCTCGCGCCTGATGGAGGTGGTCGCGATCTATCGCGACAAGCTCAGCCTCGACGTCATGGTCATCAACACCTACAACGCCATCCTCGCGCTGCGCCCGGATCATCCCGCGGCGCTCGACGCGCTGGCGGCCAAGTACGAGCAGCTGGGGCGCTGGAACGACCTCATCGGCATGCTGTCGCGCAAGGCCGACGCCGCCGGCGCGGCCGGCGACAACAAGGCGCGCGCCGCGCTGCTGCGCCGCATCGCCGCGGTGTGGATCGATCGCTTCGGCAACCACCAGCAGGCTCTCAAGCCTCTCGAGGAGCTGTACCTGCTGGAGCCGACCGACCGCGAGGTCGGCGCCCGGCTCAAGGAGATCTACAACAAGCGGCGCGCCTTCCGCCCGCTGGTCGACCTGCTCGCCGCCGAGCTGCCCACGCTGGAGCCGGCCGCGCGCCGCGCCCAGGTGGTCGAGATCGCCAAGCTGGCCGCCGAGAAGCTGGGCGACTTCCGCACCGCAATCCAGAGCTGGAACACCCTGCTCGATGCCTCCGGCGACAGCGCGCCCGAGACCGGCGATCCCGAGGCGCTGGCCGCCCTCGCCATCCTCTATGACAAGGACCGGCGCTTCCCGGCGCTGGCCGAGATCCTGACCCGCCAGGCCCGCGCGCTGTCGGCGCGCCCCGCCGGCGAGCGCGACCCCAAGGCCGAGATCGCGCTGTACGAGCGGCTGGGTGCGCTGTGCGCCGAGCGCCTGGGCGCGCCGGTGCTGGCCGCCGAGGCCTATCACCACATCCTGTCGGTGCAGCCGGGCCACCCCAAGGCGACGCGGATCCTGCGCGACCTCCTGGTGCAGTCGGGAGACTACGCCGCGCTCGAGCGCCTGTATGGCGGCATGAACGCCTGGGACGATCTGTGCGACATCCTGTACGGCGCGGCCGACCGCATGCCGACGGTGGACGACAAGGTCGGGGTGTTGACCCGCGTGGCCGGCCTGTGCGAAGGGCCGATGAACCAGCCCGAGAAGGCGGTCAAGGCCTACGAGCGCATGCTGGCGCTGGTCACCGCGGGCGCCGAGCGCGACCCGCGCGCCGCCGAGGTCGCTGTCAAGCTGTTGCCGCTCTACCAGGCCAGCGAGAAGTGGCCGCGCCTGCTCTCGGTGCAGGAGATCCTGCTCGAGGCCGAGCGCGAGCCGGCCGCGCGCCTCGACCGCATCGACGCCATCCGTGCCCTGTGCGAGGACAAGCTGGGCTCCAAGGCGGCCGCCTTCACCTGGGCCAGCAAGGGCTACGATCTGTTCGGCGAGCTCGGCGGTGCCAGCGACGCCGAGGCCGACGACAAGCGCCGCGCCGAGCTGGAGCGGCTGGCGCACGACGCCGACGCCTTCGAGGAGCTCGGGGAGCTGTACAAGAAGCGCCTGGCGGCGGGCGCGGGCCTCGGAGGCGAGCCGCGCATCGCGCTGCTGCGCGCGCTGGCCAAGATCCAGGCCCAGCGCCTGTACCAGCCCGACGACGCCCAGGCCTCGTACGAGGCCATCCTGGCGGCGCACCCTGACGATCCCGAGGCCACCGCGGCCCTGGTGCAGCTGTTCCAGCAGGGTGAGGAGTGGCCGTCGCTGCTGGCCATCCATCGCAAGCAGGTCGCCGCCGAGAAGGACCCCGACAAGCGCCGCGACCTCCTGTTCCGCATCGCCTACATCGAGGAAGAGCGCATCAAGGATCTGCCCGCCGCGGCGGCCACGCACGCGCAGATCCTGGCCGAAGATCCGTCCTCGGCGCGCGCCATGCGGGCGCTGGAGAAGATCAGCCAGGCCCGCGGCGACGACGCCGGCCTGGCCCGCGCGCTGGAGCTGCAGCTCGGCGCCGCCACCGAGGTCGAGACCCGGGTCGCCCTCGAGCTGCGCCTGGGCGCGCTCTACGAGGCGCCGGGCAAGCACCACGATCGCGCCCGCGCGCTGGCCCACTTCCGCGCCGCGCACCAGGCCGCGCCGACCAAGCCCGAGCCCATCGCCGGCCTGGAGCGCTTCGTGGCGCCGCCGGCCGCGGGCGCGCCCGAGCCGGGCGACCGCCCCGCCATCGCGCGCCTGCTGCTGCCGGTCTACGAGCAGGCCGCCGACTACGCCAAGCAGGCCGCCCTGCTGGAGATCCTGCGCCTGGCGGAGCCGGCGAGCGACGCCGCGGCGCGCCTGGAGCTCGATCGCCGCCTGGCCAGCCTGTACGCCCGGCGCCTGGGCGATCCGCTGAGCGCCTACGAGGCCGCCACCCGCGTGCTGCACGCGGCGCCCGAGGACGAGCAGAACCGCCGGGACATGACCACGCTGGCCGCCGACCTCGGCGCCTACGACGATCTGGCGCTGGAGCTCGAGAAGCTGGTCAAGCGGCTGGGCGAGCCGAAGCCCGACGTCGACGGAGGCGCCGGAGCCGCGCACAAGCTGCTCTGCGACCTGTCGTGGCAGCTGGCCGAGCTGCAGGCCGAGCGCCTGAGCCAGCCCGAGGCCGCCGAGCCGCACTACCGCCGCGTGCTGGCGCTGTCGCCCGAGCACGCCGGCGCCTACGACGCCCTGGAGCGCCTGCTGCGCTCGCGCGAGCGCTACAAGGAGCTCGGCGCGCTGCTCGAGCAGCGCCAGCAGATCACGCACGACTCCGCCGCGCGCGTCGCCATCCTGTATCGCAGCGCCGACCTCAGCGAGGGCGTGCTCGACGACGACCAGGCCGCCACCCGCGCCTTCGAGCGCGTGCTCGAGCTCGCCCCCGAGGAGCTGCGCGCCTACAAGTCACTGGAGCGGCTGTACGCCGCCGCGCAGCGCCACCAGGAGCTCGACGCCCTGATGGCGCGCGAGGTCGCCTTCGTGGACAGCGGCGCGGCGCTGGAGCTGACCCTGCGCCGCGGCCAGCTGCACGCCGGCGAGCTGGCCGATCCGGCCGGCGCCGTCGACCTCTACGAGCAGGTGCTGGGCGCCGACCCGACCAGCGCGGGCGCGCGCAGCGGCCTGGAGGCGCTGCTGCCCAAGGCCGCCCTGCGCCAGCGCGTGGCGCGCCTGCTGGAGCGCGTCTACCTGGCGGCCTCGGCGTGGACGCCGCTGCAGCAGATCCTGCGCGTGCTGACCGAGTTCGCGGCCGGCGCGCACGAGAAGCTGGAGCTCCTGGCCCGCATCGCCGAGCTGGAGGAGCGCGAGCTGGGGTCGCGCCAGCAGGCCTTCGTGACCTGGTGCGAGGCCCTGCGCACCGAGCCCGGCGAGCCGCGCGCGCGCGCCGCGGTCGAGCGCCTGTCGGCCGATCTGGATCTGTGGCAGAAGACCGCCGAGGTCTACGAGGCCGTGGTGGCCGCGGAGCACACCGACGTGAACCTGCGCGGCCAGCTGTACGGCCGCCTGGGCGAGATCTACCAGGGCAAGCTGCGCAATCCGGAGCTGGCCGAGCGCGCCTACCGCAAGCTGCTCGAGGTCGATCCTGGCAACCTCGAGGTGGTGCGCCCCGCGGCGCAGGCGCTCGAGGGGCTGTTCGAGGCGCGCCGCGCCTGGCCCGAGCTGATCGACATCCAGCGCCGCGCGCTCGACTGGGCCGAGGACGCCGACTCGCGCATGCTGCGCCTGTACCGCATCGCCGAGATCCAGGAGAAGGAGCTCGGCGACGCCGAGGCGGCGCTGCGCACCTACCGCGAGATCCTCGACACCGACGCCAGTGACGAGGTCGCCCTCGACGCCCTGGAGCGCCTGTACAGCGCGCGCAAGCAGTGGGGCGAGCTGGTCGAGATCCTGAACCGACGCAGCGAGATCGCGACCAACCAGGGCGATCTGAAGGCGCGCCGCGGCCTGCTCTGGCGCATCGCCGAGATCGACGAGCGCGAGCGCAACGACGCCCCCGGCGCCATCCAGGCCTACATGGCCGTGCTCGACGCGGTGCCCGACGACGCGCCCGCGCTGGCCGCCCTGGCGCGCCTGTACCGCGCCGCCGACCGCGCGCCCGATCTGCTCGAGATCAACGAGCGCCGGCTGCCCCTGATGGCGCCCGGCAGCGCCGACGAGGTCGAGCTGCTGGCCGAGATCGCGGCCCTGCTGGGCGATCGCCTGGGCCGGCGCGAGGAGGCGCTGGAGCGCTGGCAGCGCGTGCTCGAGGCCACCGAGAAGGGCGCCCACCCCGAGGCGCGCATGGTCGCCATGGGCGCGGTCGAGAAGCTGCTCGATGACGAAGATCTGCGTCTGCGCGCCGCCGAGGTGCTGGAGCCGATCTACGCCGCCGAGGGCGCCCACACCCGGTCGCTGGTGCTGCACGAGCTGTTCGCGCGCCACGCCCCCGACGTGCGCGAGCGGCTGGCCCGCCTGTCCAAGATCGCCGAGACGCGCGAGTCGGTGATGAACGATCCCGACGCCGCCTTCGACGCCTGGGGTCGCGCCGCGCGCGCCGCCCTCGGCGAGCCCGAGCTGCCCGGCATCCTGGCCTCGGCCAGCCGCCTGGCCGACGCCCGCGGGCGCCACGCCGACCTGGTCACGCTGCTCAAGGAGATCGGCCCCGACGTGCTCGACGCGGAGCTGATGCTGCGCATCGACATGCAGATCGCCGAGCTGGCGCTGTTCCAGCTCCAGGACGCCGAGACCGCCAAGACCTACTACCGGCGCGTGCTCGACGCACAGCCCGATCACGCCGCCGCGCTGGCCGCCTTGGAGCGGATCTACGGCGAGGCCGGCGAGTGGGATCGGCTGTACGAGATCCTGGTGCGCCGCGCCGAGCTGGCCGGGCGTGACGACGACAACGACACCCGCGCCGCCTACCTGGCGCGCAGCGCCGAGGTCGCCGAGGACAAGCTGCACCGCGCCTCCGACGCCTGCGCCGCGCACGAGGAGATCCTCGAGCTCAGCCCGGCCGACGAGCCCGCCGCCAGGGCCCTGGAGCGGCTGTACGCCCAGTCGGAGCGCTGGGTCGACCTGGCGGAGCTCTACGAGAAGCGCCTCGGCTTCGCCGACGACATCGCGGTCGCGGTCGACTACCGCTTCAAGCTGGGCCAGATCTGGGACCAGCGCCTGAGCGATCCCGAGCGCGCCATCGAGAACTACCGCGCCGTGCTGGGCGGCGACTCCGATCACGCCGGCGCCATCGCCGCGCTGGAGCGCTACCTCGACGACACCGCGGTGCGCGCCGAGGCCGCCGAGGTCCTGGAGCCGATCTACATCGCGACCCAGGCCTGGACCAAGCTGATCCGGATCTACCAGATCCGCCTCGACGGCGCCGAGGGCGACCACCAGGCCCGCTTCATCCTGACCCTCAAGGTCGCGCGCCTGTACGAGGAGCAGCTCGAGGATCTCGAGCAGGCCTTCAAGTGGTACGGCAAGGTGTTCCGCGAGGATCCGGCGGAGCGCGCCATCCGCGATCAGCTGGTGCGCCTGGCCGGCATCCTCGATCAATGGATCGAGCTGGCCAAGATCTACCAGGGCCTGCTCGACGACGTGATGGAGGACAGCCCGGCCATGCTGGACGTCGCCCGGCTGGCGGCGGACCTGTACGACAAGCGCCTCGCGGACGTCGAGCGCGCGCGCGCCTGCTACCGCCGCGTGCTGCTGGCCGAGCCGACCGACGCGCAGAGCTTCGCGCGCCTGGAGCAGATGCTGGTCACCCACGCGCGCTGGATGGCGCTGGTCGAGGCCTACCAGGACGCCATCGAGGCCACCCTGGATCCCGAGCTGCGCAAGTCGCTGATGCTGCGCGCCGCCGCGGTCTACGAGGACAAGCTGCGCGACGTCGAGCGCGCGGTGTCGTCGCTGCGCGGCGTGCTGGAGGCCGATCCCGACGACGCCTCCGCGGGCAAGGAGCTGGAGCGGCTGTTCGCGGCGCAGAGCCGCTGGCACGACCTGGTCGACCTCCTGGTGTCGCGCCTGGAGCGCCAGAGCGAGACCTCGGCGCAGAACGCCGTGCGCATGCAGCTCGGCGGGATCTACGAGGAGCGGCTCGGCGACCTGCACGCCGCCATCGATCAGTACGAGCAGGCGCTGGCCGCCGATGACCGCCACCCCGGGGGCCTCGGCGCCCTGGAGCGCCTGGTGGTCAACGACGACCACCGCCTGCGCATCGCCCACATCCTGGAGCCGCTGTACCGGCGCCATGACGAGTGGCGCAAGCTGGTGGTCATCCTGGAGGCCCAGCTCCCGTTCACCGACGACCGCGAAAAGCGCGTCGAGCTGCTGCGCGAGATCGGCCGCCTGCACGAGGAGCGCGGCCAGGATCTCGGCCTCAGCTTCAAGGCGCTGGCCCGGGCCTGGCGCGAGGACGTCACCAGCGAGGCCATCCAGGCCGAGCTGGAGCGCGTCGCGGGCGCCGCCAAGCTGTGGCCGCAGCTCATCGCGCAGCTCAGCGAGGCCACCGACGGGCTGTTCGATCCCGAGGTGGTGGGCCGGCTGTGGAGCCGCGTCGCCGTACTGGAGGAGCAGGTCGGGGTGCGCCCGGGCGCTGGCGAGCGCGCCATCGAGGCCTGGCGCAAGGTGCTGGCCGCGCGCGACGACGACGCCCCCGCGCTGGAGGCGCTGGAGCGCCTGCTGGCCGCGGCGCAGCGTCCCGCCGAGCTGGTGCGCATCCTGGAGCGCCGCGCCGAGCTGGCTCCCGACGATGACACCCGCAAGCGGCTACACGCCCGCGCCGCCGAGCTGTACGAGAGCGCCCTGCAACAGGAGCCGCAGGCGGTCACCGCGTGGCGCAACGTGCTGGCCATCGACGATGGCGACGCCGCCGCGCTCGACGCCCTGGAGCGGCTGTACGAGCGCTCCGAGGCCTGGCGTGATCTGTCGCAGACCCTGGCGCGCAAGCTGGAGCTCGGCCTGGGCGACCGGCGCGCGCTGGCCTTCAAGGCCGCCGCGGTGCACGAGCAGCGCCTGGGCGACTCGTTCGAGGCGGTGACCCTGTACAAGGGTGTGCTGGAGACCGCGCCGGACGACGGTGGCGCGCTGAGCGAGCTGGATCGGCTGTACATCAAGGATCGCAACTGGGGCGATCTGGTCGAGATCATCGATCGCCGCGCGGCCCTGGTCAGCGGCGCCGAGCGCGCCGCGCTGCGCCAGCGCGCCGCCGAGGTCACCGAGCGCGAGCTCGGCGAGGCGGTGGCCGCCATCGGGCGTTACCGCGACGTGCTCGGCGACGTCGCCGACCACGCCGGGGCGCGCGCCGCGCTGGATCGCCTGCTGCGCACGCCGGAGTTCCGCAGCGACGCCGCCCAGGTGCTGGAGCCGCTGTATCGCAACGAGGGCGCCTGGGATCGCCTGGTGGAGCTGCGCGAGCTCGGCCTCGAGGCCGAGATGGATCCGCACGCGCGGCGCGAGATCCTGGGTGACATCGCCCAGCTGCACGAGCGCGGTCGCCGCGACGTCGGCGCGGCCTGGCAGGTCTGGGCGCGCGCGCTGGCCGAGAACGCCGAGGACGTCTCGGTGCAGGCCGAGCTGGAGCGCCTGGCCGCCAGCGCGGGCGGCGGCTGGCAGCGCCTGGCGGAGCTCTACGAGGCGCGCCTCGAGGCCACCATGGATCCCGAGCTGTCGCGCACGCTGGCGCTCAAGCTGGCCGGGATCTACGAGGAGACCCTCGGCGATCCCGAGCGCGCGGCGTCGCGCTACCGCAAGGCGCTGGAGTCGCCCGGCGACGAGGCCGGCCCGCTGGCCGCGCTGGATCGGCTCTACGAGCGTGGCGGCAAGTGGCCTGAGCTGGCCGAGGTCCTGGTCAAGCAGGCTGAGCTCGGCCAGGCGCCCGAGCAGCACGCCACCTTCCTGTTCCGCCTCGGCGAGGTGCGCGAGCGCCTCGGCGACGTGGCCGGCGCGGTGCACGCCTATCGCGACGTGCTGGCCTCGCAGCCCAAGCACGCCGGCGCGCGCACCGCGCTGGAGCGGCGCCTGGGTGCGGCGCCCTCGCGCGAGACCACGCTCGAGGTGCTCGAGATCCTGGAGCCGCTGTACGAGGAGGAGCAGGGCTTCGCGCGTCTGGCCGAGCTGACCGAGGTCCGCCTCGGCGTCACCGAGGAGGCCGGCGAGCGCGCGCGGCTGCTCGAGCACCTGGCCGAGATCTACGAGAAGCGGCTGGCCGATCGCCAGCGCGCGCTCGACGCCGTGGCGCGAGCGCTGGCCGAGGATCCGCGCTCGGGCGAGCTGGCCAGCGAGCTCGAGCGCCTGGCCGGCGTGCTGGGACGCTGGGAGGAGGTCGCGGCGCGCCTGGAGGACATCCTGAACGCGGGCACGCCCGACGAGGAGGTCGCGCGCGACCTCGGGCTGCGCGCGGGGCGGATCTACCTCTTGCGCCTGGGCGATCTGGCGCGCGCCGAGGTGCGCATGCTGGCGGTGCTGGACAGCGAGCCCGAGCACGCCGAGGCGCTGTCGGCGCTGGAGCGGATCTACCGCGCCGGCAGCGACGCCGCCAAGCTGGCCGCCATCGTGGCCCGCCGCGCCGAGCTGGAGCTCGACGCCGGCGGCAAGATCAAGCTGTGGGCCGAGGTCGCCGCCATCCGCGAGGAGGCGCTCGACGACAAGAAGGGCGCCGTGGCCGCGTGGAAGGCGGTGCTCGACGTCAGCGACGGCGAGCCCGAGGCGCTGCGCCAGCTGGGCCGCCTGTACGAGCAGGGTGGCCAGTGGGACGAGCTGGCGGCCACGCTGGAGACCCAGCTCAACCACCTCGAGGGCGACGGCCCGGCCGAGCAGGGTCAGCGTCGCGCCCTCAAGCTCAAGCTGGGGCGGCTGTACGCCGGCCCGCTGAGCGCGCTGGATCAGGCCGTCGAGGCCTATCGCGACCTCGTCGACCTGACCCCGGAGCAGGATCGCGAGCCAGTGCTGACCGCGCTGGAGGAGGTCCACGTCCGGCGCGAGGACTGGCTGGCGGTGCAGGAGGTCCTGGTCCAGAAGCTGGAGCTGGCGGCCGGCCCCGATCGCAAGATCGCCATCATCGCGCGGCTGGCCAAGCTGGCCGAGGAGGAGCGCGACAGCATCGACGAGGCGGTGCAGTACTGGCACCAGGCCCTGGAGATCGACAGGGGCAGCCAGACCGCGCTGACCGAGCTGGCGCGCCTCTACGAGGTCGGCGAGCGCTGGCACGACCTCATCGACGTCGAGACGCGCTGGGCCGATCTGGCCGCGGCGCAGGGTGACGCCGAGGAGGAGGTCGGCCACCTGGTGCGCGCGGCGGACATCTGGGAGCGCCGCCTGGGCAGCGCCGACGCCGCCACCGAGATCCTGGAGCGCATCCTGGCGCGCAACCCGCGCTTCGTGCCGGCGCTGACCACGCTGGCGCGGATCTACGAGAACGCGGGCGACTGGGACCGCTGCCTGCAGACGCTGTCGCGCGCGGTCGAGCTGGCGCCCGGCGGCAAGGCGGCGGCGGATCTGTACTTCCGCCTGGGCCAGGTCGAGGCGGCGCGCTCGGGCGACGCCCGCGCGGCGCAGGGCTACTACCGCAAGGCGCTGGAGTACGACGCCGGCCACAAGGACTCGCTGACCGAGATCGAGCGCGCCGCCCGCGAGCGCGGCGATCACGCGGAGGTCGCCGAGATCCTGGCCCGGCGCGAGATGGAGACCCGCGATCCCAAGCAGAAGCTGGCGCTGTGCAAGGAGCTGGCGGAGCTGTACCTCGGCAAGCTGGGGCAGCCCCAGGCCGCGGTGCCTTACCTCGAGCGGGCCGCCGAGGCCGCGCCGGAGGACGCCCAGGTGCTGGAGCCGCTGGCCGACGCGTACTTCGCCGCCGGGCGGATCGATCAGGCCACCCCGCTGTACGAGCGCCTGCTGGGCGCGCTCAAGGGCAAGCGCGGCAAGGACGTGGCGCGGCTGCAGTTCCGGCTCGGCAGCATCAAGCAGCGCCGCGGCGACGCCGCCGGCGCGCTGGCGGCGTTCGAGGAGGCCTATCGCCTCGACGCCACCCATGTCGGCAGCATGGCTGGCCTGGGCGAGATGTACTTCGGCCAGGGCGAGTGGGAGAAGGCGCGTCGCGTCTATCGCTCGCTGCTCCTGCAGACCCTCGACGCCGGCGCCGGCGTCAGCAAGGCCGACGTCTACCTCAAGCTCGGCCTCATCCACGCCAAGCTCGGCGAAGGCCCCAAGGCGCGCAACATGTACGAGCGCGGCCTCGAGCTCGAGCCGACCCACGCGGGGATCAAGCAGGCCATGGCGGAGCTCGGCTGACCGGGACTCGACAGCGCGGCGCGGTGACCCTGCGACGCGGGGTCGCCGCCGCCGTCGCCCTGCTGGGGGCGCTGGGCGTGCTGTCGCCGATGGGGCAGGCACGCCCCGTCCTCGCGCAGCGCGATCAACTGGCGGCGCCGGCGCACCGCGACACCCAGAGCCTGGCCTGCACGGCCCCGACCACACCCGAGGTGCGCCGGCCCGCGCTGACGCCGTCGATGTTGCCGGCGCTCGGGCCGGCGCTGCTGTGCGCCCCGATGCGCACCATCACCCGCGTGGTGGTGCTGGGCGCCGAGGCGCCATCGCCCAACCGCAAGCCCACCCACTCGAGCGTCCCCCGAGGTCCACCGCGCTGAGTCGCCCGTGAACGGAAGTGCCGTGCGCAGGCGCGGCAGTTGGCTCCGACACCAGGGAGGCTCTCATGACGACTCGATCTGATGGTCGAGGCGATGCCCGTCGCGCGTCGTTCTCGAAGGCGCTGGCAGCGGCGCGGCGCGAGGTGCGCTGGGTCAGCTGGCAGCTCGGCATCACCCTCGTGCTCGCGGCCGCGCTGTCCGCAGGGGTGGGGCTACGCTGGCGCCTCGGGGTGGCGCCCGCCGACCTGGCGGAGGTCGGCGCGGTGACCGGCCTGGCCGCGCTGACGGTGCTCGTGGCCAGCCTGTGGGCGCGTCGCCTGGCGCGCACGGTGGCCCAGCTCGGTGACTACATCTCCACCGTGGAGACGCTGCTGGCCGTCGAGCTGATGCAGCGGCGCCCGGACTCGCGCGGTCAGCAGCCATGACCAGCGCCACCGTGCTGGCCTCGGGCGGGGCCGTTCATCCGCTGGTGCAGGATCTCGGCGTCTGCCTGGCTGCGGCGGCGGCGCTGGCCGTGGTGTGCGAGAAGCTGCGCATCCCGACCATCGCGGCCTTCCTGGGCGCCGGCGTCCTCATCGGCCCGGTCGGCCTGGCCGCCATCAACGACGCCGGCAGCATCGACACCATCGCCAACCTGGGGTTGACGCTGCTGCTGTTCGTGATCGGCCTCGAGGTCAACCTGCGCAGCCTGCTGGCCAGCGGGCGCACCCTGCTGGTGACCGGCGCGCTGCAGGTGCCGCTCACGGTCGGGGTCGCGGTGCTGGCCTTCCTGGGGCTGCGCGCGCTGGGCGTGGCCCTGCTCGGCGGCACTTATCCGTTCCTGTACTTCGCGCTGGCCTGCGGCTTCTCGTCGACCCTGCTGGTGGTGAAGTTCCTGCAGGAGCGCCTGTTGCTCGACACCGTGTCGGGGCGCCTGTGCGTCGGCCTGCTCATCTTTCAGGACGTCTGGGCCATCATCGTGCTGGCGCTGCAGCCCAGCTTCCAGCGCCCGTCGCTGGCCCCGATCCTGCTGACCTTCATGGGCATCGCGGTGCTCGGCACGGTGGCGGCGCTGGCGGCGCGCTTCGTCCTGCCGCTGGCGTTTCGCGCCATCGCCCACGTGCCCGAGCTGGTGGTCACCACGGCGCTGGGGTGGTGTTTCGGCCTGGGCCTGCTGGGCGCGCACCTCGGCGATCTGGTCGCCCTGGTCGGCATCCACAAGCCCATCTCGGTGTCGCTGGAGATGGGCGCGCTGATCGCGGGCACCAGCATCGCCAGCTTCCCGTTTGCCTACGAGGTGGTCGCGCGCGTCACCCACGTGCGTGACTTCTTCGTGACCCTGTTCTTCATCGGCCTCGGCATGAGCATCCCGGTGCCGCGCGACGCCAGCGTGCTGTGGCTGGCCCTGGGGCTGTCGACGCTGGCGCTGGCGCTGCGCTACCTGGTCTTCCTGCCGCTGCTGTACCGGACCGGCCTGGATCGGCGCAACGCCTTCGACACCTCGACGCGGCTGGCCCAGGTCTCGGAGTTCTGCCTGGTCATCGCGTACCTGGGGCTCCGCTACCGCCACATCGACGAGGCGCACGCCAGCGTGGTCATCTTCGCCTTCGTGCTGACGGCGCTCCTGACGCCGCTCCTGTTCAAGCTGTCGGAGCCGATGTACCGGCGCGCCAAGCGGCTGCTCGGCGCGCTCGGCTTTCGCGCCCCGGCACAGGTCGGCCCGAGCTCCGGCCAGGGCGGCGGCGACCACGAGGCGGGCGGCGACACCCTGCGCGTCGTCATCCTGGGCTTTCACCGCATCGGCTCGGCGCTGCTGGCGGAGCTCGAACGCCTGCACCCCGATCTGGTGCCGGCGACGCTGGTCATCGACACCAACGTCGAGCTGCACGCCGAGCTGCGCCGCCGCGGCCTGCAGGTGGTGTACGGCGACATCGCCAGCCGCGAGGTGCTGCGCCACGCCGGGTTGGCGCAGGCCGAGGTCGTGGTCAGCACGGTGCCCGACGAGCTGCTGCAGAACACCAGCAACGCGGCCCTGGTGCGCACGGTGCGCGCGCTCAGCCCGCACGCCGTCGTGATCGCCCACGCCTCGCGCCCCAGCGCGGTGGCCGAGGTGCGCGCGGCTGGCGCCGACCATGTCATCCTGGCGCCGGCCGAGGTCGCGGGCGGCCTGCTCACCGCGGTGTACGCGGCGCTGAACGGCAGCTTCGACTCGTTCCTGGAGACCCGCGCAATGTCAGGGGGCGACGAGGCGCCCAGCGAGGTCCTGCAGTAGCCGGTCAGGTCGGGGCCTCGTCGCCGAGGCCCCCGTCACTCGCGCGAGGTCACGGCACGTCGAAGGTGCGATCGGGATCGAAGTCGTCGACCGGGTTGCCGCCGCCGCTGGAGGCGGCGACCGGGACGATGACCGCGGTCGCGACCACGCCGCCCGCGATGGCCCACACCCACCACTTCTTGTACCAGCGCTTGGCGGGCTTCTTCTTTTCCTTGCCGGGCGGCACCTTGCCGGGGATGCCCTCGAGCTTGGCGTCGACCTTGGCCTCCTCGCCGGCGACCGCCTCGACGACATGGATGAAGTCCTTGTAGGCCACCGCGCTGACGCGGATCGAGCGCCGACCCGGATCGATGTCGAGGTCGATCGGGACCTCGCCGACCAGCTTGCCATCGACGAAGACCTCGGCGCCCTCGATGGCCGAGGTCACCTTGAGGATGGCCTTCTCGGCGAACAGATCGGCGGAGAAGCGGCTCTCCAGGCCGGCGCCGATGGCGACCACGTCGAGCAGCGCCAGGAAGCCGCGCTTGGAGACCTTGATGGTGTGGTTGCCCGGGCTGAGCTGCGTCGGCGGCAGCGGGGTCTTGCCGATCTCCTTGCCGTCGACCTCGACGGTGGCGCCCTCGACGAAGGAATCGACGATCAGGGTCCCGGTGCTCGACACCGGCAGGGCAGGGGCGGGCGCCGGCATCGGCGGCGGATTCTTGGGCTTGCGCGCCGCGGCGCTACCCGCCAGCGCGAAGGCCACGGCCCCCATGGTGATGACGACACGGAAGGTCCCCTGCATGGGGCGATCTTACCACTTGCAGCGGCTCTGTGCGCGCTGCGCCGCGGCCGCCAGCTGGGGGTCGGGGTCGGCCGCCAGGGCCGCAATATCCTTGCGCACACGGACCTGGACCGGACACATGCGCCCCAGCGCGCCCACCATGGCGGCCGCCTGCAGGGTGGCGCCCTCCGAGTAGGGCGCCGCTGCCACGGCGCTGTCGAGCAGCTCCAGCATGGCCGGCACCAGCCCGGGGTCACCCAGCTGGCCGAGCAGCCCGGCGGCCTCGACGCGCACGCTGATCTCGTCGTCGGCGTCTCCCGCGATCCGCACCAGCAGCTGGCCGACCTCGGGCCGCTTCGACTTCGCGCGCACCAGGCAGCCGACCAGCGCGCGCAGCGCGGTCACCCGCACCTGGTCGCCCTCGTCGCGCGCCCCCGCCGCCAGCAGCGCCCCCAGGTCGCGCCCGTCGAGCACACACCCGGTGGCCAGCGCGCCGGCCGCGCTCTCGCGCACGAACGGCCAGGGATCGCGCGCCAGCAGCGCCCGCAGCGCGTCGCGCACGGCGGCCTCGCGCACCCCGGCCAGCACCGTCGCCGCCAGCGCACGTACGCGCGGATCGGCGTCGCCACGCGCCGCCAGCGCCGCCGCCGCCACGCTGTTGTCGGGCCGCCGCGCCGCCTCCTCGAGCGCGCTCTGGCGCAGCACCGCCTCGGGATCCTCGGCCACGGTGGCCAGCAGCTCGGCGCGCGCGGCCTCGTCGCCCGCACGCTGCCACGCCGTGCCCAGCGCCCGCGTCAGCCGCACCGCCAGCTCGTTGTGTGGCGCCGGCGCCACCGCCGTGGCCGCGCCCGCCGCCGCGACGTCCGCCTTGCGCGCCGCGCGCACCTCGGCCGCCCGCGCGCGCACCCGCGCCAGCAGCACCTCGGCCCCGGCCTCGCGGGTCCCGACATGACCGCGCGCCGCCCGCGCCAGATCGGCCTCGCGCAGCTCGCTTGCACCCGCACCCGCACCCGCATCCGCGCCCGCCGCAACCGCCGCCGCCCAGGCCGCCTCGATCGCCGCCGCCGCCCCCGGCGCACGACTCTTGATCAGCGCCTCGCCGACCGCGCCGCGCAGCACCACATCGGGGCTGTCCACCGCAAGCAGCGCCGTCAGCGCGGCATCACTCGCCAGCCCGCCCAGAAGCTGCGCCGCCAGCAGGCGCACCCCCAGCGGCGTGTCCGCAGCCCCCAGCCGCGCCGCCAGCGCCGGCACCGCCGCCTCGCGCAGCCCCACCAGCGCCGCCCGCACCCGCGCCTGCTCGTCTTCCCCTACGCCGGCCGCCAGCACCGTCAGCAGTCGCTCGCCCGCCTCCGCCGCGCCCAGCTCGGCCAGCGCCAGCGCCAGGCGCAGCCGCTCGGGCGCCGACGCGCCATCGAACACTGCACTCAGCCGCTGCGCCCCGGCCGCGCCCACCGCGCGCAGCCGCACCACCGCGTCATGGCCCTTCAAGCCGCCGGCGCGCACCTCGGTCACCAGCTGCTCGAGGCCGCCGCCCGCCGCCAGATCCAGCTCGCTCCACACCTCGAGCCCCGCGATGGCCAGCTCACCGCCGCCCGCCGGCGCACCCTTGCCAGGCCACACCGCGCCCAGCTCCACGGTCACACAGCGCGACGCCACCGGCTGCGCCAGCGCCAGCCAGACCTCACCGCCGCCGTCGCCGCGCGGCACCTCGAAGTCGACCCGCGCCCCGCTGTCGAACCACAGCGTCAGCTCGCGCGGCTGGTTGGCCGTCGCCAGCCCCACCGCCCGCGTCAGCCGCAGCGCCAGCACCTTGAAAGTCGCCGACGGCGCCTGCGCCGTGAGCAGCTCGCCGCGGCCATCGCCGGGGCCGTCCTCGCGCCAGACCGACTCCAGCTTGCCGTCGTTCAGCGCCACCGGCGCCGGGGGCGCATCCAGCTCCGCCGGCACCGGCGTCGGCGAGGTCGCCGCCACGAAGCGGTAGCCACCCGACGGTCCGCTCGGCAGAAGGCCCGCCGGGGCTGCGCTCTGCGCCGGCAGCACCACGGTGCCCGCCGGCCGCTTGACCGCGCGCACCAGCCGCTTGCGCGCGCCCTTGCCCGGCTCGACCACCTGCTCGAGCAGCCGCACCGCGCCGCCGCCGCAGCGCCAGATCGCCGGCGTCTCCCACCACAGGTGCAGCTTGCCGCCCTCCACCGCCAGCCCCGGGATGGCGCCATCCTGGTGCGCCGGCTCGTCGAGCAACTTGACCAGCTGTCCGCCGCGCAGCACGACCGCGAGCGCGCGCCCGCGCACGCCGCGCGCCAGCACCACGGTGACCGCGCCGACCTTGCCGGCCTCCAGCGTGCGCACCGCCTCGGGCAGCGCCAGCGTCACGCTGCCGCCGCTGCCCAGCGCCACCTTCAGCGCCGCGTCAGCGCCGACGCCGACCTCCTCGGGCTTGCCGTCGCCGTCGAGGTCGACCGTCAGCTGCGGCGCCGCCGCCGCCGTCCCTGTCCCCACCTTCAGCAGAAGGCCCGCCAGCAGCAAGCTCGTGCTTCGCCATGCGCGCATCGGCGGCAATGTAGCAAAGATCGCCGACCATGACGGCAGCGGTGGTATAGGCAGCCTGCCCGTGGACGCCCCCGCCGCCATCGACCTCGCCGACTACGACTATGCGCTGCCCGAGTCGCAGATCGCGCAGACCCCCGCCGCGCGCCGCGACCAGGCGCGCCTGCTCCAGCTCGATCCGCGCCGCGCCCCCGGCGAGGTCAGCCACCACGTCTTCGCCGACCTGCCGGCGCTGCTGCCCCCGCGCGCGCTGCTGGTGGTCAACGACACCCGGGTCATCCCGGCGCGCCTGCGCGGCCACAAGAGCACCGGCGGGGCCGTCGAGCTGCTCCTCATCGAGCCGGTGACCAGCCACCCCGGCCGCTGGCGCGCCCTGTACCAGGCCTCCAAGCCGCTGCGCCCCGGGACCCAGCTCCGCCTCGGCCCCGCCGCCACCCTGGCCGCCACCATCCATGCCCGCACCGACGCCGGCCACGTCGAGGTCGACCTCGACCTGCCAGACCTCGGACCCGAGCCCGCCGCGCTCGAGGCCGCCCTGGCCGCCGCCGGCGAGATCCCGCTGCCACCCTACATCCACCGTGACCAGGCGCGCCCCGACGATCGCGCCGACTACCAGACCATGTTCGCCACCCACGCCGGCGCGGTCGCGGCGCCCACCGCGGGCCTGCACTTCACCCCCGCCGTCCTCGCCGCGCTGGCCGCCGCCGGCCACGAGCACACCACCCTCACGCTGCACGTCGGCCCCGGCACCTTCGCCCCCATCCGCGACGGCGACGTCGCCGCCCACCGCATGCACGCCGAGCGCTACCACGTGCCCGCCAGCGCGGCCGCCGCCATCGCCGCCGCGCGCGCCGCCGGCCGCCCCATCGTCGCGGTCGGCACCACCACGGTGCGCACCCTGGAGGCGGCCCACGATCCCGCCACTGGCGCGCCGCGCCCGGGCCCCGGCTCGACCGCCATCTTCATCCGCCCCGGCCACGTCTTCCGCGGCTTCGACGCCCTCATCACCAACTTCCACGTGCCGCGCTCGACGCTGATGCTGCTGGTGTCCGCCTTCGCCGGCCGCGCCCACCTCCTGGCCGGCTACGCCGCCGCCGCCGCCGCCGGCTACCGCTTCCTGTCCTACGGCGACGCCATGTTCATCCCGTGCCCGACGCCGGCCGCGACGCCGACCGCGACCCCAGCCGCCACGCCGACCGCGACCCCAGCCGCGAGCACCCCATGATCACCCCCGGCTTCCGCTTCACCCCGACCCACCACGACGGCCGCGCCCGCGCCGCCACCCTGGAGACCCCGCGCGGCCGCATCGAGACCCCCATCTTCATGCCGGTCGGCACCGCCGGCACCGTCAAGGGCCTCACCGTGGACGAGCTCACCGCGCCCCCGCTCGACGCCCACATCATCCTGGGCAACACCTACCACCTGTTCCTGCGCCCCGGCCTCGAGGTCGTGCGCGCCCTCGGCGGGCTGCACCGCATGATGGCCTGGCAGCGCCCCATCCTGACCGACTCGGGCGGCTTCCAGATCTTCTCCATGAAGGAGATCTCGAAGCTCGACGACGACGGCTGTGACTTCCGTTCGCACCTCGACGGCTCCAGGCACCGCCTGACCCCCGAGCGCTCCATCGAGATCCAGGCCACCCTGGGCTCCGACATCGCCATGGTCCTCGATCACTGCCCGCCTGGCGACGCCGCCCCGGCCGACATCGACGTCGCCATGGCGCGCACCACCGCCTGGGCCCGGCGCTGCCTGCATGCCCCGCGCGCCCCCGGCCAGGCCCTGTTCGCCATCGTCCAGGGCGGCACCTCCATCTCGCGTCGGCGCTCACACCTGGCCGACCTCGGCGCCCTGACCGGCCCCGAAACCAGCTCACAGTTCGATGGCTTCGCCCTCGGCGGCCTCTCGGTGGGCGAGCCCATCCCGCAGATGTACGAGGTCCTCGACGCGGTCGCCGCCGAGCTACCCGCGGAGCGTCCGCGCTACTTGATGGGCGTCGGCACGCCCCAGGATCTGGTGGTCGGCATCGGCCGTGGCATCGACATGTTCGACTGCGTGATGCCGACCCGCAACGCCCGCAACGGTCAGCTGTTCACCTCGCAGGGCCGGGTGGTCATCGCCAACGCCGCGCACCGCCTCGACCCGGGACCAATCGACCCGAACTGTGCATGCGAGACTTGCCAACGCTACAGCAGGGCCTATCTTCGCCACCTCTTCCAGGCCAAGGAGATCCTCTACAGCCGACTCGCCACCCTGCACAACCTGACCTACTACCTCGGCGTCGTGCGACGTGCACGCGCCGCAATCATCTCGGGCACCTGGGACCGCTTCGAACGCGACTTCCTGGCCAGCCCCGAGAGCGAGGCGCATCGCGGTCAAAGGAGTTGACCGGCCCCGATACGTCTGGTAAGCCTTCACGGTTTTTTCAAGGAGTTACCGATGGCTCCGTCAATGATCCTGATGGTCGTGATGTTCATTGTTTTCTGGTTCATGTTGATCCGCCCGCAGCAGAAGCGGCAGCGTGAGCACGCAGCGATGCTGGCGTCGCTGAAGAAGGGCGACCAGGTGGTCACCAACGGCGGGATGATCGGCAAGATCAGCGGCATGACCGACGACACCCTGATCCTGGAAGTGCAGGAGAAGGTGCGCATTCGCGTGCTGCGCTCGGCGGTGCAGACCAAGTACCAGGCCCCCGAGGCGGTCGCCGACAAGTCGGAAAAGGCCGAAAAGAACGCCGAAAAGGCCGACAAGGTCGCCTGATTCAGATCTCCGCTTCCTCTCCCTCTCGCTAGAGCTGCTCGGAGTCTCCTCATATGGAACGCGTTTGGCGTTGGAAGTTCATTGGCCTCCTCATCCTGATCGCCGTGAGCGTCGGGCAGCTCATGCCGACGCTGCGCCCCGACGAGGGCCAGCTGCCTGGGTGGTTCACCGGCTTCTTCAACAAGAAGATCACCCTCGGCCTCGACCTGCAGGGCGGCTTCCAGGTGCTGTACTCGGTCGACTACGACGTCGTGGTCGACGAGAAGGCGTCCGCGCTGCGCGCCGACATCGAGGACAAGATCAAGGGCGACCTCAAGCTGGCGTCGCTCAAGGCGCGCTCGTTCCCGGGCGGCCAGATCACGGTCAACCTGTCGCCCGACGATCTCAAGAAGCTGCCCAGCGACTGGATGAAGGGCTTCGAGGGGCTGGCCAAGCGCAGCTGCCCGGGCACCGCAGAGGCGGGCACCATCTGCCTGCGCGTCTCCGGCAAGTTCGAGGACACCATCCGCCAGAAGGCGCTGGCCCAGGCCGTGCGCGTCATCCGCGAGCGCGCCGACGAGTTCGGCGTCGCCGAGCCCACCATCGTCGAGCGTGGCGATCGCATCGCGGTCGAGCTACCCGGCGCCAAGCCGGCCGACATCGAGCGCATCAAGTCGATCATCGACCGCACCGCCCGCCTGGAGTTCAAGATCGTCGAGGACGGCTCCGACATCGCCGAGTACATGGCCAAGCTGGCCGCCGCCGCGCGTGCCGACGACAGCCTCAAGGTCGACGACAAGCACCGCCGCATCCGCGACTACAGCTTCGCCGGCCGCGGCGAGGGTGGCTACGAGATCGCCCTCATCGCCGAGGACGAGGAGAAGTCGATCTCCGCCAAGGAGGCCTTCGAGCGCCGCTGCCAGCTCAAGAAGAACGAGCGCGCCTGGGACCAGGCCAAGCCGGGCGACGAGAACCGCGTCGTCAAGTGCGTGCTGTCGGGCCAGCGCCTGCTGCAGGAGTGGATCGACAAGGCCATCGTCAAGGAGCCGCTGCCGACCAGCAAGGACAACCACTCGCTGCAGATCGTCATGGAGAGCGTCACCCGCCGCGCCGCCGACATGCAGGACGACGACAGCGAAGGGGCCGACAAGCTGCCCGCGGTGTACTGGCGCACCCACATGGTGCGCGCCGCCGCGGAGCTGACCGGTGACGCCGTCAGCTCGGCCGAGGTCATCCCCGACTCGGTGACCGGCTTCCCCGAGGTCTCGGTCAACTTCACGCGCTCGGGCGGCAACCGCTTCGAGGAGCTGACCGGCAAGAACGTCGGTCGCCGCATGGCCATCATCCTCGACGAGAAGGTCAACAGCGCGCCCAACATCGAGACCAAGATCGGCGGCGGTCGCGCCCGCATCACCATGGGCGGCACCGACCCGACCGAGGTCCAGCGCGAGGCCGAGGACCTGGTCAACGTGCTGCGCACCGGCTCGCTGCCGGCGCCGCTGCGCGAGGAGTACGCCTCGCGCATCGGTCCGTCGCTGGGCTCGGACGCCATCCGCGGCGCCCAGCTGGCCATCGGCATCGGCGCCGCGATGGTCTTCCTCTTCATGCTGATCTACTACAAGGGCTCGGGCCTGATTGCGAACCTGTCGGTGGTGCTGAACCTGCTCTTCATGGTCGCCATCCTGGTCGGCCTGCAGGCCACCCTGACCCTGCCCGGCATCGCCGGCCTGTCGCTGACCATCGGCATGGCGGTCGATTCCAACATCCTCATCTACGAACGCATCCGGGATGAGTTGCGCGCCGGCAAGAGTCCCCGCGGCGCCGTCGACGCCGGCTTCAGCCGCGCCTTCTGGACCATCTTCGACGCCCACCTCACCAACGCCATCGCGGGCTTCGTGCTGCTGTCCTACGGCACCGGCCCCATCCGCGGCTTCGCGGTCACCCTGCTGGCGGGCATCGCGGTGAACCTGTTCACCTCGATCTGGTGCACCCGCCTGATGTTCGACTACGTCGTGGGCCGCAAGAACGCGGGCTCCGAGATCTCCATCTAGGAAACGAGCGACTCCCATGGCACAGAAATTCTTTCAGCTCATCCCGCCGGGTACGAACTTCGAGTTCGTCAAGCGCATGAAGCTGTGGTTCGGCCTCTCGATCACGCTGGTCGGGCTGTCCATCGGCATGATGGTGGTCAACCACTACCGCAAGGGGGAGGTGCTGAACTTCGGCATCGACTTCAAGGGCGGCACCGAGATGCTGGTCGACTTCAAGAAGCCGGTCGAGGCCGGCGCCGTCCGCAACGCGCTCAAGGGCGTGGTCAAGGACGTCGAGGTCATCGCGTACTCGGGCTCCGACGTGAAGTACGGCTTCTCGGTGCGCACCCCCGAGACCACCACGGTGGCCGAGGCCGAGCGCCTCAAGCAGGCCGACGCCATCGCCAAGAAGTTCGAGGACCGCGAGATCTACCTGGTCAAGTGGCGCGGCGACACCCTGCAGATCCGCGCTGGCAAGGAGATCAAGCGCGACGAGCTGTTCGCCGCCATCAACGGCCTGGGCAGCGGCATCCGCGCCAAGCCGGCCGAGAAGATCGAGATCAAGCAGAAGCTCAGCGAGTACGTCATCGACGCCCCGGTGTTCGGCCTCGACGTCAAGGTCCGTGACGCCCTGGAGAAGTCGCTGGGCGCCGACGTCATCAACGACATCCCGCGCGTCGAGACCGTCGGCGCCAAGGCCGGCGAGGAGCTGCGCAACGACGGCATCAAGTCGCTGGTCTACGCCATCATCCTCATCATGCTGTACATCGCCTTCCGCTTCGACTTCCGCTTCGGCCCGCCCACGGTGGTCGCGCTGCTGCACGACTCCATCCTGGTCATCGGCGCCTACGCCGTGCTCTGGCTGGAGGTCAACCTGACCACGGTGGCCGCGCTGCTGACGGTCATCGGCTTCTCGATGAACGACACCGTCGTGGTGTTCGACCGCATCCGCGAGGACGCCGCGCGCTACAAGGACCGCAAGTTCGACCGCGTCGTCAACACCGCCGTCAACGAGACCCTGTCGCGCACCATCCTGACCTCGGCCACGGTGTTCTTCGTGACCCTGGCCATGAACATCTTCGGCACCGGCGTCATCCGCAACTTCGCCTTCGCCATGAACGTCGGCATCATCGTCGGCACCTACTCCTCGGTCTTCATCGCGGCCCCCATCCTGATCTGGCTGACCCAGCGCTACAGCGAGCGTCCGCTGCCCGCCCGCAGCGCGCGCCCGGCCCGCACCGAAGCCTGACCGCCGCATAGAGCCCGCAGCAGCCCACGAGCCCGGCGACCCCGGGCTCGTTTCACTTTCGGCTGCGGGCTTTCGGCTGCGGGCAGCGGTTCAGCGGAAGGCGGTGGCGGACATCAGCGGGAACTGGAAGACGATCATCCCGGTGCCGTCGTCGGCCACCGCGACCTTGGGGGCGTAGGAGTTCGAGGCGCCGTTGGCGCCAACCTGCACCGGAGCGACCCAGGTGCCGTTGAAGCGCGCCGCGTGGATGGTGCACTGCATGCCGCTCGGGCACTCCTGCCAGGCGGCCAGGGCGTTGCCCGAGCGATCGATGGCGATGGTGGGGGCCTGTGAGCTGGTGCTGGTGCTGATGGCCACCGGCGCAGTGTTGCCCGGTCGCACCTCGACGGCGCGGATGGTGCCCTGCTGCCAGAGCACGATGGCGCGACCGCCGCGACCCTGGGCCACGGCGGCGTACATGCCGCCGCCAGAGCCGGGCATCAGCGAGGCCGCGCCCCAGGCGGTCATGCCGGCGCCGAACAGCTGGTAGTAGACCCCGGTCGCGTTGTGAAAGCCGAGGACAGCGTCGCCGTCCTGACCGACCGCGACGCTGGGAGAGGTGTGTTCGCCTGGGAGGGCGCCGTCGATGGCGACCGGGGTGGTCCAGGCCCCACCGACGTAGCGACTGGCCATGAGGTCGGTGTTGCCGGCGGGTCCCAGCATCCACACCGCGTGGGCCACGCCGCCGCCGCCGACGCCCAGGGTGAAGAAGCCCTGGTAGCTGGTCCCGACCATGTACGGCCCCGAGCTGGTCCAGGCCCCCCCACCACTCGGGCTGCGCAGCAGGTACATCGACGCGCCGTTGGCCACCGCCGCATAGGCGTTGCCGGCGTCATCGATGCCGACCCTGGGCGGCGAGCCGCCGCTGCCGGTCAGATCGAGCACGGTCTGCTCGGCACCCCACTGGTTGGTCGCCGCGGTGTAGCGATACGAGCGCACCTGGTAGGTGCCGCCCGTGACGTTGATGCCGAACAGCACGATGCCATCGCCGCTCGGGGTCATGGCCACGCTGCTCTGGTAGGCCGCGCCATTGTTGACCTGACGCAGCAGGCGCGGCGTGCCCCAGGCGCCCGCCGCGTAGCGGTTGACCCAGACGTCGTAGCCGTTACCGTCGTCCTGCGACCAGCTGGCGATGGCGCTGCCGTCCGCCGCCATGGCGACCTGGATGCTCTGGCCGCCAGCGGTGGCGATGGTGCCCTGGGTGCCGAAGCTGCCGTCGCGCGTGGTGAAGCTCCAGCGGAAGGGCGCCGTGGCCAGCGCGGCGCCGGTGCTGCTGCGCAGGGCGCCGCTGATGATGGCGTCATAGCGGGTGAGCAGCGCCAGCCGGCTGGCGGGCGTGAAGCGCACGGTGTCGGCCATGACGCTGGCGGTCCCCGGGACGGCCACGGTGCCCCGCAGCAACGACAGCGCGCCGGCGGTGGTGCCGTCGAGCGTCGCGCTGGCGCGCGCCGAGACTGCGGCGGTGGGGTCGGCGGCGGTGTCGTTGTCGGCCGGGACCGTCGACACGATGGTCATGCCGCCGTCATTGCCAGCGCCGCCGTCATCTCCGACGGCTGCGTCGTCGCTGCCGCCGTCGCTGCCGCCACCCCCGTCGACGCCGCCGTCGAGCGCGGCCCCGCCAAAGTCGAGGTCGAGCGTGACCAGGTCACCCGGCACCAGGGTGGCGTCGCCCTCGACGCTGCCCAGCACGGTGGCGCCCGCGCGGGCCTCGACGCGCACATGGATCGCGCCACTGCGGTCCTTGGGGAACGCCAGCGTGAAGGCCGTCGGCAGCGTGATCGTCCGCGGCGTCTCGGGCACCGCGACGGTGGCGGTGCCCGCGCTGGTGGTCGCGGTGACCGTGAACTGATCCGGCGCCGGGCTGAGCACGCCGCGAACGTTGACGCGGACGCGGGTCAGGCCGTCGCTGCTGTCACCGCACGCGGGCAGGCCGAGGCCGAGGCCCAAGCCCAGGCACAGCAGCCCAAGGCGCATCTTGGCGGAGGTCCTCATCATGGCAACCTGTAGTCGCCCAGCGGGCTGTCGGGGGCGCCGGCGTCACCACCCGAGGCCACCGCGATGATCACCACTGCGCCGACCGCGACCGCGCCGATGCCGCCCCAGAACCACCACTTCTTGTAGATGGGCCGCTTGCCTCCGCTGTCGTGCGTGGCCGCCGCGGTCGTGGTGCTCGCGCCGTCGTCACCGAGGGCGGCGGCCTGGTCGGGGGGCGGGATGCGGGTCGCGCCGCCATCACCAGCGGCGTCGCCGTCCGCGTCGACGTCACCGTCGGCGTCGGCGTCAGGCTCGGTGGGGCCGGTGCCGCCGCCGCGGCTGGGCGGATTGACAGGGCCGATGGGCGGTGCGTTCGAGGTCTTGCGCTGCTTCTCCAGCTGCTCCTCGAGGTCGGCGAGGCGGGCCTCGACCTCGGCGCGGTTCTTGGCCTCGGGCTGGTTGCGCAGGTACGACTTGTAGAAGAACGAGGCCTGCTGGAAGTTACCTTGCAGCCGGTAGGCCTGCGCGATGTTGTAGAGGAAGACCGGCTCCTTGCGGGCCTGGTAGGCCGCCTTGTACTCCCTGATGGCGGTCTCGAAGTCGCCCAGGTCATAGGCGGTGGTGCCGTCCTCGAAGTGCTTGCGCGCCGCCGCGTCGGCCTTCTTGTCGGCCCACGCGCTGGGGGCGCTGGCGGCGAGGCCCAGCATGGCCACACAGAGCAGGATTGCATGTCGCATTCCCACATCTTAGCCCAGCCCGCGCCGGCATGGGGGACGCCTTTTCGAGAGTCAATCTCGTAATGTCAGAGTGGGTCCGTATGATGCGCCAGCATCATGACAGCGGACTCGACATGGTCGGTGCGGCCCCTCGGTGAACGCGAAGCGCGCGCCGCGGAGCTGCTGGTGCGCGAGCTCGGGGTGCGCGGCGCGACCGCGCGCCTGCTGGCCCAGCGCGGCCTCGGTGAGGCCGCGGCGGCGGCGCGCTTCCTCGACCCGCGCCTCGGCCACCTGCGCGCGCCCGAGGCGGCGGGGCAGGGCATCGCCGGCTTCGCCGCGGCGGCCGACCGCCTGATGGCCGCGCTCAGCGCCGGCACCGTCATCGGCGTGTTCGGCGACTATGACGTCGATGGCATCACCTCGGCCGCGGTGCTGGCGGGCTACCTGCACGAGCTGGGTGGTCAGGTGGTGACCCGGGTGGCCCGTCGGGACGGCGGCTATGGCTTCGGGGTCGCCGACGCCGAGGCGTTGCTGGAGGCGGGGGCGCGGCTGGTGGTGACGTGTGACACCGGGACCTCGGATCTGCCCGCGCTGAAGCTGGTGCGCGCGCGCGGCGGCGACGCCATCGTGATCGATCATCACCAGGTCCCGGAGGGCGATCCGACCGCGCACCCGGCGCTGCTGGTCAATCCGCACCGGCCCGATGATCGGTTCCCGTTCAAGGGGCTGGCCTCGGTCGGCCTGGCGTTCTATCTGGCCTGTGCGCTGCGCTCGCGCCGCCGCGCCGCCGGCCTGGCTGCACCGGATCCGAAGCCGTGGCTGGATCTGGTGGCCATCGGCACCCTGTGCGACCAGGCCCCGCTGCTGGAGGAGAACCGCATCCTGGTGCGCCACGGCCTCGAGGTGCTGAACCAGCGCCGGCGTCCCGGGCTGCGCGCGCTGCTGGTGCAGGCGGGGATCGACAGCCCGGGCCCGCCCGGCGCCTTCGATCCGGAGCCCAGGCGGCTCGACGAGATCAGCGTGACCTTCAAGCTGGGGCCGCGGCTGAACGCGCCGGGGCGGCTGGGCTCGGCACAGCCAGCGCTGGCGCTCCTGATGGCGCGCGATGACGCCGCGGCGCGGCTGGCCGCGGCCTCGATCGAGGACGTCAATCGCGAGCGCCAGCGTGTGCAGGAGCTGGTCATGGTCGATGCGCTGGCCCAGGCCGACGCCCTGCTGGCGGCCGCACCGGAGCGCGCCGCCGTGGTGGTGGCGGGCGCGGGCTGGCCCGCCGGGGTGGTGGGGATCGTGGCCGCCAAGCTGGTCGACCGCCACACCCGTCCGGCGCTGGTGATCGCGCTGGAGGCCGAGACCAGCGTCGGGGCGGGGGGGCTCGGGCGCGGCTCGGCGCGGACGGTGGCGGGGATCGATCTGTATCAGGCGCTGGCGCGCTGTGCGACGCACCTCATGAAGTGGGGTGGCCATGCCGCGGCGGCCGGGGTGACGCTGGCGGCGGCCGAGGTCGAGGCCTTCCGCGCCGCGTTCGAGCTCGCGGTGGAGCAGCAGCTCGCGGATGGCGGGACCGCGACCGGGACCGGGACCGGGCGCCGGCGAGGTGGCGTGGTGGTGGACGGTCTGCTGGGTGCGCACGAGGTCGACGCCGGGCTGTGCGAGGACCTGGCGCGGCTGGCGCCCTTCGGTGCCGGCAACCCGGAGCCGCTCTTGCTGCTGCGCGGCATGGAGACCGCGGAGACTCGCATCGTCGGCGACAAGCACCTCAAGCTCTCGCTGCTGGCGGCTGACGGGTCGACGCCGCTGGAGGCCATCGCCTTCCGCCAGGCCGAGCACGACCCCGGCGTCGGGCGCATGATCGATCTGGCCTGCCTGCCGCGCGTCGATCGCTGGCGCGGCCAGCGGCGCGTGCAGCTGGAGGTGCGCGCGCTGCGCCAGCACCAGGGGGCGGCGCGAGGCACCGAGCATCCGGCGGCGGCGGAAGTGGCGGCCGCCGAGGTGGCGGCGGCAGAAGTGGCGGCGGCGGAAGTGGCGGCGGCAGAAGTGGCGGCGGAGGTGGCGGCCACGGTGACCGTCGCCTACCATGCGGATGATCTCCATGGCTGAGCCCGACGATCCCGAGACGCCTCTCCAAGCCGAGGCCAATGCCAAAGCCGACGCCGACGCCGACGCCAAGGCCGATGCCGACGCCGACGCCGACGCCGACAGCCGGCATGACACCGCACATGGGCGACGTGACGTCCGGGCCGAGCGGGCCGAGCGGCTGCCACGCGGCAGCTTCCTCCGGCAGCGCGATCTGATGATGATCGCCGTGCTGCTGGTCGGGCTCATCTGCGTGCTGGCCCTGCGCGGCGCCTGCGCACGCGGCGCCGCCAGGTTGGTCAGCAGCTTCGACGAGCCCGACGCCGGCCGACCCAAGCTGCGCAAGCCCCGCTGACCACTGGCCTGGAGTCGCTCGTGGGGGGCTCGTGCAGGGGCTCGACATCGCCAGCTTGACTCACCGCATCATCACATGGTAGCGCGGTAGCCCTCGTGGCTGCTTCAGACAAAGAAAACGCGAAGGACAGCGCTGCCGCCAAGGACAGCGCCACCCTGCGCGCCAAGATGACCGCGGCGTGGGACGACCTCGAGAAGCGTGTCGAGTCGGGCGTCCAGAAGGCGGCCTCCCGGGCGCTGGCTCCGCTCCTCCAGCAGGTCAGCGACCTGCGCTCACGGGTCGAGAAGCTGGCGACCAGGATGGAGGACGTCGCCCGCACCCGCCTCGGCCTGGGCGGCAAGGACAGCAAGGACGCCCCGGCGGCCAAGGACAAGGACAGCAGCGGCAAGGACAAGGATTCGCGCAGCTAGCGGTCCGTGCCCCCTGCACCTGCCAGCTTCAGTCTCTGCCTGACATGTAACCTCGCTGACCTCTCGCCTTGACCCCCCGGTGCCTCTGGCCCTACAATTACAGGGCACGGCGCCAGATCTTCGGCGGGGGAGTGCAAGTGCCGCGAGTCGTCCGCGAGAAGCAGTCCGGCTTCACACTGTCAGAGCTGATGGTCGTGATCGTCATCGTCGGCATCGTGTCGGCGATCGCCGCCCCTGCGTTCATCAAGACCATGCAGGCCGGCCGCGCCGCGCGCGCCTCGCGTGGGCTGGTCGAGGTCATGCGCTACGCCCAGTCGGAGGCGCAGTCGCGCAACCGCGCCATGCGCATCCAGCTGTTCCCGTCGGCGACCGGCGTGGTCGGCGGCTCCATCACGGTGGTCGCGGGCGCGTCGTCGACCTGCTCCGGGGTCTTCCCGGCCGGCCTGCCCGGCAGCCTGGGCACGTACACCTATGCCGCCAGCGCCGCCGGCAGCGATGTCGCCTTCGACAAGGTGACCGGCCCGACCGACCTGTGTCTCAAGCCCACCGGCGAGCTGTTCGAGCTGCCGGCGCGCACCTACACCGATGGCACCACGCTGGAGGTCGCCACCATCCGCTCCAGCGCACGCAAGAACGTGCGAACGATCCGGCTCGGCGCCAACGGCTCGGCGAGGGTCAAGTGACGGCCCCCGCGCCTGCGCCCGCGCTGGTCGACGCGGCGACGCCACGGCTGGCGCGACGCGGCCAGGGCGGCTTCACCCTGGTCGAGGTCATGGCCTCTGTGGTGGTGTTCGCGCTCGGCTTCGTCGGTGTGATGGCGACCATGCTGGGCTCGGTCGGCGCCAACGGCCAGTCGCGCGACATGAGCGGCGGCATCCAGATCGCCGAGAGCGTGTCGCAGGAGTTCTCGGTGCGCGGGCGCAACTGGACCGGCTCGATGCCCATCGCCAGCGAGCTGCCCGAGCTGTCGGCTGCCGCCAACACCTGGCTGCCCTTCACCTCGTTCGCGCCGATGTCGAGCGGCGAGCCCATCGACGTCGAGCGTCGCGCCAAGAGCACGCTGCCCGCCCAGCTGCGCAACCGCGCCATGTACTGCGTGCACTACCAGTACATCGTGCTGACCGTGGGCGAGGAGGTCGAGGTCATGGTGCGGGCCTCGTGGGGTCGCGGCGGCTTCGTGCCCGCCAACTGCACTGTGGCGACGGTGAACGCCGCCCTGGCCGCCGGCAACATGAGCGCCACCCTGATGCCCACCGTGCTGCGCAGGTTGCCCCGATGAGCGCCTGCCGAGAGCTGCCCGGGCCGCAGCAGCGGCCACGTCCGCGTCGGATGCGTCCGCAGGCCGGCGTCACCCTGGTCGAGCTGATGGTCGCGGTCGCCGTGGTCGGCATCGTCGCCACCGCCATGCTGGGCGTGCTGGGCACCGGCGCCACCCTGTTCCGCGACGCCGAGAGCGCCGCCGACGTGCAGGGCAACCTGCGCTTCGCCATCGATCGCGTCCAGCGCGAGGTGCGCAACGCTGGCGTCGACGCCACCACCAACGCGCTGACCGACACCACCCTGCGCGGCGGCGGCAATGGCAACTGGGTCGGCATCCGCCGCAACGGCAGCGGCCTCTACACCTTCGGCACCACCAGCGCGACGTCGTCCAACCATGGCGGCGACAACACCACCTTCCCGGTCGAGTCCATCACCGTGCTGGGCAACTTCGCCAACTCGGCGCGCCAGATCGCCAGCTCGGTCGACTCCTCGGGGGTCATCACGCTGCTCAACCCCGCGCTGCCCAGCGCCGACAACTTCACCGAGGCGACGTTCAACGAGTGGTACCCGATCGGCGCCCCGCTGGCGCTGCAGACCCGCAACGGCATGTTCGTGGGCACGGTGCAGACCACCAACTTCGCCGGCCCCAATGGCCCCACCGTGACCATGAGCCCGGCGCCCAGCGGGGCCTCGGCGCCGCAGGGCTTCTCGGCCAACGACTCCACCCTGGCGCCGCTGCGCTTCGTGCGCTTCTCGCTGCAGCGCGACCCCGGCGACGCCACCAAGACCGACCTCATCCGCGAGGAGGTCAACCCCGACGGCAGCGCGGCGGCCTACGCCCGGCGCCAGATCATTGCCGAGTATGCGGTCGGCCTGCGCTTCACCTTCTGCAAGGACACCTCGTATGTCTTCGGCTCCAGCTTCGGCGGCGCCACCATCGTGTGCGGCACCGGCGGGCCAGTCGAACCCATCTCGAGCAACCCCGAGCAGCTGCGTGCCGTGCGCATCGCCATCTGGGTGCGTGCCGCCACCGAGTCGAACTTCCCGCTGCCGCCCTGGGCCACCACCGCACAGCTGCCCGAGATCGGCTTCAACGTCGCCGGCGGCACCAACTGGCTGGCCAGGATCCGCCGCCTCGAGACCACCGTCGAGCTGCCGAACTTCCTGCCGAGGTATTAGGCCCCTCGAAGCTCCGCTTCGAGGAGCCTAGTACCTCGTCCAGGCCCCTCGAAGCTCCGCTTCGAGGAGCCTGTTCCGCCTCCGCCTCCGCCTCCGCCTCCGCCTCCGCCTCCGCCTCCGCCTCCGCCTCCGCCTCCGCCTCCGCCTCCGCCTCCGCCTCCGCCTCCGCCTCCGCCTCCGCCTCCG
>JADYYK010000093.1 GCA_020853705.1 Deltaproteobacteria bacterium
GACCCGGACATCCAGACCCGGACATCCGGACCCGGACATCCGGACCCGGACATCCGGACCCGGACTCCGGACCCGGACATCCGGACCCGGACATCCGGACCCGGACATCCGGACCCGGACATCCGCTGACCAAGCAGGGCTTGGTCAGCGGATGATGAAGTTGCGGTCGCGGGACACGTTCTGCGGCTGGATGCGCTGCACCACGCCGCGCCCTCCGCTGCCGTTGTCGCCGCTCTGCACCACATAGAGGAAGCTGTCGGGCGCGCGCTCCATCGAGAACGGCAGCGGCGAATCCAGATCCGCGCCGCTGGAGCCGAAGCCGCCGCCGATCTCGACCTCCATCAGGTAGCCGGTCGGGATCTCGCCGCTCATGCCAGTGAAGTCGAAGTGCAGCGACGGGTTCTCGAAGCGCACCGCGCCGCCGCTCAGGCAGGGCCCCTCGACGCCGGCGCCGCACGCGGGCGGGTTGCGCGGCACGCGGTTCTGCAGGAGCGGGCTCTTGCTGCCGTCGATCACACACTGACCACCGGCACTGGCGTCGGAGACCACACGGTGCTGCGCCACGCCACCAGCGCGCGAGGCGTACAGCGCATCACCGACCCGGACCTCGTAGCGCTGCAGCTCGGGGAAGCAGCCCGGCCGCGGCAGCCCGCCCGCGGTGCAGCGTCCGCGCCCCAGATCGCACACGAAGCCCGACCCGCACTCGCCGCTCGACGCGCACTTGGCCTCGCAGTGGCGCAGCCCGCTCGGCCCCGGCGCGCTCTCGCACGCGAAGCTCCGCATCAGGCCGGTGGTCGGATCGATGGTGCCCGGGCAGTCGGTGTCGGCCGTGCACAGCAGGTGGCGCGGGTGCGGCTCGGCCGCGGTCCCGAACACCAGCCGCGTCGCGCTGGCCTCGCGCACCTGGTAACGCCGCCCCGTGATCATGACGTCGGCGCACTCGGCCGACAGCCGCTTGCGATCGTCGTCGCTGCCCGGGAAGCACAGCCCGGGCAGCCCCGCGGGCGCGCCCAGGTTGTTGGTGCAGGTCGAGCCGGGCGCACAGTCGCTGGGCTGCGCGCAGCCGCGCAGCACCAGGATGTCGCCGGGCTGCACGCCCATGGCGCAGAACGGCGCGGTGGCGTCCTCGAGCACGCCGGTGTCGTTGATGGGGGCGCGGATGTTGCCGCCGAAGCGCGGCACGCCCGCGCTCAGCGAGCCCTCGAAGATGAACTGCCAGCGATCGCCCGAAAGCAGCTCGTGCAGATCGGGGAAGGTGGCTCGGCGCTCGGCCTCGATCTCGGCGACCGACAGCGTGCCACCCTCGGAGGGCAGCCGCTGCGCCGGGTGCGGCACCGCCAGGCCATCGGCGTTCAGCACCTTGCGCAGATCGGGCGCCTTGGCGTCGGCCACCAGCTCGGCGCCGTTGTCGTCGATGCGCACCACCAGGGTGGCGCGCGGCACGCCCTGCGAGCGAAACACCGGCGTGCCATCGGTGTCGTACTGGCCGGCCACGCCCGAGCGCAGCTGGTGCGCCCGCGTCGCCGCGATGTCCCCCGGGTGCAAGGACAGGGCGTCTCGATCGACCAGGTTCACGGTGTAGACCCGCGCCCGCGAGCCGGCGATGAAGGCGAACTCGCCGTTGAGACGGATCGGGCTCCAGGCGATGCGCCCCGCGGTCAGGCCGGCCAGCTCCTGCGGCAGCAGGTTGTCGACGCTGGCGAAGGCGACGTCGCGCGGCAGATCGCCGCCGGGCAACCGCAGCCCCGGGCCGGTCGCGCTGGCGCGGCGGCGCAGCCCCAGCGACACCGGCGTGCAGATGCGCGCCTCCTGGGCCTGCACCGTCAGCACGCGCGGATCGACCTGGGTGTCGCACTCGATCTCTTCCAGGGTGTCGATGCGCAGGACGCGCACGGTGCCGTCGCGGGTGACCGCGTACAGGAAGCGCGCCGGGGCGCCCTGCATCAGCACCGGCCCGCTGGCGCGCAGCTTGAGCACGCCGCGCGCCCCCGCCAGCACCAGGCGCCGCGCCGAGCCGGCGACCAGCTTGCCGTCGGCGCCGACGTCGATGGCCCACACCACCTCGGCGTTGCTGAGGCCGACATAGACGCGGACGCCGCCGCCGGCGCGCTCGACCACCGCCATGGTGCGCGGCGCGGGAGCGCCCTCGGGGTCGACGCCGCCGCCGCTGCCGCCGGTGACCGCGGTGCCACCGCACTCGGCGGCGCAGCTCAGCGCGCCGCCACGATCGGTCGCGACGCTGGCATCCAGGGACATCGCGCCCAGCACGTCGCCGGTCTCCAGCGCGACCAGGCCGAGCGCGCCGCAGCCGGGCAGCGTCAGCATCGCGCAGCGCGGGCTGGGCGTGGTGGTCGCGCTGGTCGCGGCCAGGCACAGCGGCGCCGGCAACATGGCCAGATCGGCGGGGCGCGCCGCCAGCTCGCCGCCGCCGGAGCGCAGCTTGATGCGCGCGACCTGGCCCTGGGCGCCGCTGGCGTGGCTGCCCAGCGCGGCCTCGGCCACCGAGATGCGCGCCAGATCGCAGCTGGAGCCGACGGTGACATAGACGTCCTTGCCGTCGTTGCTGGTCTCGAGATCCTCGGCCAGCGCGCCGACCGGGATGAAGCTGAAGCCGGGCAGCGAGGGCTCCTCGTCGACCAGCTTGCCGTCGCCGCCGAACACCGCGACCTCGCCGCGCACGCTGTTGAGCGCGAAGCCGAACAGCGACGGCCCCTCGGGCTCGTTGACCTGGCGCGACGGGATGGCGCTGCACGCGCTGGGCGCGACCACCTCGAGGCCACCGTCGGCGCCGGGCTGCGCGCACGCGAAGGCGACCGCGGTGGGACGATCCAGGAAGTGCGCCACCGAGGGCACCGGATCGCTGGAGCAGCCGAACCCCAGCGTCGCCAGCGCCACGACGCCGGCGGCGACGGCGACGGCGCGCCTGAGCGAGCGCAGCGTCATCGCGTCACCTGGGTGCCGATCTGCATCAGCACGTCGTGCTCGGTCGGGCCCGGCACCAGATCGATGACCGAGATGGTGCCATCGACGAAGTTGGCCACATAGGCGCGCGGCGTCGGGGTCTCGCGGATGGCGATGGCGTTGGGGCCACGGCCGGTGTCGATGACATCGACCACGCGCGCGGCGCCCGGATCGACGACCCAGACCTGGCCCGCCGCGAAGCACACCACGTAGACCCGGGTGCCCGCCGCGCTCTCGCGCACGCGCAGCAGCGACGGCTGCGCGCAGACCTCGATCTGATCGACCAGCTGGTTCCTGGGCAGCCCGGTCGCGGCGTCGAGGCTGGTGTCGAGCACCATGACCTGCGCCGGCGCACGCGACAGCACATAGGCGCGATCACCGGCGTCGGCGAAGGCGATCCCGCGCACGTCGGCCGGCGACCCGGTGGCCACGAACTGCGCCGGGAGATCGAAGGTCGGCCCCGGCACCAGGCGCGACCCGGTGCGCGCCTCGCTGGCCGGCGGCGGCAGCGCGCTGGTGACGCGGAAGGTGGCGATGCGCGCCGCGGTGCGGCTGGTCAGGTAGATCAGGCCATCGGGGTTGCCCGGCGTGCGCGGCTGCACCGCGTAGGCGGTCAGGTCACCCGCGCTGTTGGCGGTGAAGAAGCCGGCGCGGAAGTCGATGGCCAGCGGCGCCGGCAGCGACCCGCGCAGATCCAGCAAGGTGACGTGGCCGGTCGACAGGTGGGTCACATAGCCGAGCTCCAGGGTCTCGTCGATGCTGAGGCCGAAGGGCTCGCCGGGCAGGCGCAGCATGTCGTCGCTCGCGCTGGCGGTGGCCGGCACGCGCGCGACGCTGGTGATGCGGTGGGTCTCGTCACAGGTGGTGGCCAGGCCGGTGGTCGCCGAGGCCCCCTTGGCGCAGGTCAGCACCGGGATCCCGCTGGCCAGGCTGACGTCGGCCCAGGTCACCGAGGGATCACCGCGCACCGCGGTGATCAGGCGACCGCCTCCCGGCCGCGGCAGGTAGCGCAGCTCACCGGCGAAGTTGCCGATGCGCACCGTCGACCGCGGCTCCAGCAGCGGGCTGCCTTGCTCGTCGCACAGCAGGGTGCCCGGGCTGAGCGCGGAGGTGGTGCAGTAGTCGGGGCGACCGCCCGGCCCGGCCGCGATCAGCTCGTCTGCCTTCTTGATGTCGAGCGCCACCAGCGAGCCGTTGCCATAGCGCAGGTCGGCGTTAGCGTTGGCGACATAGAGCCAATCTCCCGACGGATCCACGGCCAGGCCCGCGGGGTGGTACAGCCGATCCCGCGGCGGCGCGATGGAGTCCTCGCTGGCGGAGCAGCCGGTGGTCAGGGGACTGACGGCGAGCCCCAGCAGCGCCAGCAGGGCGATCTGGGAGAGCTTGTGCGTGGCAGCTGGAATCATTCGCGTCTCGGACCCCGGAGGCGGCCTTCGGGTTGCCCGCTTGTAGCAGCACGCGCCAGCAGACACAAGCCGATCCGCATGCTTAGGGCTGCCGAGTGCCGGGCGGTCAGGCCTTGCGCGCCAGGGCGGCCTGGGCGGCGGCCAGGCGGGCGATGGGGACCCGGAACGGCGAGCAGCTGACATAGTCGAGGCCGAGCTCGTGGCAGAAGGCCACCGAGGACGGCTCGCCGCCGTGCTCGCCGCAGATGCCGATCTTGAGCTTGGGGTGGGTGGCGCGCCCCTTGTCGACCGCCAGCCGCATCAGCGCACCGACCCCGTCGCGATCGATGGCCACGAACGGATCACGTGGCAGCAGGCCGCGCGCCACGTACTCGGGCAGGAAGCTGGCGGCGTCGTCGCGCGAGATCCCCATCGTGGTCTGGGTCAGGTCGTTGGTGCCGAACGAGAAGAAGTCGGCGTGCGCCGCGATCTTGTCGGCCGTGATGCAGGCGCGCGGCAGCTCGATCATGGTGCCCACCGGCAGGTCCAGGGTGGCGCCGCGCGCCGCGGCGACCTCGGCGAGGATGCGCAGCGTCAGCGCGCGCATGGTCTCGAGCTCACGCGCCAGGCCCACGATCGGGATCATGATCTCGGGCCGCGCGTCGATGCCGCGCGCGCGCACGTCGAGGCAGGCCTCGGCGATGGCGCGGACCTGGACCTCGTAGATCTCGGGGAAGGTCACCGCCAGGCGGCAGCCGCGGTGGCCCAGCATGGGGTTGGACTCGTGCAGCGCGGTCAGGCGCTGCTCGACCGCCTCGACCGGCTTGCCGAGCACCTCGGCGACGTGGCGGATCTCGGCCGCCTCGTGGGGCACGAACTCGTGCAGCGGCGGATCGAGCAGGCGCACCGTCACCGGCAGCCCCGCCATCGCGCTGAAGATGGCGTCGAAGTCGCCGCGCTGCATGGGCAGGATCTTGGCCAGCGCGTGGCGCCGCCCGGCCTCGTCGTCGGCCAAGATCATCTCGCGCACCGCCAGGATGCGCTCGGGCGAGAAGAACATGTGCTCGGTGCGGCACAGGCCGATGCCCTCGGCGCCGAAGCCACGCGCCACCGCGGCGTCGGTCGGGGTGTCGGCGTTGGTGCGCACGCCGAGGCGGCGCACCTCGTCGGACCAGCGCATCACGGTGGCGAAGTCGTCGTCCAGGCGCGCGGCCTTGAGCGGCGCGGTGCCCAGGTAGACGTCGCCGCGGGTGCCGTCGATGCTGATGACGTCGCCCTTCTTGACCACCACGGCGCCGGCCACGAACTGCTCGCGCTCGTAGTTGATGCTGATCTGCGAGCAGCCGACCACGCAGCACTTGCCCATGCCGCGCCCGACCACGGCCGCGTGCGAGGTCATGCCGCCGCGCGCGGTCAGGATCCCCTCGGAGGCCTTCATGCCGTGGATGTCCTCGGGGGAGGTCTCGGCGCGCACCAGGATGACGGCCTCGCCGCGCCCGTGCCAGGCCGCGGCGTCGTCGGCCGAGAACACCACCCGCCCGCTGGCGCCGCCGGGTGACGCGCCCACGCCGCGCGCGATCGGCCTCTGCCCCGCCTTCTCGGCGGCGTCGGCGTCGATGGTCGGGTGCAGGAGCTCGTCGAGCTTGCCCGGCTCCAGCCGCGCCAGCGCGGTGTCGCGATCGATGAGGCCCTCGCTGACCATGTCGCACGCGATCTTGACCATCGCGCGCGCCGAGCGCTTGCCGGTGCGCGTCTGCAGGATCCACAGCTTGCCGCGCTGCACCGTGAACTCGACGTCCTGCATGTCCTTGTAGTGACCCTCGAGCCGGGTGAAGACCTGCATCAGCTCGGCGTAGGCCGCGGGCTGCAGCTCCTCCAGCGAGGGCGGATCACCGGGCTGCCGATCGGCGCGCGCCAGCGGCCCCGGGTTGCGGATGCCGGCGACCACGTCCTCGCCCTGGGCGTTCTGCAGGTAGTCGGCGAAGACGTGGCGCGCGCCGGTGTTGGCGTCGCGGGTGAACGCGACCCCGGTGCCCGACTCCTCGCCGAGGTTGCCGAACACCATCGCCATCACGGTGACCGCGGTGCCCCAGTCGTCGGGGTAGTGATAGATCTTGCGGTACTCGACCGCGCGCGCGCCGTTCCAGCTGCTGAACACCGCGCGCACGCCGCCGAGCAGCTGCTGCCAGGGGTCGTCGGGGAAGTCGAGGCCCAGGCGCGCCTTGATCTCGGCCTTGTAGCGCGCCACCAGATCGCGCAGGTGCTCCGCGGTCAGCGCGGTGTCGGCGCCGTGGGCGCCGATGCCGACCTCCTCCTTCTTGCGCTCGAGGATGAGCTCGAAGGGATCGCGGTCGCGGGCGCCCTCGGGCTTGAGGCCGAGCACGACGTCTCCATACATGTGCACGAAGCGCCGGTACGAGTCCCAGGCGAAGCGGGCGTCGCCGCTCTCGCGCGCCAGCGCCTCGCAGGTGCGCTCGTTGAGCCCGAGGTTCAGCACGGTGTCCATCATGCCGGGCATCGACACCCGCGCCCCCGAGCGCACCGACAGCAGCAGCGGACGCTCGGCGTCACCGAAGCGGGTCCCGGTCAGGCGCTCGATCTCGGCCACCGCGGCGCGCATGCCGGGCTCGATGGCATCGGGCAGCTTGCCGCCGAGCTTGTAGTACTCGGTGCACACCTGGGTCGAGATGGTGAAGCCGGGCGGCACCGGCAGGCGCAGCGCTGGCCCGGCCATCTCGGCCAGGTTGGCGCCCTTGCCGCCCAGCAGCGCCTTCATGCCGGCGTTGCCGGCGGCCTTGCCGTCACCGAACTCGTAGATGAACTGCTCGCCCATGTGCCTGCCCTCCTGTCCTGTCGGATCTAGAACTGCAGCTGGCGGAAGTCAGCGACCTCGAGGAACAGGGCGTTGACGGTGCCCATCAGGGCCAGGCGGTTCTTCTTCAGCGCCTCGTCCTTGTCCATCACCATGACGTCGTCGAAGAACTTGTCGACCGCGGGCTTGAGCGTGGCCAGCTCGGCCAGCGCGCCCTCGAAGTCGAAGCCGTCGGCCTTGCCCTTGGCGCGGGCCTGGACCTCGCCGAACGCGGTCCACAGCGCCTGCTCGGCGGGGACCGTGAAGCGCGCCGGGTCGGGTGCGCCGCCGGCGGACTGGCCCTTGAGGATGTTGGCCACGCGCTTGAACGCGACGCCCAGCGGCTCGAAGTCGGCGCGCGCGCGCATGCGGCCCAGGGCGCGCGCGCGGGCCTCGGCCGACACCGCGTCGTCGCTGCGCGCCTCCAGCACGGCGTCGACCACGTCGCCGGGCAGCTGGTGCGCCTCGATGACCAGGCCGCGGAGGCGGGTCTTGAGGAAGTCCATGACCTGGCCGGGCAGCGCCGCCTTGCCGGCCGCGGGCAGCCCGCCACCATACGCGGTGACCGCGGCGTCGATGAGGCCGGGCAGCGGCAGTCGCCACTTGCGGCCCAGCACGATGCCCAGGATGGCGATGGCGGCGCGGCGCAGGCCGTAGGGATCGGCCGAGCCGCTGGGGACCAGGCCGACGCCGAAGCAGCCCACCATGGTGTCGATGCGATCGGCGATGCCGATGACCGCGCCGAGATCACCGGCGGGCAGCTCGGCGCCGGCGCCGCGCGGCAGGTAGTGCTCCAGGATGGCGTCGGCGACCACGGGCGACTCGCCCTGCAGCTGCGCGTAGGCGCGCCCCATGACGCCCTGCAGATCGGGGAACTCGCCGACCATGTGCGAGACCAGGTCGGCCTTGCACAGGTGCGCGGCGCGCGCGACGTCGGCCGCGCTGAGCTGCGGCGCGACCTGGGTGGCGACCCAGGCGGCGACCTCGCCGATGCGCTTCACCTTGGCGCCGATCGACCCCAGCTTGGCCTGGAAGACCACGCCGTCCAGCTTGGCGGCGCGCTCCTCGAGGCGGATGCGCCGGTCCTCCTCGAAGAAGAAGCGCGCGTCCGACAGGCGGGCGCGCAGCACGCGCTCGTTGCCGGCGCGGACCCGGCCGGCGTCACGCGTCACGGTGCCCGCGATGGTGCAGAAGCGCGCCGCCAGCTTGCCGGCGCCGTCCTCCATCGCGAAGTAGCGCTGGTGCGCGCGCATCGCCGACACGATGACCTCGGGCGGGATGGCCAGAAACTCCTGATCGAAGCTGCCGCAGATCCCGACCGGCCACTCCACCAGGTTGGCGACCTCGTCGAGCAGCGCGGCGTCGGGGCGCACGCGGGCCCCCGACTCGGTGGCCAGGCGCAAGAGCTCGGCCTCGATGAGGACCCGGCGCTTGGCCGGATCGACGATGACGAAGGCCTGCTCCAGCTTGTCCTGCCACTCGCGCGCCGAGGCGACCTCCAGCTCGGCGGGCGCCATGAAGCGGTGGCCCCGGGTGCGATTGCCCGACTTGACGCCGCAGAACTCCAGCGCGACGCGCTCCCCGCCGTACAGCGCGATCAGCCAGTGCACCGGGCGTGCGAAGGACTCCTCGTAGGCGGCCCAGCGCATCGACTTCTTCCACGGGATGGCGCGCAGCAGGCCCGACAGCAGGGCCGGCAGGAGCTCCAGCGTGGGCAGACCGCGCTCGTGGCGACGCGCCGACAGGTACTCGCCCTTGTCGGTGGTCTGAAGCTCCAGCGCGCTGACCGCGACGCCATGCTTGGCGGCGAAGGCCTCGGCGGCCTTGGTCGGCTTGCCGGTGGCGTCGTAGGCGGCCTTCTTCGGCGGACCGCTGACGACCTCCTCGAGGTCGGGCTGGCGATCGACCAGCCCCTCCACGATGAGGGCGAGGCGCCGCGGCGTGCCCAGCGTGGTCACCCGCGTGAAGGCCAGGCGGGCGGCGCTCAGGCGCTGCTCGCACAGCGGCTTGAGCTCGGCCAGGGCGCGCGCCAGGAAGCCGGCCGGGATCTCCTCGGCCCCGATCTCGAACAAGAGCTCGTGCGTCGAACTGACGGGCGTGGTCATCGCGCGCTCTCCACCGGGAGCTCGGCCGCAGCCTTGATCTCCGCGAGCGCCGCCTTGGCCGCTTCCTTGTCAGGGTGTCCATCAGGTAGCAGGGGAAAACACAGGCGTTTGCGCTCGGCGAGGTAGCCCTCCGCGCAGGCCTTGGCGAGGCCGCGGACCCGGCCGATGAAGCGCTGGCGCTCGGTCACGCTGATGGCGCCGCGGGCGTCGAGCAGGTTGAAGGCGTGGCTGCACTTGAGCGCGAAGTCGTACGCTGGCAGCACGATCCCTGCGGCGACCAGGCGCCGGCACTCCTTCTCGTACTTGTCGAACAGCTCGAAGTGCAGCGCGATGTCGGCGTGCTCGAAGTTGAACTTGGAGTACTCGACCTCGCTCTGGTGGTGAACCTGGCCGTACTTGACGCCCTTGACCCACTCCAGATCGTAGATGTTGTCCACGTTCTGCAGGTACATGACCAGGCGCTCGAGGCCGTAGGTCAGCTCGCACGAGATGGGCCGCAGATCGATGCCGCCGGCCTGCTGGAAGTAGGTGAACTGGGTGACCTCCATGCCGTCCGACCAGACCTCCCAGCCCAGGCCCCAGGCGCCCAGGGTGGGCGACTCCCAGTCGTCCTCGACGAAGCGCAGATCGTGATCCAGCGGGTCGATGCCGATGCGCTTGAGGGACCTGAGGTAGATCTCCTGCGACTCCACCGGCGACGGCTTGAGGATGACCTGGAACTGGTAGTAGGCGCCCAGGCGGTTGGGGTTCTCGCCATAGCGACCATCGGTGGGGCGCCGCGACGGCTGCACGTAGGCGGCGTTCCACGGCTCGGGCCCCAGCGCGCGCAGCAGCGTGGCGGGGTGGAAGGTGCCGGCGCCGACCTCCAGATCGTAGGGCTGCTGGATGACACAGCCCTGCTCGGCCCAGAAGTGTTGCAACTCCAAGATGGCGTCCTGGAAGTACACGGGATCTCCTCGAATGGTGGTGCCGGTATAGCGAGCTTGTTCGCGCGGAGCAAGCGCGCTGGCGGGGCGCGGGGCGACGGGTGAAGCGCCTTCTTGCTCGCGCGGGCGCACGGCGGTAGCGTGCCGAGGAGATGCGTCGGGCGCTGCCACTGACCGTGCTCGCTTGTGCTGCGGCCGCGGCGGTGCTGGTCGGGAGCTGCAGCCTGGCGCTGGACTTCGACGGCGCCATCGTGGACGCCGCGGTCGACGCCAGCGTCGGCGAGGACGGCGGCGACGCCGGCGTCGCCGCCGATGCCGCGATCGATGCCATGGCCGACGCCACCGCGGACGGGCGCGTGACCTGCGAGATGCCCGGCGACGACACCCTGAGCAGCGCCGGCATGGCGCCCAGCACCAACTTCCTGGCCGACCTGTGCCGACGCGGCGACCACGACTTCTTCCGCTTCAGCCGGGTCTCGGCGGCGCCGATCCGGGTCCGCGTCGAGTTCGACCCGCTGCAGGGCGACCTCGACCTGCGCCTGTACAGCGGCTTCAGCACCGCCCCGCTGGCCACCGCCGCCGCGCCCACCGGCGACTTCGCCGAGCTGACCGCCGACCCCGCCGGCAGCGTGCTCATCATCGAGGTCTTCGACGACCTCGAGGCGGTGAGCAACGGGTACCGGGTGATCATCACGAACTGACTCGGCCCCGCCGAGTCAGTTCGTGTCCGTCTCCGACCTCCGTCCTCCGTCTCCGCCCTCCGTCTCCGCCCTCCACCCCCCGCCCCCCCGGCACCGTGCGCGAATGCACGCCCGTGCACCGGCGCACGTCAGATTGTCGCACTGCGCGACAGCACTCCTCCGCCACCCACGCCATTTCGCGGTGTTCGCGCTGGCATGCGCCTTGTAAAGTCGATCACACGTGCGGACCGCCTGTGCTGGGCTCGGGCTCCTGCTTGGTGTCGTCGGTTGCGGCGGGACGGGTGTGGTCGAGCCTGACGCCAGCCTGCCCCCCGACGCCGCGACGGCCGCGCCCGACGCCCACCTCGACCCGGCCCTGGTCTGGACCCCGTGCGGCAGTCGCGAGTGCAGCGAGCTCTCGGTCCCGGTGCGCTGGAGCGCGCCCCAGGGCGCCCGCCTCGACCTGCACCTCGAGCACCTGCCGCGCATCGCCCCCAAGGCCCAGCTGTGGCTCCTGCAGGGCGGCCCGGGCGCCGCCGGCGCGGGCCTCGGCGCGCTGCTCGACACCATCGCCACCCGCGCCCCCGAGCTCGAGCTGTTCCTGCCCGACCACCGCGGCACCGGCGCCTCGGGCCGGCTGTCTTGCGACGACGAGGAGGCGCCCCAGAGCCCCGGCGGCATCACCATCACCGACGAGGAGTGGCCGGTCTGTGTGACCTCGCTGCGCCGGCGCATGGGTGACACCCTGGCCGACTACAGCTCCGAGGCGGCCGCTCGCGATCTGGCCGCGCTGATCTCCCGCTTCCGCGTCGCCGGTCGCCCGGTCTTCATCTATGGCGTCGGCTACGGCACCACCCTGGCGCACCGCTTCCTGCAGCTCGACCCCGACGGCGCCGACGGCGTCATCCTCGACTCGGTCAGCTGGCCCGATCGCACCTACCTCGACTACGACTCGCTGTGGAACCAGGCCGCGCGGGGCTGGTTCGATCTGTGCGGCGCCGACGCCCTGTGCTCGAGCAAGCTGGGCGTCGATCCCTGGAGCGCCCTCGACAGCCTGGAGCGCCGCCTCGCCGACGGCAGCCACTGCCCCGAGGTGGTCGACGCCGGCCTGACCCCGCCGCGCCTGGAGCAGCTGCTCGCCGCCCTGATCGCCGACGACGACACCCGGGTCGCCGCCCCCGCGCTGGTGTACCGCCTGCTGCGCTGCGGCCCCGCCGATCGCGACGCCGCCATGCACGCGCTGCGCTGGCAAGAGGCCCAGCAGGGCGCCGACGCTTCGTTCTCACCGGTGCTGGCGCGCAACATCCTGCTGTCCGAGCTGGGGCTGACCGATCCCGCGATGGACCCCGTGCTCGAGCGCGCCGCCGAGAGCTGCCTGGCCTGCCCGGGCGTCGGCGTCGGTCTGCGCGCGCGCACCGAGGCCTGGCCGCGCTACCCCTTCCCGGAGCGGCTGCGCACCTGGGCCGTCACCGAGGTCCCGCTGCTGCAGCTGGCCGGTGGCCTCGATCCCCTGGCACCCGCCGCGCGCCTGATGGCGTCGGGCTCCGCCGAGCACTTCACTGCGCAGGGTCAGAGCATCATCATCTTCCCGCACGCCACGCAGAGCGCCGTGGACAGCACGCCGACGCGCACCCCGGGCGCCCCCGACTGCGGCCTCGGTCTGCTGCTGCAGTTCGTGGTCGCCCCGCGCGCCCCGCTCGACCGCGGCTGCCTGGCCGACCTGACCGCGCCCGACTTCACCGGCACCTCGATCGCGCCCGTCATCCTGGGCACCCCGGACGCCTGGGAAGACTGACCGGCCCGGCCCGGCCCGGCCAGCCGCGCTACAGGTCGATCTGGCTGCCCGGGGCCTTGGTGCCTCCGGAGCCCTTCTTCTGCAGCCGGATCGTGATGGTCTGATCCTTGTTGGGCCGGAACGAGACCTCGCGCGAGCGATACGCCGGGTCGGCCACCTTGAGCTTCACCTTGTCCTCCGACGCCGCCACCGTCCTCGTGTAGCCGACCACCGCCTCGTCGTTCCAGGTCAGCGTCGCCTCGGGCGGCGAGACCTCGAACGTGATGGTGACCTGTCTGGTCACCGCGGCGTCGCTCACCGCCACCGCCGGCGCCACCGCCACGCCCGCGTCGACCACGCCCGCAGCGCCGCCCGCCACCGGGCTGGTGCTCGGGCTGGTCTCGGTGCCTGGACTCGGGCTGGGGCTCGCGCTCGGGCTGGCCTCGGTGCCCGGGCTCGCGCTGGGGCTCGCCGCTGGCGAGGTGCTCGCGCCACTCCCCGACCGCGGCCCTGCCCCGGCCTTGTCCAGCGCCGCCATGGTGCCCAGCTCCAGGCGCGGCTGGTGCGCCGCCGCCGCGCCCGCGCCGGCCCGGTCGCCGCCCCTGAAGAACAGCACCACCCCGAGCCCGGCGCCCAGCAGCGCCCCCAGCCCCAGCGCCAGCATGGTGCGCCCGCGCCCGCCTGCCCCGTCCTGGCCCTGGCCGGCCGGCCTGGGCGCCGCCACCGCCTGCAGCGCCATCGGCGTCTGCCCGGTGCCCGCCGGCGGCGTCCACGGCTGCTGGCCAGCCACGCCCTGCTGCGCCGCCGCCATCGCGGCCGCGATCTGGTCGGGCGACGGTGCCTGCCCCTCCAGCATGGTGCGGTCGCTCGGCTTGAGCACGCTGGGCAGCCGGTGCTGCCCGCTCGGCATGGCCTGCAGCGGCAGCACCAGCTTGGCCAGCTCCGGCGCCGGCGTGCGCGTCGAGATGTCCGCCGAGGTGCGCACGAACGGCCGCAGCGCCTCGGCGAACTCGGCCGAGGTCTGGTAGCGCTGCTGGGCATCGACCGCCATCGCGCGCTGGATGATGCGCTCGAACGGCACCGGCAGATCCGGCACGATGCTGCGCGGCGGCGGCACCTTGCCGGCCGCGATCTCGAACAGCAGCGCGTTGAAGTTGGGCGCCGAGAACGGCAGCCGCCCGGTCACACACTGGTACAGGATGACGCCGGCACCATAGATGTCGACGCGGTGATCCAGCGTGCCGCCGCGGGCCTGCTCGGGCGCCATGTAGTACGGCGTGCCCAGCACGAACCCGGTCGACGTCAGCTTCATCGACTGGTCCTGGTTCAGCATCTTGGAGATGCCGAAATCGAGGATCTTCACGAAGTCGGCGTCGGCGCCGCGCGTGATCAGGAAGACGTTCTCCGGCTTCAGATCGCGGTGCACGATGTTGTACTGGTGCGCCGCCGCCAGCGCCGACAGCGTCTGGGTCAGGATGTGCGCCGCGCGCCCCGCCTCCAGCCGCTTCTCCTTGGTGATGACCTCGTGCAGGTTGAGCCCACGCAGGAGCTCCATGACGATGAACAGCGAGCCATCCTCGCTGCGCCCCATGTCCCAGATCTCGATGATGCCCTCGTGGCCGATGGCGCTGGCGGCGCGGGCCTCGCGCTTGAAGCGCTCGAGGATGTCGTCGTTGGCGGCGTACTCGGGGTGCAGCACCTTGATGGCGACGTGCTTGCCCAGCACCAGGTGCTCGGCCTCGAACACCGCGCCCATGCCGCCGTCGGCCAGGTGGCGCACCACGCGGTACTTGCCGTCGAACACCCGGCCCGGCACGGTCGTCCCCGGCATCGGCTGGTTGGTCACCGGGCACACCTTGAGCTTGGGTGCGTGTTCTTGGCGGCAGTGCGGACAGGCGGGCAAGTCAGCCTCGCCCGAGATGGTAGCACCGTCTAGAACCGTCCGGCCACTCCGATGCCGCCCGGCCACAGCAGCGGCGCCGCCTGCAGGGTCGAGCCGCCAGCTCGCGGCCGCCGTGCCCGCGCCCTGCCCCGCACACCTGGCGCGGCCGCGTGCGCAGCCTCGCCACCTCGGCCGCGCACCCGCGCCAGGTAGTACCAGGTGCTGAATGCCGCGGCGGAGACCGCGCCCACCAGCATGACGTCGGTGACCACCGCCAGGGTCTTGCCGCTGTCACGCGCCGCCTCGCGATCCTCGACCGAGCGCGTCTCGTCCGCGAAGACGTCGTGCTGCCCCACCGCCGTGAAGCCGGTGATCAGCGCGACGGAGGTGAAGGCCCCGGCCGCGCCCAGGCCCACCCACAGCGGCCAGCGCGGTGGGGCCCGCCGCGGCGCCTCGACCTCGGGCACCTCGGGCTCCTCGGGCTCGTCTGGCTTGACCTTGGGCCTGGGCTCCTCGGGCGGCGCCTTGGCCAGCTCCTCGAGGTCGAGCAGGATCTCGGCCGCCTCGCCCGCGCTCAGCGTCTGCTCCAGACGCGCCGGCGCGTAGCCCTCGGCCTCGGCCAGGAAGACGCGCTCACCGGGGTCGACATAGACCACGCCCTCGATGGGCGAAGAGCCCACCGGGCGGCCATCGACGGTGACCACCGCGCCATCGACGTCGACCTGGAAGGTCACCCGCGCCACCCGCGGGCGCAGCTTGCCGGCCGCGCGCTGGGCCTCCTTCTTGAGGGCGGCCGGCACCTGACCGGCGGCCTCGGCGAGGAACTGCTCGTAGTGCGCCAGCGCCGCGCCCAGGCGCCCCAGCTTCTCCTCGGCGCGCGCCAGCGGGTAGTAGATCTTGGGGCTGGGAAACGCAGCGTGCGCCGCCAGGTAGCGCTCCAGCGCGCCCTTGGCGTCGCCGCCCGCGAACAGCTTGTCGCCCTCCTCGATCAGGCGACGCGCCTCCTGCTTGGCGTCGGCGCCGCTGCCATCCGCCGGCGGCGTGTCCGCGTCCTTGGGCGCATCGGCGTCATCGGCTGGCGGATCGATCTGGACGTCGTCGGCGTCATCCGCGTGCGCCACCCGGACACCGGCTGGCCCCAGCCCGAGCCCGACCATCAGCCACAACCCCAGAGCCGCTGCTCTCGTCCGCCTCATGCCATGCCCTCCAGCTCGCTGCGGCGGGGCAGCGCCGCGGTGGCGCCCAGCCGTGTCACCACCCGCGCCGCGACCCGGTTGGCGAACCCCAGCGCCGCCTCCAGCTCGCCGCGCGACAGCTCCGCCGGGGTGCGCCCCGCGGCGAGGTGCGGCGCCAGCTCCGCCCACAGCCCCGCGGTGAAGCCGTCGCCCGCGCCGGTGGTGTCGACCACCTCGACGCGCAGCCCGGGCAGCGCCCCGGTGCCGCACGGCGCGTCGTAGTAGCAGCCGCGCGCCCCCAGCGTGATGACCGCGACGGAAACCCCGAGATCGCGCAGCAGCCGCCCCGCGCGCGCCACCTCGGTGGTGCCCAGCAGCGGCGCCAGCTCGTCATCGGAGATCTTGACCACCGCGGCTCCCTCCAGCGCCCGCTTGATGAGGCCGGGCGCCTGCCCCGGATCTTCCCACAGATGCAGGCGCAAGTTGGGATCTGTGCTGAGCAGGCAGCCGGCGCCGCGCGCCAGCTCCAGCGCGCGCAGCAGGGCGGCCCGCGACGGCTCGCGCGCCAGCATCGACGACCCGAAGTGGACCACGCGACTGTCGGCGATCACGCCGGCGGCACCCGCGATGTCGGCCTCGGTGATCAGCATGTCGGCGCTGGGATGGCGATAGAAGTGGAAGCTGCGCTCGCCGTGCAGCCCCACGCACACGAAGGTGATGCCGGTGCGCGCGGTGCGGTGCACCCCGACGCCGCCGACATCGACGCCCTCGGCGCGCAGCCCGGCCAGCAGGAACTGGCCGAAACCGTCGTCGCCCACCAGCGTCAGCAGCCCGGCGCGCCCGCCCAGCCGCGCCAGCCCGACCGCCAGGTTGGCCGGCGCCCCACCCAGGTGCCGATGAAAGGTCTCGATCTCGGCCATCGGCACCCCGGGGCGATCGCCGAAGAAGTCGACGATGGCCTCGCCCACCGACAGCACGTCGAGCCGCCGCGTCGCCGACGACACACCCGCACCGGCACCCGCACCCGCCGCCATCACTCGGCCTGCCTGGCGCGCCCGACCTTGGCGATGAACTCCAGCGACTTCAGCGGCCGCCCCAGGTGCGCGTGCAGCGCCGACAGCACGGCGTCGCGCCCGGCCTCGATGGCCGCGCGCTCGAACTGCTCACCACGCTCGCCGCCGCGCGCCGCCACCAGGTAGCGGCGCGCCTCGGGCGGCAGCGGCAGCCCCATGGCCGCGCCGCCACACTGCCCGCACACCACGCCGCCACGCGCCGCATCGAAGCGCTGCGCCGGGCCATCCAGCCACTCGCTGCCGCAGCCCGCGCAGCGCTCCAGCGCCGGCGCCATGCCCAGGAAGCCCAGCAGCGTCAGCTCGAAGCGGCGCAGCGACAGCACCGGCAGCGGCCCGTCCTCGAGCGCCGCCAGCGCGGTCTCCAGCAGCGCGAACACGCCCGGCTCGGGCTCGTGCGCCGGCAAGAGCTCGCGGGCCAGCTCGATCAGATAGCCGCAGTGCGCCGCCGCCGCGACGTCGGCCGCCGCCCCCGCCAGCGAGCGCGTGGCCTCGAACGACTCCAGCGACCACAGCTCCTGGCCGCGGCGCTCCTTGACCTGGGCGTCACCGACCGCGCCGAGGCCCATGCCGGCGAAGCGCTTGCGCGACACGCGGGCGCCGCGCGCGACCCCCGCCAGCTTGCCGCGTCCCGGCGACAGCAGCGTGACCACGCAGTCCGCCTCACCGAAGTGGACGACACGCAGCACGATGGCCCGGGTGCGCTCTGCAACCACGAGGGCAATTTATCAACTCCTGACGAGCCTTGCTCGTCAGGAGTTGTCCGGATCCGTTCTTTCCCCACGAGCCTTGCTCGTCAGGAGTTGTCCGGATCCGTTCTTTCCCACGAGCCTTGCTCGTCAGGAGTTGTCCGGATCCGTTCTTTCCCCACGAGCCTTGCTCGTCAGGAGTTGTCCGGATCCGTTCTTTCCCCACGAGCCTTGCTCGTCAGGAGTTGTCCGGATCCGTTCTTTCAGGAGTTGTCCGGATCCGTCGCTAGACGGGACCGCTCGTGGTCTCGCTGGCAGGCTGCGACACGCGCGACACCGGCGACACCGAGTCGCCGTCCTGCGACGGCCGCCGCAGCAGGAACGACAGCGTCAACGTCGCGATGATGACCAGCACGATGACCGCGAAGGTCAGCCCGACGCGGTAGCGCCCGACGCCCTCCTCATCATCGCTGCCCGGCCCCGACGCGCTGGCGGCCCGCTTGGGCGACCGCGCCGCCGCCGGGGCGATCCCCCCGGGCGCGCGCTCCACCTTGACCGCCGCGCGCGACCCCGAGCCGACGCCCATCGACTCGTCACGCGACGCGTGCGCCTCGGCGTCAGCCCCCGCGCTCAGCCCCGGCGCCAGCCGCGCGGCCAGGCCGCTCGAGCGCGGCGCCACCGTCGGTTCTCCGCGCACGGCCTCGCCATAGCGGGCCATCGCCTCTGCCGCATCCAGCCCCACCACCTTGGCGTAGGACCCCACGAACCCCTTCACGAACACGTCGGCCGGCAGACCTTCGGCCGCGCCACGCTCGAGCAGCTCCAGCGAGCGCTCGGGGATCTTGGTGATGCGTGCAACCTCGGACAGCGGCAGCGAGCGTGCCGCCCGTGCCGTCTTCAAGTAGGTGCCGAAGGTTTCCCGGTTCATCGTCAGCTCTCGTCGCTCAACCCGCGTCTTGGGCCCATGCAGGGACCCGTCCCGGTTGGACATCAGCCACCATTGGCGTCGCCATCAGTGCTGCCAGGCGCCGTGTCCTCGTCGCCCTCATCATCTGGCTCGCTGCCACCCGGCAGCAGCGCCAGCGACCGCTTGCACTCCTCCGCGACACAACTCGCGGGCTCGAGCTCGGCGCAGCTCTTGAACCAGCTGCGCGCCTGGCGGTCCTGCTTCTCGCTCACGAAGGCCATCCCCAGCAGCTGGTGGGCCTCCAGGATGGGGCAGTTGCCAGCCCGCATCACGGTCTCCAGCGCCTCGATGACCTGGCCCGGCCGGCGCTGATCCCACTGCACCTTGGCCAGCCGGTAGGCACCGACGCAGAACGCCGGATCGCGCGAGGTGGACTGCAGCAGCTCCTGCTCGGCCTTCACATAGTTGCGCTGGTAGTAGTAGGCCCAGCCCAGGTTGGCGCGCGCGGTCTCGACCCGCATCAGCCGGGGCGCATACGCCAGCGCCTCCTTGGCGTAGAGCACGGCCTCGTCATAGCGGCCCAGGCGGATCGACACCGCGGCCAGGCTGTTGTAGGCCTCGGCGTGATCCTTGCGGGCCTTGATGGCGCGCTTGAAGTACCTGGCGGCCTCGGCGAAGTAGCCGTCGGCCTCCTTGCGCAGCGACTGCCCGACCGGGCCGCGCTCGCAGCGTCGCTTCTCGGCCAGGTCGATGTCGTCGACCCCGCGCTGGGCCGCGATCAGCCCCAGCAGGTTGAGGGCATCGGCGTTGTCCGGATCGTAGTCCAGCGCCTTCTTGGAGTCGGTGACCGCGGCCTGCAGCTCCCGCTTCTGGAACTCGTCGAGCGCGATCTTGTAGCGGTTCATCGACGCCGAGGTGTTGCGCGTGGGCTGTCCACAGGTGGATCCCGCGCTGATCAGCGCGATCCCCAGGGCCATCCCCAGCATGGTTCGGCGGCGAACCTTCACCATCAGCGGTCTACCTATCTCCTTGAATTCAGCTGGTTTACACCTGAAGCAAGCGCACGCTATCAGACCCAGAAAGCTCGTGTCAACGCCAAGTGACGCGCTGCTTCCCGCCGCAAAAACGCGACTTTGCGCGGCTGTCAACTGGCCGCCCGCGCAGCCTGGATCGGGGCCTCAACGTGCGGTGATCGTGCTGTCCGAAACGAAGCCGCGGGTCTCGGCGGCGCTGCGCACCATGCGCGCCAACGGGTTGGTGATGGTCACGGTGCCCTTGCCCATGGCGCCCTCGCCGACGATCACCGTGAAGGTGTCGTCGGGCGACGCCGAGAAGCGCCTGCCGCCGGTGTAGCTCTTCTGCGCGGCGAGGTGGATCACGTTGCGCCCGGGGGCCAGCTTGTCGGTGATCTCGACCACCGTCTGGGCGTCCTTGGAGCGCACCTTGCGCAGGAACTTGCCGTTCAGGAAGACATCGACATCATACTGCGCGGCGCCCACCCGCGGCTGGGTGGCCACGATCCAGTAGCGCTTGCGGAGCTTGCCGTCGGCGGCAGCGGGCGCGGTCGCCGTCGCGGCCGCGGGGCTCGTCCCACCCGCCGGGGTGGTCGCTCCACCCGCGGCGCCAGGCATGCTGGCCACCGGCGCTGGCGCCGGCGTCATGGTGGCCGGCGCGCCGGCCGCGCCGACCTTCACCGCGTACCCCTTGGCCTGGATCCACACATTGCCGTCGGCGTCGAACTTCACCTCACAGCTGCCGAAACTCTGGTTGGCCAGCCCCTCGACCTCGACACCATTCAGGAACACCTTGCGCGCCTCGGCGCGCGCCGCCCACGCCACCGTCAGAAGGATCACGCATAGACGCAGCCTCATCATCCCTCGATGCTACCGCCGCGGAGGCCACCTCGACAACCCGATCCGCGCCCCCTATACTTCTCGTTGTCGGCGCGAGTTGATCCAGTCAGTCCGTCAGTCCCCTGATCACTCGCGCTTCGTTCCTTGATCGAACCGCGCGCCCCCGGGCACGTACGAGTAGGCAGGGAACCCTTCGACCAAGGCCCGTGGCGCACGTGTACCCCCGACCGGACTCACGGTGGACGGTCGTGCTGCGACAGGAGTATCGCCTTCATGAGCCTTCTCTTCGGATACATGGCCAACGATCCAGGTCTCCTCAGGTCGGCGCTGCTGCCCTGCGCGGATCTCGTGCGCGCCAGCGAGTGTCCCGATGGCTGGGGTGTCGGCTTCTTTCAGGGCGGCGAGATCCTCCTGCAGCGCCACCCCAAGCCGCACCCCGAGGGCGTCGACTTCTACACCCGGCTGCGCGAGCTGCGCACCGACAACGTGGTCGGCCACGTGCGCGCCGCCACCGTGGGCGGGCAGAAGAACGAGAACACCCACCCCTACCGCTTCCGCAGCTGGCTGTTCGCGCACAACGGCACCATCCAGCGCTTCCGCGAGGTCGAGAAGCGCATCGTCGAGACCATCCCCGAGTTCCTGCTGCGCAACATCCGCGGCCAGACCGACTCCGAGACGGTGTTCCACCTGTTCCTCGCCTTCCTGCACGACAGCGGCAAGCTCGACGACCAGACCATCCAGCCCAAGGTCGCGGCGACCGCGCTGCGCTCGACGGTGGCCTTCCTGGATCGGCTGATCGGCGCGCCGACCGACTTCAACGTGGTGCTGACCAACGGTCGCCTGATGCTGGCGGCGCGGCGCGGTCGCCCCATGCTGCTGCACCGCCAGCACGGCGTGAAGGAGGCCCCACCCGAGCGTGTGGCCACCCTGCCCGAGCGCAGCGGCAAGCCGATCTGGCACGAGCACCTGCGCTCGGTCCTGGTGGTGTCGGATCCCAACCCGGCCGCAGGCCAGCCCGACGGCACCACCGAGGTGACGGATGACACAATCGTGGCGGTCAGCCGTGACCTGTCGGTGGAACTGATTTCCCTCGCCTGACGCCTTGGCGTAAGATCCAGCTGTATCCAGCTGTGTCTTAGCCTGCGAGGGTCACAATGCGTCGCTCCGTCGTCGTCCGCTTGGCCTTGGCCCTGGCGCTGTCCATGGCCGCCGTGCTCTGTGCATCGGCTCCCCGCGTCGCCCATGCCCAGAAGCCATCCGCCAAGGATCTCGAGACCGCCAAGAACCACTTCCTGAGCGGCGCCTCCTACTACAAGGAGGGCCTCTACACCGACGCCATCCGCGAGTTCCAGCGCTCGTACGACCTCTCGAAGAAGGCGGACATCCTCTACAACATCGCGCAGTGCCACGGCAAGCTGGGCGACGACCCGACCACGGTGGTGTTCCTCGAGCGCTACCTGGCCGAGAAGCCCAACGCCGATGACAAGACCGCGGTCGAGGTCTGGATCAAGAACTTGAAGGCCAAGATCGCGGCGGCGACGCGGCCCCCCGAGCCGTCGCCGACGCCATCGCCCTCGCCCTCCGCCAGCCCCGAGCCGTCGCCGTCGCCGTCGCCGCTGGCCAGCCCCGAGCCGACCCCGTCGCCGTCGCCCTCGGCCAGCCCGGACGACGAGATCTTGATGCCCAGGACGACCACCCGGGTGGTGCAGCGGGATCGTGGCAAGACCATGCGCCTCATCGGCTACATCACGGCCGGCGTGGGCGTCGCCATGATCGGCGGCGGCGTCTACTTCGGCATCAAGGCCAGGCAGAGCGCCGACCACCTGGAGGCCTACCTGCTGCCGCCGGAACAGGGCGGCGTGCGCGGGATCTACGACCAGGGCGCCAAGGACATCGAGGACGAGGGCAAGCAGCGCGAGAAGAACTCGATCATCCTGTACAGCGTCGGCGCCGTGGTCACCGTGGGCGGCGGCGTGCTGTGGTACCTCGGCCACCGGCGTCGCTCCGAGTCGGTCACCATCACCGAGCGCCAGATGTCAGGGCCGTCCGTGACGTCGGTGACCGGCATGTACGTGCCCGGCGGCGGCGGCGCCATGGTCCAGGGGCAGTTCTGATGAGCCGACGGCTCGCCCCAAAGCTCGCGCTGACCAGCCTGCTCGCGCTGGCCAGCTGCTACTCGCCCAGCCTGGTCGACGGCTTCGACTGTGACCCCAGCGGCAACCAGCCGCTGTGCCCGAGCGGCTTCACCTGCAACCTGGCCGATCAGAAGTGCTACTCGTCGCTGCCCGGTCCAGGCGACGACGGCGGCACCATCAGGGACGCGGCGACCCCCGACGGCACCGTGGTCCCGGCGGCGCCCATCATGCTCGGTCGCGGTGACCGGGTCGCGATGGCGCGCACCACCGCCGGCGCGCGGATCGCCTGGCAGGAGCCCGCCCAGACCGGTGGCACCGGCACCGCGATCCGCTGGGTCGATGTCGACAACTCCGGCAGCCACACCGCGCCCCAGGCCTTCGTCCAGGGTGGCGCGGCGCGCAGCGGCCTGGTCGGCGCCGGCAGCATGGTGCCGTTCTTCGGCTGGCTGACCAAGGACGCGTCCAGCACCCAGCTCACCGTGACCACCGCGGGCAGCGTGCTGAACCTCAGCGCCCTGGCCGACGACGCGCCCTGGGCCATCGCCTCGGCCAGCACCAACGGCTATGCCGCCTATGTCCGGCCCGACCCCAACGATCCTGCCAAGCGCGCCATCACCCTCGCGCGCTGGACCGGGGCCAACGTCACCCGCGTCGACCTGGAGTCGTTCAGCACCCGCATCAGCGCCCTGGATCTGGTCGCGGCCGAGGACAGCACCGGCCTGCTGGTGGCCTTCGTCGAGGTCGACGACCTCCTGGGCACCATCACCACCGAGCGGCTGCACGTGCGGCGTGTGCGCACCAGCGATCTCAAGCAGGACTGGGAGGCGACCGTCGACACCGACAGCCAGGGCGGCCCGATCTCGGTCGATGGCATGCTGCGCCACCCACGCCTCGCCCTCAGCGGGCGCGGCGGGCTGGTCCTGGTCGGCTACGAGAAGCGGCTGCGCGTCGGCGCGGCGGCGCTGCAGTACAGCAACGGCGACCGCGTCGGCAGCACGACCTACCTGGAGGCGACCGCGACGCAGCCGGCCCCGCTGGCGCTACCTGTGGCGGGCGGCAGCGCCGGCGCGACCCCGAGCGCCCTCATCCTGGGCATCGGCGCCGTGCTGCGCGGTCCCCTGCTGCGCGCAGGCGTGGTGCCCGCGATGTCCGTCGTCAGCCAGGGCGCCAACCTGACCAGCCCGTTCGCGCTGGGTGACGAGCTCGGCAACGTCTACGTGATGATGCAGGAGGGCGGCGACAGCGGCGGCGACGTCAAGGCCTTCGCGATGCAGGCGGGCTGGCCGGCGACCGGGCTCTCGCTGAACTCTGCCGCGAATCGCGGCGGCACCGACCACGCCTCGGTCCGACGCGGCGGCGGCGGCGTCATCGCGGCCTGGCTGGAGAACGTGCGCCTGGCCAGCGAGGTCTGGTACCAGGTGGTGGCCGCGGACGCCAGCAAGCTGGCCAAGTGAGGCGCGCCGTACGCAGAAGCGGACGACGCGGCGCGACGGTGGCGCTGGGGGCGCTGGGGGCGCTCGGCCTGGGGGCTGCGCTGGCGAGCTGCTACTCGCCCAGCCTGGTCAGCGGCTTCGACTGCGACCCCGCCAACGTGGAGCCGCGCTGTCCCGAGGGCTTCACCTGCAACCTGCCCGACCAGAAGTGCTACCGCCCCGGCGAGCTGCCCGGTGACCTCGACGCCGGCCCCCCTGGCGACGGCGGCGTCGTGGTCATCGACGGCGGCACCATGCGCGCACAGCCCATCAAGGTCAGCGACGGCCGCCGCGTCGCGCTGGCCAGCACCGGCAGCGGGGCCCGCCTGGCCTTCGAGGATCCGCCCAACGTGGCCAACCCGCCCAGCGCGCAGATCCGCGCCGTCGAGCTCGACAACAATGGCAACCTGATGGGCAGTCCGATCGCGCTGTCGAACCTCGCGGTCAGGGCGCGGGATCGCCTGCTGGGTGAAGGTGATCAGATCGCCGCCTTCGGCTGGATCGAGTACGACGCCGTCGACACCACCCGCCAGGAGCTGTGGATCCACGCCGGTGGCAACAGCGGCCCGCAGCAGCTCTCGCAGCAGATCTCGACCGGCAAGGGCTTCCCGTTCGACGTCGTGGTGCGCGCCAACCGGGCCTATGCGGTCTACGCCGACGGGGTCGGCACCCGCCTGATGGCGCGTCGCATCGACGGCACGCCGGGCAGCCCCACCATGCTCACCGGCGCGGCGACCGGGGCCGTCATCGACGAGCTCGACGCCACGCTGGCCTCCGACGGCGATGGACTGCTGGTGACCTGGCACGAGATCGCGCCGTCCCCGACCACCGGCAACCGCGAGGAGATCCGGGTCGCCCGCTTCTCGGCTGGCAACTTCAGCCAGGCATGGAACACCTCGCTGGAGAGCGTGGGCACCCAGCAGCGCGGCGTGCTGCGCCGGCCCCGCGTCTCGGCCTCGAGCATCGCGCTGGGTGTGGCGGTGGCGTGGGAGAACGGCAGCACCACCGTCAGCCGCGGTCTGCCCTATGGCGGGGGGGGCGCCACGGTGTCGCCGGCCGAGTCGGACTTCGCGCAGCCCCAGGTCATGGTGCTGCCCCAGAGCAGCGGCGGCATGCTGTCATCCATCCAGAGCTACCTGTTCGGGACCCACCGGGCCGGCGCCCTCGACGACCGCGGCCCGCTGCTGCGGCGGCGCGTGCCGGCCTTCTCGCCTGCCCTGCCCGACCTGGGCAGCCGCGTCGCCGGGCTGGCCGTGGTCGGCGACGCCGACCACGCCTACATCGCCGGTCAGGACGGCAGCATGAGCAGCGGCAACGTGTTTGCGTGGGGTTCGGGCGCCGGCTGGGCCCCCGGCGGCCTGCGCCTCAACACCAACACTGACGCGGCGCGGCCAGAGGTCGCGATTTCTCGTCGCAATGGCGGCGGGATCCACGTCGCCTGGGTCGAGAACGGCGCCAACGAGGGCCAGATCTACGTGCAGTCCCTGAAGGCAGATTCGACCACCGCGAGGTAGATCCCTCAGCGATTTCGGGCGTCCCTAGCCTTCACGGAGGCTACGGATGCTGAACCGGACACGCTGGATCGTCGTCGCTGCTGCGGGCTTGACCGTCGCGGCCGCGGCCCTGAGCTGGGGCAAGCGCAGCAAGCAGGAGGCGCCCCCGCGCCACGGACCGGTCACCATCAAGCCGCCCCCGGCGAGCAGCCAGGCCGGTGCGCTGAAGCTGTCCGCCGCGCTGTCGAGCAGCAAGCTGCTGGTGGGCGGCGACGGTCGCGTCTACCTCGACGTGGATCTGACCGCGGCCAAGCTGGCCTCGGTCGCGCGCCCGCGGGTGACCATCGCGCTGGTGATCGATCGCTCGATGTCGATGGACGGGGCCCGGCTGGTCGACGCCAAGCTGGCGGCGCAGCGCCTGGTCGATGCGCTGCAGGACGGTGACCGCGTCACCCTGATCAGTTTCGGCACCGACGTCACCGTGCTGGCGCCGACCCTGGTGCTGCGCGCCGACAGCCGCGCCGAGCTGCGCTCGCGCATCAACGACATCCGCGCCGTGGGCAGCACCAACATGTCGGAGGCCCTGCTGCGCGCGCGCGCCGAGCTGGCGCGCACCATGGCGCAGGACGACGTGACCCGGATCGTGCTGCTGTCGGACGGCGAGCCCAAGGCGCCCGGCCTGACCGAGATCAACGACTTTGCCCTGCTGGCCGACGAGAGCCAGGGCCTGGGCATGCCCATCAGCACCATCGGCGTCGGGGACAGCTATCGCGAGGACATCATGCGCGCGATGGCCGAGCACAGCGCCGGCCAGTTCCACCACGTCGAGGACTCGCAGGGGCTGACCAGCATCATCGACAGCGAGCTGGCCTCGGTGTCTACCACGGTGGCCAAGCGCACCCAGGTCGTGCTCGAGCTGGCGCCCGGGGTCGAGATCGATCGCGTGTTCGGCTATCCGTACAGCAGCGAGGGCAGCACCCACGTGGTGCAGATCGGCGACCTCGCCAGCGGCCAGCAGCGCAAGCTGGTGGTGCGCCTGCGCGTGCCGGCGACCCAGGTCGGTACCCGCGCGGTGGCGCGGGTGGACGTCAGCTTCGACGACGTCACCAGCAAGCGCAGTGGCCTGGTCATCGGCGCCGCGGTCGACGTCGAGCTGTCGCGCGACGTGGACGCGGTCGGCGCGAGCTTGAACCGCGCCGTGCAGGCCAAGGTCGAGCAGGTCGAGAGCGCGGCCACCATCGACGACGCCATGGCCCAGTACAAGGCCGGTCAGATCGAGGAGGCGCAGCAGCTGCTCGAGCGTCGCCTGGCGGCCTCGACCGCGATCGCGCCCAGCCTGGACAGCCCCGCGCTCGACGCCAGCAACGCCGGGCTGCGCAAGCTGAACGAGCAGGTGCGCGCGCGTCCGTCGGCGGGCTCGTCGGCGGGCTCGAACATGATGAAGGGCGCCTCGATGGACGCCTTCCAGAACGCACGCTAGTTCCAAACTGCATCAGAACGAACCTGGGTCGGGGCCCCCAGGGTCGGGGCCCCCAAATGGGGTCGCAATGAACCTGGGTCGGGTCCAGATGAACCTGGGTCGGACCAATTGGTCTGGCCACCTCGACGCGTAGCGTCGCGAAAACACAGAGCGGACGTGGCAAGGCCTGGCCAACACCGGCAGGACGCCACGTCCGCATTGTTTTCGGCATCGGATGCGCGTTTTATACAGCGCGTCATGAATGTCGTTTGGGCTCCTTGACACGCCGCGTTAGCGGTGATACATGGTGACTCATGATGAGTGGACAGGAGAGAAAGGCCGCCGAGCGTCAGGCTCGTCGGCGTCGCATCCAGCGGGTGGCTCGCAAGCTGTTCGCCGACCGCGGCTTCCAGCGCACCACCATCGAGGACGTCGCCCGGCGTGCGGGTCTCAGCGTGGGGGCGATCTACCTCTACTTCAAGAGCAAGGAGGAGCTCTACGTCTCCCTGCTGCAGGACAACCTGCTCACGCTCCACAAGGAGCTGGTGCGGGTCCGTCGCAGCGAGGGTACGCCCCGCGATCATCTGCAGGCGGCCTGGCGCTACGCGGTGCGTTATGCGTACCAGAACCCGGACGCCTACCGCATCTTCCTCTTCCTCAGCAGCCCGACCCTGCACGACCAGGTGGGTGACGCGGTGCTGGCCGAGGTCGGGGGCGCGGCCAACGCCTGCATCTCGACCATGGCGGACCTCATCAGCGCAGGCGTGGCCGCCGGGATCTATCCGGCGTGCGACGTGCAGGCGCAGGTCGACGTGCTGGCCTCGTCGTTCCTGAGCCTGGTGCTGCTGCACGCCACGCGCGCCAACATGGCCGCACCGGCGGCGCCGCTGCCCAGCGCTGCCAGCGCCAACGACATCTCCGGTGCGGACGCCGCGGCGGACGAGCTGGAGGAGGCGCCGCCGATGGCGCCGCCGACCGGGCCGATCGACCTGCACGCCGAGCTGGTGCTGGCGACGTTCGAGGCCGGGCTGATGTCGGCCCCGCGCACCACGCGCCCGGCTGCAGCGATCAACGGCGCCGCCGCCAGCGCGGCGTAGCGACGGAGCGGCAGAGCCGGTGTAGATGGCAGAGCCGGCTCAGTTGCGGAATCGGAGCGATCTCTAGCGGGCCTACGGCTCGCTAGAGATCGTAGCGAACGCCGACTCCGAAGAACAGCCAGCTCGAGGTGTACGTCCCGTTGCCCACGATGGGCGGCGCGGGATCCGCCGGATCACGCTGGCGGATCCCGGTGATCTGGCGGACCTGGCTGTTGGTCACGGTCGTCTCCGGCTGCAGCACATAGCCGAACACGGCGTCGAGGCCGAGCTTGCCGCTGGCCGACTTCCAGCCGCCGCCCAGGGTCAGCATGTGCTTCGAGGTGTCGATGGTCAGCGGCGACAGCCACTCGATCGGGGGCGCGCCCTGCTCGAAGGCGTAGCCACCGCGCACGCTGATGCTCCTCCGCTTGCCCAGTCCGGCCTCGACGCCGGCGTGCACGGCCAGGGTGTTCTCGAAGTTGCGCTTGATGATCTGCGGCGACAGGTCGTAGGTGCCGACCGCGGGCACGTCCTCGATGCGCGCGTCCGGGGTCACCGCGATCTCGTCGTGCATCGACCACATCTCGTAGTCGACCGCGACCTCGGCCTTCACCGCCGGGGTCGGGCGCGCCTCGACACCCGCGCGCAGCGTCGGCGGCAGGGTGAACTCGGTCTCGCCGGTGTCGCCCTGCATGCGCGCACCGTCGAAGAAGGCCGCCGACGGCAGGCGCACCCGCATCTGACCCGACGCGCGCACCCAGGTCGGCAGCTGCGCTGACAGCCCGACGCGCACCTTGGGATACGCCACCTGCATGCCCACGCTGGCGGTCGGGTTGAAGAAGCCGGTCTGATCGATCTGGCCCACGGCGTCGAACTCGGGATCCTCGGGCGCGCAGATGGTCTCCGACGGACACGACGAGATCACGATCTGCGAGCTGTACGACACGAACAGGTTCTGCACCGTGGCGCCCAGGCGCAGGTGCTTGCCGACCTTGTAGCCGGCGCCCACCACCAGCGACGCGATGATGGTGCCGTCGGAGTTGACCGCCGAGTAGCGCTGCGGCCCCTCGACCGGGAAGCTCGCCAGCCCGGCGTAGGGCGCGATCAGCACCACCGCGCCGGCCAGCTTGTCGGAGAAGGCGTGGCCGACCCCGAGCGTCGGGATGACCTGCGGCGAGGCGCCGTTTTCGACCTTGGGCTGCTCCTGCACCGTGCCGGCGTCGCGATGGAACGTCGACGAGTTCGACACCAGCGCCAGATCCAGCAGCATCGACCAGCGCGTGCGCCGCGCGTCGCCGAGCTCGGGCGCTTCCCCTGCCAGCGAGGCCAGGCCGGCGGGGTTGTACCAGACCGCGTGCAGGTCATCGACGCCGGCCACGAAGGCGCCGCCCCGCCCCATCGGCCGCACGCCGCGCCCGGGCAGCCAGAAGCCCGCCGCGCGCGCCGCGGGTTCGAACACCAGCGCCGCCGCCAGCGCCGCCGTCAGCGTCGCGGCGGTCAGCCACACACTCCGTCTCATGGGCCCGGGACCTTTCTCAGTCGTCGTGACGGAGCTTGACGATGTCGATGAACTTCTTGAGGCCGCGCTTGTTGTCGGCGAGGAAGCCGCGGATCTGGGCGAAGCCATTCTCGAAGTCGGCGGCCAGGAAGGGCGCGCCGACGTTGACGCCGGGGCTGAGCCGGTTGACCTCGTGCACCGCCTCGAGGATCTCGCTGAGCGGCGTGCGCCCGGGCTGGTGCTCGCGGAACAGGTTCTGGATCAGCTTGGTGAAGGTGCCCTTCACGCCGGCCTCCTCCTCACGCAGCATCGAGCGCCGCATCAGCACCAGGTTCTGGTCCACGAAGCCGAGCTCGGGATCGACCACGCGCCCCATCATCTGCGCCACCGGCGCCAGGTCGGCGTCGTCGATGAACAGCTGCGCGATGTCGGCCGCCGCGGTGACCGAGGTCTGGAACGAGTCCGAGGCCCCGACGTCGTCGGTCAGGTAAGCCAGCAGGCCGTCGAGCTGATCGCGCGCCGCGGCGTCGCCCTGCAGCGCCAGCAGGAAGTCCGCCAGCGACGCGAACATCGGGCCGGTCAGCATGCGCTCGGCGTCGGCCGGCAGGGTCTGCCCCAGCCAGACCAGGGTGTCGCCGGTGGTGCGGTGCGCGCTCAGGCGGCCGCGCAGGAAGTCGACCACCGGGACCAGGATCCCGCGCAGCCGGCGATCCCGGAAGCGCCACATGGTGCCCAGCTTCTCGCCGGCGAACATCTGATCGGCCATCGAGGACGCCGCCTCCTGCCAGGCCACCGCCTCGACGTTGCCGCCGTCCCACAGCATGCGCTTGCGCGCATAGGCGTCGGCCAGCACCAGGTAGGGCGAGATCGGCGTCACCATGGCGCGCCCGTCGGCGGTCGGCAGCGTGGTCAGCCCCGCGCGCGTCTTGATGCCGGCCTTGGGCTCCAGGATCCAGCGCGCCGCGGCGGCCAGCACCTCGGGCGCCCGCTTGCCCGCGCTGGTGCGCAGCGCGTTGATGGTCGGCGCGCCATCGACGAAGGCGTCGAGCAGCTCGGTCTTCTCGAGCACGTCGATCATCTGGGTCTCGTAGCGCATGGCGCCGCTGCCGTAGGCGTAGCGCGGCGCCGTCGCGTTGGTGAACTGGTGGTCGAGCGAGTCGCGCGTCGGCCAGTGCTTGTGCATGACGCTGAACAGATCGACCAGGATCTTCTCGGCGTTGTGATCGGCGAAGGCCTGCGCGATGGGGCGCAGCTTGTCGTAGAAACCCTCGGCCTCCCACACCGGCAGGGCGCCGACGTGCAGGTCGATGAAGCGCTCGCCGGTGCGCGTGCGCGCGGGATCGGCGGTGTCGGCGATGAAGTCGGGCGGCGGGTTCAGGAACAGCACGCGGTTGAGCGACGCCGGGGTCGGGTGCGTGGTGAAGCCCGTGATGGTGGACGAGTCCTCGATCAGGCTGTCCGAGATGACCGCGCGCACCACGGCGTTGAGGTTCTTGAGCTCGAGGAACGCCTTGGGCCGGATGCGCCCCTTGTAGTCGGTCGAGGTGTTGCCGTTGGCGTCCTTCAGGTAGGCGATCGACTGCACGTAGAAGACCGCCAGGTCATCGATCTGGAACAGCTCGCACTCGTTGTTGAAGGTCTGCACCGTGATGCCGAACTGGCGGATGCGCGCACCCGCCTTGGAGCACAGCCGGGCCCCGTTGGCGTCCGCGATGGTGTGCAGCAGGCGCTGCAGGATGCTGCGATTCAGCCCCGAGTCGGTCATGCCGGCGCCGCGCCCCACCGGGGTCACGAAGGTGCCGGTGAGCGCCTGGTTGGGGCCGTTGACGTCGAAGCGATCCTTGAACTTCATGTACTTCACGAACAGCGGGCCGAGCCCCTTGACCTCGGGCTTCTCCAGCGCGCGCAGCAGAGCCTCGGTCAGCCCCGGCGTGCGCAGGATGCGCACCACGATGGGCACCAGGTCGTCATACAGCGGCGAGGTCGCCGGGATGGTCGACTCGGGGTGCGCCTTGCCGAGATCGGCGACCTTGAGCAGCGAGCCGATCAGGCGCGACGCCACCGCCTCGCGACCGGCCACGTTGGCGTCGGTCTCGGTGGCCAGCAGCGCGCGCGCGATCTGCAGGGTGTCGTCGATGGCCGGGTCCTGCAGGATGAGCAGGTAGCCGTGGATCATGTCGAGCAGCGGCGCGTTGGCGGTGTCGTAGCCCTTGTAGGTGACCGGCTTGCTGCCGATGATGCGGCTGGCGTCGGGGACGCGCGTGCCCAGCAGCGCCGAGGCGCCCCGGATGAACTTGGTGCCGGTCTTGCGCATGGGGTCGAACAGGTCGAGCGCCTCGCGCGCCAGACCGGCCAGCACGGTGCGATCGAGATCGCGGTAGCGGTACAGCGTCGGCCCGGCGGCCATCTGCAGCGCGCGGCCCTGGGCGTCGCGCGGCGTCCCGGTGGCGTCGACCAGGGGCGTCGCGAACGGCGTCGGGGGCTGGAACGGCATGCCCGCGGCGTCGACGAAGCGGCCCTCGGCGTCGATGTCAGCCAGGCCGTCGTTGTTCTTGTCGACGAACTTGGAGCGCGCCGGGTTGTTGAGCGCGGTCGGGTCCACCGCGGCCAGGCCGCGGAAGTCACGCACCACCAGCGCGCGCGGCTTGTTGGTCGACAGCTCGGCGCTCTCGGTGAACAGCAGGTCGAGCGCCAGCTTGAGGGTGCGATCGGCGGCGCCCGGGTTGGCGGTGACGTCGGTGGCGCCGAGCTGCGCCGACAGCGCCTTCATGAGCTGCTTGAACTCGACCGCGGCGCTGCCGCCGCTGCCGCCCTCGGCGGGCGCGATGGCGGCAACCTGGGTGCGCAGCAGGGTGTCGAGCTCGGGATAGGCGGCGATGGCGGTCATCACACCGACCGCGGGTGACACCGGCGCGGTGGTGGACGCCGACAGCGGGCGGTAGCCCAGCCGGTAGTCGAGGTGCTGCATCGCGGTCAGGAACGGGGTGTCCTGCTCCATCATGTCGAGGACCTGGGCGGCCTTCTCGATGGTCAGCTGGACGGTGTCGTCGTCATACAGCGAGGTCATCGCGACCAGCATCTTCTGCAGGTCGGTCTTGAGCGCCGGCGGGATGGCGGCGTCGATGGCGGTGATGAGGCGCTCGCGGTAGGTGGTCAGCGTGCGCAGGCGCTCGGGGGTGTCGGACGGGGCGTCGCCGCCGCTGCGACAGAGATCGCGGAAGTTGTCACCGCGGACATCGACGCGGCCGTCGCCGTCGTTGAGGTCCTCGAGGTAGGCGACCCGCTTGCAGCCCAGGGTGTAGACCCGCTGGCCGAAGCTACCGGTGTCGACCGGTTTACGCGTCGTGTCGAAGTCCCGGGCGCAGCTGGCTGCAAGGGTGACGAGGGCCAGTGCTGGAACCGACCAGTAACGAAAGTGACGCATGCCCGACTCCTGCTCGTAGTCCAAACGAAACCCGACATCCCAGGCTACCCGTGCGGATTTCGTGGGTCAATGGCTGCATGCGCTGTTATCCTGCCGCCCGCGATGGCGCCGGGGCTACCGGAGCAGTTCGGGAAGTATGTCCTCCTGGAGCGACTGGGGGCCGGCGGCATGGCCGAGGTCTTCCGGGCGGTCTTGCGCGCCGAGGGCGGCTTCGAGAAGCAGGTCGCCCTCAAGCGCGTGCTGGCGCCGTTCGAGGACCAGGAGGACTTCGTCACCCTGTTCATCGACGAGGCCAGGATCGTCGCGGCCTTGAGCCACACCAACCTGTGCCAGGTGTTCGACTTCGGCGACGTGAATGGTTCTCACTATCTGGCCATGGAGCTGGTCGAGGGGCTCGACCTCGGCCACCTGGTGGAGGCGTGCGAGAAGGCCGGCCAGCCGTTCCCCCACGCCTCGGCGGCCTTCGTCATCGCCGAGGCGGCGCGCGGGCTCGACTATGCCCACCAGCGCAAGGACGCCGAGGGCGAACCGCTGGGGATCGTGCACCGCGATGTCAGCCCCCAGAACCTGCTGATCTCGTCCACTGGCGAGGTCAAGGTGACCGACTTCGGCATCGCCAAGGCGGCCGGCAAGCGCCACCGCACCGCGACCGGCGTGGTCATGGGCAAGCTGCGCTACATGTCGCCCGAGCAGGTGGTCGGCGCGCTGGCGCTGGATCCGCGCTCGGACGTCTTCTCGCTGGGCGTCATCCTGTTCGAGCTGCTGGTGGGCGGGCCGATGCACCAGGGTGTCGGCCAGGTGCGCGCCGCCGAGCTGCTGCACAGCCAGGACGCGCCGCTGGCGTCGTCGCGATCGCCCGATGTGCCGCCGGAGCTGGACCGCATCTGCGCCCAGGCGCTGGCGCGTGATCGCGACAAGAGGTACCCGCGGGCGGCGGATCTGGCGCGTGACCTGGCGCGCTGGCTGTCGAGCGCGGCGCCCGGCTTCACGCGCGAGGATCTGGGCGCGCTGGTGACCCGGATGGCGGCGGTGGCGCGGCCGAAACGGGCGGGCTCGAAGGGCGAGGCCGGCGACAAGGCCGCGAGCGGCGACAAGGGCAAGGACGGCAAGCTGCTGACCGCGGCCGAGGTGGCCGACACCGCGGCGCTGGGGGCCGACGAGATCTCGGCGGCGCGCGAGGCGGCCGGGCGCTCGGGCGCGGCGGCCAAGGGGGCGGCGGCGCTGCCCACGCGCCCGATGAAGCTCGACAGGAAGACCGGGACGCTGCGCGAGCTGGCCAGCGGTGAGTCGGCGGCGGCGCCGGCGGCGGGCGACGGCGACGGGGCGGCCGCAGGGCAGCGCGGGGGCACCGGCAAGACCGACAAGCCCATCGAGCTGGTCCAGCGCAAGCCGTCCGAGGCGGCGGCGCCGGCGCGGGCACGGGGCAAGCTGGGGCTGGGCATGATGATCGGCATCGGCGCCACCGCGGTGCTGGTGGGCGCGGGCAGCTTCATCGTGTACCGGGTCATGAACCCCGGACACCCGACGGCGGCGCGCCACGATGACGCCGGGCTGCCCGAGGCGGGGCTGCCCGATGGCGGACTCGACGCCGCGGGGCTGCTCGTGGTGGGCGGGCCGGACGGGGCGGCAGGGCCAGCGCCGCGGGTGGACGCCGGGGCGCCCGACGCGGATGACGGCACCGTGTTCGATGTCGTGGTGTCCGAGTGGAAGCGCAACGACGTGGTCACCGTCGATGACAGCCTGCAGCTGCACATCGACGGCACGGTGACCCGTCCGCCGCCCGGGATCCGCGAGCTCGACATCCAGCTCAACCTGTTCGGCAGCGACTACCAGAACGGGGTGCGCTTCCTGGTCGAGGATGGCACCCGGCTGCTCGAGCTGGCGCGGCCGCCCAAGGTGCGCGGCCGCGGCCTCATCACGGTGACCTTTCAGCTGCCCGACGGCGGCAACCCGACCCACCTGCGGGTCGAGCGCGGCCTGTCGCGCGCCCGCATCAGGCTGAAGTAGGCAGCGTCGCGACGGCCAGCTGGCAGGCTAGCCCGTGGTGGGCACGTCGTTGACCAGCTCGGGGAGGCCGTAGGGATCCTGCGGCGGCGGCGGCTCGGGGGTCGGGCTGGGGGTCGGGGTCGGGCTGACCTCCGGGGTCGGGGTCGGTGTCGGCGACGGCGGCACCGGGTCGACGGGGGGCGGCGGGTCGGTGCCTGGCGGCGGGTCGGCCGGCACCGGTGAGGGCAGCGGCATCGGGTCAATCGGCTTCGGCAGGTCGATCACCGGCGACGGTGACGGCTTCGGCGACGGCTTGATGAGGACGGGGATCTCACCAGGCTTGGTCTTGCCCGGCTTGCTGCTCGGGCTGGGCGACGGCGCCACCGACGCGGTCGGAGCGCCCGCGCCCGACTGGGCCAGCGACACGGTGCCGTCGGCGGCGATCGCGAGGTCGACCCACAGATCGACGCTGCGCCAGGGGGTCTCGACGGTGATGGCGGCGTGGTGCGCGCCGGCCTTGGCGACGGTCCAGTGCGCGACATCGCGACCGACCGGATCGCCGGCGGCGGTCGCGGCGACGGGCGTGCCCGGGGCACCCTTGCGATCCAGGTGGGTGGTGACGGTGCCCTCCTTCCTGGGGTTGCCGCGCCGGGTGCGGATGTCGAAGCTGGCGTCCAGCGCGCCCGGCACCGTGATGCGACCCGGCACGGTGACCTTGAGCGAGAAGCCGTCTTCACCGATGGTGAAGACCAGCGGTGCGACCGCGGGGGTGACCGGCGACGGCGACGGCGAGGCCGACGCGACCGGCGACGGCGAACCCGCGCTGGTCGGCGACGGCGAGGCCGAGGCGGAAGCCGAGGTGGAAGGTGAGGCCGACGCCGAGGCGGACGGGGACGGCGACGCCGACGCGCTGGGCGACTGCGCGTGCGACGAGCTGTCGCCGCCCATGCGGGCCACGAAGATGGCGCCGATGGCGGCGCCGGCGAGCAGCAGCGCGCCGACGCCGAGGATGACGCCGCCGCGACGGCGCCGGGGGCGCTCGAAGTCGAAGTCATCGCTGTCGTCATCGTCGCCGCCGGGCGCGATGCGCGAGGCCTCGGCGGCGACCTGGCTGTCGGACGCCGACGAGCGCTGCGCCAGGCGGGGCGCGGGCGCGGCGGTGAAGGCCGGCTCGGGCGCGGCCTTTTGCGCGGCGCGCACGGCCTGCGAGGCCAGGCGACGGCGCGCACCGGGTTCGTCGTCGATGGCCGCGGCGGCCTCGGCGTCGGCGTCCTGCATGGCCTGCCAGGCGTCGCTGTCAGCGAACCAGGCGCCGTGCGAGGTCATGGCGGGATCACCGCCGCTGGGCAGGGTGGGCTGGGTGTTGGCGGCGCCCAGGCGGGCGACCCCGGCGGCGGTCGACGGCAGCGGCGCCACGGCGGGGCGCGGGGTCGGCACCCGCGCCTGCGGGGCCGACGGGCGCGGGGCCGGGGTGTCGTGGCGCAGCCCGGCGACGATGACCGCGGGCTGCTGCGACGCGGGCGGCGCCGCGGGTGCCGGCGTCGCGCTGCGCCGCACCGGCGCCACCGGCTGACCCAGGATGCCGACCTGGGTCTGCTGCGACGGCGACGGCGAGCGCAGCTCGCGCTCGATGGCCGCCAGCGCGGCCGCCATCTCACCGGCGCTCTGGTAGCGGCGATCGCGGTCCTTCTCCATCGCGCGCAGGATGATGTCCTCGACCGCCTCGGGCAGCACCGGGTTGAGCAGGCGCGGCGCGGTGGCGACCTGGTTCATGTGCGCGAGCAGGACCTGGATCCCGCGCGAGGCGTCGAACGGCACCTGCGCTGTGCACATGCGATAGAGGACGATGCCGAGCGCGTACAGATCGGCGCGGTGATCGGTGTCCTGCCCCGAGGCCTGCTCGGGAGCGATGTAGTGCGGGGTGCCGAACACCGTGCCGGTGCGCGTGATCTTGCTTTCCAGGCCGGTGCCCAGCACCTTGGCGATGCCGAAGTCGAGGATCTTGATGGCGTCGTCGTCCTTGCCCTTGCGCGGCACGATGAGGACGTTGGCGGGCTTGAGGTCACGATGGATGACGCCGGCCTCGTGCGCCGAGGCCAGCCCCTCGGCGATCTGGCGCGCGATCCGCACCGCGCGCAGGGCATCGAGCGGGGCGTCGGCCTCGCACACCTGCTCGAGGGTGACGCCGTCGACATACTCCATCACCATGTAGGGCAGGCCGTCGTCGGTCTGCCCGACCAGGTACACGGTCACGATCGACGGGTGCGACAGCCGCGCCACCGCGCGCGCCTCGCGATGGAAGCGGCGCACCACGTCGGGGTCGCGGGTCAGCTCCTTGTGCAGGACCTTGATGGCGACCAGCCGCTCCATGGTGTTCTGCCAGGCCCGATACACGGTGCCCATGGCGCCGGTGCCGCAGACGTCCTGGACCTCGAACTGGCTCAGCAGGGTGCGCCCGATCAGGGGGTCGGCCGCCATGAACAGCGAAGCCCCGTCACGCGGACAGAACCGATGCGCGTCGGGGAACTCCTGCTGACATTTGGGACAGGTCGCCATCGGGTGTCGGTTTGGACGTGAAGCCCCTGCTGGTAGTTAACCCAGCATACGCATGGACAGCAAAATCAGGGCCGACCTTGGGTCATCGTGATTTCAGGCGGTTGCGTGGGCGGGCGTCAACTTTCGGCAGTCCAGGTGATGCAAATTCGATACTGCTGCGCAGTTCTCGCATGCGGGTTCCGCCAAGGGGCCTGGACTGATGCGGCCCCCAGCATTTTTGCCGCACCGCATTACACGGATTGAGTGCTGCGGCGTTCTCGACTACTGCTGGTCGACGCAACAA
>JADYYK010000094.1 GCA_020853705.1 Deltaproteobacteria bacterium
CCGTCGATCGAGGGGGGACCGTTCCCGGTCCCCCTCACCTCGGCAAAGCCGAGGTGAGCCTCCCCCTGCCGCGCGTTGCTCGCGCGGGTCATGAGCCACGTCCGATGCGGTGCTTGACCAGCACCCATAACGCCTCGAACCCGTCGGTCCAGCGGACCTTCTTGCCGTTGGCGACGTCGCGGGCGACGTAGGCGATGGGGACCTCGGCGATGGCGACCTTGCGCAGGCCCAGCTTGGCGGTGACCTCGGGGCAGAACTCGAAGCGCTCGCAGGTCAGGTCGAGCCCGCGGATGAGGTCGGTGCGCAGCAGCTTGAAGCAGGTCGCCTCGTCGGTGATGTGCGAGCGATACAGGACGTTGGCGGCGGTGGTCAGCAGCTTGTTGGCCAGGAAGTTGGCTGGCGCCATGCCCTGGGGATACGCGCGCGCCTTGAAGCGCGAGCCATAGACCACCTCGGCGCCGCGCTCCAGCGCGGGGCGCAGCAGGGCGGGGTAGTCGGACGGCTCGTACTCCAGGTCGGCGTCCTGGATCAGGACATAGTCGCCGTCGGCGTGCTCGAGCGCGGTGCGGATGGCGCGGCCCTTGCCCCGGTTCTCGGGGTGGCGCACCAGGCGCACGCCGGCGTCGGGGTGCTCGGCGGCGAAGGCCTCGACCCGGGCCGCGGTGGCGTCGCGCGAGCCGTCGTCGCACACGATGATCTCGCGGTCCACGCCGAGGGTCGCGAGGTCGACCGCGGTGACGCGGGCCAGCACTTCGGTGATGGAACGTTCTTCCTGATACGCGGGGATGAGGATCGAGAGTTTCATCACGGGGCCGGCGGTTCGCGAAGGTGTAGCACGAGGCGACGCGTGCTAAAAGACCGCGTGCCGACCGAGTCGCCCGCTGCCCCGGCCCCGCGCCGCCTGGCCCGCCTGCGCGCGTGGCTGGCGCGCCGCGCGCTGGGGATCGTGCTGGTGGCCGCGTACCTGTGGTCGTTCCCGTACTTCGAGCAGATCCACAGCGCCAACGAGCTGCCGCGGATCTGGCTGGCGCAGGCCATCGTCGACGAGGGCCGCTTCGCGGTCGACACCGGGGTCAGGACGCTGGGTGGCCCGGTGGCCGACGTGTCCGAGCTGGACCGGCCGGCCACGCCGGGCACCCGCGCCAAGGGCAAGTACTACTCCAACAAGGCGCCCGGGATGTCGCTGCTGGCGGTGCCGGCGTATGCGGTGCTGCGCCTGTTCGGGAAGCCCACCATGCGGGCGACCACGTTCTGGCTGCGGCTGACGGCTTCGACGCTGCCGCAGCTCCTGTTCCTGTGGCTACTGGCGTGGTGGCTCGGCAAGGTGTGCGCCGACCGGGCGGCGCGCCGGGTGGCGCTGGTCGGCTATGCGCTGGGCACCATGGCGTTCACCTACGGGGTGACGCTGTTCTCGCACCAGCTGGCGGCGGGCTTCGCGATGGCGTCGTTCATCGTGAGCTCGATGTGGGCGCGCGGGGTGCTGCGCGAGCGCTGGCTGGCGCTGGCGGGGGCGGCGGCGGGCATGGCGCTGCTGTGCGACTACCAGGCCGTGTTCCTGTGCGTGCCGGTGGCGCTGTACCTGGCCTGGCGCGGGCGTGGAGTGTGGCCACGCCTGCGCGCGCGGGCGCTGGCGGGGGCGGGCGCGGTGGGCCCGGTGCTGGTGCTGCTGGCCTATCACCAGGCCTGCTTCGGGTCGCCGCTGAGGACCGGGTACAACGCCTCCAAGACCTTCGCGCACCTGCACTCGCAGGGCTTCCTCGGGCTGGTCTGGCCGCCCATGGGCAAGGCGTTCGTGGGTTCGTTCTTCACGCCCGACAATGGACTGTTCAATCTGTCGCCGATCTTCTTGCTGGCGCTGCCCGGGATGGTCTGGCTGTGTCGGCGCCGCGAGGTCCGGGCCGAGGGTGTGATCGCGGTCAGCGCGTTCGTGATCGGGGCCTGGTTCGTGTCGTCGATCGCGATGTGGCGCGGGGGCTGGAACGTGGGGCCGCGCTACATCGCGGCGGCGCTGCCGTTCCTGGTCTGGCCGGTGGCCGAGGCGCTGGCGTGGGCGCGCACGCGACCGGCGGCGTGGGTGGCGGCGCTGGGGCTGGTCGGGGTCTCGCTGGTGGTGTACGGCGTCTTGACCCCGATGTATCCACACCTGCCCTCGGGGCAGTTTCATCCCGTCTTCGTGAACCCGCTGTATGACGTCGGGTTCTGGCTGCTCGGCCGGGGCTATGCGCCCTACAACGCCGGCTGGGCGCTGGGGCTGCCCGGAGTGTGGGGCATGCTGCCGTACTTCGCGCTGGTGATCGGCGCGCTGGCGCTGGCGGTCGGGCAGGGTGGCACGGCCGACGTCGATGCGGCTGGCCGTGGCTGGAAGGCCTGGCGCTGGCACGCGGGGGGCGCCGCGGCGACGGTGGCGCTGGTGGCGCTGTATGCGCTGTGGCCGCAGGGGCGCGGGGCGCACATGGACTGCAACGGCGGGCACATCGCAGCGGGCGACAAGCCGTGCATCGAGCGCATCGCGGCCAAGTACGAGCCGCCGCGGCGATGACGATCTGAAGTCGTCGCGTTACGCGGCGAGTGACGGCCGAAAGTGAAGACGCCCCCTGGCCGTGACCAGGGGGCGCGGGTGTGCTCAGGTGGCGCGAGCTAGCGCGCGACGCACTTGTTGTTGACGCAGGCGGCGGTGAGGCCGCCGCAGGGCTGGCGCACGCAGCGCACGCCCGGGCCGGTGCAGATGGGCAGGGTCTCGGCGCTCGACAGCGCGCGGCAGTCGCAGCCGGTGCAGTAGTCGTCCTCGAGGCGGCAGTCGGCGTCGCTGGTGCAGAAGCCGGGATCGGTGGCGGCGCTGATGCACGCGGCCAGGTCGGCGGTCTTGGTCCAGCCGCAGTCGCCGCTGGCCTGCTGCTCGCAGGTCGCGCTGGCGTAGCAAGCGTACTCGGGGCGGAACTCGCAGGTGGTGATGACGTCGGGGCGATCCGAGCAGACCTGGCCCGAGCAGCCGCCCACGTAGCAGGTCTTGGCCGCCTTGACGGGCAGGTAGAACTGGGTGCCGCGCAGCGAGCGCGCGGTGCCGGCGGGGCCGCGGACCGTGTAGGTCGTGCCGGCCACCAGCGTGCCGGCGGGCAGGTTCATCTGGTTGTAGCCAGCGTCGATGGCGGCCTGGTCGGCGCCCGACAGGCTGAGGTCGGCGCCCGCGATGGTGATGGGCGAGACCAGCGAGTTCAGCTTGGCGGCGCGGTGGGTCGGGCACGGGAAGGTGATGCATACCGTGCCGGTGTTGTTGACGCGGTAGAAGATCCCGGTCGCCGGGTTGGGGCCGGCGGCGGTCCACGCCTCGGTGCCGATGAACTGGCGGTAGTTGCCGTACCCGGCGTAGTTCTTCGGGGCGACGCGACCCTTCCACAGCCCGCCGGAGACCGGCAGGCCGCCGAGGTCGGCGCTGGCGACGTAGCACTCGCCGGTGGTCCAGTTGGGGTCGTTGGCGGGGCCGCCGCCCGGGCAGAAGGTCCAGGTCTGGTTGACGCGCTTGACGTAGTAGCCGCCGCAGATGGGCGAGATGCAGCGCCGGAAGTCGGGGCGCGCGGTGTAGTAGGTGAAGTTGCTGATCGGGGCGTCGGCCTTGTCGGCGGCGCCTTCGGCGACCTCGTTCTGATCCGACTCGATCGAGTCGATGTCCGAGGTGTCCTCGGACGAGCAGGCGGGCAGCAGGGAGAGGGCCAGGAGCCCCGTGAACATGAAGTGGCGAATACGCATGACGGCGCTGCGAGCATCATCCATGCCACATGTGGTCGTCAGTGATATTAGATAGTTATGATCAAGAATCGACTCGATCTGCCGGCTGGTCGACCTCCCATCGTGACAAGCTGTCACAGTGTCGTCTGGCTGGTGCAGGCGCCAGGTGTACCAACCAGCGTCCCTGGTTCAACAGCTGATGTGGTGGAACACTGGCAGCATCGACGCGAAGGGCTCTGGCTGCGGTCTTCCTGTGTGACTCGTCGATCTGGGTGGCGATGATCGAACCCGACACCATGCGGGTGCGCGGTGTGGTCAGCCATCAGCTCGGGCAGACCATCGGCGAGCCCCCGATGGTGTGGCAGGACGACGAGCTGAAGATCTCGTTGCCCGGGGGTGTCGTGCTGAACGTGGACGGGTTCGCCAGCGGCATCACCGAACAGCGCTGATCGCTTGCCGCGGGCTGCAGGTGATACCTTGCGGGTATGCCCGCGCGTCATCATGTGTGGCTGCTGCTGGCGGCGGTCGGGCTGGTCGGCTGTGGCGACGATGAGGGCACGCGGGCTGACGGCGCCGTGGCCGACGCCGCGCTGGTCGATGCAGGTGGCCCGCGCGATGCCGCCGCCGACGCCGACTTCACGGCGCCCATGCTGCTGTCCGAGACTGGACTGTACAGCGACATCGCCAGCAAGACGCTCGCGGCCGACGTCACCGCGTTCGCGCCGCGCTGGCAGCTGTGGTCGGACGGCGCCGCCAAGCAGCGCTGGTACCGGCTGCCGCCGGGGACGCACATCGACAGCAGCGACATGGATCAGTGGCGCTTCCCGGTGGGGACGCAGTTCTGGAAGGAGTTCGCGCGCGGCGGACGCCGGGTCGAGACCCGCCTGCTACAGAAGATCGGGCCTGGCGAGGACTGGTTCATGGTGTCGTTCGCGTGGAACCCGGGCGAGACCGAGGCCATGGCGGTGCCCGGCGGGGTGGTCGACGACCCCGGCCATGACGACATCCCGCAGCAGTCGGAGTGCTTCGACTGTCACGCCCCGGTGCGCCTCGCGTCGGTGGTCATCGGCTTCTCGGCGCTGCAGCTCGACGATGCCACGCGCGCGGGCGGCAGCCCGCTGGCGGCGCTGGTGGCGGCGGGCCAGCTGACCGCGCCGCCGACCGGGGGCAGCGCGACGACGCCGTACTTTCCGCTGCCCGCGGGGGACGCCGCCACGCGCGATGCGCTGGGCTACCTGCACGCCAACTGCGGCAACTGCCACAACGCGGGCTCGGACGTGAAGTTCGCGGTCGACCTCGAGCTGCGCCTGGGCCTGCCGCTGACGGCGTGGTCGAGCAGCGCCGCGGTGCGCACCGCGGTCGACGTCGTCAACCAGACCGCGGCGCCGCCCCCGGGGGCCAGCGCCATCATCGAGCCCGGCATGCCGGGCGCCAGCGCGCTGTACCTGCGCCTGACCAGCGAGGACCCGGTGTTCCGCATGCCGCCGCTGGCGCGCGAGCTGGCCGACCCGGTCGGCGGTGAGGCGGTGCGGGCCTGGATCGCGGGGATGACGCCAACGCCGTGACGGCTGGATCACGCGGGAGTGCGCTGAAACGCTGCTAGTATCGAGGCCGTGAAGCGGCTCTTCCTGGCGGCCCTCCTGGCCATGCTCGGCGCCGGGGTGGCGCACGCCTATGTGGTCAGCGGGACGGTGTTCGAGGACCGCGATCGCGATGGTGTCCAGGGCAGCGGCGAGCCGGGCGTCGGCGAGGTGTGGGTCTCGGACGGGCGCGGCTTCATCAAGACCGGGGGCGACGGGCGCTACAGCCTGGAGGTCGGCAACGCCGCCCCCGCCATCATGTGGGCGCGCACGCCGGCAGGCATGTGGACGGTCGAGCACCAGGGCTTCTGGAAGAACGCCACCGCAGCCGCGCCCAGCGCCGACTTCGCGCTGGTGCCCGAGCCCGCGCTGGCCGGCGACTCGCTGGAGCTGGTGCAGATCACCGATCTGCACATCGGGCAGGCCACCAAGGCCGACAACGCCCGCTCGCTGTCGTTCACCGCCGGGCTGCCGACCCGGGTCGATCTGGTGCTGGCGACCGGGGATCTGGCGCAGGACGCGCGGGCGTCGCAGCTCGTCGAGTACCGCGACATGATGGACGAGAGCGGGCTGCGCTACCGCTCGGTGCCGGGCAACCACGACTGGTATGACGGCGGCGCCGCCTACCGGGCCACGCTGGGGCCGCCGCAGTACTCGTTCGACGCCGGCAACCGCCACTTCGTGGTGCTGAACGGCCAGGACGGCAATGGCATGCTGCCCTTCCTGCAGGCCGATCTGGCGGCCGGCGTGGCGCCCGGCGCGCACATCATCGTGACCATGCACGGGCCGCCCTGGCTGGAGCTGCGCCGCAACATCGGCGAGGCCGGCGCCGAGCTGATCATCGCCGGGCACTGGCACACCAACCGGATCGACGACATCCAGGGCATCGAGATGGTGATGTCGGCGCCGCTGGCGTATGGCGGCCTCGACTTCTCGCCGCCGGGGTTTCGGCGGATCTCGTTCGGGCCGCTCGGCCTCAGCGAGACCGAGTTCGTGCCGGTGGCGGACCAGCCGGTCGCCGAGCTGATCTTTCCCCCGGACGGCGCGCGGGTGCCCGCGGGGCCGGTGCGGGTCAGCGCCAGCGTGTATGGCTGGATCGGGCGGCCGCGCGCGACGGTGCGCCTCGACGACGGCGCCGCGGTGCCGCTGCCGGTGGGTGGCAACGGCTGGGTGCGCGCCGGCGAGGTCACCGCCAGGCCGGGGCTGCACCGGCTCGAGGTCGGCATCGACACCCCGGCGGGCCAGGTGGTGCGCGTGCACAGCTTCGAGGCGGTCGATATGGCGCGCGCGCGGGTGCCGATGACCGGGACGGCGTGGCCGCAGTTCGGCGGCGGGCCGGAGCGGATGGGGCGCGCCACGGTCGGCGCCGGCGTCGGGGTCAAGCCGCCGCTCCAGCCGGCCTGGGTGTATGCCACCGGCGGTTCGTTCTCGATGGGCGGGCCGGTGGTGTGGGGGCCCTTCGTGTATGCCGGCGTGATCGACGGTGATGGCAGCTCGTCGGGCGTGGTGTGTCTGGATGGCGCCACCGGGACGCTGCGCTGGTTCGCGCGCACGCCGGCGTCGGTGCGCCACGCGGTCGCGGTCGAGGCCGCCACCGTGGTGGCCATGAGCGAGGACGGCTCGGTGATGGCGTTCGACGCCATGACCGGCATGGAGCGCTGGCGCAAGGTGATCGAGTCTGGCGGGCAGCTCGGGACCTACGCCTACCAGGCGCCGCTGATCGCGGACGGCGTGGTCTATGTCGGGGTGTCGGAGGACTTCGAGGCGCTGAACCTGGCCGACGGCGCGATGAAGTGGAAGGCGTCCCCGGCGCCGCCGGCGTCGTGGCTGGGCGCCTACCTGTCGCCGACGATCGACCGCCAGCGCGGCATCGTGCTGGGCGCGTTCTCGCGCGCTGAACAGGGGCTGTTCGGCTATGGCGCCAGTGACGGACGGCGGGTCTGGGCCGATCCGCTGCCGGTCGAGGGCACCACCGGCACGCCGGCCATCGACAGCGCCACCGGGGTGGGCTATCTGGCCGCGGGCGACGGCAACCTGTATGCGTTCGACGTCGCGACCGGGCGCCAGAAGTGGCACCGCGAGATCCTGCCCGGCCACATCTGGTCCTACTCGCTGGCGTCGTCACTGGCGGTGGGGCCCGACAAGATCTACCTCAGCACCCAGAAGGGCGAGGTGGTGGCGGTGGCGCGCGAGGGCGGCGCCGACGTGTGGCGTCGCACCGTGGGGCCCGAGCTGGCCGACGCCTTCCCGTTCGCGGACGGCCCCAGCGCGGGCGGCTCGCCGGTGCTGGTCGGCGACGTGGTCTGGGTCGGCGGCATGGACGGCGTGCTGTATGCGCTGAACGCCGCGACCGGGAAGGTGCTGTGGCAGTCGTTCCTGGGCGCGCCCACGCTGTCGACCCCTGCGGTCAGCGGTGACGCGCTGTTCATCGGGGCCACCGACGGGACCATCCACGCCTTCATGGTGCCGGCGGACGTCGGCGGCAGCGACGGCGGGCTGGACGGGGATGGCGGACCCGACATGGACGCTGGTGGCGGCGGCTGTGTGATGGGTGGGGCAGGGCAGCAAGGTGGGCGCGAGGGCGTGGCCGTGCTGCTGCTGCTGCTGCTGGTCGCGCTGGTCGTGCTGCGCCGAGGGCGCGGCAACCGGCGCAGGCGCGGCGCAGATTCGATGTAACCCTGCCTGGTCTCGGTCGTAGTCAGCGGCGTGCATGCTGGCTGTGGGACTCGGCTTTCCGGCCGGATGGCCAGAGAGCCGGATGGTATGATGGTCACGGAGGGCGGATGAGGGCTGCACGTCGGACGCTGCGGGGCGTAGCCCTGCTCGTGGTGCTGGGTTCCTGGACGTTGGGCTGCGGCGGCGATGGCGGCAGCGGCGAGGACGCTGGCGTCCTCGTGCCGGACGGCGCCACGGACGATGGCGCGGTGGTCGATGGCGCCCAGGACGACGACGGGAGCGCGATCGATGCCGGCGGCGATGGCGGCCTGAGCGCCGACGCCCAGCTCGGCGGCGCGCGCCTGGAGTTCGACAGCGCCACCCATGACTTCGGCTCGGTGGTCAGCGGCACGACCTCGGCCCCCTTCATCTTCACCGTGACCAACACCGGCACTGCGCCGACGGGGACCATCTCGCTGGGCATGAGCGGCGCCAACGCCAGCGAGTTCCTGTCCGCCGGCAACGGCTGCGCGAACCTGGCGCCGAACGCGACCTGCACCGTGACGGTGGTGTTCACACCCACCGCCGAGGGCTCGCGCGCGGCGGTGCTGTCGGCGACGCCGCTCAACGGCGCCGCGGGCAGCGTCATCATCTTCGGCACCGGCGCGCCGCGCGTGCCCAAGCTGGAGATCACCCCCACCGCGCAGGCCTTCGGCTCGGTGGTCACGGGCCGCCTCAGCGGGACGTTCACGTTCAGGGTCGCCAACGTGGGTGTGGCTCCGACTGGCCCCACCAGCATCACCATCACCGGGGCCGACGCGGCCGACTTCGTCAACGACATCCCGACCAGCGGTGACTGCACCGCGAACATCGTCCTCAACCCGACCCAGAGCTGCAACGTGCGCCTGCGCTTCGGCGGGCAGACCGTTGGCGCCAAGGTGGCCACGCTGCAGGCCACGGCCAGCCCGGGCGGCACCGCGACCGCCGCCCTGACCGGGACCGCGGTGGTCGACGGTCCGGCCGTGCTCGAGCTCAGCCCCGCGGGCAGCCAGGATTTCGGCACCGGCACCCCAGGGCTCGCGGGCAACCCGGTCACCTTCACCATCACCAACTCGGGCCAGACCTCGAGCGGCTCCATCGCGGTCACCATCGCGGGGCCGGGCGCGGCGCGCTTCGTCAAGAGCAACGACCTGTGCAGCAACGCCAGCCTGGACCAGGGCCAGAGCTGCGTCTTCCAGGTCGCGTTCTCGCCCAGCGAGGCGGGCGCCCAGAGCGCCACGTTGACCGTGGTGGCCAACCCCGGCGGCCTCATCACCTCGAGCCTGAACGGCACCGCCACCGCGTCCCTGACCGCGACCGTGAACGGCATGGGCACCGTGACCTCGAGCCCGACCGGGGTGAGCTGCCCGGGGACGTGCACGGCCACGTTCAACCAGACCCCGGTCACCCTCACGGCCACGCCGAGCGCTGGCTGGGGCCTGTCGGCCTGGGGTGGCGCCTGCTCGGGGCAGAACCAGACCTGCGACGTGGTGATGAACAGCGCGCGCACGGTCAGCGCGACCTTCCTGCAGCTGCGCAGGCTCACGGTGGCCAGCGTCGGCATGGGCCAGATCACCTCCAGCGTCGGCGCCATCAGCTGTCCCGGCAGCTGCTCGGCGAGCCTGCTCGACGGCACCCCGGTGACGCTGAGCGCGGCGCCAGCGCCGGGCTATCGCTTCGACAGCTGGAGCGAGGCCTCGTGCGCCACCACCGGGACGGTGTGCATGGTCACGGCGGACGCCGATCGCACGGTGACGGCGACGTTCAAGCCGCTGGAGACCTTGACCGTCACGGTGGCGACCCTGGGCGTCGGCGCCGGCAGCGTGACCATCACCCCGCAGGGCCAGGCCCAGACCACCTGCGCGGTGGGCACCTGCACGCGCATCATCGATCAAGGCAGCAGCGTGACCCTGTCGGTGACCAACTCCGCCGACACCCGCTTCAACGGCTGGACCGGGGACTGCGCCACCTTCGGCACCGCGACCACCTGCACCATCCTGATGGATCGCCCGCGCACGGCGGGGGTGGCGTTCGAGTCGTACAACCTGCAGCTCAGCATCGCCGGGCCGGCGGGCGCCGGCAGCGTGGGCTACTCGTCGGTGACCTGTCTGCCCAACTGTGCGCGCAACTACCTGCCGGGCTCCGTGGTCACGCTGACGCCAGCCTCGACCACCGGCTACATCTTCGCCGGCTGGACCGGCGACTGCAGCGGCAACAGCGTGTGCATGGCGACCATGAACCGCAACAAGCTGGCGACCGCGACCTTCGCGGTCAGACGTCGGCTCACGTTCACCAAGACGGGCTCGGGGGGCACGGTGACGTCGCCGGATTCGCAGATCAACTGCGGCTCGACCTGCAGCTCGGACTTCGGCGACTACCCCGAGGACGCCACCGTGGTGTTGAGCGTGGCGCTAGCGGCCGGGGCGGGGATCGTGTGGACCGGCTGTGACAGCAGCACCGACACCACCTGTACCGTGACCCTGACGGGTGACATGGCGGTGTCGGGCACGCTGTCGACGGCGGCCGATCTGGTGGTGACCGCACTGACCTGCCCGGACGCGGCCAGCCCGGGGCAGACCCTGTCGTGCACGGTCACGGTGCAGAACAACAGCGCGGCGCCCGCGGGCGCCAGCACGACCGACCTCTTGCTGTCGGTCGACGGCAACGTCACCACCAGCGACCTCACCATCGGCAGCTGCGCCTTCCCGGCGTTCGCGGCCAATGAGACCCAGACCCTGACCTGCACCGGCACGGTGCCGGCGGCGCAGGCGCTGGGGCAGTACACCGTGGGCGCCGAGGCCGACGCCCGCCAGGTCGTCACCGAGACCCTGAACGGGAACAACATCGGCGGCGCCGAGGCGCTGGTGGTGTTCCAGAGCGGCGCGGCCGACCTGGTCGCGACCAGCCTGAGCTGCACCCCGAGCCCGGTCAACCAGGGCGCCAGCGCGACCTGCGCCCTTGCCGTCGCCAACCTGGGCGGCACCGACGCTGCGACCTCGACGGCCAGCCTGCGGCTGTCGGCCGACACCACCATCGACGGCAGCGATCAGGAGCTGACCACGTGCTCGGTGGCCGCGCTGGCGGCCGGCGCGTCGACCTCGCTGGCCTGCGTCGGGACCGTCCCGGGCAGCGCGCTCGGCGCTGGCTACCTGGGCGTCATCCTCGACCAGGGCATGACGGTCACCGAGAGCAACGAGGCCAATAACACCCGCTCGGTGACGACGTTCGTGACCATCCCGGGCGCCGTCGACCTGACCATCACGGCCTGGGCCTGCTCGCCAGCCACCGCCACGCCCGGCGCGGTGAACCTGAGCTGCTCGGCCACGGTGCGCAACCTGGGCGGCACCATGTCCGCCGACGTCAGCCTGGACGTGCGGCTGTCGGCCGACACCAGCATCGACGGCACCGACACCTTGCTGCGTAGCTGCACCATCCCGGCGCTGGCGCCGGGGGGCAGCACCACCGTCAGCTGCTCGGGCAGTTCGACCATCCCGGCGGGGCGCTGGCAGCTGGCTGCGGTGGCCGACGGCACTGCCATCATCGCGGAGGCGAGCGAGGCCAACAACATCGCCCTCGACACGCTCGACGCTGGCGCCGACCTGGTGGTGGCGTCGGTGGTGTGCGCGTCGAGCGGCGTCGTCCCTGGCGGCTCGCTCAGCTGCACGACCAGCATCACCAACAGCGGGGTCACCACCACGGGGGTGGGCTCGAGCTACCAGCTCTATCTCTCGACCGACGCGATCTGGGACGCTGGTGACCTGGGCCTCGGGGGCGGCACCATCTCGATCGTTGCCGCGGGCGCCACCGCGTCGTCCGCGCGATCGATCTCGATCTCGGCGGGCACGCCGATCGGCAGCTACTTCGTCATCGCCCGGGCCGACACCCTGGCCGAGATCGCAGAGATGAACGAGGCCAACAACGAGGGCAGCGTGGCCTTGCAGGTCGGTCTGCCGGACATCTCGGTGGTGTCGTTGGTGTGCTCCGACCCCGTGCTGGCAGGCACCAGCATGAACTGCACCGTCACCTTCCGGAACCAGGGTGTGGCGCCGACCGGGACCTTCTCGTACAAGATGTACCGTTCGACCGACGCCGCCATCACGCTGGCGGACACGCCGTTCGCCTCGACCTGCTCGGCCGCGACCATCGCCCCGGGAGCCATGGGCGCTGCCCTGACCTGCACCGGCACCCTGCCCATCGACACCACGGCGGGCCCCTGGTTCGTCGGCGTCATCGCCGATCACGGCGGCGCCGTCGCGGAGAGCAACGAGAACAACAACAGCGCCAGCGTGCCCATCACGGCGACGACGGTGGACTTCGCCGTCACCGGGTTCGACTGCGCCGCCAGCGCGCTGCAGAACGGCAGCCTGAGCTGCACCGTCACCGTGGGCAACCTGGGCTCCACCGGCGCCCCCGCCAGCAATGGTCGCCTGCGCCTGTCGACCGACTCCACCGTCAACACCAGCGACACCGATCTGGGGATCTGCGTGCTGCCTGCCATCGCCGCCGGCGGCAGCGCCAGCGCCACCTGCACGGTCACCATCCCGGCTGCGGCGGTGCGGGGTCGTGAGTATGTCGGCTACTTCGCCAACGACCTGACGCCGGTGTCCGAGTACAACACGGCCAACAACCTCCTGACCGACACCATCATGGTCATCCAGCCGGGCGTCGTGGACCTTCATGTCCAGAGCGTCTCGTGCCCCAGCATCGTGACGGCGGGAGCCTTGATGACCTGCACCGCGACGCTGTGGAACCTGGGTGACCAGGCCGCGCCCGCCTTCACCCTGCGCTTGCGCTCCGGGACGGCAGGCACAGGATCGTCCTACATCGTCATGGACTGTCCGATCGCGGGGCAGGCGGGAGGCACCGTCGCGTCGGTGCCGTGCGGCGGCATGGCGACCTGGGGCTACCAGAGCATGAGCATGCTTGCCGACGCGGCAGACGTGATCGTGGAGGCCAGCGAGAGCAACAACCAGGCATCGACCAACGTGGCAGTGGTCGAACCCGGGGTCGTCGAGCTCAGGATCTCGAGGGTGTCCTGCAGCCCGAGCAGAGTGCCTCTGGGTACGCAGTCGGTGTCCTGCGACGTCTATGTTCGGAACCACGGCGAGCTCGCCGCCGGCGCTTCCACGCTCGAACTCAGGTATTCGACCAACCAGACCTTCGATCCGGCCACCGATCCGTTGATCTCCTCCTGTGCCACGCCGGCCGTGCCCAGCGGCCAGGAGGTGCGGGTTGCCTGTGGCGGTAGCTTCACCACGGCGACAGCAGGGAATCCCTACCTGGTCGCCAAGGCGGACGTCGGGCTGGTGGTCGCCGAGTTGTTCGAGAACAACAACACCGGCTCCACCAACATCCTGGTTGGGCCCGACCTTCAGGTCGGCAGCGTGACCTGCACCCCGAACCCGGTCGCGGTGGGCGGCACCCTGACCTGCTCCATGACCTTCTATGCGGTGAGCGGCGGCGATCCGGTTCCGGCCTTCAGCTGGCGCCTGTACGCGTCGACCGACAGCACCATCACGACGGCCGATACGCCGATCGGCGCCAGCTGCGCGGCGCCCGCGATCGCAGCCGGGGGCAACACCGGGGTCCAGACCTGCACCGGGGTCGTCCCGGCGCTCAGCGCCGGCGCGCACTACTTCGGCGCCTATGGTGACCCGGACGGTCTCGTCGCGGAGTCACAGGAGACCAACAACGGGGTCTCCACCAGCGTCACCGTCCAGTGACCAGCCGCACCGTCAACGCGAGGGAGAGCTTGATGCGCACAGGGATGCTCGGCCTGCTGGTGCTGGGGCTGCTCGGGGCCGGCTGCGGCGGTGGTGGCGGTGGCGCGGTCGATGCCAGCACTGGCGTCGACGCCAGCACGGCGGTGGATGCCAGCGCCGACCTCGATGGCGCGGCCTCCGACGATGGCGCCCTGAGCGATGACGGTGGCGCCACCGGCGATGGCGCCAGCGGGGGTGACGCCCAGGTCGGCGGCGCGCGCCTGGAGTTCGATCGTGCGACGCAGGACTTCGGCTCGGTGGTCAGCGGCACGGTGTCCTCGCCGGTGACCTTCATGCTCAGCAACACCGGCACGGCGGCCACCGGCAGCATCAGCCTGGGGCTCGGCGGCGCCAACGCCAGCGAGTTCCTGTCCTCGGGCAACGGCTGCTCCGACCTGCAGCCCGGTGCGATGTGCACCGTGACCATGGTGTTCACGCCCACCGGGGAGGGCTCGCGCGCGGCGGTGCTGACGGCGACGCCGCTCAACGGGGCGTCGGGCAGCCTGATCGTCTTCGGCACCGGGGCGCCGCGGGTGCCCAGGTTGCAGGTGACGCCGACCACGCAGGCCTTCGGCTCGGTGGTGACCGGCGCGCTCAGCGGCACCTTCACGTTCCGGGTCGACAACATCGGGGTCGCGCGCACCGGGTCCACCAGCTTCGCCATCACGGGCGCCAACGCGGCCGACTTCGTCAACGACATCCCGACCAGCGGGGACTGCAGCGCGAACATCCAGCTCGATCCCGGCCAGGGCTGCAATGTCCGCCTGCGTTTCGGCCCGGCCACCATCGGGGCCAAGACCGCGGTGCTCGAGGCCAGCGCCAGCCCGGGTGGCAGCACGACCGCGAGCCTGACCGGCACCGGCGTCGCCTCGGGCTCGGCGGTGCTGGTGCTGACCCCCGCGGGCACCCAGGACTTCGGCACCATTGCCCCCGGCGTCAGCGGCGCCCCGGTGACCTTCATGGTGACCAACAGCGGGCAAGCCGCGACCGGGACCATCTCGGTCAGCCTGGCGGGCCCCAGCGCCAGCATGTTCGTGAAGAGCAGCGACAGCTGCAATAGCGCCAGCCTGGCGGCCGGGCAGAGCTGCAGCTTTCGCCTGGCCTTCACCCCGGGCGAGGCGGGTGCCCACAGCGCCAGCCTCGCCGTGGTCGCCAACCCCGGCGGACTCATCACCTCCAACCTGGTCGGCACCGGAGCGGCGCCGCTCACGGTGACGACCACCGGGATGGGCTCGGTGGCCTCGAGCCCGGCCGGCGTGACCTGCCCGGGCACCTGCAACGCCACCTTCAACCAGAGCCCGGTGACCTTGACCGCGACCGCGGCGCCGGGCTGGGCGCTGGCGGCGTGGGGCGGCGCCTGCGCGGGCACCGGCTCGACCTGTGACGTGATCATGAACAGCGCGCGCACCGTGAGCGCCAGCTTCCTGCAGTTGCGACAGCTCACGGTGGCGACCACCGGCATGGGGCAGGTGACCTCCAACGTGGGTGCCATCACCTGTCCCGGGACCTGTCAGGCCAACCTGCTCGATGGCACCGCGGTCACGCTGACCGCGGCGGCGGCGCCCGGCTACCGCTTCGACAGCTGGAGCCTGGCCTCGTGCGCCAGCACCGGCACGGTGTGCATGCTGACCGCCGACGCCGATCGCAGCGTGACGGCGACCTTCGTCGCGCTGGAGACCCTGTCGGTCACGGTGTCGTCGCTCGGGGTCGGCTCGGGCAGCGTGACCATCACGCCGCAGGGGCAGGCGCCATCGACCTGCGCGGTCGGCACCTGCACCCGGCAGATCGACCGCGGCAGCAACGTGACGCTGGCGGTGACCAGCTCGCCCGACACCCGCTTCAACGGCTGGACTGGCGACTGCGCCACCTTCGGCACGGGCAGCTCGTGCACGCTGCTGATGGACCGGCCGCGCGCCACCAGCGTGGCCTTCGAGTCCTACAACCTCAACCTGACCGCCGCCGGCCCCGCGGGCGGCGGGACCATCGCCTACTCGAGCACCATGTGCCCGACCACCTGCTCGCGCAACTATCCACCGGGGACCGCGGTGACGCTGACGCCCACGGCGATGGCCGGCTACCTCTTCGTGGGCTGGAGCGGCGATTGCACCGGCACCGCGGCCTGCATGCTGACGATGGGACAGAACCGCAGCGCGGTGGCCACCTTCGCGACCCGGCGCACGCTGACCTTGAGTCGCACCGGCAATGCCGGCGGGACCATCACCACGCCGGATCTGCAGATCAACTGCGGCAACACCTGCACCTCGGACACCGGGGACTATGCCGATGGCAGCAGCGTGACGCTGACCGCGGCGCTGACCGCGGGCTACGGCGTGACCTGGGGCGGCGCCTGCGCGGGCGCCACCGACAACACCTGCACCGTGCTGATGGATCAGGCGCTCAGCGTCAGCGCGACCATCGCGGGCGCCTCGGATCTGGCCATCACCGCGCTGTCGTGCACCGACGCCATCATCCCTGCGGGCACCGTGCTGTGCTCGGTCACGGTCGAGAACCAGGGCACCCTGGCCACCATCGCCACGGTGACCCACGTGCTGGTCTCCACCGACGCGTCGCTGACCACCACCGACACCACGGTCGGCACCTGCAACCTGCCGGCGCTCAACCCCGGGCAGAGCATGACGCAGAGCTGCTCGGGCACGCCGAGCTCGGGCAGCTTCCCGCGCGGCCTGTACTGGGTCGGCGCCGAGGCCGACGCCACCAACCTGGTCGGCGAGACCCAGGCCGCCAACAACTTTGGCGGGCCCGAGACGCTGGTGGTGTATGGCTCGGGGATCGACCTGACGGTGGCCGCGCTGAGCTGCACCCCCAACCCCGCCGACCGGGGCGGGCAGGTCACCTGCACGGGCACCCTGGCCAACACCGGCAGCACCGCGGCGCCGGCATTCACGACCAGTGTGCGGCTGTCGAGCGACGCCGCCATCGATGCAGGCGATGTCGAGATCGGCACCTGCACCTCGCTGGGGCTGGCGGGCACCGCCACCGCGCAGCTGACCTGCACCGGGACGATGCCGGCGGGGGCCTCGGGCGCGCGCTTCGTCGGCCTGTGGGTCGACGCCTCGAACCAGATCAGCGAGTCCAGCGAGAGCAACAACACCGCCAGCGCGGCGGTCAGCGTCATCATCCCCGGCGCCATCGACCTCACGCTGACGGCCTGGAGCTGCAGCCCCGATCGCGGCACGGCGGGCAACGTGACCAGCCTGAGTTGCAGCGCCACCGTACGCAACGACGGCGCGCTGGCCGCTCCGGTGTCGACGCTGGAGGTGCGTCGCTCGGCCGACGCCGTGGTCGACGGCAGCGACACCCTGCTCAAGAGCTGTGCGGTGCCCGCGCTGGCGGCGGCGACCACGGCCACGGTGACCTGCTCGGCCGCCACCGGCGGCGCCTGGACCATCCCGGCCGGCGCCTGGCAGATCGGCGCCATCATCGACGGTCCCGGCGTGATCAGCGAGGACAGCGAGAGCAACAACACGGCGGTCGACGGCTCCCTGGCCGGGCCGGACCTGCAGGTGGCCTCGATCACGTGCACACCCACGCCGCTGCTGGCGGGTGGGGCCATCACCTGTTCGCTCACCTTCCGCAACGCCGGGGCCCAGGGCACCACGACCACCAGCTATCGGCTGTACCGCTCCAGCGACGCCACCATCACCACCGGGGACTCGGTCCTGGCGACCTGTTCGCTCGCCGGGGTCAGCGCCGACACCACCTCGGCGGTCCAGACCTGCATGGCGACCCTGGGGCCGAGCACGCCACCCGGCAGCGCCTTCATCGGCGCCATCGCCGACTACAACGCCCAGGTCGCCGAGGTCGACGAGAGCAACAACACCGGCTCGGTCGCGGTCACCATCACGGCCATCGATCTGGTGGCCAGCAGCGTGGTGTGCGGGGCGGACGCCGTGGTGGCTGGCGGCGGCCTGACCTGCATGGTGTCGGTGACCAACAGCGGTGACGCCGCGGCGCCGGCGAGCACGGGCCGGCTGCGCCTGTCCTCGGACAGCGTCATCAACAGCTCGGACGTCGACCTCGGCAGCTGCGCGCTGGGCGCGCTGGCCGCGGGCGCGACCAGCACCGTGAGCTGCCCGCTGACCATCCCGGCCGGCACCGCGCGCGGCCTCTTCTACGTCGGCTATGTCGCCAACGACGGCAGCACGCTGCCCGAGTCCAGCACGAGCAACAACACCGCGGCCGACCTGGTCGGCGTGGCGCAGGCCGGCGTGGTCGATCTGTACGCGGCGTCGGCCGTGTGCGCGCCGTCGCCGGTGGCCCAGGGCGCCAGCATCACCTGCACCACCCAGCTGTGGAACCTCGGTGGTCAGGCCGCCCCGGCCTTCGTGGTGCGCATCACGCAGAACGGCGTCGGGATCATGGACTGCCCGATCGCCGGGCAGGCGGCGGCCTCGTTGGTGGCGGTGCCGTGCACCGGGACGGTCTCGGCCGCAGGGGCGGGGCAGACCGGGTTCCGGGTCGACGCCGACGCCAGCGGCCTCATCCCCGAGGCCGACGAACTCAACAATGGGGTCTACCTGGGGACGATCATGGTCATCAAGCCGGGCGTGGTCGATCTGCGCCCGCGCCAGAACAGCTGCACCCCCGCCCTGGCGATGCTCGGTGACGTCTCGATCTCGTGCAGCGTCACGGTGGACAACGTCGGCGCGCTGGCCGCGCCTGCGTCGAGCCTCGATCTGCGGCTGTCGCCGGATGGCAGCTTCCAGACCAGCGATCCCTTCGTGGTGAACTGCCCGCTGCCCGCGCTGGCGGGCGGCGCCACGACGACGCTGACGTGTGCGGGCGTCGTCAACACCCAGACGCCGTCGCGCTCGTTCGTCCTGGCGGTGGTCGACGTGGCCAACACCATCGCCGAGGCCGACGAGAACAACAACGTGCTGCAGAGCAACGGGACCATGGTCATCGGGCCCAACCTCGTCGTCACCGCCACCTCGTGCAGCCCGAACCCGGTGGCCCGCGACGCTACCGCCTCCTGCACCGCGACCGTGCGCAATAGCGGTGGGCAGAGCACCCCAGCCTTCAACCTGCAGCTCTATGAGTCGACCAACTCGGTCATCAGCACGACGGACACCCCGCTCGGGACGCCCTGCGTCGGCGCCGCGCTGGCGCCGGGCGCGCAGACCGTCATGACCTGCACCGGCACGGTGCCGGCGGGAAGCCCGGTCGGCCCGCAGTACTTCGGAGTTCTGGTCGACTTCGACGCGCAGATCGCCGAGGCGGACGAGAACGACAACACCGGGGCGCAGGCCCTCACGGTGCAGTAGCCGCGGCCGCGCCGCGCCGACCCGCCTCAGTCGAACAGGTGGAAGGTGCCGAGGTCGGAGCCGGGTGCGCTGTTGGGATCCTCGGACAGCAAGAGGATGGCCGCGGTGGTGCCGGCGGCGACCACGACCAGGCCGGTCCAGAACCACCACTTCTTGTAGATCGGTCGCGACGGGGCGTCGTGGACCGGGGTCGGGGTGGGCGTGGGTGACGGCTGCGCCAGGCGCGCGACCTCCTCGGGCGTCGGCACCCGCACGCCGCCGTCCGTTGACGGTGCTGGTGACGGTGACGGTGACGGCGCCGGCACGCCGGCGTCGGGCTGGCTGCCGGGCTCCGGGATGGCCTTGATGGCCTCCTCCATCTCGGTGATGCGGCGCTCGATCTCGGCGCGGTTGGCGGCGTCGGGCTTGGCGTTGAGGAAGGCCTTGTAGAACTGGCGCGCGTTGCGCGGGTCGCTCGACAGGCGGTAGGCCTGCGCGATGTTGAGCAGGAAGTAGGCGTTACCGACCAGGCGGTAGGCCTCCTTGTAGGCCACGATGGCCTGCGCGTACTCACCCAGGTTGTAGGCCCGGGTGCCCTCGTCGTACAGGCGTCGGGCCTCGGCCTCGACCTTGGCGTCGGGCTTCTTGGCGTCGCCCGAGCGCACACTGGCCACGAGCAGGGCGATGGCGATGAGGCCCACCAGGCAGCGTCTCATGGTGCTGGTCATGGCGGCCCCGGTCATGTGCCCGTCCCCATCAGCGCGGCCAGGATACTGCCGCCGAAAGCGCCTGTGGTGGAGGTCGAGAGCGTCATGGTGGCGGTCTTGGCGCCGGCGCTGGCCGGTGTGAACTTGACGGCGATGAGGCAGGTGGCCGAGTTGGCCAGCATGCCCGAGCCGAAGCTGCACGTGGTCGAGGGGTCGACCGTGAACAGCGTGGCATGGGTGCCGCCGAAGGTGGGCGAGTCCAGCGGTCCCGCCGCCGCGCTGCACTGGTTGCGCACGGTGATCGGGATGGTCGTACTGTTGAAGCTCTGCACGTTGCCGAAGTTGTACGGCGGCGCCGGCGTCAGCAGGAAGCAGGTCGCCTTGCCGATCAGCGCGACGCTCTGCGTGGTGGCGCCCGTGGCCAGCACCTCGAGCGTGGCGGTCTTGTCAGCCCCGGAGGCGCCGGTACCCACCGAGGCCGGGAGAAACTGCACGTTGAAGTTGCAGCTGGCACCCACGGCCAGGGTCATGCCGCTGCAGCCGTCGGTGCGGATGTTGAAGTCGCCGGCGTTGCTGCCCGCCTTGCGCACGGTCAGCTGGCTGGTCTGGGTGCCACCGGTGTTGGCGACGGTGAACATGGTGTCCGCGCTGAAGGTCCCGATGGTCTGGGTGCCGAAGTCGTGCACCGCCCCCGTCGGGGTGATCTGCAGGACGGCCGGGTTGCCGCCCCCGTCCGGGACCCCGGCGTCGGGCAGCATCATCATCGTGCCGAGCTTCACCGTGACCTGGTGGGTGTCACCTGCGACCACCGTGGCCATGCTGCTGCCACGCACCAGCTCGACCCCGGCGGAGTCGCGCGCCACCACGACCACGGTGGCGACGCCCGAGCGGTCCCCGAAGTCGAGCGCCAGGCTGGCCGGCAGGGTGAAGCTGGCGGCGCCGCGAGGAGGCGCCAGGGTCGGGGCGCTGCGGGTGTCGCCCCCGATGGTCGCCGAGACGTCCAGCTTGCTGATCGAGGCCACCGCGGGGGTGGGGGGCTCCACGGTGACCAGCAGGAATCCCGGCCCCTTGTCGCCACAGGCGGGCGCAAACAGCGCGGTCAGTACGACCATCCAGCGGTGCCCTCTCAAGCGTCCTCCCCGGTTCACTGCGCCGGGGCAGGGTAGCACGGGGACATGCTAAAATGTGGCGCCGACCACCGGCTGGGGACGGAGCACGGATGATCGGGACCACCCTCGGTAGCTACAGGATCCTCGCCAAGCTGGGCGAGGGCGGCATGGGCGTGGTGTACGCGGCCGAGCACGCGCTGATCGGCAGGAAGGCCGCCGTGAAGATGCTGCGGCGCGAGTGCTCGTCCGATCAAGAGATCGTGACGCGCTTCTTCAACGAGGCGCGCTCGACCGCGCTGATCCGTCACTCCGGGCTGGTCGACGTGTTCGACTTTGGCTACGCCAGCGACGGCTCGGCCTACATCGTGATGGAGTTCCTGGAGGGCCAGAGCCTGGCCTCACGCATCGAGCGCCACACCGGCTTCGCGCTGGAGGAGCTGGTCGCCATCGGGCGCCAGCTGGCGGTCGCGGTCGGCGCCGCCCACGGCAAGGGGATCGTTCACCGCGACCTCAAGCCCGACAACGTCTTCCTGGTGCCCGACGACGTCGACGGCGGCATCAAGGTCAAGGTGCTCGATTTCGGGATCGCCAAGCTGGCCGGAGACGTCAGCACGTCGGTCAAGACGCGCACGGGCAGCATGATGGGCACGCCACTGTACATGGCGCCCGAGCAGTGTCGCGGCGCCGGCGAGGTCGATGGTCGCGCCGACATCTACTCGTTCGGCTGCATCCTCTACGAGATGGTCACCGGACGGCCGCCGTTCCGGGGCGATGGTCCTGGTGACGTCATCGTGGGCCACATGATGGAGCCGCCGGTGCCACCGCAGCAGCTGTGCCCGGACGTGAACCCGGCGCTGCAGGCGCTGATCCTGCGCATGCTGGCCAAGAAAGCCAGCGACCGCCCGCAGACCATGGACGAGGTCGCGCTGGCGCTGGAGGCCCTGGTGGGTCGGCAGCGCTCCAGCGCGGGGCTCGCGATCCAGGCCGGGGCCGACAGCGGGCGGCAGCGGGCACCCTCGGGGTTGGACGCCACCGCGGCGGCGCCCTCGCTGGCTCCGCTGTCATCGGGCTCGCGGGCCGGCATGGCGGCCTCGCTGCCCGCCGCGGGGCCGCTGGGGACGTTGCGCGACGCCAGCGCCGAACCGGCACGGAGCGGGCCCGGGACCAGCACGACCATGGGCGGGGCCGCCGCCCAGCTGGTGGCGACGACCGCGCCACCCCGGCGGGGCAAGGCGCTCTACCTGGGGCTGGCGGCGGGCCTGGCCGTGGCGGGCGCCGCGCTGGCCTTCGTGCTGACGCGGCCCAAGCCCAGCAAGCCGGCTGACGGGGCTCGGGCCGCGGCTGCCCCCGTGGTCAGCAGCCCCGCGGTCGCCGAGCCCGTGGCCAGCGCTGCGCCGGTGGCGTCACCGGCCGAGGCGCTGCCTGCCGCCGCCGCGGTCAAGCTGGTCCGGCTGTCGATCGACTCGACCCCGCAGGGCGCCGATGTGTTCCGGCTGGTCGACGGCGCGCGCATCGGCACCACCCCGCATGTGGAGGAGCTGCCGGCCTCGAAGGGGCAGGCCGTTTATGTGCTCAAGCTCGAGGGCCACAGCGACTCCAGGGTGGTGCTGCCTATCGATCGCGACGCCAGCGTCAACCAGGTGCTGGAGCGACTCAAGGACGACAAGGCGGGACGCCGCGGCAAGCGTGGCAAGACCGGTGGCGGCGCCGGCGGCGGTGAGGTCAACGACGGCACCGTCGACCCGTTCAAGCGGTGACCGCGCGCTCGCCACAGGTGCCGGCACCACGCGCGACCAGCGGTCGCGGCACCTGGGCGTGAGCGAGACGCTCGGCTTCGCCGCGGGGCTGTGGGACAGCTTCGAGGACAACGCCTACCTGGTGGTGAGCCTGGGCGTGCTGTTCCAGAACGTCGGGGTGCCGCTGCCGGCGCAGGTGGCGGTGCTGGGCGCGGCCTATCTGTGCTGGCAGGGCCAGCTGTGGCTGCCCGGGCTGCTCGGCATGGTGGCGCTGGCGGCGGTGCTGGGCGCGCTGGTGGGCTACCTGGTCGGGGGGCGCTGGGGGCGCATGCTGGTGACGCGCTGGGGGCCGAAGATCGGGCTGACCGCGCCGCGCCTGGCCAAGCTGGAGGGCTTCTACGCGCGCCACGGGGTGTGGGCCGTGGTGCTGGGGCGCTTCGTGGCGGCGCCGCGCACGCTGGGGGCGCTGGTGGCGGGCATGGCGGCGCTGCCGATGCGCCGCTTCCTGGCGGCGACCACGATGGGCGCCCTGCTGTGGAGCGGGGCGCTGGTGGGCGGCGGCTATGCCCTGGGCAGCGGCGCCGAGCAGCTGGATGACTGGCTGGGCTGGATCGGCCTGGGCACGCTGGCGCTGGTGGTGCTGGTGGGCCTGGGCTGGTGGCTGCTGCGCGGGCGTCAGCGTCGCGCGGCGGGGCGCAGCTCGACATAGTCGAGCAGCACGGTGCCGCTCGGGCCGTCGGCGCGCACGGTCAGCCAGTGCGCGCCAGCGGTCAGCGTGGCGGGCAGATCGATCGGACGCGGTGTCGGCTTGTCGGCGCGGGTGTCCTGCCAGGGCCCCAGCGATGCGCCGTCGACCGCGGAGCCGAGGCGCGGGCTCTGCGGCGTGGCGATGGCCTCGATGTGCACCGTGAGCGCGCCGGCGTCCTCGGGGGCGACCCAGATCGGGAAGCCGAACCAGGCCCCGCCCGGCGGCACCGGCTCGGACACCCCGAGGCGGAAGCGCAAGAGCTCGCCGCCCGAGACGGGATTGCCGCCCGCGGGGCCGGCGCCGACCCGATCACCGAAGCCGCCGTGCGCGACCTGCAGCGGGTACTTGTTGCCGGCCTCGTGGCGCACCGGGGCGTCCGGGGCGTAGCTCTGCGCCACCAGGGTGCCGGCGACCAGGCGGAACGGGCGCCGGCCGCGCGCCTGCGGGGTGCGCAGATAGCCGGCGTTGGCGGCGTCGCCGAGGTCGGCGACCACCAGCGGACGACCGCGACCGAGCGCGGCCGGGTGCAGCAGCATGGCCGCGGGCACCACCATGGAGTCGACGAAGACCACGGCGTCGGGGCCGGCGCGGCGGATGACCTCGAGGGTGCGACCGTCGTCGGTGCGCGCGCGCTTGCCGTTCGGCGCCACGCGGGCCCAGCCGGCCAGCAGCGCGACCACCAGGATGGCCGGCAGCGACCACGCCAGCGCGCCGCCCAGGCCAGCCAGCCAGCCGCGCACGCGCCCCGGGGGCAGCCGGGCCGGCAGCGCGCCGAGATCGCCCAGCGCGGCGGCGGCCAGCAGCGCGGCGGCGGGGAGCAACTCGTAGTAGAAGCGCGCCCCGTAGGCGACGCCATGATAGAAGAACAGGCCGTAGCCGAGGATGCTGACCAGGCCCAGCCAGCCGTACAGGGCGCGGCGGCGCGCGGCGGCGGCGGCGCCCAGCGCGCCCCCGAAAAGGCCCAGGATGGGCAGCCACGCCAGCGGCGCGATGGCGAACAGATCGCGCTGCAGCGAGGCGAGCCGGCGCGCGGTGTTGTTCTTGGCGTCGTGCAGCTGGAAGCCCTCGGGCCCGAAGTTGGAGTTCTGCGTGATCGGGCACTGGCCCACGCCGGGGCCGAAACCCAGGCGGAAGCAGTCCTTGCGTGCCTCCTTGAGCTGCATGTAGCGCTGCTGCGGCGTCAGCAGCGCCGACCCGGTCAGCGCGCGGTCATAGGCGCCGTAGGCCAGGAGCAGCGGCGCGGCGGCCACCACCAGGTGCAGCAGGCCGCGCAGGGCGACACGCGGGCGCGCGGCGATGCGCGCGACCACCACGGGCAGCAGCGCGAGCGCCAGCAGCACGGCGTTGAGCGGCCGGGTCGCCAGCAGCGCGGCCCCGGCGGCCCCCGCGGCGGCGGCCCACACCAGCGCACGCCGGCCCGGCTGCGCGGCGCCGACCCCGCGCAGCACCCCGAGCAGCGCCACCCCGGTGGCCAGCGCTGCGGTCGGGTGCGCCATGAAGCTGCCCGCGTGCAGCATGCGGAACCACGACGCCAGATACAGCAGCACGGCCAGCCGCGGCAGCGCGCCATCGCCGCCGAACAGCTCCTTGCCGAGCTCGAACAGGACCAGGCACAAGAGCGCGCCCAGCAGCGGGTTGACCAGGCCGGGCACACCGCCCTGCACGCCGAGCCCGAGCAGCACGCCATAGCCGGGCGGGAACACCGTGTACCACGAGCCGGCGTCGTGGATGGCCCACGAGGCATAGTGAAACTCCTCCAGCGGCGGCGACGGCGCCGCCAGCCAGCCGTCGGCGAAGCTGCGCGCCTGGTGCAGGTAGCCGAGCTCGTCGGGCACGTCGGGCACGCCGTGCAGCAGCAGATAGTGCGCGCACAGGCCGGTCACCAGCGCCAGCGCGAAGGCGCCGCCGATGAAGGCCGCGCCCGAGGGCGCCATCAGCACGCGGGAGAAGGTCACGCGCCGGCGCACCAGCCACCAGCCGAGGAGGCCGCTCAGCACCACCAGCATGACGCCGCCCTGGCCGGCCCAGGCCACCGCGTCGTCGACCACCGCGCGGCTGCCGAAGCGCAGCGCCAGGTAGCTCAGCCAGCCGGCGAAGCCCAGACACACGGCGCGCGCCAGCCACGTGCGTAGCTGGTCGCCCAGGAGCGCTTTGCCGCTGGCCATCGCGTGCTGCTACGGGGTCAGCCGCTCGAGCATGCGCGGGAACGGGATGGTCTCGCGCACGTGGTGCAGCCCGCACAGCCAGGACACCGTGCGCTCGATGCCCAGGCCGAAGCCGGCGTGCGGCACCGAGCCATAGCGGCGCAGATCGAGGAACCACTCGAAGGCCTCGCGCGGCAGCTCGTGCTTCTTGATCTGCTCCTCCAGCACGGCGAGGTCGTCCTCGCGCTGGCCGCCGCCGATGATCTCGCCATACCCTTCGGGCGCGATGACGTCAACGTTCAGGGCCAGTCGTGCGTCGGTCGGGTCGGTCTTCATGTAGAAGGCCTTGATGGCGCGCGGATAGCGGTGGATCAGCACCGGGCGGTCGAACTTCTCGGAGATCACGGTCTCCTCGTCACCGCCGAAGTCCTCGCCGAAGGGCACCTCCTTGCCGCCAGCCTTGAGGATCTCGAGCGCCTCCTCGTAGGTGATGCGCGGGAACGGCGCCTTGATGTTCTCGAGCTTGCTGACGTCGCGCTCGAGCACGGCCAGCTCGGGGCGGCGGCGCTCCAGCACGCGCTGCACGATGAAGCAGATGAAGTCCTCGGCCAGCTGCATGTCGCCGGCCAGATCCATGTAGGCGACCTCGGGCTCGACCATCCAGAACTCGGTCAGGTGGCGGCGCGTCTTGGACTTCTCGGCCCGGAAGGTCGGCCCGAAGCAGTACACCTTGCCGAGCGCCATCGCCGCGGCCTCCATGTACAGCTGGCCCGACTGGGTCAGGTAGGCCTTGTCCTCGAAGTAGCCGACCTCGAACAGGTTCGAGGTGCCCTCGCAGGCCGACGGCGTGAAGATGGGGGCGTCGACCAGGGTGAAGCCGCGGCCGTCGAAGAAGTCGCGCACCGCGCGCACGATTTCGGCCCGGATGCGCAGGATGGCGTGCTGGCGCTTGCTGCGCAGCCACAGGTGGCGGTGGTCCATCAGGAAGGCGACCCCGTGCTCCTTCGGCGAGATGGGGTACTCGGCGGTCGGGGCCGCGACGACGCGCAGGGCCGAGACGCCGACCTCGTAGCCCTCCTTGGGGTGCTTGCGCACGGTGCCCTCGACCTCGATCGAGGTCTCCTGGCTGAGCTTGCCGGCGGCCGCGAACAGCTCGGGGGCGACCTCCTTGGCGAACACCACGGCCTGCACGATCCCGGTGCCGTCGCGGACCTCGAGGAAATGCAGCTTCCCCGACGAGCGCAGGTTGTACAGCCAGCCGCGCAAGAGCACGCGCTGTCCGTCATGCTTGCCGAGATCCTCGATGTAGACCTGCTGGGTAGGTGTTTCCATGGGGGCCGTTTATACTGCGCCGCCATGGACGAGCGCTATAGCCCGAAAGGGATCGAGGAGAAGTGGCAGGCGCGTTGGCGGGAGGGCAACGTGTTCGCCGCCGAGGCTCCGGGGTCGGAGTCGAAGCCGAAATACTATGTGCTGGAGATGTTCCCGTACCCATCGGGACGCCTGCACATGGGCCACGTGCGAAACTACGCCATCGGCGACGTCATCGCCCGGGCGCGGCGCATGCAGGGCTTCGACGTGCTGCACCCCATGGGCTGGGACGCTTTCGGCCTGCCGGCCGAGAACGCCGCCATCAAGGCCAAGGCCCACCCGGCCGACTGGACCTACTCCAACATCGCCAGCATGCGCGTGACCCAGGAGCGCCTGGGCCTGTCGTACGACTGGGCGCGCGAGATCGCGACCTGCCACCCGCAGTACTACCGCTGGGAGCAGCAGCTGTTCATCCAGATGTTCGAGAAGGGGCTGGCCTATCGCAAGGGCGCCTTCGTGAACTTCTGCCCGTCGTGCCAGACCGTGCTCGCCAACGAGCAGGTCGAGGACGGCCGCTGCTGGCGCTGCGAGAGCGTGGTCACGCAGAAGGAATTGACCCAGTGGTTCTTCAAGATCACGCAATACGCCGAGGAATTGCTGCGTGATCTGGATGGCCTCGAGGGCGGCTGGCCCGACAAGGTCATCGCCATGCAGAAGAACTGGATCGGGAAGTCGACCGGCGCGGCCATCCGGTTCCCGCTGCGCAAGCCGCTGGCCGACGGCACCGCGGCGCTGGAGGTCTTCACCACGCGGCCCGACACCTTGATGGGCGCGACCTTCCTGTCCATCGCCGCCGAGCACCCGCTGCTCGACCAGCTCAGCGAGGGCAGCGAGGCGGCCAAGGTCAAGGCCTTCGCCGAGAAGGTCCGCAGCACCGACAAGATCAAGCGCGGCGCGGTCGACTACGAGAAGGAGGGCCAGTTCACCGGGTCCTACGTGATGCACCCCATCACCGGGCGCGCCATCCCGGTCTTCGTGGCCAACTTCGTGCTGATGGAGTACGGCACCGGCGCCGTGATGGCGGTCCCGGCGCACGACGAGCGCGACTTCGCCTTCGCCAAGAAGTACGGCCTGCCCATCGAGGTCGTGATCCAGAAGCCGGGCGACAAGCTGGATGGCGCCACCATGGAGGCGGCCTTCACCGAGGCCGGCGTGCTGGTCAACTCGGGGGCCTTCGACGGCATCCCGTCGGAGGACGCCAAGGACAAGATCACCGCGGCGCTGGCCCGGGACGGCAAGGGCGAGGCCCGGGTCTCGTTCCGCCTGCGTGACTGGCTGATCTCGCGGCAGCGCTACTGGGGCGCGCCGATCCCGATGATCCACTGCGAGGCCTGCGGCGTGGTGCCGGCGCCGCTGGCGTCGCTGCCCATCGAGCTGCCCAGGGACGTCGAGTTCACCGGCGAGGGTTCGCCGCTGGCCAACCACCCGACCTGGTCGAAGGTGGCGTGCCCCAAGTGTGGCAAGGACGCGCGCCGCGACACCGACACCATGGACACCTTCGTGGAGTCGTCCTGGTACTACCTGCGCTTCACCTCGGCGCGCCACGAGCAGGGCATGTTCGACCCGCGCGCGGCGGCGCGCTGGATGCCGGTGGATCAGTACATCGGGGGCATCGAGCACGCAGTGCTGCACCTCCTGTACGCGCGCTTCTTCGTCAAGGTGCTGCGCGACCTCGGGCAGGTCAAGATTGCCGAGCCGTTCACGCGCCTCTTGTCGCAGGGCATGGTGTGCAAGGAGACCTACCGCTGCCCGGAGCATGACTGGCGCTACCCGGAGGAGGCCAAGGCGGTCGAGGGCCAGGCCGGCAAGTTCATTTGCGGCGAGGAGGGTTGCGGCAAGGAGGTCGTGGTCGGGCGCTCCGAGAAGATGGCCAAGACCAAGCGCAACGTGATCGAGCCGCTGTCGCTGATCGAGCGCTATGGCGCCGACGCCGCGCGCATGTTCTCGCTGTTCGTGGCGCCGCCCGACAACACGCTGGACTATTCGGACGCCGCGGTCGAGGGCATGAGCCGCTTCATCGGGCGGATCTGGCGCTATGTCGCCATCAACGGCGACAAGCTGCGCGCCGCCGGGCGGGCCGCGCCGCCGACCCAGGGGCCGCCGGGCGATCCGATGGTGGAGCTGGTGCGCCTGACGCACAAGACCATCAAGAAGGTCACCGAGGACACCACCACGCGCTTTCGCTTCAACACCGCGATCTCGTCGGTGATGGAGCTCCTCAATGCGCTGGGCGAGTTCAAGCTGCTGGCGCCGCCGCACTTCTCGGCGGCGGCCTTCGCGGTGCAGACCATCGTCAAGCTGCTGTCGCCGTACTGCCCGCACGTGTGCGAGGAGCTGTGGCAGGAGCTGGGCGGCATCGGCTTCGCCTGCGAGCAGGCCTGGCCGGTGTTCGACCCCGCCCTGGTCGAGGACGACGTCATCACCCTGGCGGTGCAGGTCAACGGCAAGCTGCGCGGCACGGTGTCGATCGCGCGCACCGCCAGCGAGGACGAGGCCCGCGCGGCGGCCATGGCCGACAAGGGGGTGGCCGGCCATGTCGAGGGCAAGACGGTGAAGAAGGTGGTGTTCGTGCCCGGGCGCCTGCTCAACATCGTGGTGGGCTGAGGCGTGTCGGGGGGGCCGGGGTGTCCGGGGTGTCCGGGGTGTCCGGGGTGGTGACCATGCCGGGGTTCGAGGCCTGGGCGGCGCGGCGGCATCCCGAGGCGGACGTCCGGGGCCTGGCCGCCGCCGCCGCCGCCGCCGCCGCCGCCGCCGACGACGACGACGACGACGACGGCGGGCGCGACAAGGATCCGCGCTCGCCGTTCGAGCGTGATCGCAACCGCATCATCCACTCGGGGGCGTTTCGCCGGCTGCAGGGCAAGACCCAGGTCTTCGGGGTCGGCGACGCCGACTTCTACCGCACCCGGCTGACCCACTCGCTGGAGTGCGCCCAGATCGGGCGCGCGCTGGCGATGCGGGTGTCGAGCGATCACCGGCTGTGGGAACTCACCGAGGCGGCCTGCCTGGCGCACGACCTCGGCCACCCGCCCTTCGGCCACAACGGCGAGGACGAGCTCGACGAACTCTTGCGCCCTCATGGCCTCGGCTTCGAGGGCAACGCCCAGACGCTGCGCGTGGTGGCGCGCCTGGAGGTGCGCTCGGACGAGCACGGCGGGCTGAACCTGACCCGGGGCACCCTGGCGTCGCTGGTGAAGTATCCGCAGCCGCGCTCCAGCGGGGCCAAGAAGTATGTCTATGACGATGACGCCGCGCTGGTGGCGTGGGCGCTGGAGGGCACCCCGGCGCTGCCTCCGGGGCACGCGGGGCAGCCGGCGCTGCGGCCGCTGACGCTGGATCTGATGGATCTGGCCGATGACGTCGCCTATTCGACCCACGACGTCGAGGACGGCGTGCGCGCCCGCTTCATCACCCCGCTGGAGCTGCGCGATCAGCGCGTGGCCGAGACGGTGGCCGAGCTGGGCGCGCGGGCGCTGCGCTCGCATGGCCTCGGCCTCGACGTGGCCGATGTGCGCGCGGTGTTCGGCGAGCTGCTGGCGCGCCTGGAGCCCGACACCGCGTACCAGTCGGGCGCGGCGCGCAAGCGCGTCGGGCGCTACCTCATCTCGAACATGGTCGGCGAGGTCGGCTTCGCGCCGGTGCCCGAGGGCGGCGCCGATCCGCTGTGGGGCATGCGCCTCATGGTGCCCGACCACGTGCGCAAGCGCTGCGAGGTCCTCAAGCAGCTGTCGCGCGCCTGCGTGATGCAGGACTCGCGGGTGACCACGATCCGGCACAAGGGGCGCGAGATCGTGCGCCGGCTGTTCGGGGCCCTGTGCGAGAACGCGCTGGCCGACCCGCCCGCGGTGCGCGCGCGCTTCGATCTGTTCCCGCTGCACCGGCGCGCCATGCTGGCGGCGGCGCCCGACGCGCAGACCAAGGTGCGCCAGGTCGCCGACTATGTCGCCGGCATGACCGACAGCTTCGCGATGCGCATGTTCGCCCGGCTGTTCCTGCCGCAGCAGGGCACCCTGTTCGACGTGCTGTAGCCGGCCGGCGCGCTACTTGTGGGCCACGATGATCAGGCCGACCACGATGAAGATGGCGATGATGATCCAGCCGATGGCCTTGCCGCTGGCGGCGCGCGCAGCCTTGGTGGCCTCCAGCTTGGCGACCTCGTCGGCGCGGGCGGCGCGGGCATCGCGCGCCGGGGCGGCGTCGACCGCGGGGCGGTAGGGCGAGCCGCCGGGCTCGGCGGGGGTGGCGGCCTGGTCGGCCCGGGCGTGGGCCTCGCGCACGCGGGCGGCCAGCTCGGCCATCTGGTCGAGCGCCGGGGTGAAGTCCTCGGGCTTCTCCAGCCAGCCGCGCACGCTGAGGCGCAGCACCAGGGTGCCGGCGTCGCCGACCTTGGCGGTGTCGATGGTGAGCTGCTTGCGCGACATGAGGTAGGCACGCAGCTCGGGCGGGAACAGGTGGCGCACCACGTCGGCGGGCGCGGCCTCGATGACGAAGCGGCCGTCGAACTCGGGGTCGCCGATGGTGACATCGACCAGGTCGCCGCGCTCGATCTTGCCGCTGTCGAACCAGCCGTGCGCGCGCAAGAGCAGCGACAGCGGATAGCCGGCCGGCGGCGTGGCGTCGATCTCGGTCCACGACTCGCTGCTGGAGCCGGACCCGCGCGTGGTGTAGCGCAGCGTGATGGGGATGCCGGCCAGGGTGCCGGTGGCGTGCGCGTGCTTGCTGTCGGCGGCGCCCGACAGCTTGCTGGCGATGGCCTCCAGTGCGGTGCGCCGGCGCTGGTTGCCGCTGATGGCCGCCCAGATCGCGAAGCCGATGAAGCCGACCACCGCGAGGACCGCCAGCCCTTCCATGGCCTCAGCGTAGCAGGCGCGGCGGGTCAGCGACCAGTGGAGTCGGTCAGCAGGATGATGGCCGTCGCAGCGGCAACAAACAGCAGGAAAGCAGCGGTGCCGATGCGTCGCAGGGCGGCACGCCGCGCCATCCGCCGTGCCAGCGCGGCGACCTCTCTCGCGCGCTCGTCCGCGTGCGCCAGTTCGGGCGTCATCGCCATCGGCCGATAGGGATGGCCCACGGTGGCGGCCTCGCCAGCCCCCGTCACCGCGTAGGCCTCGCGCACTCGCGCGCTGAGCGACGCCATCAGCTCCAGGGCAGGCCTGGCCGCCTCGACCTCGCGCAGCAGCCCGGGCAGCACGAGCTCGACGCGGGTGGCTTCGGCACTGGGTGCCGCGGCGCTGGTCAGGCGCAGCGCGCCGAGGCGCGTGAGGGCGCCGCGCAGCGTCGGGTCGAGGAGGCGCAGCGCGATGTCGACCGGCGCCGCCTCGACCCGGAAGCTGCGGTCGAAGTCCAGATCACCCGTGAGCAGCTTGCCGCCCACGGCCTCGACGTCGAGGGGGCCGCGGCGCTGCAGCACCACCACCAGCCCGTAGCCGGCCGGCAAGGTGGCCTGGAGCTCGGTCCGGGCCACGCGGTACCGAGTGCTGGTGATGAGCTTCAGGTGCAGCGCGACGCCGTGAAGCTGACCCCACGCGGTGCCGCTCCAGACGTCGGAGCCGCCCTGCAAGAGCCGTCCGAGCCCGGCCAGCGCAGCCCGCTGACGCCGGTGGTCCCATACCCCATACACCAGCAGGATGGCGACCGTCGCGCTGAGGAGCACGATGACGAAGCTGGTGTCCCGTCCCACACTTCAATCGTAGCGCGAGACCGAGCCCGCTCAGCGCAGGGCCCAGACCGTGCCGAGGATTGCCGCCGCGGTCAGGCCGAGGGCGACGCCGACGACCAGGATGAGGATGCGGCGGTCGCTGCGCGCGCGCTGGCCGCGCTGGGCCATCAGCTCGGCCAGCTCGCGCTCGCGGGTGGCGCGGGCGGCCTTGCGGGCGGCGTCGTCGGGGGCGCCGCGGTAGGGCGCGCCGACCTGATCCAGCGGCACCGCGCGCTCCAGCTCGGCGGGCAGGACGCGGGTGCGCGTGGCCAGGCGCGCCAGCACGTCGAGGGCGCGTGACAGCGGCGCCGGGTCGCGCGCGTGCCAGCCGCGCAGCACCAGCTGGACGCGGGCCTCGCTGTCGGGCGACGGCACCCGGAGGTCGCACTCGCCCAGGGCCAGGATGGCGACGCGCAGCTCGGCGTCGAGCAGCAGGCGCACCGCGTCGGCGGGCGCCCCCTCGACGACATAGGCGGCGTCGAAGCCGGGGTCGCCGAGCAGGACATCGGTGAGATCGCCGCGGCGCACCTGGCCGACCTCGAGCGCGCTGGCCGGACGCACGCGCAGCAGCACCGCCCTGACCGCGCTGCCGAGCTCGGCCTCGAGCACGGTGAACGTCTCGCTGTAGCTCCCGTTGCTGCGCACCACCAGCTGGACGAGGACCGGGAGGTCCTGCCAGACACCGTGGACCGAGGCGGTGTCCCGATCGGGCAGGCCCCCGACGAGGCCGCCGGCCAGCTGCAGGGCGTCACCACGCTGCCGCGCGCGGCCGCGGGTGACCACCACGATGGTCACCGTGACCACGGCCAGGGTGCCGACGGCGATCACGACCACCAGCAGGACCGCGGTCGACATGCCGCGATGGTACGAGGCCGAGCCGATGACGTATAGTCGAAGCGGGCATGGCATGAGCGAGCGGGGCGATCGGGGGGACCGGGGTGGCGGCGGCGCCCGCGGGCGGGGCCTCGGGGTCGCGCGCGAGGAGCGCTTTCGCGTCCACGTCGAGGTGCGCTTCCAGAACGCCCTCGACTTCGTGGTGGAATACGCCGAGAACCTGTCGCGCGGCGGCGTCTTCGTGGCCGGGGCGCAGGGCCTTCAACCGCGCGCCGAGGTGACCTGTGATCTGGCGCTGCCCGGGCTGGGGCGCTTCACCGTGCTGGCCGAGGTCGCGCACGTGCTGAGCGCCGAGGCCGCCGCCAAGCTGGGGCGCTCGCCGGGCGCCGGGCTGCAGATCACGCGCTCGCCGCCGGGCTTCCAGGACGCCATGTCGACCTACCTCAAGCGGCTGGGGCGCCGCCGCGACACCGTGGTCATGACCAGCGACCTGACCTGCGGGCGCTTCCTGTCGTCGGCCGGCTTCCTGGTGCGGCCGCTGCCGGCGCCCGAGGTGCTGATGGCGGCCTTGATCGCGTGCGCCGAGCCGGTCGCCGCGGTGCTGGTCCCGCCGGGGCGCTGGTCCGAGTATCATGGCCTGCACATGGTGACGCCCGATCTGGTCGTCCCGGTGCCCGAGGAGCTGGATCCCGACAAGCTGCTCGATGTGCTCGACGCCCGGCTGGAGTGACCTCGCGATGCGATGGGGGATGACATGGGACTGACCGACAACCTGCGACGCCAGCACACCGAGATCCTCAAGATGGCCGGCGAGATCAACCACCTCATCGGCGGCGGCGCGGTCAAGAACGCCACCGCGTTGCGCGGCGTGCTGGCGCGGCTGACCGGCGTGGTCAAGGTCCACCTGGCCATGGAGGACGCCTCGATGTACCCGCTCATGGTCGCCGCCAAGGAGGGCCAGATCGCGACCATGGCGCGGCGCTACCAGAAGGAGATGGGCGGGCTGGCCGAGGCCTACGTCAAGTACAGCGAGCGCTGGAAGCAGGGCGGGGCCATCGAGGCCGAGGCGGGCGACTTCACCGCGCAGACCGGCGAGGTCTTCGGCAAGCTGGCGACCCGTATCCAGCGCGAGGACGAGGAGCTGTATCCGCTGGTGGACAAGCTCGGGCTGTAGTGCCCCCTGGGGGCGGCAGGGGGGCGGCGACACGCGTTGCCTGAGCGCGGCGGTCGTGGCAGGCTGGGCGCCGTCCATGCGTGGGGCGTGGGCGGAAAGCGGGTGGACGTCATGAGCACGGCAGGCCAGGGAGTTCCGGGCAGCAGCAACGGACATGTGCCAGTGGTCGGGGCGGGGCAGGGCGCCAGCGCGGCCGGGAGCGCGGCTCCTGGTGCGGCGACGGCCCCGGTGACGGCGGGCGCCACGCCGGTGGCCAGCATCGCCGAGCTGGTGGGCGGGCTGCGCGCCGGCTACGACAGCGGGCGCACGCGCGGCCTGGAGTGGCGGCGCAAGCAGCTCGCGGCGGGCATCGCGCTGGTCAAGGAGAACGAGCGCGAGATCCTGGAGGCGCTGCGCGTCGACCTCGGCAAGCCGGCGCTCGAGGGCGTGATGGCGGAGGTCTCGTACACGCTGGGCGAGGCGCGCTTCATGCTGAAGAAGCTGGCCGGCTGGCTGAAGCCCCGCAAGGTGTCGACCCCGATGATGGCGCAGCCCGGCAAGAGCGTGCTGGTGCAGGAGCCGCTCGGCGTGGTGTGCGTGATCGCGCCGTGGAACTACCCGTTCCAGCTCGCCATGGTGCCCGCGCTGGGCGCGCTGGCGGCGGGCAACACCGTGGTGCTCAAGCCGTCGGAGGTGTCGGCGGCGACGTCGAACCTGTTCGCCCGGTTGATCCCGCGCTACTTCGACAGCAGCGCGATGCGCGTGGTCGAGGGCGGCGTGGTGGAGACCTCGGCGCTGCTGGAGCAGCGCTTCGATCACATCTTCTACACCGGCAACGGCGCCGTGGGCCGTGTGGTCATGGCGGCGGCGGCCAAGCACCTGACCCCGGTCACGCTGGAGCTGGGCGGCAAGAGCCCGTGCTACGTGGATCCCAGCGCCGACCTCGACGTCGCCGCGCGGCGCATCGCCTGGGGCAAGTTCTACAACGCCGGGCAGACCTGCGTGGCGCCCGACTACATCCTGGCCCACGCCTCGGTGCACGATCGCCTGCTGGAGAAGCTGGCCGCCACGGTGAAGCAGTTCTATGGCGCCGACCCGCAGCGCAGCCCGGACTATGGCCGGATCGTCAACCAGCGCCACCACCGGCGCCTGATGAAGCTCCTCGGCAGCGGGGACGTGGTGGTGGGCGGCACCGGGGACGAGGCCACGCGCTACCTGGCGCCGACGGTGCTCAAGAACGTGTCGCCTGACTCGCCGGTGATGGCCGAGGAGATCTTCGGGCCCATCCTGCCGGTGCTCAAGGTCAGCGGGCCGGAGGAGGCCATCAGCTTCGTCAACCGGCGCGAGAAGCCGCTGGCGCTGTACGTGTTCGCGGGTGACCGCGACGTCGCCGAGCAGTTCATCGCGCGCACCTCGTCGGGTGGCGTGACCGTGAACCACGCCTGGCTGCACCTGGCGGTGCCCGAGCTGCCCTTCGGCGGCGTCGGCGAGAGCGGCATGGGCGCCTACCACGGTCAGAGCACCTTCGACACCTTCAGCCACATGAAGCCGGTGCTCAAGAAGCCGTTCCTGTTCGACCCCTCGATCCTGTATCCACCCTACACCGAGGGTAAGCAGAAGATGATTCGAAAGCTGCTGTAGACAGCAGGGTCTGCCTTTACACACCGACAAGGAGAGAGTCTCATGTCCGTTCACGATCACTCGAAGCTCCCGAAGCCGGGCGGCAAGGTCGTCAAGTTCGCCCAGGTCGACACCCTGCAGGAGGCGTTCGACTACATGTACGCGGGCTATCACGCCTGCGTGGACAAGATCGACAAGACCAACGGCCCCGAGCAGAAGCTGTGGGAGGATGCCGCAGCCGCCTACCTGACCGCCAACGCCACCATGCAGGCCCTCAAGGCGCTGCCCCCCGCGGCCGGCGTCGAGAACGCCCGCAAGATGCTGGCCAACGCCAACAACCTGGCCGACAAGGCCGCCGCAGCCCATAAGTCGAGCTAGCCCCCTCGAAGCGCGAAGCGCTTCGAGGAGGCTATTCCGGATCCGGATCCGCCTCCGGCTGCCTCCGCTTCCGTTTCGGCTTCCGCTTCCGCCTCCGCCTCCGCCCTATCGCGTTGCCACCACCCGCCCATCCTTGATCACCACCCGCGCCAGGTTGGCCCCGTAGTGATACGGGATCTGCTCTGGCTCGGTGGCGTCCCAGATCACCAGATCCGCCGGCGCGCCGACCCGCACCCGCCCCAGTGACGGCCGCGCCAGCGCGCGCGCGGCATGCACGGTCACGCCCATCCAGGCCTCCTCCACGCTCATCTTGAGCGCGGTGCAGCCCAGCCACATCTGCAGCGGCAGCGCCTCGGTCATCGACGACCCCGGGTTCATGTCGGTGCCCAGCGCGACCGCGACCCCGCCGTCGAGCAGGGCGCGCGCAGGTGGCAGCGGCTGGCCCAGGTTGATGGCCGCGCCGGGCAGGCACACCGCGACGGTGCCAGCCCGCGCCAGCGCCGGGATGACCTCCGGCGGCAGGTGCTCCAGGTGGTCGACCGACAGCGCGCCGAACTCCGCCGCCAGCGCCGAGGCGCCCAGCGCCGCCAGCTGATCGGCGTGCACCCGCAGACCCAGACCGGCGCGCTTGCCGCCCTCGAGCACGCGCCGCGCCTCGGCCAGGGTGAAGGCGCCCTCGTCGCAGAACACGTCGATGCTCTCGCACAGGCCACGGGCCCGCGTCGGCAGCTCGTCGGCGCACAGGCGCACCCACTCGGCGCGCGCGGCGTCGTCTCCACGTGCCTCGGGCGGGATGGCATGCGCCGCCAGCAGTGTGGGCGACAGCTCCAGCGGGCCCAGGCCGTCGAGCTCGGCGATGACCTCGAGCAAGCGCAGCTCACCCTCGACGTCGAGGGCATAGCCGCTCTTGGCCTCGCAGGTGGTCACGCCGAAGGCACACATCCGCCCCAGGCGCACCGCAGCCGCCGCCAGCAGCACCTTGTCCCTGGCCAGCCGCGTGGCGCGCACCGTCGACGCGATCCCGCCGCCGGCCGCCGCGACCTCCTGGTAGCTGGCGCCGGCGGACCGCGCGCCGAACTCGGCCGAGCGATCCCCGGCCCACACCGGGTGCGCGTGCGACTCGATGAGGCCCGGGGACACCAGGCCCCCGCGCGCATCCACGATCCGACCACCCGGTTCGAACACCAGCGCCTCGGTGACGTCGCTGCCATGCCCGATCCATACGACGCGACCCTGACATGTGCCGACGGCCAGGCCTGCGCCGGCCTCGGGCCCGCGCTGGGCCGCCAGGCGCTGGCCCGCCGGCGCAGTCTCGTCCATGGCCAGAAGCTGCCCGATGCCGATGACCACGAGATCGCAGCGCGGGCGACCGTCCTCGGCGCGCGGCAGAGCGCTGCCCAGCGGCGCGCTGTCCAGCGGCAGCGTCAGGGTCTTGCCGTTCGAGAGCGCCACGTCGACCCCGCGCCAGCCCGCAGCCACGGCCGCGCTGGCGATACGCACGTCGTCGCCGTGCAGCGCGCCCTCGCCACCGATCAGCGGCCCACGGTCGTGCAGCCGGCGCAGCGGGATCCGGCGCAGCTCACCACCCTCGAGCTCCACCTCCAGCGCGGCGCCGTGGTGCAGGACCTCGGCGCGTGCGACCTTGGCGCCGCCTCCGGTGCCTCCGCCACCGCCACCCCCACCGCCACCGCCACCGCCACCCCCACCGCCCCCGCCCCCGCCACCGCCCGCGTCGCGCACGCGCGCAGCCGCGGCACCACCACGCCGCGCTCGCTGGCGCACGCGATGGCCTCGGGGTAGCCGGCGTCGGCGTGACGGATGACGCCCATGCCAGGGTCGGAGGTCAGCACGCGCTCGAGGCGGCGCGCCGCGGCGTCGCTGCCATCTGCGACCACCACCATGCCGGCGTGCTGCGAGTAGCCGATCCCCACGCCGCCGCCGTGGTGCAGGCTGACCCAGGTCGCGCCCGCCGCGGTGTTGACCAGCGCGTTGAGCAGGGGCCAATCGGACACCGCGTCGCTGCCGTCGCGCATGGCCTCGGTCTCGCGGTTGGGCGACGCCACCGAGCCGGAGTCGAGGTGATCGCGTCCGATCACGATGGGCGCCGAGACCTCGCCGCGGCGCACCAGGTCGTTCAGCGCCAGGCCGACGCGCGCGCGCTGGCCATAGCCGAGCCAGCAGATCCGGGCCGGCAGGCCCTGGAAGGCCACGCGCTCGCCGGCCAGGCGCAGCCAGCGCGCCAGCGCGGGGTCGTCGGGCCCGGTCTCCAGCACCGCGCGGTCGGTGCGCGCGATGTCGGCCGGATCGCCCGACAGCGCGACCCAGCGAAACGGACCCTTGCCCTCGCAGAACAGCGGGCGCACATAGGCGGGCACGAAGCCGGGGAAGCTGAAGGCCTCGGCGTGGGGGACGCCGCCCAGCTCGGCCTGCGCGCGCAGGTTGTTGCCGTAGTCGAACACGTGGGCGCCGCGCTGGCCCAGGCGCACCATCAGGCGCACATGCTCGGCCATCGAGGCGCGGGCGCGAGCCTCGTAGGCGCCCGGGTCGCGCGCGCGCAGCTCGGCGCCGCCGGCCAGGGTGAGGTCGCGCGGCAAGTAGCCGACCAGGGGGTCGTGCGCGGCGGTCTGATCGGTCAGGAGGTCGGGGGTGCGATTGCGGTCGCACAGGACGCCGAGCAGGTCGACGATGTTGGCCTCGACACCGATGGAGCGCGGGGTGCGCGCGGCGACGTGCTGGTCCACCAGGGCCAGCGCGGCGTCGATCGACGGCGCGACCTCGTCGAGGTAGCGGGTGGCGACGCGGCGGTCGAGGCGGCTGCGATCGACGTCGGCGATCAGGCACACGCCGTTGTTCATGGTGACCGCGAGCGGCTGCGCGCCGCCCATGCCGCCGCAGCCGCCGGTGACGACCAGGCGGCCAGCGAGATCGGCGCCAGCGCCCCAGTGGGTGCGCGCCGCGGCGGCGAAGGTCTCGTAGGTGCCCTGCAGGATCCCCTGGGTGCCGATGTAGATCCAGCTGCCCGCGGTCATCTGGCCGTACATCATCAGGCCCTGCGCCTCGAGCTCGCGGAAGTGCTTCCAGGTCGCCCACGCCGGGACCAGGTTGGAGTTGGCGATGAGCACGCGCGGTGCGTCGGCGTGGGTGCGGAACACGCCGACCGGACGCCCCGATTGCACCAGCAGCGTCTCGTCATCCTCGAGCCGCCGCAGCTCGGCGCAGATGGCGTGGAAGTCGGGCCAGCTGCGCGCCGCCTTGCCGGTGCCGCCATAGACCACCAGGTCTGCCGGCCGCTCGGCGACGTCGGGGTCGAGGTTGTTCATCAGCATGCGCAGGGCGGCCTCCTGCTGCCAACCCTTGCAGCTGATGGCGGTGCCGCGCGGAGCGCGGATGACGGGAGGCGCGGCGGGGGAGGCGGGCGAGGACATGCCTGTTGCTAGCACGGGTAGAGGCCACGCCGCACCTGGTCGCGCAGGGAACCTGATCGAGGGCGGAGGCAGAGGGAGGACGAGGACGAGCACGAGCACGAGCACGAGGACGAGCACGAGCACGAGCACGAGCACGAGGACGAGCACGAGGACGAGGACGAGCACGAGGACGAGCACGAGCACGAGGACGAGCACGAGGACGAGCACGAGGACGAGCACGAGGTGGCGGCGGCGGGTGGTGGTGTGGCGGGGGCTGCGGCCGACCTTGCGTGGCGGTCGAGGGCGGGTGCTGGGTTCGGCGGCGGCAGCTTGCGCGCCAGCAAAGAGCGCTGGCACGCAAGCTGCGCGGGCCGCCTCTTGCGCCGTCATGGGCTGCGTCTTGGGCGCTCGCTCTGTCTGACCTCGTTCTTGGGCCCCTCACTGGGGTGAGGGCCCAAGAACGGGTCAGACAGGAGGCAAGATGGCATTCAAGGTTCTCGAGATGGCGATTGCGCTCGCGGGGCAGCTGCGCGGCCCGCTGGAGGCGGTCCGCCGGCGGGATCGCTCGCTGGAAGACCAGGTGCGGCGGGCGGCCACCAGCGTGGCGCTGAACCTGGCCGAGTCGACGGGGCGCGATGGCGCCGACCGGGTGCGCTTCATCCGCATCGCGGCTGGCAGCCTGTGTGAGTGTCGCGCGGGGCTGGAGGTTGCGAAGGCCTGGGGCTTCGTCGAGCCGCGCGACCTGGCGGGCCCCCTGGCGCTGGCCTCCCACATCGAGGCCATCCTCTACAAGCTGCGCCGGTGAGACCTGCGGGCGAGGCCGGCTGACCCGGCCTCGCCCGAGGTTCGTCAGTGCGTCATGCGCCAGAGCATGGCGCCGACGCGGCGACCCAGCCCGAGGGCGTGCTGGACCTCGGCCGCCTCGAGGTTGCCCCAGGCGACCGCGACCCGCAGCCCGGCGGCGACCTCGAGGTTGCCACCCGCGCTGACGCGGTAGTGATGCGGCCTGTCCTTGCCGGCCCGGCCAGCGCCCTCGGCGATGTTCATCGCCACGCTGCTAGCGGCGCGCTGCACCTGGTCGGCCAGGTCACGGTTGCTGAGCCGCAGCCGCGCCACCAGGGGGCGCAACGCCTCGATCATCTCCAACGCAACCTCCAGAACCTCGAGTGCCATGTGAACCTCTCCTGTCCTGCCCGTGATTGGGCCCCTCGCCCCTTGAG
>JADYYK010000095.1 GCA_020853705.1 Deltaproteobacteria bacterium
AACTTCGCGCAGATCTCGGCCACTTCATCCTCCCCGAGCGCCGAGAACGGAGCTACCCGCGCGCCGTGAAGATCAAGATGAGCAACTACGCGCGCAAACGGCCGGTCGTTAAGTGACCGGCATTGGCCCTAGCGGGCCCTAGCGGCCTAACGCCCGAAACCCGGCAGCAGGTTCGACGGCGTGCCCCACAGCGACTTCTTCCACTGCTTGCGCAGCACCAGGAACAGGCTCATGGCGTCGGTCAGCACGCGCCGCGCCTCGGGCTGCTTGTCGATGACGTCGGTGCGCTCGAACGGATCGACCGGGATCTCGTGCAGCGAGGCCTCGCCGTCGCCACCGACGCGCATCTTCCAGCGCCCGACCCGCATCGAGTGCGCGTTCTCGTACTGCGTGGTCACCGCCGCGGTCGGATAGCCGCGCGTCACGCCCTGCGCCAGCGGCAGCAGCGACATGCCCTGCCAGTCGGCCGGCGCCTTGCCCCCCAGCGCATCGAGCACCGTCGGCATCACGTCCATCACGTCGACGGCCTCGTCGATCACCGTGCCCGGCGGCAGCAGCGGCGGGTACACGATCAGCAGCGGCACGTGGGTCAGCTCCTCGCGCGACGACTGGCCATGGCCGATCTTGCCGTGCTCCCAGAACTCCTCGCCATGATCCGAGGTCACGATGATCATGGTGTCGTCCTGGTGACCGCGCTTCTCGAGCTCGGCCAGCAGCACGCCCAGCTGCTGGTCGTTGTACGAGATGTCGGCGTCGTACAGCGCCACCACGCGCTGCTTGTCGCGGTCGCTCAGCTTGACCTTGCCGGCCGCGATCAGATCCAGCTCGGGATCGTACAGCGCCTTCTTGTACTTGCCGGTGTAGGGCCCGTGCTCGCCGTCGTACTTCGACAGCCAGGGCTCGTGCGCCTTCCACGACACGTGGGCGTCGATGCTGCCGATGTACATGAAGAAGGGCTTGTCCCAGCGCTTCTCCAGCATCTTCAGCGCACCCGCCACCAGGTGCTCGGCCATCAGGCCGCCGCCCTCGTGCAGGTGATTCTTGTAGGCGTCCCAGCCGTCGCCGAAACCCCAGCGCTTGTTGATGTAGCCGTTGGCCGACAGCCCCAGCGTCGCGAGGCCGGTCGGCTTGACCGCCTCGGCCATGGTGACCCACTTGCCGGGCAGCACGGCCTCGCCCGAGATCATGCCGTGCACCACCGGATACATCGACGTCCACAGCGACGCATGCGACAGCCGCGACTCGTTGCCCTGCGCATAGGCGTTCATGAACAGCGCGCCGCGCCTGGCCAGACCGTCGAGCACCGGCGTCTCCGCGCGCGCCTTGGGGTTGAAGGTGCGCACCTTGTCGGCGCGCGTGTTGTCGGTCAGCCAGATGATGACGTTGCGCGGTGGCTTCGCGGTCAACCGCTGCGGCGCCGCGCCCGGCACCGTCAGCCCCGCGCTGGTGATGCTCAGGCGCGGACAGCCGTTGACGCCCAGCGCCAGGCGCACCGGCTTGCCGGCATAGGCCGCCAGCGACGCCGCCGCCTTGCCGGGCTTGAACTGCGTCATCATCGGCGCCATCCCGGTGCTGGTCACGCGCAGCCACGGCTTGCACGCCGCGTCCCCCGCCAGCACGGCCTCGAAGGCGCCTGCCATCGGCACGACCACGTAGTAGGCCACGCCCCCCTCGGGTGACAGCTCGACCGGCGGCGGCCCGGCGTCGGCGCTGGGCGCCTCGCCACCGACCTGCACCCAGTGCAGCGCGATGTCCCCCGGCACGTCCAGCTCGAGCAGGTTCTCGCCCGCCTGCAGCGCGCCCGCCGGCAGCTTGGCCACCGCGGTGTTCCAGCCCGGCGTGACCGCGGCGACAGCCTTCTGCTTGGCCACGGTGATCCCGACGCGCCCCGCCTTGGCCACGCGCAGGCGCAGCGCGACCACGCCGCTCGCGGCCTGCTCCGCCGTCAGCGGCACCAGCAGCTTGCCGCCGCCCTTGAGCCCGGCGACCAGCAGGGCGCCGTCCTTCTGCGCCAGCTTCCAGGGCTGCGGCCGCCCGAAGCGCAGGTACTTGGGGAAGCCAGGCGCGCCAGCGTCGATGAACAGCCCGCCGCGCACCTGCTCGTGCGCCAGCGGCCGATTGGCCAGGAGGTCGAACACCGTGCGCGTCGTCCCCTGCGCCTGTGCGCTGGCCACACCCACCACCAGCGCCAGCAGCCCCGTCAGCCCATGCGCTCTCACTTGCGGCTACCTCCCATGGTCGCCAGCGTGGTCTTCGAGAACGCCGCCAGATGCACCAGGAACACCACACCCCACGCCAGCGCGACCCAGTGCGCCCAGAAGCGCTCCGGTGACACGAAGCGGTTGACGCCGAACGCCACCACGATGCCCAGCACCATCAGGTAGAAGTGCCGCGCCAGCCCCTTGCGGGCCTTGTCGCGCACGCGGATGGCCCGCCCTGGCTGCCTCGGCCGCTCGCTGTCGGTTCCCGCCATGGGCATGGGATGTCAGAACCCATGATCGACGTCAAGATCTCTGGTAGTTTCTCGCCTCGGAGGGACCGCCCGTGCCGCTCGATCAAGCCGAATTCCTGACCCCGACCGAAAAAGTCAGCTACCAGACGTGGCAGGACAAGCACGCCAAGACCTGCAAGGCCCCGCGCTTCATGGTGTCCTCTTCGACCAGCGGCTACGGCTTCAGGATGCGCGCGCTGTGCCTGGGCTGCGGCACCCGCGAGGACGTCACCGACAAGACTGGGCGCGACCCGATCCCGGTCAAGTAGCCGCGGGCGGCGGCAGAAGGCCGCCCCGCGGGATCAGCACCTGGTACGGCCCGGTCAACGCCAGTCGGGAGCCGTCGCCCAGCGGATCGAGCACGGCCGCCTCGCCGGTGGCCTGCTTGAGCATGCGGCGCAGCTTGCTGATCGACTGCCCGAGGATGCTGTCGTGGCGCGCCGGCTCGTAAGGAGCCCCCCACACGCGCTCGATGATCTCGTCGCGCGACACGCCCTGGCCCTCCTGCGAGGCCAGCACGTACAGCAGCGCGCGCAGCCGGTCGACCTTGGCCAGCGACACGCTGCGCCCTGACGGCCCACGCACCGCGTGGCGCACGCCGTCGATCACGACGGTGCCGCGTCCAGTCGCCAGCTGCACCGACTTGCCCACCGGGCGCCGCGCGTCGGGAGTCACCAGCAGCAGCGTGCGCGGCTCGTCCAGGCACAGCCGTGACAGCAGGGTCATCGCCGGCGGGCTGACCCGCACCGGCTTCTTGCGCTTGCCCGCCTCGGTCGAGGTGTCACGCGCCGCCAGCGCCGCCTCGATGGCCTGCAGCGCCAGCTCGGTGCCCACCGCCGCCGCGCGCGCCTGCGCCTCGACCAGCGCCAGCCGCGTGCGCGCCGCGTCACCACGCGCCTCCGCGATGGCGGCATCGGCCAGCGCCGCCTCGAAGGCCAGCCGCGGCCACTTGCCGAGCTCGCGCCCACGCGCCGCCTCCAGCCGCGCGCTGGCCTCGGTCAGATCGCCATCCGCCAGCGCGCCCGCGGCCACGATCAGCTCGGCCTCGGCGGCATCGCGCGCGCGACCGGCCCGCCCCAGCGCCTCGGCCGCCGCCAGCGCGCCCGCACGCGCCGCGCTCGACCCATCCAGCATCGCCAGCACACGCGCGCGCGCCAGCAGCACCGCGCCGTTGACCACGCTGCCCGCGGGCGCCCCGTGCGGCCGCGCCGGCGGCGCGATGGCGCGCTCGTCGGCCTCGGCCAGGTGCGACTCCAGCGCGGCGTCGGCCGCCTTCAGCGCGGCCCGCGCGGCGCGCCCCTCGCCGGCCAGCGCGCGCGCCTCGGCCTCCAGCAGCGTGACGTCGATCAGCATGCGCGGCTCGGCCGCCGCCAGCGCGCCGGTCAGCTTGCGGCGCACCTCGGCGGCGCGCTTGACCGCCTGCGAGGTCTTGCCCTGCCCGACCTCGATCTGGCCCGCGATGATGCGCAGCCGCAGCGCCCGCAGCACATAGCCGTGCTCCAGCGCGGCCTGCAGCGTGGCCTCGGCCCGCGCCTGCGCCTCGCCCAGGCGCCCGGAGAACTTCAGCGCCACCGCCAGCGATCCGCCCGCCTTGAGCCGATCACCGAACGCCAGCCGCGGATCATCGACGATCTGCTCCAGCAGCTGCGCGCCCACTGCGGTCGCGCCACGCGCCACATCGACGATGCCGCGCGCCAGCTTGAGCTGCAGATCACCCAGCGGATCGTGGATCAGCGCCGCCAGCCGCTCCAGATCACCGAGCCGCATCATGGCGTGCGCCGCGGCGCCCGCCTCGGCCTCGGCCACCGCCATGGTCAGCCCCAGCGTCAGGGCGTCGAGATCGCGGGTCTCGCCGCGGCGCGAGATCTCCGCCGCCATCACCCGCCGGGTGTCCTCGGGCCGCTCGCAGCAGTCGGCCACGCAGGCACGGATCCAGGCCGTGACCTCGGTGTCGACCGCGGCCACCGGGCGCTTGCCCTCGACCAGCTCCAGCGCGCCGCGCACGTTGCCGCGCTCGGCCCGCGCGCTGCCCAGATAGATCAGCGCCGGACGCCGCCCCGGGATGCCGTGGGTCGACTGCTTCTCGGCCACCGACAGCAGCTTCTCGGCCTCGCTGAGGTGGCCGACCAGCGCCGCGTGCTTGCCGAGCAGGAAGCGCTGCTCGAGCTTGTTCGGATCGGCCGCGCTGCGCAGCAGCTGGTACGCCACCTCGAGATCCCGCGTGCGCTGCACCAGGCGCAGGGACAGCGCACGCAGCGGCGCCGACTTCACCTTCAGCTTGTCGAGCTGCTGCAGCAGATCGCCCAGCACCGAGGCGCCCGACAGCGTCAGCAGCGCCTCGCCCTCGCGCCCCAGCCGCGCCGCCGCCCGCGTCTTGTCACCCATCGCCAGCGCGTGGCGCGTCAGCTCGAACAGGCGCAGCGGCGGATCCAGGTCGCGCGCCTTCTCCAGCCACGCCACCACCAGGCGGCGCCGCTGCTTGCCCTTGGCGCCGCCGGTGCCGGCCGCGGCCAGCACCTCCTCGTGCGCGCTCAGGCCACCCTCGGCGGCGCGCTCGATGAGCAGGCGCGAGCCCAGCGTGCGCAGCGCGCGATCCAGCCGCGGCGGTGGCACCACCTGCGCCAGCAGCTCCTCGGGCGCGGCGCGCCCGATCAGCGCCATCATCTGCAGCAGCGCCAGCTCGTCGCGGCCGAGGCCATCGAGCAGCCGCGGCGCCGACTTCTTGCCAGCGCTGCCCAGACGCGCCACGAAGATCTGGCGCAGCCGCAGCGGATTACCCTTGGCCGCCTTGAACGCGGTCTCGAAGCTGACCGTCGGCGACCCCAGCTGGGCCACCAGGGTGCCCCACAGCGCCTTGGCGTCCTCGCGCTGCAGCGGACGCAGCGTCACGCTGACGCGCTCCAGCCGCGCGGCGTCCGCCGGCACCAGCGCGCGATCCGCCGTCACCACCACGCGGCAGGCCCGACCCCGCTGGGCCAGCAGCGCGAAGAACGGCCCCAGCCGCTCGGGATCGCGCAGCCGGTGCGCGTCCTCGACCACCACCGCGGCGGCGCGCTCCTCCAGCGCCGCCACCGCGCGCTCGAAGTCGAGCAGGTCGCGCTCATGGCCGACCGCCAGGCGCGACAGCAGCAGCGACGCGCTCTCGCCATCGCCACAGGCGACCACACGAACCCCGGTCACGCCGCGCTCCTCGAGCGCCTGCGCCGCCAGCGCGGTCTTGCCGACACCTGCCGGGCCCAGCAACAGGGCCAGCGGACCGGTGCGCAGAATTTCACTCAGTCGCAGCCGCTCGGCCGTCCGCCCCACGAACCCCGCGGTGCGTCCACTCGCCGGCACGCCGCCCACGCCACCAAGCAGCCCGCGACCACCTCCCGCCCGGCCGACGCCGGCGGGGGACCCCTTCCGGGCCTTCGCCATGGTGGGCACCATCGCACAACTTCACGAGTTTTCTCAAGCGATGATCGTAAGGGTCCCGACGGAGGACCCCAGTCCTGTCACCCCGCCCTCACAGTGATTCAGCTGTGATTGCTTGATTTTACAGTCACATACCGGCGCCCTGGAGTAACCAGATCAATGACGGACTTGACGCGTATCAAGATTCGTTATCACGCCGGGTATCATCACGTTACGCAACCGAGCGGAGTGGGGTAGATGAGCGAGACGACGAAGAAAACCAGTGGAGCGGTGCTGAAGGCTGTCATCGCCGCTTCCTCAGTGGTTGCGCTGGGTATGGGCGCTGTCGCCCTGGGGCTGCGCAGCAAGTCGAGCAGCAAATCGGTCAATGCACCGGCCCCCTCTCCAGTGGCCAGCAACACCCCCGAGGCCAGCCCGTCACCCGATCCCGCCTTCACTGGCGGCATGATCCCCTCCGGTCGCCCCGACCTGACTGGACAGCCCCCCCGCAAGACCGTGGACTTCGGCGCCCGCACTGGCACCGCGGTGTACTACGACGCCGACCGCAAGCAGGTCCTGGCCCTGGACGTCGAGGGCGGCGCCCTGGTCACCCTGGATCCGGTGAGCCTGGACATCCTGTCGACCGTCCAGGTCGGCAAGCGCCCCGCGCTGATGGTCGTCGATCACTCCGGTCGCGCCTTCATCACCTTGCGTGACGAGGCCGCGGTCGCCATCGTCGAGAACGGCCAGGTCAGCAAGCTGAGCGTGGGCGCCGATCCCTACGGCATCGCGCTCAGCCCTGACCACCTGTCGGCGCTGGTCGTCGCGGGTGGCTCGAACCGCATGGTCGCCTTCGACACCGAGACCCTGCGCGAGCAGTATCGCGTGCCGCTGCCCCCGATGGCGCGCGCGGTCGCGACCGACGGCAAGATCGCCACCGTGGCCCACGCCGCCGGCGGCAACGTCAGCGTGGTCGACCTGGCCGAGGCCCGCGAGGCCAACCGCGGCGAGCGCAACATCGCCGGCTCGGTGCGCCAGGTCGCCCTGACCGGCGTCGGTGGTCGCAAGCAGGGCGGCGGCTTCGCCATCGTGCTCGACCGCACCACCAACCGCGCCATCATCCCGCACCTGTCGATGGACACCGGCGAGACCCGCCCCAGCGAGCAGCGCGTGTTCGGCACCTACGGCGGCGGCGACCCCGCGTTCTCGCAGCCGATGCAGGTCGTGGCCTCGGGCATCGACCTCGACCAGCTGGCCATCAAGCAGGTCGCGGGCAAGCCGGCGACCACGCCCGAGAACGCCTCGACCCAGGTCCTGCCGGCGTTCCAGATGAACGGCTCGGCGCTGGTGCGCGCGGCCTCGATCGCGCAGCTCGACAAGGGCGGCCAGCTGCTGCTGCTGGGCGACGACGGCACCCACCGCGTCATGGTCTTCACCATGAACGGCAGCGGCTTCACCGCCGCGCACATGCTGGCGGCGCCGGACGGCGCGCGTGGCATGGCGGTCTCGCCCGACGGCCAGTCGGCCTACGTGGTGGCCTCCTTCTCGCGCACGGTGTCGAAGTACGACCTCGACAAGTCGCACGGCATGATCGCGCGCCGCGCCCGCGCCACCAAGCGCCTCGGCGAGGAGACCCTGGACGAGAAGCTGCAGCTGGGTCGTCGCCTGTTCCACGACGGCGAGAACAAGCGCCTGTCGTCGGGCGGCCTGGCCTGCGCGACCTGCCACCCCGATGGTCTGCGTGACAACAATGTGTGGACCACCGACGTCGGCAACCGCCGCACCGCCATCCTGGCCGGTCGCCTGGCGGGCACCGCGCCGTACCACTGGCGCGGCGAGCGCGCCGACCTGCAGACCTCGATGAAGGCCACCATCACCCGCCTGGGCGGCAAGGGCCTGCAGAAGAAGGAGGCCGAGGCGCTCGAGGCCTACCTCCTGGCGATGCCGGTCCCGGCCACCGACGCGGGTGACCTGCCCGCCGACCTCATCGACGAGGGCCAGCGCATCTTCATGAGCGCCGAGGCCGGCTGCGCGGGATGCCACATGCCCGGCATGGGCTACCGCGACGGCAAGCTGCACGACGTCGGCACCGCCAACAAGAGCGACGTCGGTCTCAACGGCACCAAGGCGGTCTTCGACACCCCGTCGCTGCAGGGCGTCGGCGCCGGCGGCCCCTACTACCACGACGGCTCGGCCGCCACCCTCGAGGACCTGGTCGCGGGCGCCAACACCGCCGGTCGCCACATGGGCGACACCAGCCACCTCAGCCCCGAGCAGCGCAAGGCGCTGGTCGCCTACCTGAAGACGCTGTAGCCTCGGCCCCGTGCGGGGGCCGCTCTCCTTCATACTCTCCCTCGGCATCCTCGCCACGGTCGGGTGCGGCAGCAAGCGCAGCAAGCGCGCTGCCTCGCCTGGCCGTGACGCCAGCCTGGCCGACGCCGGCGCCGGGGTCGGCGGCGGCGTCATCACCCCGGTGGCCGGCCCGGCCCCGGTCGGGTGCACCCGGGTCGGCCTGGGCAGCGACGCCCTGACCGCCGCGCTGGGGCGCACCGTGCGGGTCCTGCCCGCGCACGACCCGCCGCTGTGGCCGCCCACCTGCGAGCTCGACATCGCCAACGTCAGCCCCCCGGTGACGGTGATGATCGACTGCAGCGTGCGCGGTGGCCTGGGCGCCGGCGCGCTGGCGGCGCTGCGCGAGGAGGGCGACTACACCGCGCTGGCGGAGCTGGGCAGCGAGGCCCTGGTCAGCCCGGGCCAGGTCGTGTTCCTGGACGCCGACAGCGACTGCCTGATCACGGTCTCGAGCGCCGTGCTGCCAGCCCCCGACCTGATGACGCTGGCGCGCCTGGCCGAGCGCGGCGTCAGCCCGCAGTCCGTGTGGTGACCGCCTCGGGTTCGGCTGCCGGGGTGGCCGCGGAGGTGGCTGCAGGGCTGGCGGGCCCTGGCGCGGGCGGCGCCGCGGCGGCGGCCGCCATGCGCGACGCCATCAGCTGCATCACGTAGGGGAAGCCGACCTGGATGGTGTTCAGCGTCGGCGCCAGCTGCGCCGACAGCCCGAACAGGATGACCACGGCGCGCTCGACGAAGAACCAGCCCTCGGGGTACTCGACCGACTTCATCAGCTCGCGCAGCTGCTCGCGCGCCATGTTGGGCTTGGCGAAGCGCTCGACGTCCTCGGGCTTGAAGCGCGAGAAGTCCTTGATGTCGAGGCCGAGCAGCTTCTGGAAGTACTCCTTGATGGTGCGCTCGAGCAGCGCGCGATCACCGTCGATGGCGATGAAGCCCATGGTGCCGATGCCCTTGATGACCAGGCTGTCGTCCTTGGCGAAGGTGCCGCGCAGGATGTCGAGCATGCCGTCGACCAGGTTGAGCCGGACCTCGCTGATGGCGCCGAAATCCAGCATCACGATGCGCGGCTGCGCCCCCGGGTCCGACCCCGCCGGCGGCGGCTGCACCAGGAAGTTCCCCGGGTGCGGATCGGCGTGGAAGAACAGATCGACGAAGAGCTGCTTGTAGAAGACCTCGACCAGCTTGCGCGCCACCTTGTCGGGATCGGCGCCCGCGGCCAGCAGCGCCTCGCGCTTGGAGATCTTGATGCCGTCCATGAAGGTCATGGTCAGCACGCCCTCGCGGGTCAGCTCGGGGAACGGGCGCGGGAACAGGACGTCGGGATCGCCCTCGAAGTTCTTCGCCGCGCGGGTCATGCAGGCGGCCTCGTGGATGTAGTTGGTCTCGCGCTGCAGCAGATCGTTGAGCTGGTCGACCACGCGCTCCAGCGCGCGCATGGGCACGAACCACTTGTAGACCTTCATGGCCATGCGCAGCACGCGCAGGTCGACCGCGATGATCTTGCGCACGTTGGGGTACAGCACCTTGACCGCGACGCGGGTGCCGTCGTGCATGCGCGCCTCGTGGACCTGGCCCAGCGAGGCCGCCGCCAGCGGCTTGTCATTGAACTCGGCGAAGACCTCGCGCGGGCGCTTGCCCAGGTGCTTGACGAAGGTGCGCTCGACCTCGTCGAACGGGTGCGGCGGCACCTGATCCTGCAGCCCCTCGAGCTCCTCGGCGTAGGCGCGCGGCAGGAAGCTGCCCATGATCGACAGCACCTGGCCGAGCTTGATGTAGACGCCGCGCAGGCGCACGAAGCCCTTGTACATGCGGCGGGCGTTGCGCCGGTGCACGCGGCGCCAGCGCTCGCGCATGCGCTTGCGGCCGAACACGCGCGAAAGCCCCAGCATCAGGAGATAGCTGGCGAAGATGCGCGAGAACAGGAACAGCGCGCGTATGAAGCGGATGAACGTACGCACTCGCCTCCAGGGTATCATCGCCCCGATGAGTTCGGGCAATGGCCATGGTGACGACCCGCTGGCGCTGGCCGCGCGCGACCTGTACCAGGGGCTGCAGGACCGCATCTGCGCGGGGCTGGAGCGCCTCGACGGTGTGGGCCGCTTCCGCGAGGACGGCTGGCAGCGCGAGGGCGGCGGTGGCGGTCGCTCACGGGTGATGACCGAGGGCCGCGTGTTCGAGAAGGCCGGGGTCGGCTTCTCCGAGGTGTTCGGCCCGGTCGAGGGCGAGCTGGAGCGGGTGATGGCGGGCGACGGCCCGACCTTCTACGCCACCGGGGTCTCGCTGGTGCTGCACCCGCGCTCGCCGCGCGTGCCCACGGTGCACGCCAACTTCCGCTACCTCGGCCGGGGCAGCGCGCGCTGGTTCGGCGGCGGCGCCGACCTGACGCCGTACTACCTCGACGAGGCCGACGCCCGGCACTTTCACAGCGTCTGGCGCGCCGCCTGCGAGCCGCACGACCCCACGTACTACCCCCGCTTCAAGCGCTGGTGTGACGAGTACTTCTTCCTGCCCCACCGCGGCGAGGCGCGCGGGATCGGGGGCATCTTCTACGACGACCTCGGCAAGGGCGAGGCGCCCGAGGCGCAGGCGCGCCACCTGGAGTTCGCGCGCAGCTGCGGGGAGGCCTTCCTGCCCGCCTACGTCCCCATCGTCGAGCGCCACCAGGCCGAGCCCTGGACCGACGCCGAACGGCAGTGGCAGCTCCTGCGCCGCGGCCGCTACGTCGAGTTCAACCTGATCCACGACCGCGGCACCCTGTTCGGCCTGCGCACCAAGGGCCGCACCGAGTCGATCTTGATGTCGCTGCCCCCGCTGGTGCGCTGGGAGTACGACGCCGCCGTGCCCGGCCCCGCCGAGGCGGCGCTGCTCGAGGTCCTGCGCAAGCCCCGCGAGTGGCTGTAGCGCGGCCGGCTTCTCCAACGGCAGCAGCAACATGGGAGGCCGACCCACCCCGACCACCGGAGACTCGGTGCCCTCACGGCATCGTGTGCTCGAAGACGACCTTGCCAGTGTCGATGTCCCAGACCACGACATGAGCATGATCGGCCACCGCCACGAGCGCTGGCTTGGCCGACAGCGCGATGCTCGGTTCGCTCTCGTCGGTGACCTCGGTGACCTGGGGTTGCCAGGGCAGCACGATTCGCTGGGCCACCTTGCCGTCATTGTGCCAGGTCACCACGCTCCAGCCGGGCTTGCCGTTGCGCGGAGCTGACTGCTCGGCGACCAGCGCAGCGGCGTGGCTCGCGCTTCCGGACAAGGCGTAGATCACCTTGTCCTTGCCGTCGCGTTCGGCCACCACGGCGCGTCTGGGAGGATCGGTGAGTTCGACCCGGATCAGGCTGCTGTCGCCCATGTGCACCCAGACCTGGCCTGGGGGGCCCGCGGCCAGGTTGCGAGGTCCGCCTGGCCAGTCGAGCTCGCGCAGGGTTCCATCGGCCGCAACCACGCCGAGCTTGGTCGACTGCAGGGCCACGAACTCGCCCGACGGCAGCGCGGCAACCACTGGCTGCGCGCCAGGCGCAGACACACCCGAGAGTTCGTGTCTGCCCGCGCTGCCCAGATTCCCCGCGACCAGTCGGGTCTCCCAACCAAGCAACGCGCGAGCACCGACGACCCAGAAGCGGTCGGCTGCCTTGGAGTCTCCGAACACGCGCGCCATGCCCGGGCGCGGCACCGGAATCACCGCCGGCCAGCACTCCGCTGCGCTGGAACCCGGGGCCAGGCGGCACACCTTGCGGCCTGGGCCATCAACCGCGAGCAGCGCGCCGTCCTTCATCACGCCCAGCGCGCGGGGCTCGTCCAGCGCAACCTTGGCGACCTGCTTCCGGTCGGAGATCGACCAGACCAGCAGCCCGTCAGGCGCCAGATAGCCAACACGGCCCCCACTGAGCGCCACCCTCGAACCGCGCCGTTCTGGCGCCAGCTCGGGAAACTCATCTCCACCAGCCATGTCTGATCCCTCCCGTGGCGGGGCCTCTCTCGAACTGGGCGAGGGTGAAGCCGCTCCTGGCGGCGTCGCCAGCGGCGTCCCGGGCCCCTCGCCGGCAGGTGGCGAGCGCTTGCTGCCACAGCCTGCGACCATCAGAACCACCATGCCCAGCCGTCGGCGACGCGTCATCACAGCGCGGCTAGCTGAGCCTCATATTCTCTTTGCAGCTTGGCAACTTGCTCGGGCGTCGCGCAGTCCTCGGAGGCCAGCTCGAACTCCTCGAGGAGCTGTGTTCTCAGGGTCTCGTCGCCGCTGCCCTGGGACGCGTTGTCCAGCTGATCCTTGGCGTCGGTGGCCGCCTTGTCGGTATGGAAGACGTCGTTGCGCATGATGTCCCACTGCTGCTTCATGCGATTCATGTTGTCAGCCTGCTCGATCAGCGACTGGTTGGCGTCGGCCACCGCCTTGCTGGCGGCCGCGATCTGCGCAGGCGTCGCCCCCGACCCCGGCTTCATGAGGTCCATCATGGCCTGGTTGGCGGCGACCAGTCCGTCGGCCCGCGCCTTCATCTCCTTCTTGGGCTCGTCGACGAAGTCCTGCTTCACCTTGTCAG